>JBBSMQ010000009.1:0-136547 GCA_038233075.1 Acidimicrobiales bacterium
GCGTCCCGGCCGGGGCCCCCCCCCCCCCCCGGGTGGGCGCCCTCGCGGGCGCCCGCGGCCCACCCCCCCCGCCCCCACTACGGGGATCGCTTCGTACTGGCGACCGTCACCGTCAGAGCTCGAGGTCGACGGTGGGGGAGCCGTCGGCCACGGTGATGGTGGCGGGGACGCCGAGGCTGTCGAGGGCGTCGACGCCGGAGGGGCCGCGCAGCTCGACCACCTCGCCCTTGTGGGCGCCGGCCAGCACCGCCAGGTGCAGCACCACCCCCGCGGCGTCCTCGTCGCGGGCGTCGACGACGATCGCGTCGAAGGTCCCGTCGGGGAGGGGCGCGGTGGTCATGGGGGCCGAGCCTGGCACGCGGCGCGGCCCCCTTCCGCGAGTGGGGGCGGAAGGTTAGCGGGCCGGACCTCGGGAACCGCGAACCCTTGTCGCGCAAGGCGTTCCGCGCTCCAGGGTCCTTGACCCGGCGGGTCTGGTGGGCTCAGATGCCCTACGTCCGACATCGGACATCGACATCCACGATCCAGGAGGTTGGCCAGTGGCCAACGTGACCAAGGCCGATTTCATCGCACAGGTGGCTGCTCAGGCCGACACCGACAAGACGACCGCTGCCGCGGTCATCAAGGCCTTCGAGGACACCGTCGCCACGACGGTGAAGAAGGGCGACTCCATCGTCCTCACCGGGTTCCTCAAGTTCGAGCAGGGCCAGCGCAAGGCCGGCACCGCCCGCAACCCCCAGACCGGTGCGCAGGTCAAGACCAAGGCCAAGAAGTACCCCAAGGTCTCGGCCGGCACCTCGCTCAAGAAGGTCGTCAACAACGAGAGCCCGGCTCCCAAGCTGGCCAAGGTCTGAGCCTCGACCCCACCGAGAGGGTGCAGGGGTCGGGCCTCAGGCCCGGCGCTCTGCTCGCCCTCTGAGCGGTCGAGCGGACAGGGCCACCAGGGCAGAACTGCCCCGGACGTCCATCTGTCGCCGCCGCCTCTGAGTTGAATCCGGCACGGGGAGGGCCTGCGGGCCCTCCCCGTTGCGCGCCAGGGCCAGGGCCAGGGCCAGGGCCAGGGCCAGGGCCAGGGCCGGCCCTCGGTCGCGCTATCGGCCGGGCACGGGCACAGATGCCGCGGCCCGGTCCGGCGCGTCACCGGCGCCGATGGCCAGGTGGCGCACCAGCGCGGCCAGGGCTCGCTCCGCCTGACGGTTGGACTGCACCCCCGCGCCGAGCTCGATCGACACCAGGCCGTGGACGGCGCTCCACAGCTCCAGCGCCATCTCATCGGGCGCCACCCGGTCGAGGCGTCCGGCGTCCATCGCCCGTTGCACGCCCCGGACCAGCACCAGGAAGGTCTCGAGGGCCTGAGCCTGCTCGTCGGGCTCGACGAGCACCTCGCCCACCGGTCGGGCGAACATGGCGCGGAACAGGTGGGGATCGGCACGGGCGGTGCGACGGTAGGCCCGTGCGAACGCGGCCAGGTCGGCCACCGCGTCGTCAGTCCGGCGCACTCGGGCCAGGTGCCGACCGAGCTGGTGGAAGCCCTCGGAGCACACGGCCCGGAGCAGCTCGGGCTTGCCGCCGAAGTGGGTGTAGACGGCCATGGTCGAGGTCCCCACCGCGTCGGCCACCTTGCGCACACTGACCGCCTCCGGTCCGGCGTCGTAGAGCAGGCGGGCCGTCTCCGCGATCAGCGCGGCGCGCACGTCGGTCGCGGCGGGCTCGGCGGACATGGTTGACATCTTTCCACAACATCGTTATTGTCCCCTACAACGCTGTTATGGCCTGGTCGAGGTACGGCGAGGCCGCCGAGACGTCAGGAGGCCGACCATGGCCGTCCGCACCACCAACCCCTACCTCGAGGGCAACTTCGGTCCGGTCACCGAGGAGGTGACGGCCCACGACCTTGCGGTGGTGGGCTCGCTGCCGCCCGAGCTGGACGGTCGCTACCTGCGCATCGGTCCCAACCCGATCATGGACAACGTGGCCGATCCGTCCCGGCACCACTGGTTCACCGGCGACGGCATGGTGCACGGCGTGCGCCTGCACGACGGCCGGGCCGAGTGGTATCGGAACCGCTGGGTCCGGTCCACCCAGGTCAGCCGGGCCCTCGGTGAGGAGCCGGCCCCGGGGGAGCGCCACGGTGGGATGGACACGGTCAACACCCACATCATCGGCCATGCCGGCACGACCCTGGCTCTGGTCGAGGCGGGGGCACGGCCGGTGGAGCTCACCGACGAGCTGGAGACCGTGGGCCACACCGACCTCGGTGGCACCCTGCCCAACGGCTTCACCGCCCACCCCAAGCGTGACCCCCGCACCGGCGAGCTCCACGCCGTGGCCTACCACTGGGCCCTGCCCCACCTGCAGTACATCGTGGTCGGCACCGACGGACGGGTCCGCACGGTCGAGCCGATCCCGCTCGACCACGGACCCATGGTCCACGACATGTCGCTCACCGAGCGCTACGCCGTGGTCTACGACCTCCCCGTCACCTTCGACATGGACCTCGTGACCCAGGGGGCCTCGTTCCCCTACGCCTGGAACCGGCAGCTGCCGGCCCGGCTCGGCCTCCTGCCCCGGGAGGGCACGGCGGCCGACATCCGGTGGTTCGAGGTCGAGCCCTGCTACGTGTTCCACGCCCTGAACGCCCACGACGAGCCCGGCGCCGACGGCGCCGACGGTCGGGTCGTGCTCCACGTGGTCCGCCACGAGCGCACCTTCGACCGCGATCGGGTGGGGCCGGCCGACGCCACCCCCACCCTCTGGCGGTGGACCCTGGACCTCGACCGGGGCACCGTGGTCGAGGAGCAGCTCGATGACCACGGCCAGGAGTTCCCCCGCGTGACCGACAGCCGGGTCGGGCTCCCGGCCCGCTTCGGCTGGGCGGTGGGGGTGCCGGTCAGCACCCCGGGCGACTTCGGGGCCCAGGACACCATCCTGCGCCACGACCTGGGGGCCGGCACCGTGGCCGGCCACCCCGCCGGAGAGGGTCGTCAGGTGGGTGAGGCGGTGGTCATCCCTCGGGTGGGGGGCGACATCGACGACGAGACCGACGCCTGGCTCATGGCCGCGGCCCACGACCGGGGGACCGAGCGGGGCGAGCTCCTGGTGTGGGCGGCCGACGCCCCCGGCGAGGAGCCCGTGGCCCGGGTGCCGCTCCCGGCCCGGGTCCCCTTCGGCTTCCACGGCAGCTGGATCCCTAACTGATCCGCTTTCGAGCGGCTGCGCCGGCTCGCACGTCGCAGGACACGACACCCGGATCGGAGGATGAGGCGGGGTTCGCGGCTCCCCACCGCCACCCGACCCCATCCGCATCGAGCTCGAAAACCCCTAGCGGTCGGTGGGGAGGCGGGCGAAGAGCTCGGCCGCGCTCCGGCCCACCCGGCGGCCGGCGGTGGCGGCCTCGTCGCGCATCCGGCGCCGGAACCGCTCCCGCGCCGAGCCATCGTCCTCGGTGGTGATGTCCATGGTCGACTCGAACTGGCTGCGGTGCGCCTCCAGGGCCGCCACCTTGGCTTCCAGGTGCTCGCCTGAGGCGACCTCGGCGTGGGTCACCCGGTCGGCCTCGAACAGCAGCAGGGCGCCGGGGCGGTGGTGGGCCACGCCGTGCTCGGGGAAGAAGTGGGGGTCGCGGGCCGCGACCAGGCCCTCGACCACCAGCCGTCCCGCGGCCCGGTGGTCCGGGTGCAGGCGATGACGCCGCCAGGGGTCGTGGCCGAGCAACACATCCGGACGCAGTCGGCGGATCCAGTGCGCCACCTCGGAGGTGGTGTCGCGGTCGGCCTCCAGCTCACCGTCGACCCGGCCCAGGAACACGACCTCGCGCCGGGCTCCGAGCGCGGCGGCGGCGTCGCGCTGCTCGTCCTGGCGGCTGGCCACCAGCGCGGCCAGGTCGGCCGACGCGTCCCACGTCCCCTTGGAGCCGTCAGTGCAGACCAGCAGCGAGACCTCGCAGCCGGCCTCTGCCCAGCGGGCCAGGGTGGCGCCGGCGCCGAACTCGATGTCGTCGGGGTGGGCCCCCACCGCCAGGGCCCGCTCGGGCACCGGGAGGTCGCGGGACGTGACCGTCATCGCTCGCGGCCGCACGATGCGGCCAGCTCGTCGTCGCTGGGCAGATCCAGGTCGGCGGGGATGTCGACGTCCCACCCCAGACGGGGGTCGCGCACGACCCGGAGGGCGAGGCCCAGTCGGGTGGCCTCCTGGCAGTGCCGGGCGAAGGATCCGGGCCCGTAGGCGAAGCGGAACCCACCGCGCGCTGGGACGACGACGACGTTGGTGCCCTCGGAGCGCCGGTCGGGGACGAGGACCACCCCGGGCGCCTCCTCGGTCCCGAGCAAGGCCAGCTCCGCCAGGCCCCGGGCGAGGGGGAGGTCGGCGTGGGCCACCACCACCCGGTCGGCGCCGGCCTCGGCGACGGCGGCGACACCGGCCTCGACCGCGCCGTCCAGGCCGAGCCCGGGCGTCCACCCCACGGCGACCCCCTGGGCCCGCGCCCAGTCGGCCACCCCGGGGTCGTCGCAGACCACGGTGACCGACAGCGGCGCGGCGGCGGTGATGACGTGCTCGGCCATCTCCCGGGCCAGCACGGCCCGCGCCGCCGGGGCGAGGGCAGGGGCGAGACGGAGCTTCGCCGCGTGGAAGGCCTTCACCGGGACCACCACCGCTGCCGACACCCGGGCGAGGCTACCGGCGACCCCGTCCCGGTGCCGTCAGCCATCCTCCCGACCGGGACCGGACGGTCCGGCGCCGGTCGGCGCCGAGTGGCAGGTGTACCGTCCGCCACCGTGGACATCCGTGTGGCTGTGATCGGTGCTGGCTCGTGGGGGACGACGGTGGCCGCCCTGGCCGCCCGCAACACCCCCACGACGATCTGGGCCCGCCGGCCCGAGCTGGCCGACCAGATCAACGACGACCGCTGCAACGGCGACTACCTGGCCGACTACACGCTGCCCGACCCCCTGGTCGCGACCTCCGACCTCGAGGAGGCGGTGCGGGACTGCGACGTGCTCGTCATGGCGGTGCCCTCGCAGGGGTTCCGCGGTGCCCTCGAGGACGTCGCCACCTACCTGCGCCCCTGGGTGCCGGTCGTGAGCCTGACCAAGGGCCTTGAGATCGGGTCCCGCAAACGCATGAGCGAGATCGTCACCGAGGTCGTCCCCGGCCACCCGGTGGGGGTGCTGACCGGTCCCAACCTGGCCAAGGAGATCATGGCCGGCCACGCCGCCGCCGCGGTCATGGCCATGGACGACCACAACGTCGCGCAGGCCCTGCAGGGGCTGTTCCGGGCCGATCTGTTCCGCGTCTACACCAACGAGGACGTCGTCGGCTGTGAGCTCGGGGGCGTCCTCAAGAACGTCATCGCCATCGCCGCCGGCATGGCCGACGGCCTCGGGGCGGGCGACAACACCCGGGCCGCGGTCGTCACCCGGGGCCTGGCCGAGATCTCCCGCCTCGGCATCGCCCTCGGCGGTCACGCGCTCACCTTCTCGGGCCTGGCCGGCATGGGCGACCTCATCGCCACCTGCACCAGCACCCAGAGCCGCAACCGTCACGTGGGCGAGCGCCTGGGCCAGGGCGAGAGCATCGACGAGATCATCGAGGCCATGAACATGGTGGCCGAGGGGGTGAAGACCTCCCGCGTGGTGATGGAGCTGGCCGACGAGTTCGACCTGGAGATGCCGATCGCAGCCGAGGTCAAGGCCGTGTGCCACGACGGCCGACCGGCCGGCGAGGCCTACACCGGCCTGCTCAAGCGCGACTCCGGCCACGAGCTGGCCGGCGTGCGACCCGACGTTTGAGCCCCCGTCGTCGCCCTCGGCGCATCGCCCGTCGCCGGACCTCGGCGCCGACGGACCGCGCCTCGACCACCGCACGAGAGGCCCTCGTCGGTCTGCGCGAGGGGGGGTGGGCGCTCCCGCCCACCCTGGCGCGCGACGACGTGGTGCCCTCGTGGACCCGGATCGGCGTCGTCGACGGTGAGCGCAGCGCGCTGGTCGACGACCGGGGACTGGTCACGCCCATCTCCGGGTCGGGCCGGCCGTCGCTCGACTGGTGGGTGGGCGCCGAGGACCGCTGGCACGTCCCGGCCCGGGAGGTCGGTCTGACCCAGCGTCGCATCGACGGGGCTCCGGTGGTGGAGACGACCCTGCGGGTGCCCGGTGGCGAGGTGGTGCACCGGGCCTTCGGGGCCCGGGGCGGGGCCCACCCCGGCGGCGACGACTGGGTCGTCGTCGAGGTCGAGAACCGCTCCGCCCTCCCGGTCGCCCTGGCCTGGGTGATCCGACCCTACACGCCGACCGGGCCGACCGGGTCCGCTGCGCCCACCGTCACGGTGGCCTCGCCCTCCTTCTCCTCGGGACCGCAGCTCCTGGCCGCGTCGGAGCCGTTCGGCCTGCTGCCCCGTCCGCCGTCGCGCTGGGCTCGCGGCGACGGGGTGGACCCGATCCACGAGGTGCAGGCGGGGACGGCATCCACCGGGCCCGTCTCGGTCCCCGACGGCGCCGGGTCCGGACCCGCCTCGCTGGCCCTCCTCACCCCGCTGCCCCACACGGCCACCACCCGGGTGGTGCTGTTCGCCTCGCCGGTGGAGGCCCGCGCTGTGGCCTCCGCTGAGCTCCTCTGGCCCGAGCGCCTCCCCCCCGTCGAGGCCGTGGTGCGGGGATGGACCGCCCTGGCCGAGCGGGGTCCCCGCCTGGAGCTGCCCGACCCGGTGCTGGCCGACGCGGTGGCGACGGCGCGCCGGTCGCTGCCCCTGGCCCACCGGCTGCGGCGGGAACCCGCACCCACCGACCGCGCACCCGCCCCGGCCACCCACATCATCACCACCGCCGATGGGGGCGAGGCTGACCGGACCACCCCCGGGGAGCAGATGGAGATCCTGGCCGCGCTGGCCTGGTGGGGCGAGGCCGACACCGTCGATCGGGCCCTGGTGGGCTGGGCCTCCGGCCAGCAGCGGGGCGGTGGCTTCGGGAGGCCGGAGGCCACCGCGCTGGCCCTGCGGGCCCTCGCCCTCCACGCCGCCGCCTCCGGGGACGTCGGTCCGGCCCGGGCCTGGCTGCCCGAGGTGGGCGGGGCCGTCGAGGCCCTGGGCCGCGCCGCCCGGCGACCGCCGGCGGGCACCGACCTGGCGGCGGTGGCCGAGGGTCTCGAGGCCGCATCGGTGGTGCTGGGCGGCCTGGGTCAGGCCGAGCCCGCCAGCCGGGTCGCAGCCCACGCGGCGGAGGTCCGGGCCCGGGCGTCGCCTCCGGGGCCCGCGCCCGACGGTCGGGGAGCGCCGCCCACGCCACGGCGCCTGGCCGCCCGGGCCGTGGCCGCCGCCCGGGCCGGTGCTCCCGCCCCCGAGCTGTGGGCCGTGCTGCGCGCCGCCTCGGCCACCACCACCTGGTCCGATCCTGAGCGCTGGGAGGGCGACGACGGGCTGGTGTCGGCTCGGCTCCTCGACACCGTCGCCCGGATGCTGGTGCGTGACGACCCCGCCGGCCCGGCGCTCGTCGCCTGGATGCCCCCGGAGTGGTGGGGCCGGGGGTGGGAGGTCCACGGGGCGCCGACCCGGTGGGGGCCGCTGTCCTACGCCGTGCGCTGGCACGGTGGGCGCCCGGCGCTGCTCTGGGAGCTGGGCGCGCCCCTCGCCGGCACGACCGGCGAGGCGGTGCTGACCGCCCCCGGCCTCGATCCTGGCTGGCGGACCACGGAGCGGACGGGGGACGCCCTGCTCGCCGCGGTCGCCCCCCCTCCCGGCCACCCCGCCGCCGACGACGCTCCACCCGGAGCACTTGGGTCGGGCGCCGTGGCCATCGCCGCCCCGCCCCGCTCGATCTGGCGGCCGCAGGACGCGGGGCCCGACGCACCCCCGCAAGGCGACGAGGAACCCTCAGCCGTCGAGGATCGACACTCGGGCCCGCCCGCTCCACCCGCTGACGGGGGATCCTTCACGTGAGCCCAGCTCGTCGCATCCCAGTGGCGGTCGGAACCCGGGCGCGGGAGGATCGCCCCCGTGACCGATGAGGCCGACGGGCAGGGGGCGGACCGAGCCGGGTCGGTCGCGCCGTCGGAGGACGGGCTGGCCACCCTCGACGACGAGTTCGCGCTGGGCCCGCTCGACGGCCCGGACCTGCCCACGCTGCGCCACCTCCTTCGCGAGACCGGCGTCGACGACGCCCAGGTGAACCGCGCCGAGGAGATGGGCGTCCTCGGGTTCTTCGCCATGGAGCGCTTCGCGGTCCCGGACCCGGCCCGCTACGACCTGCTCGAGATGGCCGAGCTCACCGGCATGCCGGCCCAGCAGATCACCCACATGTGGCGGTCGCTGGGCCTGCCCGAGCCCCGGCCGGGCGAGCGGATCTTCACCCAGGTCGACGCCGAGATGCTCGGCACCGTGGCCGGGCTCATGGAGCTGGGCCTGATCGAGCCCGACCTGGCCATGCAGATGAGCCGGGTCATCGGCTGGTCCCTGGCCCGGGTCGCGGTCGCCATGGTCGACGCCATCGAGCCCGAGCCCGCGATCCGCGCCGCCGACGACCCCGAGCTGGCCGTCTTCGCCGGCACCATGCTGCCGACGATGACCCAGGTCATCGAGCACGTGTGGCGCCGCCACCTGCAGATCGCCGCCCGCCGCCGCATCGCCCGGGAGCTCGACGAGCCCTCGGGACGGGACTTCAAGGCCGTCGGGTTCGCCGACCTGGTCGGGTTCACCACCCTCAGCCAGCAGGTCGACGAGCACACGCTGGCCAGCATCGTGGGCCGCTTCGAGGAGATTGCCTACGACACCGTCACCAGCTTCGAGGGCCGGGTGGTGAAGATGATCGGCGACGAGGTCATGTACGCGGTGGACGACCCGACCGAGGCGGTGCTGATCGGCCTGGCCCTGGCCGAGGAGTACGCGGCCGAGGAGGCCCTGTCCGACGTCCGGGTCGGGATCGCCTGCGGGCCGGTGGTCGAGCGGGAGGCCGACCTCTACGGCCCGGTCGTCAACGTGGCCAGCCGGATCGTCAACATCGCCTTCCCCGGCTCGGTGCTGGTCACCGACGACGTGCACGATGCGGTGGGCGATGACGACCGTCTGGCCTGGAAGTCGCTCAAGCCCCGCAAGCTCAAAGACATCGGTCGGGTGCCGCTGTGGGCGGTGCGCCCGGCCGAGGACGAGGACCGGGCCGGGCCCCGAGCCGAGGTCCGCGAGCGCCGCACCGAGGCCCGGGAGCGACGGCTGGCGACCCTGGAGGACGACGGGCGGGGGCGCCGCCGGGACCGTCGGGATCGTCACCCCGACGGGAGCGAGGGCGACGAGCATGTCCCCGTCGCGGCCGAGCCGGCACCCGCCTCCGAAGGCGACACGACCGGCCAGTAGCCTGCAGCCATGTCGAAGGCCACCACGTCGAAGGCCATCACGTCGAAGGCCCTCACCCGGGTCGGGCTGATCGCGGTCGCGATCAGCCTGGGCGTCCTCGCCACGCTCCTAGTGGTGACCTCGCGCTCGGCCGAGGTGGTGGGGCCTCGCGTCGCCGGGGCCACCGAGGCGACTCCGGCGCTCGTCGCCGGGGACTGGCCCGCGACCACGACCACGACCGGTCCCACCACGACGGGTCCCACCACGACGGGTCCCACCACGACGGGTCCCACTACGACGGGTCCCACCACGACGGGTCCCACCACGACGGGTCCCACCACGACGGGTCCCACCACGACCGGTCCCACCACGACGGCACCGCCGCCGACGGTCCACCCGTCCTCGTTCACGGTGGCCGATGCCATCGGGTCGCGCGTCGAGCTGTTCTCCGCCCCGGACGGGCCGCGGACCGAGTCCATGGACAACCCCACCTGGGAGGGGCTGGCAATGGTGTTCCTGGTGCTGGACCGCACCGACGACTGGCTCCAGGTGCGGGTGTCACGCCGCCCCAACGGCATGGTGGCCTGGGTGCGGGCCGCCGATGTCGCCCTACGCACGGTGCCCAACTGGATCAAGGTCGAGATCGGGGCCAAGCGTGTCACCGTGTTCCACGCCGACACCCCGCTGGTGTCCGCCACCGTCGCCACCGGCAAGTCGGCCACGCCCACCCCGACCGGGTCGTTCTTCGTCGATGGGGTGGTGCCCCTCAGCCCGCCCCATCGGGCCTACGGCGCCGGCCAGGTGAGCGTCAGCGCCTTCAGCCCCACCCTCGAGTCCTTCGGCGGCGGCATCGGCCAGATCGCGCTCCACGGCACCTTCGCCACCGGGCTCCTCGGTCAGGAGACGAGCAACGGCTGCGTCCGCATGGACAACCACTCCATCAGCACGGTCATGGACCTGGCTCCCACCGGCACGCCCGTCGAGATCGTCGCCTGAGCACGACGGACCGAGGGCGCCCGGAGACCTGTCACGCGTCGTCGGTGGACCCATCGCCTGACGACACCCGGAGCCCGCGGGAGCGGATGCTCGCCGGCGACCCCTACCTGCCGTCGGACCCCGAGCTGGGTGACGGGTACCGTCGGGCCATGGGCCTGCTCGAGCGGTACAACGCCAGCTCGGCCACCGACCCCGACGGGCGCCAGGCCCTCCTCCGGGAGCTGCTCGGGTCCTTCGGCGTCGACAGTCAGATCCGCCCGCCGTTCCACTGCGAGTACGGCGACCAGCTCCACGTCGGTGCCCGGTGCTTCGCCAACTTCGGGCTCATGGCCCTCGACTGCGCTCCCATCACCATCGGCGACGACGTCCAGATCGGCCCGAACGTCCAGCTGTTGACGCCGATCCACCCCCTCGAGGCCGACATCCGCCGGGCGGGGTGGGAGTCCGCCGAACCCATCGCCATCGGGGACACCGTCTGGCTCGGCGGTGGGGTGATCGTCCTCCCCGGGGTCACCATCGGCGCCGACACCGTCGTCGGCGCGGGGGCCGTGGTGTCCCGGGACCTGCCCGCCGGCGTCCTCGTCGTGGGCAACCCGGCACGGGTCATCCGCTCCCTCTGATCGCGCCCGCGGGAGGGCTTCGCAGGAGGTGGCTCAGTCGTCGAGAGGGTCGAGGGAGAGGGTGGCGATGCCCCAGCCGCGGAGGAGGAAGGGACCGTCGAGGCGGGCCTCGGGCCGGCCGCGGAGGTCGGTCCGCCAGCCGCTGCGATCGACCGAGACGGTGGTCTCCTCGCCCGAGGGGTTCCACACCCGCACCTCCAGCCGACCACCCCGACGGCGGACCGCTGCCACCTCGACCCCGTCGACCGAGAGCGGGGTGTGGCCGTCACGTCGGTGCGGGCCGCGCGGCCGGGCCACCAGGAAGGGGGCGAAGAGGTCGTCGGCCAGGGCGAGGGGATCGGTGGCGTCGACGGCCAGGCCGTAGCGGATGGTGGTGACGCCGGGCATCTGTGCCCCCGGGGTGGCCACCACGGGCCCGGCCGGCACCGGCCGGGTGCTCATCGGGCCCTGGGACAGCAGGCCAGTGCCGCGCAGCAGGGTGAGGGCCAGCGCACCAGCCCCGCCGGCGGCGTGGGGGGCGTCGACCAGCTCGTACTCCATGATCCCTTCGACCACGACGGTCAGGCCCCCGGCGGTGACGTGGTCCCGGGCCGGGAAGGTGGGCAGGGGGGCCTCGGTCGGACCACCCTCGGCGTCGGTGCCCCGGGTCACGGTGGCGTAGGCGGAGCCGGCGTGCGAGGTCAGGGCCCGACGGGGGAGCGGGTGGTGGACGCGGAGGCGGTGGTCGCGGCTGCGGTTGTCGATGGTGGTCTCGACCCGCACCAGGCCTTCCCCGGCGTGCAGGGTGAGGGTGGTGGTGACCGTGGCGGACACGGTGGGCACGCCGGCGCGCCGGTGCTCGACCAGCTCCAGGGGCCAAGTCCAGTCGGTGGTGATCACGACCGAGCTACGGACGGGACCGGCCTCGGCCACCTCCACCCGCACGGCGTCGGGGCGGTCGATGAGCACGTCGCCGTCCACTGGCGGGCACCAGCTGTAGGTGTCGCCCATGTCGCCCCCGTCGACCAGCCGGCCGTAGCCGGCGACGCCGTCGAGGGACCAGGTGCCGTCGGCGGGGTCGACCTCCACGGTGACCAGCCCGTTCGCCAGGCGGGCCCCGCCGGTGCCGGCGGCCTCGGCGCTCACCGGGTCCACATAAAGGGGCGCCGGCTCCCAGCGGCGCCAGCTGAACCCGTCCAGGGCCATGCGGGTGAGGACCCGGTTCGCGGGAACGCCATCGCGCCACACTGTGGCCGCGTGGCCGGGCGACCCGGCCGCCATGACCTCGGCGACGCGGGCCCGGATCGCGGAGCGGTCGACCGCCCCGGTGCCGCCGCTGCGGACGACCGCGGTCACGGCGTCGCCGTCGTCGGTGATCTCGACGTCGGTGATCTCGACGTCGGTGAGGGTGGCGTCTCGGTCGAGCACCCGGCTCACGACCTCGCCCAGGTTGGCTCGGCTGCCATCATCGATCCGACGCCGCCCGGGCACCGCCTCGAGCACCTGGGCCCCGGCCGGGACGTCGCCCTCCAGCAGCAGCTCGACGACCGCGGAGCGGGCCCGGGCCGACGGGTTGACCACCACCGGGGCGGTCCCCCCTGCGGTGCTGCCGATGTGGCGTAGCGCCCGGTCGGTGAGCCCCGCGGCCACGTCGACTGCCTCGTCGTAGCGGTGCAGGACGGCTTCGATCACCGGGTCGACCGAGCAGGCGCAGATGGAGTCGTGGGCCGCGTTGCGGACCACCAGCCCCCAGGCTTCGTCGAGGAAGGCCTGGGGCCAGGCGTCCGCCGGGGCGAAGAGCGCCACCAACGGCTCGGCGGTCCGCTCCAGGGCCCGCTCGGCCCGAGCGGCCCGCTGGCGCACGTCGACCCGGTTCGAGGTCACCCCCATGAGCACGTTGGTGCGCGCCCCCGAGCGCATCTCACCCGTCCACGCCGGGAGGGCGGAGCGCCCTCCGGCCGCGTCCACCCCCGCCACTCGGGCCGCGACGTGCTCCGTCAGGGAGCAGACCCGCAGGTCCCAGTCGTCGCTCAGCGCGTCGGCCTCGGCCACCAGGCGACCCAGGGAGGCCTGGGGCAGGAGGTGGTCGGTGCCGTTCATCCACAGCACCGGGTCGCCGGATCGGGGCTCGTGGGCGTCGGTCCAGTCGGCGATGCGGGCCAGCAGCTCCTTGGCGTCGTCGGGCAGCACCGCTCCGTTGGAGTAGCCGTCGGTCAGGTACTCGGCCAGGACCTCGCTGCCGTCGGGGGCGCGCCACCGGAAGGCGGGGGCGTCGATGGCGGCGGGGACGCCCCGCCACACCACCGCCTCGTCGAGGCCGAAGCCGGCCAGGATCTGGGGCATCTGGGCCACGTGGCCGAACATGTCGGGGAGGTAGCCCAGCTCCATGGCCCCGCCGAAGCGAGCGGCCCGGTCCCGGCCCATCTCCATGTCCCGGACGATGGTCTCGCCCGACACCAGGAACTCGTCCATGAGGATGTACCAGGGGCCGATGCTGAGCCGCCCGGTGCCGACCAGGCGCCGGATGCGGTCCTCCTCCTCGGGGCGGATGGCCAGGTAGTCGTCGACCACCGCCACCTGCCCGTCGAGCATGAAGTGGGCATAGCCCGGATCCTCGTCAAGGCGGGTCAGCAGGTCGTCGAGCAGGTCCACCAGGCGCAGCCGGAAGGACTGGAAGGGCCGGTACCACTCCCGGTCCCAGTGCGTGTGAGGGACGACGTCGACGCCGCGGGCCATGGGTCCACGCTAGGTCCGCCGGGCTGCGGCCGGCGGGCGAGCTGGTCCCTCGACGTCACCCCACGGTCCGGCGATAGCGTCGCAGGCGTGTGTGACACCCTGGTGGCCCTCGCCCCGGCGACCGCAGACGGCGCGACCCTCTTCGCCAAGAACAGCGACCGTCCACCGCACGAGACCCAGGTGATCGAGCACCACCCGGCCCGCCGCGAGGACGTCACCCGCACGACCTACCTGGAGGTCCCGGGCCACCCCGAGCCGACCCTGGCCGTCACCGGCAGCCGTCCGGCGTGGATGTGGGGCCTGGAGCACGGGGTGAACGAGGCGGGCGTGGCCGTGGGCAACGAGATGATCTTCACCCTCGACGACCCCCATGCCGCGCCCGAGGCCCTCACCGGGATGGACCTCGTCCGGCTGAGCCTGGAGCGATCCCCGACGGCCAGCGATGCGGTGGCCACCCTCACCGGGCTGCTCGAGGCCCACGGCCAGGGCGGCTCGGGCCACGACCACGCCGATGTGCCCTACTGGTCGTCGTTCCTCCTGGCCGATCCGACCTCGGCCTGGGTGGTGGAGACCTCGGGGCGCACCTGGGCCACCGAGGAGGTCGACCGCACCCGGGCCATCTCCAACCGCACCACCATCGCCTCCTTCGACGCCGTCCACCGCCAGGCCCGGGAGGCGACGGCACCCTTCGTCGACCCCCGCTGGGAGGCGGGTACGGCCGTCCTGGGCCACGGGCCGGTGACCGAGCAGGGCCTGCGTGATCACCTCCGGTCCCACTGCGGTGGGGCCGACGGCTGGACCGTCTGCATGCACGTCCCCGGGTTGGAGGCCACCACGGCCTCGGTGGTGACCACGCTGACCGCCGACGGGCCACCGCTCGCTCGCTTCCTCCTGGGCTCGCCGTGCCGCTCGGTCTATGTGCCCCTGCGGGTGGGTGAGCCGGTGGGGGAGGTGCCCGACGCCCGCCGCTTCGCGGCCCTGACCGACATCCATCGAACGGCGCTCGACGACCTCGAGGCCGACCTCGACGCCGCCGTCGTCGACGACCCCAGCCCCGGCTGGAACCCCGAAGCCTGGTGCCGCGTCACCGTGGCCCTCGACGCCCTGGGGGTGTGACGGTGCGCATCGCCTTCGGCACCGACGAGGCCACCGCCGTCACCGACGCGATCAAGGCGGTGCTGACCGAGGCCGGCCACCAGGTGGTGGTGGCTGCGCCCGAAGGCGACCCGTGGCCCGATGTGGGGCGAGCCGTGGGCGAGGCGGTCGCCTCCGGTGCCGCCGAGCGGGGCGTGGTGTGCTGCTGGACCGGCACCGGCGTGGCCATGGCGGCCACCAAGGTGCCCGGGGTGCGCGCCGCACTGTGCTCCGACGCCGAGACGGCACGGGGCGCCCGGCGGTGGAACGATGCCAACGTGCTGGCCCTTGGCCTCCGGCTGACCTCCAAGGTCGTGGCCGGCGAGGTGCTCACCGCGTTCCTCGGCACCGATCTCGACCCTGAGGAGGCCGAGGCGATCGCCCGAGTCGAGTCCGGGCCCTCTGAGGCTCGTTCGGACCGAGCCGAGTAGGTTGCGGCGATGCCCACCTACGTCATGCTCTCGGTGCTCGGACCGGACGGCTCGGCCCGGCTCCGCGAGGACCCGCAGCGGCTGAAGGCGGTCAACGATGAGCTGGAGGAGATGGGGGTCAAGGTGCTCCAGCAGTACGCCCTGCTGGGCCAGTACGACTTCCTCAACATCGTCGAGGCACCTGACGAGATCACCATGATGCGGGTGGCCACCGCGCTCGGCGCCCGGGGCACGCTCAAGACCCTGACCCTGACCGCCATGGACGTCGACACCTACATCGACGCCATGGGTGAGGGCGTCGGCCGTTGACCCGGCTCGACTGAGGTCACAGCCGCCGGATCACATCCACCACATCGAGTTGCGCCGCTCCCGGCGCACCGCGCTGCGGGGCAGGGGCCGGGCCAGGACCGTGTTGTCCGAGGCCCGCCGCACGGCGTAGCCCTCCGCGGTGACCGACTCGATCACGAAGCCCTTGTTCCAGTGGCCCTCGAAGGCGTCGCGCACCTCGACGCGGGTTCCCGGTTCCAGGTCCCGTGTCGATGCCCCCTGCTCGGCCACGTCCAGCGATCCTAGGCCTGCGCCCCGGAGTGCCCGTCCGCGGCGCGAGGGGTGATGTGGTCGACGGGCGCACCCACGACGTGGGCCTCGGTGCCCCGTCCGCCGATGCTGCCCGCGGAGCCCGTCGAGAGGATGCTCCCGGCCGATCGCACCGAGAGGATGCTGCCGGCGGAGCCGACCGAGAGGATGCTCCCGGCCGATCCGATGGACAGGATGCTGCCGGCGGAGCCGAGCGAGAGGATGCTGCCGGCGGAGCCGATGGACAGGATGCTGCCGATTGAACCCACCGAGAGGGTCGAGCGGACCGACAAGAGCGACAGCTGGCTGCGGATCGACCGGGTGGGGCGACGGGGGGCGAGGGAACGGGGGAGGATCGGACTGCTCCCCGGAGCACCACCCCGTCGGCGTGCCCGAGCCCGGTGCGAGCGCCTCGTGGTGCGGAGCGGGTCCATGGGCGGACGGTAGCGTCGCGTCGTGCCCGCCCGCTCGGCCCCGACCCGGTCCCGCTCGCGGACCCGGCTACGGCCCGCGCTGCGAGGCAAGGCGCCCGGTCTGGCCGTCGAGCGCGAGCTGTGGGGCGAGGGCCACGACCTGGTGGTCGGGCTGGACGAGGTGGGCAAGGGCGCGTGGGCCGGGCCCCTCACCATCGGCGCCGCGGTGGTGCCCGCCGAACGGCGGGTCAACGGTGTGCGCGATTCCAAGACCCTCACCGAGCCCGAGCGCGAGCGCCTGTACGGTCGGCTGGCCGGGTGGTGTCGGGCCTGGGCCGTGGGCCACGCCAGCCCGGCCGAGTGCGACGCGCTGGGGATGTCCGAGGCTCAGCGCCTGGCTGCCCGTCGGGCCCTGGCCGCCCTGGGGGTGACGCCCACCGCGGTGCTGCTCGACGGGCGTTGGGACTTCGTCGGCGCCGACACGACCCGCCTCATCGTCAAGGGCGATGCCACCTGCCTGTCGATCGCGGCCGCCTCGGTGCTGGCCAAGGTCACCCGGGATCGCATCATGCGCGGCCTGGCCGACGACCACCCCGGGTTCGAGTTCGCGGCCAACAAGGGCTACCCCTGCCCCCGCCACAAGGTCGCGCTGCGGGGACAGGGGCCGACGGCGGTGCATCGGCGGAGCTGGGCCTTCGTCGACGACCTGCCCTGGTCCACGGGAGCCCGGGAGCGAGCCCGCGCCCGCCTGGCCGGCCTCGACCCCGATCAGCCTCCCCTGTTTGCCTGACCCGCCCACCCTCGGGTCGACCAGGCGTCCGGGGCGGGGCGCTAGCCCCAGCCCGGGGGGATCTGGGACGCGGGGGGTCGGGGACCGGGCACGCGTCGTCCCTTCCGGCGCGCGTCGGCCCGGCTCTCCGGTGTCGGATCCGGCGCCTCGGGGACGACATCGGGTTGCGCTGACGGCGGCTCGGCTGGCGGAGCGAGCGGCGGCGTCGAGGGCGGTGGGGACGATCCGCCCGGACCCGCCCCGCCGCCCGGGGGCTGGGGCGTGCCGCCGACGGGCGGGCCCCACCCGCCGGTCGGAGGGACCGGTGCTGCGGGCGTCCCCCCGAGACCCGGTGGCGGCGCCCACGGCACCTCGGGGCCGCCGGGGCGTGGGCCCGCGGCCCGGCGCCGACGGCGTACCACGACCACGGCGACCACCGCGATCAGCGCGACCACGACGACCCCTGCGACCAGGATGCCGACGATCAGCCCGATGCTCAGCCGGGTCACGTCGTCGCCCAGGTCACCATGTTCGTCGAGCCCGGCCGGACGGTCGCCGAAGCGTTCCCGCAGCTCGGTCGGGGTGACGGTGCGTTCCTCGCCGTCGATGGTGATCCGCGCCTGCTCGAACCGGCGGGGGAACGACTCCCACACCACCTGGGCCGCGGCGTCCTGCGCCTCCTCGGTGCTGTCGCCGGCAGGGGCGTCGGCGGACACCGTCAGGGTGACCGGATCGCTCCCGCCCACGCTGACCTGGGTCGAGGTGAACCCGGCGTCGGTCAGAGCCGAGTCGAGGTCGGTGAAGGCGCGCACGGTGCTGCAGGAGGCGGCCAGAGCCACGATCGCGGCGAGGAGACCGAGCAGCACTGCTCGGCGTCGTGCCTGGCTTGAGCCTGTGCGGTCCCCGTGGGTGGGGAACGGCTGGTCCACGTGTCGCCCCGGGTCGTGTGCGGGGTCGAGCCTACGGTGCCCGGTCGCCTCCGTTCGTCCGGAGTCCGTGGGGCGGGTGCCGCGGTGGGCTCATCCGGGGGTCGGACCTAGGGTGCGGACGTGGCCGCGACCCTCTCCCGTGCCCGCCCGGCGGCACTGGCCCTGGCCGGGTGGACCCTGCTCACCTGGACCACCCGGGTCCCACTGCTGCTGACCGACGCCTCGCTCGACGCGGGCGAGAAGGTGGCCGCCACCCTGCCGGTGCTGGTCTTCGTCGGCCTGGGGCTGGCCGCCGGCCTCACCGTCCTCCGCCGCTCACCGCGAGCGGCCGCCCTGGCCGCAGCCCTGGCCGGCTGGTCGCTGGTCTACTGGGCCGTCCGCCTCCCGCTCATCGTGGCCAACGACCACCCCGTGGGGTTCTACGTGGCCCACGCGGTGCTGGCGCTGGTGGCCGCCGCGCTCTCGGTGCTGACGCTGCTGCGGCTGTCGGCCGACGGCGCGGGACCGATGGCCCGCGGGCTCAGGCCGACGGGCCGCTGACAGGCGCCTCGGGGGGGATCGGGGAGTCGATGATGTGGCCCTCGAGGACGAAGGTCTCCACCGTGGCCATTGGACGAGTCTGGCCCTCCAACCGGTAGGTTGCCCGGCCATGGGTCAGCCGATCGTCGTCGTCGAGAAGCCCTCGATCGCCAACCCCGGGATGGTCCGGTTCGAGACCAACCGGGCCCTCACCGGCATGAGCCACGAGCGCTACCAGGCGGGCACCGAGGTCCGGGGCAACCGGCCGCCCGACGAGCTGGCCCGCCGCCTCCTGGCCCACGGTGGCGTCGAGTCGGTGCACATGAACGGCAGCGTGGTGACAGTCGACCTGACCAAGGGTCACGACAGCGCCGGGCTGCGCGAGGTCATCGAGAGCCTCTTCATCCACTACCCACCCGAGCCCGGCGAGGAGGTGGTCGAGGATGCCGACCAGCCCACCTCCGAGGGCGAGCTGGTGGAGCAGGTGGCGGCGGCCGAGGGCACCGCCCCGGAACCGGCCGAGACACCGTCCCAACCTGGCGGTGAGGATGCCGTGACCTCCGAGGCCGCCTCCTAGACGAGGCGTCGGCTCCATCGGTGCTGGGGGTCGAGCGACTCGGCGCGCCACGAGCTCGACGGAAGGTGGCCTCGGTCGGGCTTGCCTCTGGCGAACACCTGTTCGATACTGGACCCATGACGGTCGTCTCGGCTCCGGAGTCCGCCGTTGGCGCCGGTCTGCCCCTGGAGCTGTTGGGGCAGCGGGCCCGGCCCGTCACCCTGGCCGCCGAGCGGTCCCTCCCGGTGTCTGACGCCCTCGCCCCCCTCCTGCCTGATGGCGTCTTGCCGCGCGGGGTGTCGGTGGGCGTGGAGGGCCCGGGCGCCACCAGCCTGGCCCTGGGTCTGGTCGCGGCCGCCTCCGCCGCTGGATCCTGGACGGTGGTCGTCGGGGCTGCGGACCTGGGGCTGGTCGCCGCGTCCGAGGCCGGCCTGGTGCTGGCCCGCACGGTGATGGTGGCCCCGCCCCCGCCCGACCGGTGGGCCACCGTCGTCGCCGCCCTGGCCGAGGCGGTCGAGGTCATCCTGGTCCGCCCCACCACTCGGGTGCGGGCCACCGACGTCCGCCGGTTGGGGGCCCACCTCCGGGCTCGGGGCGGGGTGCTGGTCCGCCTCCCCGGCCCCGGTTCCTGGCCCGAGGCGCCCGACATCGCCCTGCGCACCACCGACCCCGGCTGGCGGGGGGCGGTGGCCCCCGACCGTCTCGACGGAGCGGGGCGGCTGCGGGCCCGACGCCTGGTGGTGGAGGCCTCCGGTCGGCGCCGGGCCGCCCGCCCCCGCCGCCTCGAGCTGTGGCTGCCCGGTGCCGACGGTCGTCCCATGCCCGTCATCGCCGCCCCCGAGCCGGTCGCCCCGACGCCGACCGGAACGGCGTCTCCGGCCGACTGGTCTCGCGCCGGGTAGGCACGATGGCTGACGACGACCTCCCGGCCCGGGCCCTGGTGGTCCGGGTGCCCGACTGGCCCGTCCTCGCTGCCGGCCACGACCGGTCCGAGCCGGTGGTGGTCGTCCACGCCAACCGGGTGGTTGCCACCTCGGCCGCAGCCCGGTCCGTCGGCGTCCGCCTCGGCCTCCGTCGTCGAGAGGCCCAGCGCCGCTGTCCGAGCGCCGTCCTCGTCGCCGCCGACCCGGCCCGGGACGCCCGGGCCTTCGAGCCAGTGGTGGTCGCCCTCGAGGCCGTCACCCCCCGGGTCGAGGTGACCCGCCCGGGAGAGGCCGCCTTCGCCACCCGCGGGCCCTCCCGCTACCACGGGGGTGACGCCGCTCTCGGGGCCCGGGTCATCGAGGTCCTCACCGCCGCCCTGCCCCGGCCCGTCCCGGTCCGGGTGGGGGTGGCCGATGGCGCCTTCGCCGCGACCTGCGCATCCCGGCCCGGGCCTCCGGCCCGCCCCCTCGGGTCCGACGATGGGGTCGATCCTCCCGCCGCTGACCAGGTCGACCCGGTGCAGGTCGTGGCCCCGGGCCGGTCCCCGGCCTCGCTCACCGCCTGGCCCGTCCTCGCCGCTGCCCGGTACCTGGGCACCAGTGCGGCCGAGGCCACCGCCGAGGTGCTGGGCCGTCTCGGCCTCGGCACCCTCGGGGCCCTGGCGACCCTCCCCGCCACCGACGTCCTGGCCCGGTTCGGCACCGACGGCGCCCTGCTGCACCGCCTGGCCCGGGGCCTCGACCCCCGCCCGCTGTCGACCCGTCGCCCGGCTCCCGAGCTGGCCGTGGGCACCGAGCTGGACCCACCGGTGGAGCGGGTCGACGTCCTGGCCTTCCGGGCGGTGGCCCTGGCCGACACCCTCCACGGCCGGTTGGACCACGACGGTCTGGCCTGCCTGCGCCTGGCCATCGAGGTGGAGACCGAGCACGGGGAGCTGCGCCGCCGCTCCTGGCGCCACGAGGGCGGCCTGAACGCGGCGGCGGTGGCCGAGCGGGCCCGGTGGCAGCTCGACGGCTGGCTGAACGGCCCCGTCGCCGACCGCCCCACGGCCGGTGTCACCCGGCTCCTGCTCGACCCGGAGGAGGTCGTCGCCGCCCGGGGTCGTCAGCTGGGCTTCTGGGGGGGCGAGACCCGCATCGACGAGGGCGCGGCCCGGGCCCTGACCCGGGTGGCGGCCCTGCTCGGCACCGAGGCGGTGACCGTCCCCGAGCTGTGCGGGGGTCGCGGCCCCGGGGATCGGGTGGGGGCGGTGTCGGCGGCGGCGGTCGACCTGAGCGGCGAGCGGGTCGTGGCCCGCCCCGGCACCACCGGTCCTTGGCCCGGTCGGCTGCCGGCCCCGTCGCCGGCCCTGGTGTTCCCCGACCCGGCCCCGGTGGACCTGGTCGACGCCCAGGGTCGGCCGGTCGGCGTCGGGGGCCGGGGGGCGATCACCGCCGCCCCGGCCCGGCTGGGCCGCCACCAGGTGGGGGGCTGGGCCGGTCCCTGGCCGGCCGAGGAGCGGTGGTGGGATCCGGACCGGGCCCGGCGCCGGGCCCGGGTGCAGGTGGTGCTGGCCGACGGCACCGCCCACCTGCTGGCCCTGGAGCACGGCGTCTGGCACCTCGAGGGCACCTACGACTGAGACCGATGTGCGCCACCAGCGGGCTCTCCGACGTGGTCGCCGCCACCGGTCGCCACGTGGAGCTGATCCGCCCGTGGGCCGCACCCGACATCCAGGACGTGCTGGCCGGGCCGGAGGTGCGGCTCCAGGTGGGAAGCGGAGTTGGCCACGGTGCGCCAGGCGTGCGAGCGCAGCACGCTCTCGTGGTGGCCGTGGGTGTAGGTGTCGGGTGGGACGCCCACGGTCGGGCCGACACTCGGGGCGCGGTCTGGTTCGACCGGCCCGCCGCGGCTCATGCCGGGGTGTTGGGCAGCGACTCGACGTCGCGGCAGGCCTGGCCCCGCAGGCTGGGGCACTCGGGGAGGCCGGCGGGCACCTCGATGCCCTCGACCAGGTTCAGGGTGATTGACGAGGCGTGGTCGCCACCTCGGCCCACGTCGCGGCGGTCGCCCTCTTCGCCGAGGGTGTCGAACTTCCAGGTGGCCCGGTCGTGGCCGGGCGAGGAGATCACGACCCGCAGCCGGGTCCCGGCTCGGAAGGCCTGGGCGAAGGAGGGGATGGCGACGTGGGCCTCGACCCACTCGCCGGGCTCGAGGGGTTGGCGGTGCTCGGCGTCCCAGTGGTGCTCGACCTCCAGGTCGTCGCCCACCTCGCCGTCGAGGGCCCGGTGCGAGAGGCGCAGCTGGCCCGACTGGACGGCGTCCTCGACGCCATCGGGACGCACCGCGGTGATGGTCACCTGCACGTCGGCGTCGGCCGAGTCGGCCCGCACCCACAGGGCGGCATCGCCCGCGCCCGCCACCACGGTGTCGGCCTCGAAGGGCTCGGTCAGGTAGCTCAGACCGTCGCCCTCGTCGGGTTGACGCCACTCGAAGTCCCACGTGGGCGCGAGCAGGGGGTAGTCGCCGTCGTCGTCGGCGAAGAAGGTGTCCTGGCCGGCCTCGGGAACGTTGACGAAGGTGTCGGCGCCGTCGCCGTCGGGTGCCTCGTCGACGAGCGTCCCGTCCTCGCCCAGGTACCAGGTGCGGGGGGTGGCGTCAGGCGGGGGCCAGGCGTCGAAGCTGGCCTCGAAGCGGGCCACCGGCGACCCGGCGTCGTCGGCGCCGGCGCCGTTCTCGAACAACACCCGCACCGGGGGCTCGGCCTCGTAGGCCGCGAGTACACCCTCGAGGTCGTCGTCGGCGAAGTCGGCGAAGCGATCGGGCTCGAACTCCAGGCCCGGAACCCCGAAGGCGTCCTCGAAGAACGCCGGGGCCGCGTCGCGGATGCCGGGCGCGAGGCGGGGGACCTGCTCGTGGACGTAGAGCTCCAGGAACTCGAACCAGCGGGTGAGCACCAGGGGTGTGTAGCCGTCGGGGTGACGGCCGTTGAACAGGTTGAAGCGGGTGAGCGGGGCCGAGTCGAAGTCGTCGAGCATGGAGGCGAACTGTGGGCCGGTCTGCTCGTCCTGCCAGGCGCCGGTGAGGTACACCGGCACCTCGATGTCGGACACGAGGAGCCGCAGGTCGCGGGAGTCGGTGTCGGGAGGGCGGTTGTCCAGGGCTCGGGTGAACTCGCCGAAGTCCGGGTTCTGGGACCGGATCTCGAGGTTCTCCTCGCACGTGGTGTCGCCGCCGTCGACCCGCGCGGAGACCCAGTCGGTGCCGCCGCTCTCGGACTGGGCGTTGCGCTGGGCCAACCACTGCTCGGTGAAGCCGGAGTTGTAGATGCCGCCGGGCCACGCTATCTGCCAGGGGTCGCCGATCACCGATAGGGGGGTCACCGCCGCCAGGCTCGGGGGCTGGGTGGCGGCCACGTAGAGCTGGGTGATCCCTGAGTAGGACAGTCCGACCATGCCGACCCGGTTGCCGAGGACCCACGGCTGGCGGGCGATGGCCTCGACGGCGTCGTAGCCGTCGGCCTGTTGGGCCGGGTTGAACACGTCGAACACCCCGCCCGAGCAGCCCGTGCCCCGCATGTTGACCCCGACGGTGGCGTAGCCGAGCAGCCCGGCGATCATGGATCCGGGCTCGATGGCGTCAGGGTCGGAGGGCCCGTAGCCGGAGTACTCGATCACGGTGGGGTAGGGCCCGTCCTCGATGGGGCCCGGGAGGGAGACGTCGATGCTGAGCTCGACCCCGTCGCGCATGGTGACGTATCCGAAGCCGTCGCCGATGTCCTGGTCGTCGTAGAGCGAGGCGTCGGGGTGGTCGTCGCGGCCGGTCACCTCGAACGGTTCGCTCACCGGCACCGGGTCCGCGGACTCGTCGCGGATCGTGTACGTGCCGGGGGGCAGCTGACGCCCGGCCGCGGAGGACAGGGCGCCGCCCTCCCCGGTCTTGAAGGTGACGTACTCGTCGGGGATGTAGGCGAAGTGGGCCTGGCCGGCGTCGTCGGTGACGAGGGTGAGGAGCTTGGCGCCGCCGTCGTCGACCAGCGTGAGCTCATGGCCCGGTTCAGCGTCGATGACGGCGGCGATCTCGACTCCGGGGCTGACGGTGAAGCTCGCCCCGACGGTCTCCACCGTCGGGTCCACCTGGGGTCGCGCCTCGGCGACGGTCTCGTCGCCCGCCGCGTCGTCGGCCGCGGTGTCGTCACCATCACCGCTGGAGCAGCTTCCGGCCACGAGGACGAGGGCTAGGACCACGGCCAGCGCGCCATGCCGCCGCCGCCGGGTGCGGTAGGTGGGTGTGGACATGGCGGATCCCCTTGGTGTGTGCCGGCGCAGCCCGCGGACTGTATCGGTGGTCATCGCACCCTGCCGACGGCTGGCGATTCTTGGTCCGAGGGTGACGACGAGGAGGTCGCGCCGGCGCGTCGGCCGATCGTCGCGGCCGGACTCGCCGGCGGTCCGACGAGCTGGTCGCCTCGCTGCCCGACGGTCGGGAAGACTACGGAGGCCAGCTGGAGCGCGCCGCCGCGGCGCGCGCCGCCGGGACCGCGTTGCCGGTCACCCTGGCAGACGCCCGCATCGCACTGGAGGTGGTCACCGCCATGTACATCTCGGCTCGTGAGGATCACGAGGTCCTCCTGCCCCTCGCCCCCGACGACCCGGCCCTGGATGGGTGGCGGCCGTGACTCCCGGTGCGAGCCCGGGCGAGGCCTCCGACGACGTCACCGTGGTGGAGGGTGACGGTCAGATCACCGTCGCCGGGCGCTGGACCTACCACTGGGGTGCGCACCGCCGGCCGTTCCTCCACCCCGTCGCCACCCCTGCCGGCCACGTGCTCTCCCGCGATGCGCCCGACGACCACCCGTGGCACCACGGGCTCTGGTTCTGCATCAAGTTCGTCGACGGCGACAACTTCTGGGAGGAGATGGCCCCCTACGGGGTGATCCGCCACCAGGGCCCGCCCGCCGTGGAGCACATCCCCGGTGGCGTGGTGGCGGTGCGGGGCGAGCTGCACTGGATCCGCCCCGACGGCGAGGCAGTGGCCCTGGTCGAGCAGCGCTCGCTGACCCACGTACCGCTCGGCCCTGACGCCTACGCCATCGACCTCGACACCTCGTTGACCCCCGCCCAGGACTGCCGCCTGGACCGGACCCCCTTCACGACGTGGGGCGGCTACGGCGGCCTGACCCTCCGCGGTCCCGGCGACTGGACCGAGACCACCCTGATGCTCGACGACGGGTCGACCCACGAGCGCATCCACGGCACCGCGTCGGCGTGGTGCGACCTCACCGGGACGCCGTCGGGCGCGGCGTCGTCGGCCCCGGCCGGCGTGGCCCTGCTCGACCACCCGGCCAACCGTCGTCACCCCGTGCCGTTCTACGGCAGCACCCGAGCCGAGACCTACGGCGACGAGGGCTGGTCCAACTTCTTCAACGCCGCGTTCCTCTGGCACGACGGGATGGACCTGGCCGCGGGGGAGCAGCTCCGGATCCGCCACCGCGTCATCGTCCACGACGGGGAGTGGGCCCGCGACCGGCTGGCCACGGCCTGGGCTGACCTGCTCGAGGGGATCTGAGGTGCCGTGCCCGGGCGCAAGCGACGCACGGGGCCTGTCCTCGCCGGGCCGACCGGAGGGCGGTGAGGGAGAGGGCCGATACGACGGTGTGCTGGGAGATCCTCGGAGGTCCCCGATGGGCCCCCACCCCGTCCCTCCGTGGGACCGGCCCTGCTGCTCGGGCCGGTGGGCACGCCCCGGGTCCTGTCCCCCGCAGCGGCAGTGGCGGAGAGGCGGGTCCCGTACGGGGTCGACGACGGTCGTGGGATCACCCTCGGGTGTCGGTCGGGTGGGCCACCCCGGCGGCAGGCGGAAGCCTCGGGCGAGGCGGTAGACACCACGGCCGGTCCGCTCGGCCCGGTTGGCGTCGTGCTCGTGGCCCAGAGCGTCGGCCAGGACCTTGACCGGGTGCTCACCGCCCACCAGGTAGCCGTAGCGGTGGAGCCAGGCATGGATCTCGACCAGCGGTAGCTCGCCATGGCGGGCCAGGACGGCAAGGCAGCAGCGTCGCAGCGCCACGCCGCTCAGGGCCTCGGCGTCCTGGGTGGCCGGAGGGAGGGGAGCATGGTTGACGGCGGGCGGGCGCCGTCCGCGCTGCCAGGGGATGGCGGGCCACAGCTCATCTCGCAGCTCTTGGAGGTCGTCGAGGATCTCCCTGCGCTCGGCGGCGCCGTCGACCATGGCCCCGTCGAGCACGTCGAGGCGGTGGAACAGCTCGTCGCGCTCGACCTGCATTTCGAGCCGCACGGCTGGGCGCAACCCCGATCGGCGGCGGTTGGGGAACAGCTTGGCGTCGCCCAACGAGGGGGGACGGCCCCGCACCAGTCCCCGGGACCAGTTCGGCCGCGACGCAGAGCCATGCGGGGGTGAGGTGGGGGGAGGGCCGGGGGGAGGGCCGGGCGGGTGCATGGAGAGACCTCGGATGGGGGGGGCATCCAGCGGATGGGTCCGCGCTCCGCCACCGCGGTGCCGTGGTGGCCATCTTCCTCAGGGGGTGTGACACCGAGGGCTCACCCACCCTGAGCCCTCCCCCTCCCGGCGCTGCGTCGGACAGCGAATCGCTGTCGAATCGCCACCCGACGCACTGCCGGGAGGGGTTGGCAACACAGTGCGGTCACGACGAGGGGGACGGATGAGGACACCGTCGGTGGTCGTCAGCGCATAGGGAACAGGTGTTCGCTACAGTCACGAGCCCCTATGGGCTTCAACAACCCGACCCAGCCCTGGTCCCAGATCGAGCGCACCCTGTCGGGGCGCGCCCCCACCACCGTCCACCGTGGCGTCCCCACCGACGGCGGCGACAGCCCGGCCTGGTCCTCCCACCGCAGCACCTACGAGCCCCCGGCCGACCTCGCCGACCGCGCCGGTCCCGCCCCGGCGCGACGGCCAAGCCGGCGTGGCCCCGCCTACGCCGAGCTCCACTGCCGCTCCAACTTCAGCTTCCTCGACGGAGCCTCCCACCCCGAGGAGCTGGTGGAGGAGGCTGCCCGCCTCGGGCTGGAAGCCCTCGCCCTCACCGACCGCGACGGCTTCTACGGGGTGGTCCGCCAGTCCGAGGCCGCCGCTGCGGTGGGCGTGCCCAGCGTCTTCGGCGCCGACGTGGGCCTGGTCGACCAGCCCGGGACGGACGACCACCCCGGCCGGGTCGTCGTCCTGGCCCGGGGCCCGAGCGGTTACGCCCACCTGGCCCGGGTGGTGAGCCGGGGCCAGATGGCCGGGGAGAAGGGCGCGCCCCGCCTCACCCTCGCCGACCTGGCCGAGACCTCCGGCCGGGGCACGCCGGGGGAGGGGCACTGGGTCGTGCTCACCGGGGGGGCCGATGGGGTCGTCCCCGCCGCCCTCATGGCCCATGGCCCCGCCGTCGCCCGCCGTCACCTCGAGCGCCTGGCCGCCACCTTCGGGGCCGAGCACCTGCGGGTGGAGATCTGGGACCACGGCGACCCCATCGACGCCGCCCGCAACGATGCCCTCGTCGAGATGGCCCTGCGGACCGGGGTGGAGGTGGTCGCCACCAACGACGTCCACTACGCCACGCCCGCCCGCCGTCGCTTGGCCTCGGCCCTGGCCGCGGTGCGGGAGCGGCGCGGCCTCGACGACCACGACCCCTGGGTCCCCGCCGGCGGAGGCGCCCACCTGCGCTCCGCGGCGGAGCAGGCCCGGCGCTTCAGCCGGTTCCCCGGTGTCGTCGAGGGGGCGGTCGCCCTGGGCCGGGAGCTGGCCTTCGACCTGCGTCTCGTCGCCCCCGAGCTGCCCCCCTTCCCCTGTCCGCCCGACGAGGCGGGCCGGCCCCGCAGCGAGATGGACCACCTCCGCCACCTGGTCGAGGAGGGCGCCACCCACCGCTACGGTCCCCGCCCCACCGGCGGTCTCACGACCCGGGCGTGGGACCAGATCGACCACGAGCTCGCCCTCATCGAGGCCCTCGGCTTTCCTGGCTACTTCCTGGTGGTCTGGGACATCGTCCGCTTCTGCCGAGAGCAGGACATCTACTGCCAGGGTCGAGGTTCGGCCGCCAACTCGGCGGTCTGCTTCGCCCTCGGCATCACCGCTGCGGACGCCGTGGCCCTGGGCCTGCTCTTCGAGCGCTTCCTGTCGCCCGAGCGCGACGGCCCCCCCGACATCGACATCGACATCGAGTCGAACCGGCGGGAGGAGGTCATCCAGTACGTCTACGAGCGCCACGGCCGCCTCCACGCCGCCCAGGTCGCCAATGTCATCTGCTACCGGGGCCGCTCGGCCATCCGGGACATGGCCCGGGCCCTCGGCTACGCCCCCGGCCAGCAGGACGCCTGGGCCAAGCAGGTCGACCGCTGGGCCGGGCTGGAGCCCACCGGCTCAGGTCAGGTCCGAGGCCCGGGGGGGACACCGACGGACATCGACATCCCCCCGATGGTGATCGAGCTGGCCCGGGAGGTCACCGATGCTCCCCGCCACCTCGGCATCCACTCCGGGGGCATGGTCATCTGCGATCGCCCCGTCGTCGAGGTGTGCCCGGTGGAGTGGGCCCGGATGGCCGACCGCAGCGTCCTGCAGTGGGACAAGGACGACTGCGCGGCGGCGGGCCTGGTGAAGTTCGACCTGCTGGGCCTGGGCATGCTCTCGGCCCTCCACCTGGCCCTCGACGCCGTCCACGCCTGGTCCGGCCGCCGCCTCGACATGGCCGAGCTGGCCCAGGACCCCGAGGTCTACGCCATGCTCTGCCGGGCCGACTCGATCGGGGTGTTCCAGATCGAGTCCCGGGCCCAGATGGCCACCCTGCCCCGCCTCCGGCCCCGCACCTTCTACGACCTGGTGGTCGAGGTGGCGCTGATCCGCCCCGGACCGATCCAGGGCGGCTCGGTCCACCCCTACATCCGCCGCCGCAACGGCCAGGAGGAGGTCACCTACCCCCACCCCCTGTGCGAGCCGGCCCTGGCCAAGACCCTGGGCATCCCCCTGTTCCAGGAGCAGCTGATGCAGCTCGCCATCGACGTGGCCGGCTTCACCCCCGCCGAGTCCGACCAGCTGCGCCAGGCCATGGGCTCCAAGCGCAGCCAGCGCCGCATGGAGACCCTGCACCAGCGGTTCCGGCGAGGGGCCATGGGGCGGGGCGTCTCTGACGAGGTGACCGAGGAGCTGTGGGAGAAGCTGGCCGCCTTCGCCAACTACGGCTTCCCCGAGAGCCACTCGGTCAGCTTCGCCTACCTGGTCTACGCCTCGTCCTGGCTCAAGCGCTACGAGCCTGCCGCCTTCTGCGTCGGGCTCCTCAACGCCCAGCCCATGGGGTTCTACTCACCGCACTCGCTCGTCCGCGACGCCCGCCGCCACGGCGTCCCGGTGCGCAGCCCCGACGTCAACGCCTCGGACGCGACGGCCACCCTCGAGGTCGATGCCGTCGACGTCGCCGGCCCTCGCAACCACCCCGGCGCCCCACCCGAGCAGTGGGGTCAGGGAGGCCCGGCGGTGCGCCTCGGCATCGGGTCGGTCCGGGGGGTGGGTGACGAGCTGGCCCAGGTCATCGCCTCCGGGCGCCCCTACGCCGACGCCGAGGACCTGTCCCGACGGTCCGGGGCCGGCCTCCCCGTCCTCGAGGCCCTGGCCACCGCCGGCGCCCTCGACTGCTTCGGACCCGACCGCCGCTCCGCTCTGTGGACGGTGGGAGCGGTGGCCCAGTCCCGCCCCGACCGCCTGACCGGCATCGTCACCGGGGCCGAGGCCCCGCACCTGCCCGGCATGAGCTCGGCCGAGGAGGCGTCGGCCGACCTGTGGGCCACCGGCATCAGCGCCGATGGCCACCCCACCCGGTTCATCCGCGCCGAGCTCGATCGCCTCGGCGTGGTCCCCGCCACCGGATTGGCCACCCACCCCGCACCCGATCCCGACCACCCGCCGAAGGTCCTCGTCGGCGGGGTGGTGACCCACCGCCAGCGTCCCGCCACCGCCGGCGGCACCATCTTCGTCAACCTCGAGGATGAGACCGGCCTGGTCAACGTGGTCGTCTCCAAGGGGTGCTGGACCCGGCACCGCCGGGTGGCCGCCTCGGCCCCCGCCCTCCTGGTGCGGGGGCGCCTGGAGCGCTCCGAGGGGGTCGTGAACGTGCTGGCCGAACAGCTCTGGGCCCTCGACCTCGATGCCCCCTCCCGGAGCCGCGACTTCCGGTAGCCCTGGTCGCGGCGGGCGCGGCCGGGTCGGAGCTCGCCATGGGCCACAGTGGTCCCGCCCCCAGTCGAGGAGACCACCGTGCACCGATCCCCTCGCGCCGCCTGCGTCCTGACCTTGGCCGTGACCCTGGCCATGTCCGCCTGCGGGAGCGACGGCGACTCAGGCTCCGCCACCACCACCTCCACGACCACCACCTCCACGACCACCACCTCCACGACCTCCACGCTGGAGTCGGCCCCGAGCACGGGAGCCGGCCCCTCCGACGGCGGCCCGTCCACCGTCTCGACGACCGCACCCGGCCGCGACGATGCCCCGGACACGACCAGCCCCAACCTGGCTCCCACCGACAGCCCCCTGGTCGACCAGCTCCTCGACCCGACGGCTGTGGGCGGGGGCTACACCCCGGACGACACCCTCGGTGACGGCACCTTCGACGGTGACCTGTGCGAGGACGTGGTCATCGAGCCGACCTGGGAGGACGAGGCCGGCCAGGGCCTCTCCCGCTCCGAGGGCGACGGGGGGCCGACCTTCTTCACCCAGGCCGTCCTCGACTTCGCCGAGCCCGACACGGCCGAGGCCTTCGTGGTCGCGGTGCGCAACGGGCAGAGCACCTGTCTGGGTGCGCAGCCCGCCGCGCTCGACATCGGCGACGAGGCCTTCCTGATCGGGGTGAGCGACGAGGAGGGCACCCTGGGCGCGGGGGTGGTCCGGGTCGGCGCCCGGGTCACGACCCTGAACGCCCAGGGGCCGGCCGACCCCGGGCCCGTCGACGAGGATCTGGTGCGGGCCGCGGCGGCCGCCCTCGGTGGCTGAGGGCAGTGACGTCGATCCGCCTGTCGGCGTCGGACCCCACCCCCGGCCCTGGCCCGAGGACCCCCGGCTCGATCCCCAGCTGCTGGCCGAGGGCGACCGACGCAACGTCGTCGACCGCTTCCGGTACTGGCGGGTCGAGGCCATCGTGGCCGAGCTCGACCGGCGGCGCCACCCCTTCCACGTCGCCATCGAGAACTGGCACCACGACCCCAACATCGGATCCGTGGTGCGCACGGCCAACGCCTTCCTCGCCGCCGAGGTCCACATCGTCGGCCTTCGCCGCTGGAACCGGCGTGGGGCGATGGTGACCGACCGCTACCAGCACCTGCGCCACCACCCTGACCTGGACGCCCTCGCCACCTGGGCTCGCGGCCAGGGCCTCCCGGTGGTCGCGGTGGACAACCTGCCCGGCGCCCGACCCCTCGAGGACGGTGGGCTGCCCGAGGCGTGCGTTCTGCTGCTGGGCCAGGAGGGCCCCGGCCTCTCGGGCCCGGCGCGAGACATCGCCGAGGAGGTCCGCTCCATCACCCAGTTCGGCTCCACCCGCTCGATCAACGCCGCGGTGGCGGCCGGCATCGCCATGCACACCTGGGTGCGAGAGCACGCCCGGGGGTGATCATGAGGGGAACTCGGGCGCGGCCGCCGAGGTCGGGGACCACGAGTCGGGCCGACGGCGGTGGCCGCAACGGGCCGATCGTTCACTAGGTTCGGGTCCGTGATCGCCGTTGCCCTGCGCGCCCACCCCCGGAGCCGCGACCGTGGCTGCTGACAAGGACGCGGCCAAGCGCCGCCGCCAGGCCCGCAACCGTCAGGAGCGGACCAAGCGCCAGACCCGGGTGGAGGGCGCGGCTCGGTCCGAGTCGAGCCGCCCCGCCCGGACCGCCGACGCCGTGGCCTCCACGACCAAGGGGTCGACCGCGTCCAAGAAGACCTCGGCCCGCGGCGGCGCCGCGGCTGCCACTCCCGCCCGCAGCGCCTCGGGGGCCGGGGGCGCGTCCGGCGGGTTCCTGGGCAAGCTGTTCCCGCCCCGCTCCACTGCCGATGCCGGCACCGGATCCGGCGGTCGGCCCTCCCGCGCCCAGCCCACCCAGTCAGTGGTCGTCGACGTCGGGGTGACCGAGGGCATCCGCGGTGCGATGATGACCCGCCTGTCCCAGCCCGGCGGGCGCCCGACGATGCTCGCCCTCTTCGTCGCCATCGTCAGCGCCGTCACCCTGCTCGCCTTCCCCGTCCTGCCCCGCTTCGCCTTCGAGTACTACGGCCAGTCGGTGGCCTCGGCCTCGGCCGAGCGGTCGGGCGCCACCGAGGCGGAGACGACCCGCCTCCTCGACCAGTACAACGACGGCGACACCATCTCGGCCGGGACGTCGCGACTGATCGACGTGGCCCCCGTCGCCTACACGCTCGTGTTCTCGCTCATCCCCATCGCGATCTGCGCGCTGGCGGCGGCGTCGCTCACCAAGCCCACCCGCAGCCGCACCCTCCTCATCTCCGCCCTGGCCGCGGCCATGTACGTCTTCTTCTCCCAGGGGATCGGCACCTTCTTCATCCTCGGCGTGGCCGCGCTCGGCTTCGGCGCCTACAAGTCCCGCAAGGCCGACGCCCTGGTCGCGGCCGAGGGCGACGCCTGACCGATCGCATGCGGTTCCGCGCGTGGGGCGCGCGGGAGTTCGGGGCTTGACGTCCCGGCCCGATGAACGCACAGTGACTGGAGTCACCGTTCGGCGATGGTGCAGTCGCCGGGCGTCCTTGACAACCGATGGGTGAAGTTCACCCCGTACCGATTCCAGGGACCTTCGGATGCGTTCGGAGCGCGCCGGCGTCGGAGAGGAGACGACCTGCCGGGACCGCCGGCCCCTCCCCGACGACGGAGCCTCAGAGACCACCGGGCCCTTCCACACTGACGGACGGATCGGTGACGACACCCGCCGACGCGACGACCCCGAGGACCGCCTCCCCGGGGTCGTCGCGCGCGCGGATGCGGGTTCAGGACCAACCGATCGGGGGCAGCCCGCGTGCCACGAGCGGGTGGCTCACCTGGGGTCGCGCGGCGGGGGTGGGGGCAGCTCGGGGTCGTCGAGGGGGCTGGCGGGCATGGCCGGCAGCTCGTCGGCCAGCCGCTCGGCCTCGGCCACCACCGCGGCCTGCTCCTGCTCGCGCTCGGCCGACTTGGCTGCGATCTCGGCCCGGTGCGACTCTCGTCGCTCGGCTCGCTCGCCCCGGGTCGCCGCCGCCCGCTCGGCCCGGACGCGACGCCCGTCATCGTCCTGGTCGGCGGTGATGCCCGAGACCATCTCGCCGATGGCGCTCACCGACCCGGCCAGCCCGGTGAGCTCGGCCGGCATGAAGATCTTGGTGGCCTGGCCGTCGGCCATCTTCTCCAAGGCCTCGAAGTACTTGACCGCGAGGAGGTCGGTCGAGGGGTCGCCCTCGTGGATGGCGCCGTAGATCTCGCGGATCGCCTCGGCCTCACCGTCGGCGACGGTGAGCTGGCGATAGCGCTCGGCGTCGGCCCGGGCCCGGGTGGCCTCGGCCTCGCCCTGGGCCTGGAGGATCTGGCGCTGCTTGAAGGCCTCGGCGGTGAGGATGGCCGAGGCCTTCTCGCCCTCCGCCGTGGTGACGGCGGCCGCCCGACGCCCGTCGGCCTCGAGGACGACCGCTCGCCGGGTGCGCTCGGCCTTCATCTGCTCGTGCATGGAGTGCATCACGTCCGGTGGTGGGTCGATGCGCTGGATCTCCACCCGCACCACGCGCACGCCCCACTTGTCGGTGGCGTCGTCGAGGATCTCCCGCAGGTCGACGTTGATCTTCTCCCGGCTGGTGAGAGCGTCGTCGAGCTGCATGTCGCCGATGACGTTGCGCAGGTTGGTCTGGGCCAGCTTGGTCACCGCCAGCAGGAAGTTGGCCACGTTGTAGACCAGCCGCTGCGGATCGGTCGGCTCGTAGTAGATGACGGCGTCGACCGAGACCACCACGTTGTCGGAGGTGATGACCTCCTGGGGCGGTACGTCGACGACCTGCTCCCGCATGTCGACGGCCTTGATGGTCTGGACGAAGGGGATGATGAGCCGTAGGCCGGGGTCGAGGGTCTCCTGGTACTTGCCCAGCTGCTCCTTCACGCCCCGCTGGAAGGGACGCACGATCTTCACCCCCGACACCACGTAGATGAACAAGAGGATGGCGACGAGGACGAGCGGGGCGAGGAGGACGGCCACAGGGGGCTCCTTAGGGGTGGGTGGGCGGCGGGTCGGTCGGGGGATCGAGCGTCGGGGGACGGGCCGGCAGGCCCGGCGGGTGGTAGTCCGCGCCCGGATCGGTCGGCTTTGGGGCCACGATGAGCCGGGTGCCCCGCACCTCGAGGACGGTGACCTGGGCGCCGACCGGGACGGTCTGGTCGTCCTCGGACTCGGCCCGCCACTCCTCCCGGTCCACCCGCACCAGGCCCACGCCTTCACCGGCGATGGCCTTGGTGACCACGGCGGGGTGCCCGGTCAGCCGGGTGGCGCCCACCCGGTGGTTGGGGGAGTTGGCGTCGAGGCGGCGGGCGAGGGGGCGGAACCCGGCGAAGGCGACGGCGGAGACGACCACGAACACGGCCCACTGGGCCACGATGGGGACGCCGGCGAATGCGAGGACGGTGGCGGCGGCGGCCCCGACGGCGAACGGCGCCAGGAAGAACGAGCCCGCCACGGCCATCTCGCCGCCGGCGAACACCGCCGCCGCGCCCAGCCAGATCCAGCGCCAGATGTCGGGGTCGTCCATGTGCCCTCCGGCGGTCCAACCTACCCGGACCGGGTCGGAACGTGGGGCCGACCCTCTAGGTTGTGCGGACCATGGCCTCTGCACCCCGCTGCCTGTTGAGCATCCACGCCCACCCCGATGACGAGTCCTCCAAGGGGGCGGGGACGGTCCACCGCTACCACGAGGAAGGTGTGCGCACAGTGCTGGTGTGCTGCACCGGCGGTGAGGCGGGCGACATCCTCAACCCGGCCATGGACACCCCGGAGATCCGCGACCGCCTGCCCGAGGTGCGGATCGAGGAGCTGCACCGGGCCGCCGAGGTCATCGGCTTCGACGAGGTGATCATGCTCGGCTACCGCGACTCGGGCATGCCCGACACGCCCGAGAACGCCGATCCCCGCTGCTTCGCCGCCGCCCCCCTGGAGGAGGCGGTGGGCCGCCTGGTCGCCATCCTGCGCCGGGAGCGCCCCCAGATCGTGCTCAGCTACCCCGACGACCAGAAGGGCTACCCCCACCCCGACCACCTGCGGGTCCACGAGGTGACCGAGGTCGCCGTCCCCGCCGCCGCCGACCCCGACCAGTACCCGGAGGCGGGCCCGCCGTGGACCGTCGACAAGGTCTACTGGTCGGTGTGGTCCCGCAAGCGCATGCTGGCCACCCACGAGGCCTTCCTGGCCGAGGATCTGGAGTCCCCGTTCAACGACAAGTGGTTCGCCCGCGAGTCCCAGGACCACCGCATCACCACCACCGTCTACATCGAGGGGCTGCACAAGGTGCGCACCGGTGCCCTGCAGGCCCATGCCACCCAGGTCGATCCCACCTCGCCCTTCTGGTTCGGCCTCCCCGAGGACGTGGCGGCCGCCATCCACCCCTACGAGGACTACATCCGGGCCTCATCGACGGTCGACTCCCCGCTGCCCGAGACCGACCTCTTCGCCGGCCTGGACTGACCATCCACCGGGCCGCCGGGCCCGAAGGCGTGGTCCGAGCGCCGTCGGTAGGGTGCGGCGAGCACCACGAGGAGGTGGCCGTCATGGCCAAGTACCTGACCCAGGAGTGGCTCGACCTGCAGCGCCAGCTGGCCCAGGACTTCCCGGAGCGCCCCGGGGCCACGGCCCGCATGCAGTCCGTCGTGACCGGCACCCCCGAGGGTGACGTGAGCTACCACACCGCCATCGAGAACGGGAAGATGGTGGAGAACGCCCTCGGCACCGACCCCGAGGCCGAGTTCACGCTGTCGAGCACCTACGACGACTCGGTGAAGATCCTCCAGGGCGACCTCGACGCCAACGCCGCCTTCATGCAGGGCCGCGTGAAGGTCACCGGCAACATGGGCAAGCTGATGTCGCTCATGCCCCTCACCCAGAGCCCCGAGTACAAGGCCATCCAAGCCCAGGTCGCCGACCAGACCGAGCTCTAGCTCGAGGTTTCGGCGTCGATCGCTCGCCGTCAGGATGCCCGTTGGAGGTCGCGGAGGGGGCGGTAGCCGATCAGGGTGGCGCCGGCGGCGTCGAGGGCGTGGCGCAGGGGGGCGTCGTCGCACACGAGGGCCAGGTCGTCGACGCGGGCTTCCCAGTCGGGGGCGAAGGCTCGTAGCTCGGGGGTGTCGATGGCGGGGTGGACGTACATCTCGGTCACCCCCGGCGGCAGCGCCGCGACCGCGTCCTCGACCACCCGCCGGCTGCCGACCCCGTTGACGTAGACGAAGTGGTCCGGGAACACGACGCCCTCGTCGGACGCCAGGCTCCGGAAGGGGAACCCGATGAAGCGCTCGGTGGCGGCCCCCGACAGGCGGAAGGGAAGGCCGAACTCCACCGCCAGGTCGAGGTAGATGTCGAAGAACTCGGCCCTCAGCTGGAGGGTCCCCATGTGGCTGTCGAGGTGGGTGGCGTCGAAGCCCCACAGGATGGCCCGCTCGACCTGGGCCCGCAGCTCCCGGCGCACCTCGTCGAGGTCGGCGTGGTCCCACGCGTCGGCCACGGTGCGGGGGAAGCCGCCGTCGCCGTCGAGCAGCGACGGACCGTGGGTGATGGGCCCCCACCGGTAGAGGTCGTACTCGGCGTTGAGGGTCAGGTGGACCCCGACGTCCTCGCCCCGGTGGGCGGCGGCTGCCGCCCGCGACCACGGGGCCGGCACCATGAGGGTGGCGGTGGTGGCCAGCCCGTTGCGCAGCGACCGGTAGACGCCCTCGTTGGTGGCCTGGCTGGACCCGAGGCCGTCGCAGTTGATGATGACGACGCGGTCATCGGGCCGATAGCCGAGCCGCTCGGCGAGGTTCGTCACGAGGGGTGACGCTATCGGGGCCTGGCGCCGCCGCACGCGCCCCACAGGCCTCGACCGGCGGCTCGGGCCTCGCGCTCGGCCGCCGCCAGGTCGGCCCGGTGGGCGTCGTTGGGCTCGATGGAGAGGGTGCGGGCGTAGCCGTCGGCCACCAGGGCCCGGTTGACGAACAGGTCGTCGCGCGCCCGGACCAGGTAGGCAAGGAGGCGATCGAAGCGGTCGCGGGCCTCGGTGTCGCGGGTGAGGCGCACCTCGGTCCCATCAGGAAGCAAGGCCTTGGTGCGGGCCGACGCCTCCGGACCGAAGCAGTCGACCGGCGCCCCGGGCTTGACCGTCTCCGGGGTGTCGATGCCGAGCAGCCGCACCCGCTCGGTGCGGCGCCCGAGGCGCACCTCGACGGTGTCGCCGTCGACCACGTGGGTGACGGTCCCGGTTCCCGCCGGAGCGGGGTCGCCCGACCCGACCAGACCACAGCCGGCGAGGAGCGCGGCGACCAGAGCGGCCAGGGTGATGAGGCGGGCTCTGGGGACGACGGGACGGATGGGGGACACGGCGAGACCTCCGCGGAGCGAGACGACCGGCGGCGGGAGCCGCACTCCGGAACGTGTCCGTGACCGATGATCCTACGGCGGGGGTGCGACAGCGTCGCCGGCGGGGCGGGTGCTCAGTCCAGGCGCTCGATGAGGGTGCCGGTGCCGACGCCGCCACCGCAGCACATCGACACCAGGGCGTAGCGTCCGCCGGTGCGCTCCAGCTCGTGGAGGGCCTTGGTCATCAAGATGGCTCCGGTCCCTCCGAGGGGATGGCCCAGGGCGATGGCACCGCCGTTGGGGTTGACCCGGGCCGGGTCCACCCCCAGCTCGGACTGCCAGGCCAGCACCACCGAGGCGAAGGCCTCGTTGATCTCGAACACGTCGATCTCGTCCACGCCCACGTCGGTGCGCTCGACCAGGCGGCGGGTGGCATCCATGGGGCCGGTCAGCATGAGCACGGGGTCGACGCCCACCAGGCACGTGTCCACGATGCGGGCCCGGGCCCGCAGCCCCAGCGCCTCGGCCCGGTCCGGGGTGGCCAGCAGCAGGGCGGCGGCGCCGTCGGAGATCTGCGAGGACGACCCGGCGGTGTGGATGCCGTCCTCCCGGGCCACCGGCTTGAGCTTGGCCAGGGACTCCCGGCTCGTGTCCCGCAGGCCCTCGTCGCGCGCGACGCGGCGGGTGGTGTCGAGCGGCTTGCCGTCCTCGTCGACGTCGGGGGCATCGACGGGGACGATCTGGGCGTCGAAGCGGCCCTCGGCCCAGGCCTGGGCGGCGAGCTCCTGGGACCGCAGGCCGAAGGCGTCGGCATCGTCGCGGGTGACGCCCCACCTCTCGGCGATGCGCTCGGCTCCCTCGAACTGGGAGGTGAACTCGTACTGGCCGAAGTAGCGCTTGGAGATGGGGACGCCCAGCCCCAGCTTCTTGGACGAGTTGGAGCCGATGGGGATGCGGCTCATCAGCTCGACCCCGCAGGCCACGGCCACGTCGGCCACCCCGGCGCCGATCAGGCTGGTGGCCAGGTTGGTCGCCTGCTGGGAGGATCCGCACTGGGTGTCGACGGTGGTGGCGGCGGTGTCCATGGGCAGCCCGGCCGCCAGCCAGGCGGTGCGGGTGACGTTGAAGGACTGCTCGCCGACCTGGCTCACGCACCCGCCGATCACCTGCTCCACCGCGCCGGGGTCGACGTTCGATCGGGCTACCACCTCGGTCTGGACGGTGCCCAGCAGGTCGACGGGGTGGACGGTGGACAGGGAGCCGTTGCGCCGCCCCACGGGGGTGCGCACGGCCTCGACGATCACGACCTCGGTCATGGCCGGGAGCCTACGACCGTCACAGGACCGAGGTGCGGTGCCGCAGCCGACCCACGAGGCCCGGCGTGACGGTCGCGTCAGTGGGGGAGGAGGCGGCCGTCGTCGTCGAGGCGGAAGGCGAGACCGTCGAGCTCGGCGGGGCGACGGCCGACCGTGGACGCAGGGTCGGCGGCGGTGCCGACGAGGACCCAGCCCAGCAGCTCGTCGTCGGGCTCCAGGTCGAACAGCTCGACCAGGAGCGGACCGGTGCGGAACGGCACGCTCTTCCACATGGCCCCGAACCCGAGCGCGTGGGCCGCCAGCACGATGGCGAACCCGGTGCAGGCCGCCGAGGCGACCTGCTCCCAGCGCTCGACCTTGGCCGGGCGGGGGGCGGCCACCACCGCGACGAGGGTGGGGGCCACGAACGCCTTGGACCGCAGCTTCTGCCGTCGCTTCGGTGGCAGGTCGGGGTCGAGGGCCAGGCCGCCGTCCTCGAGGGCGTCGGCGAAGCGCTCGCGGGCCTCGCCGTCGACCACCACGAAGCGCCACGGGCGCAGACGGCCGTGGTCGGGGGCAGTGGTGGCGGCCTGGAGGATGAGGTCGACCTCGGCCGCGTCGGGCCCGGGCTCGACGAGGGACGACGTGCTGCGACGGTCGAGCAGGGCGCCGAGGACCTCGGCGCCGGAGGGTGCGGGTCTCACCACGGGCCTCCAGGGAACGGGTGCCGGGCCTGCCTAGCACCACCGCGCCGCGAGCCCAACCCGGTGGACCCTCCGGGTCGCGCTCAGGCCGCGGTGCGGTGGTGGCCGTCACCGTCCAGGCGGGCCTGGGCCTCGGCCAGGGCGGCCCGGGCCTTGGCCAGGCCCCGGCGGCCGCTCTCGATGGTGGCATCGTCGAGGCGCCAGTCGTCGTCGGCCGACGGGGTGAGGATGAGGTCGAGCTGTCGTGCCATGTCCCCAGTATGCGGAGGGGGTGTGACAGCGAGCATCGCCCCTGGTCAGAGCCATATCGATCCCCTGGCAGAAAGTTCGGCGGTGGACGCCGAAACCGTCAGACGGGGGCGCCGGGGGCAACGAGGGGCCAGGGGCAGCTGCGCTCGACCAGGGCGGCCAGGTCGAGGAGCAGGGCGTCCTCGTGGTGGCGGCCGATGACCTGCATCCCGACCGGGAGGCCGTCCAGGGTCTCGACGGGGATGGAGATGGCCGGGTTGCCCGAGATGTTGGCCGGGATGGTGAGGGCGCCGTTGTTGCCCATGTCCACCTTCTCCCCCGCCACCCGGGTGTTGGAGCTGATGTGGGCGGGGAAGGCGACGTCGGGGTTGGTGGCGCAGATGACGAAGTCCACCTCGTCGAAGATGTCGGCCATGGCCTCGTTGGCCATGGTCCGGGCCGCTTCACCCCGGCCGTTGACCATGAGGTCCACGGTGCCCTCGGCCATGTCCAACCCGAAGGCGATCTCCTTGGTCAGCTGGTCCTTGCACCCAGGCCACAGCTCACCCAGATCCATCCGCAGCCCGACCATGTTGGCCAGGGCCCAGGCGATGTCGAGGGGAGGCAGCGCAACCGCCACGTCGACCACGGTGAGCCCGGCATCGCGCACCAGGGCCTCGGCCCCGGCCTGCACCCGCTCCGCCACGCCGTCGGCGACGACCGCAGAACCGAGATTCGCCACGATGGCGACCCGCTTGCCCGCCAGGTCGTGGGTGCCGAGGTCGCGCTCCCAGCCCTCGACCTTGGGCAGCGAGTAGGGGTCACGGGCGTCGAAGCCGGTGGTGACGTCGTACCAGCGGCACACGTCGCGCACCGACCGGGCCTGGCAGCCGGACACGACGGTCATGGGGTGGATGAGGGTGCGCGGCCCCCGCGGGATGCGCCCGGCCGTGCCCTTCATGCCCACCAGCCCGTTGAAGCCGGCCGGGATGCGGATCGACCCGCCGCCGTCGCCGCCGCTGGCGATGCTCACCAGGCCTCCGGCGACCGCGGCCGAGGACCCGCCCGATGAGCCCCCCGCCGTCTTGCCGTGCTCCCACGGGTTGTGGGTGATCCCGTTGGCCTTGGTGACCGAGATGTTGAGGCCACCGAACTCCGAGGCCGTGGTCTGGCCGACCAGGGTGGCGCCCCCGGTGTCGCGCAGCCGCTCGACCATGGTGGAGGTCTCGGTCGCCACCCGGTCGGCGAACACCAGCGACGCCTCGGTGTGGGGCCAGCCCTCCACCGGGTTGAGCTGCTTGATGCCCACCGGCACGCCGCCGAAGGGCTGGGAGGTGTCGGCCGCTGCGGCCGCGGCCCGGGCCCCCTCCTCGTCCACGTGGCAGAACGCGTTCAGGTCCGAGGACGCGATGGCGGCCAGGGTCGCCTCGAGCTCCTCGGTCGGGCTGCGCTCCCCGGCCCGGAAGGCATCGACGAGCGAGCAGGCGTCTCCGGACCAGGGTGTGTCGACCATGGCCGGAGCGTAGGTCAGGTCGCCGGGACCTGGAGGCGGAGCCGGTGGGGGCTGATGGGGTCGAGCAGGTCGCGCACCACGGCCTGGTGGGCCGGGTGGGCGATGTAGGCGTCGAGGTCCTCGGGCGAGGCGAACCGGGCCACGATGGCCAGGTCGGCGTTGCCCTCGGCCAGGCCCAGGTCGCGCTGCACGTCGAACGCGCCGATCTCAGGGATCTGGTCCGGGAGGGCGCGGAGCCCGTCGACCAGGGCCTGGACCTGGTCCTCCGACGCGGCGTCGCTCACGTTCACCAGCACGATGTGGGTCATCACCGGGCGAACGGTAGCGGCCTCGACCTGCGCTCGGGACGCCTTACTGGAGGCCTCGACTGGCGCCGCCGTCGATGGGGATGGCGGCCCCGGTCACGAAGCGGGCCGCGCCCGAGCACAGGAAGGCCACCACCTGGCCGAAGTCCTCGGCCCGACCCACGGCCCGGACGGGGATGTTCTCGGCCACCGCGGCGAGGGAGTCCTCGCCGTCGCCGTGGAGCTGGCGGAAGCGCTCGGTGGCGTGGATCCCGGGCTGGACGGAGTTCACCGTGACACCCTGCGGTGCGACCTCGAGGGCGAGGGTCTTCAGGAACCCGGTGACCCCGGCCCGGGCCGTGTTGGACAGGATCAGGGTGGGGATGGGCTGGCGGACCGAGGCCGAGGTGATGGCCACGACCCGTCCCCAGCCCCGATCGGCCATGGCGGGCACCGCGGCCTGGCACATGGCCACGGTGGACAGCAGGTTCAGCTGGAGGGCCGGCAGGTAGGCGTCCAGCGGGGTGGAGGCGAAGCTGCCCGAGGGCGGACCCCCGGCGTTGGGCACCAGGATGTCGATGCGTCCCAGCGCGGCTTCGGCGTCGTCGATGAACGCGGTGGCCCCCTCGGGGGTGGACACATCGGCCACCAGCGGCACCGCCGCCTCGCCCAGGCGGGCCGCCGCCCGCTCCACCCGGTCGCGGGTGCGTCCGCAGATGGCGACCGTCACGCCCTCGGCGGCCAGGGCGCGGGCGGCGCCGAAGCCCAGACCCCCCGAGCCGCCCGCCACCGCTGCCGTCCTCCCGTCGAGTCCCAGGTCCATGGCCGCTGACGGTACCCCGGGGTCGGGAGCCAGGCGCGCCACCCTCGCGCTCTGGCCGCACGCGACGGTCTCTGTCCACCGGCGGGTCAGGTTGTGAGCGCGGCCTGGGGGCTCCATAGGGTCACGGGCCATGCAGCCCGTGCCCTTCCTCGGCCTCGAGGCCACCGCCGACCCGCAGCGCTGGTGCCTGCCGGTGGTGTCGCACCTCTGCACCGGCCACGGGTTCCTGTTCGGCGGGTGTGGCCTGGGCGCGGCCATCGAGGCCCTGGAGCGCACCACCGGCCGTCCCGTCGTCTGGGCCACGGCGCAGTACCTGTCCTACGCCCGGCCACCCGCGACCATGGACATCGATGTCACCATCCCGGTGGGCGGCAAGACGGTGAGCCAGGCCCGGGCCGTGGCCCACGTCGGAGAGACCGAGATCCTCACCGTCAACGCCGCCCTGGGTCAGCGCGACCTGGCCCACCGGGGCCAGTTCGTCACCATGCCCGAGGTCCCCGAGCCCGCCGACTGCGAGCTCCGCCCCTCCCGCTGGGGCGACGAGACCGACAGCATCATGACCCGCATCGAGCTCCGCCTGGCCCGGGGCCGCCAGCTCGACGCCTTCGACGGTGAGCCCCTCCCGGGGGGATGCTCCGCCCTGTGGGCCCGGATGGGCGACCTGCCCGACACCACCGCGGCCAAGCTGGCCGTGCTCGGCGACTACGTCCCGTTCGGCACCAGCCAGGCCCTGGGCCGTCACGTCGGGGGCAACAGCCTGGACAACACCCTGCGGGTGGTGCGGCTGGTGCCCAGCGACTGGATCCTGGTCGACATCGAGGTCCAGGCCCTCGAGCGTGGCTTCGGCCACGGTCGGGTCCACCTGTGGGCCGAGGACGGCACCCTGCTGGCCACCGCCTCCCAGTCCACCATCGCCCGCACCTGGGACTAGACGGCGGGCTCCGAACCCGGCCCCTCATCGCAACCAGCGACCACACGCGACCCCATGGGGGTCCATCTGGTCGCTGCTTCGTGTCGGAGGGAGGCGCCCTACGCTCGGCGCCCATGGCCCTGCCCACCCCCGCTCCTGACCGCACCGCTCTCGTCACCGGGGCATCCTCCGGCATCGGCGCCGAGATCGCCCGGGACCTGGCCCGCCGGGGCCATGGCGTCACCCTGGTGGCCCGGCGCGAGGACCGTCTCAAGAGCCTGGCCGACGAGCTGGCGACCGCCCACGCGGTGCGCACCGAGGTGCTGGCCGCGGACCTGGCCGACGCCGACGGTCGGGCCGCTCTGCCCGACGCCCTCGACGAGCGGGGCCTCACCGTCGACGTCCTGGTCAACAACGCAGGGCTGACGACCACCGGCCCGGTGCACCGCAGCGCGGTCGAGGACGAGCTCCGGATGGTCCGGGTTGACGTGGAGGCCGTGGTCGACCTGTGTAGCCGGTTCCTCCCTGGCATGGTCGAGCGGGGTCGGGGCGCGGTGCTCAACGTGGCCTCGGTCGGCTCGTTCCAGCCGCTGCCGGGCCAGGCCGGCTACGGCGCCTCGAAGGCCTTCGTGCTGGCCTACACCCAGGGCATCCGAGGCGAGCTGACGGGCACGGGGGTCACCATCAGCGCGCTGTGTCCCGGGCCGGTCCGCACCGGTTTCGGCGAGGCCGCCGGTCTGGACGCGGCTGAGTCCGAGGCGGCGTTGCCCTCGTTCATGTGGGTCGAGGCCGACGAGGTGGCCCGGGCCGGAGTCGCGGGGCTCGACCGGGGTCGGGGCGTGACCATCCCCGGCCCGGCCAACTCTGTCGCGGCCCAGGTCGGCCGGCTTGCCCCCCGGTCGCTGCTGGTGCCGTTCCTGGCCCGCCAGCACCCCGCTCTGAAGCCCTGACTCCCCCCGGGTGGCTACGGTCGCCGCCATGCAGCGCTACGGCATGACCATCCCCTTCGACGGCATCGCCCTGCACGCGCAGCGCGACGCCATCGCCGAGCTGGCCGACCTGGGCTACACCGACGTGTGGTCGGCCGAGGCCAACGGGGCCGACGGCTTCACCCCCCTCGCCCTGGCCTCGGTCTGGGCCCCGACGCTGCGGCTGGGCAGCGCCATCGTCCCCGCCTTCACCCGCGGTCCGGGCACCCTGGCCCAGTGCGTGGCGTCGCTGGCCGACGCCGCCCCCGGGCGGGTCGCCTTCGGCATCGGCACCTCGTCGGATGTGATCGTCGAGCGGTGGAACGACATCGCCTTCGACGAGCCCTACAAGAAGGTGCGCGACACCGTCCGGTTCCTGCGCACCGCCCTGACCGGAGAGAAGGTGCGCGAGACCTACGACACCTTCTCGGTCGACGGGTTCAAGCTGGGCGTCGTTCCCGAGGAGCAGCCCCGCATCTTCATCGCCGCCCTGCGCGAGGGCATGTTGCGCCTGGCCGGCCGGGAGGGCGACGGTGCCATCGTGAACTGGCTGTCGGCGGACGATGTGCGCACCGTCGTCCCCCACGTCCACGCCGGCGGTGACGACAAGGAGGTGGTGGCCCGCATCTTCGTGGCGCCGACCACCGACATCGACACGGTCCGGGCCATGGGCCGCTTCGCGATCGCCGCCTACCTCAACGTGCCCGTCTACGCCGCCTTCCACGAGTGGGTGGGTCGGGGCGAGGCCCTCGCGCCCATGTGGGACGCCTGGAAGGCAGGCGACCGCAAGGCCGCGACCGCGGCCATTCCCGACGAGGTGGTCGACGATCTCATCGTCCACGGGTCCCCCGAGGAGTGCCGCGAGCACATCGGCCGGTACGTGGAGGCCGGCATCACCTGTCCGGCCCTGGCCGTGCTCCCCTTCGGTCTGGACCCGGTGCAGGCGGCCCGGGACCTCGCCCCCGCGGGGTAGGACCACCGGGCCGGCAGCCCTCAGCCGGAGAGGGACCCCATCACCGCTTCCAGCAGGTCGCACAGCTCGGCCCGCTCGCCGGGGTCGAGGGTGGCGTAGGCGGGGGCCAGGGCCCGGTCGGTGGCTGCTTCGGCCTCGGCCCAGTGGGCGCGCACCGAGTGGTCGTCCTCGTCGAGGTCGGCCGGACCGTCGTAGCCGAAGAGGCCGAGCATCTGCGGTTGGCGGATGGTGACCGCCTCGTGCGGAGTCACCCCGTGGGCCAGCACCGCCGCCCCGTGCAGCGCGCCGCGCAGCTCGCGCAGGAGGTTCATGCGGTGTAGCACCACGGCCTCCAGGTGGTCGGCAGGAGGTTCGGGCATCCTCCGCCACGCCGCGAACAGTGGGGCGCCGGCGACCGGCGCGCCGGCCACCATCGTGGCCAGCAGGTCGGCCAGCCGGGCCAGGTCGACCTCGGCGTCGAGGTGGTCCTCGGCCCAGGTGTGACCGGCAGTGATGAAGTGCGCAGCGGCGTCCTGCGGTGCCATGACCCTGCGCCCCGCGTCCCAGGCGGTCACGACGGCCTCGGTGGTGAAGAAGGTGAAGGTGGCAGCCACCACCTCGCCGTCCACGTCCCCCAGGGCGCCGCCCCGGCCCGCGACGTAGAAGTCGACACCCTCGAAGCCGAGCTCTGCCCCCCGGACGTAGGTGGCGACGTCGGTCATGAAGGAGGCAGCCAGGGCGCTGACGGCGGTGGCGGTGGCGGTGGCGACGGCGTCGGGGGTCACAGCGACTCCAGGGTGGGGACGGTCAGCCCGACCCTACGCTCAGCGGATGGCTGCCGACCGGCTGTCGGCCGGGGGTGGTCAAGGTGAGCTCAGTCCCTCGGGACGCGTGACGCGCGATCTCGACGCCGCGGTGGAGACCCCAGGCAAGCTGGTCGAGGTGCTCCTGGACCGCGCCTGAGATCGAGGTCGCGTCCCGGTGATGCTGGTCAGCGGACGTGCGGACTGGGCGTCGCAGGAACGGTCCGGCGACGGCCAGCCGTCAGATGTGGACGAGGCGGAGGGAGTCGGTGGCCACGCCCTTGTACTCGGGAGAGCCCGACAGCACCGCGACCAGGTCGCCGGTGCGCACCAGACCGTGGCCCTGGGCGGTGTCGATGGCCTGGGCCACCTGGCGCTGGATGTCGAAGGCGCCGTCGAGGCGCAGCGGCGTGGCCCCCCACGACAGCGTGAGCTGGCGCAGGGTCCGGGGGTCGGTGGAGAACCCGAGGATGGGGGACCGAGGTCGGTAGCGGGCGATGGAGCGGACCGTGAAGCCGGTGCGGGTGACGCAGAGGATGGAGCTGGCGCCGCTCTCCGATGCCGCCCGCCACGCTGCGTTGGTCATGGAGTTGGTGACCACGTCGTCGGTGGAGCTGCGGAGCGACTCGTGCAGGCGCTGGACCTTGGCCGCCCACCCGTCGTAGTCGAACTCCTCGTCGGCCCGGGCTGCGATGCGGGCCATGGTGGCCACCGCGAGGGTGGGGTCGTGGCCGATGGCGGTCTCGCCCGAGAGCATCACCGCGCTGGACCCGTCGAACACGGCGTTGGCGATGTCGGAGGTCTCGGCCCGGGTGGGGGACGGGGCCGACACCATGGACTCCAGCATCTGGGTGGCGGTGATGGCCGGCTTCCCGAGGCCGATGCAGCGGTGCAGGATCATCTTCTGGAGGTGGGGCACCTCCTCCAGGGGCATCTCCGCGCCCAGGTCGCCGCGGGCCACCATGACGGCGCCGGCGGCCTCGATGATGCCGTCGAGGTTCTCGACCGCGGCGCGGGTCTCGATCTTGGCGATGATCAGCGGCCCGGCGGGGTGGGGCTCGGTTCCCACCCGGCGGATGTCGTGAGCCGAGCGCACGAAGGAGACCGCCACCATGTCGGCGCCCTCGGTGACGAAGGCGTCGAGCAGGTGCAGGTCGTGGGGTGTGGGGGGGGGCATGCGCAGCCGCTCGGACGGGATGTGGACCCCTGGCCGACCCTGGAGCAGGCCGCCGTGCACCACCCGGGCGCGCAGCCCGTCGGTCACCGAGTCGATGACCTCGATCACCACCGCGCCGTCACCGAAGGTCATGCGATCTCCGACGTGGAGGTCGCGCAGGAGACCCTCGTGGTCGACGTGCACGTGGGTCGCGTCGCTGTCGTCATCGCCGACCGACACCACCAGCTCGGCTCCGTCGTCGAGGGGGGATCCACCTTCGGGGAAGGCTCCGGCGCGGACCTTGGGCCCGGGCAGGTCGACGAGGATGCCGACGGGGTGGCCCACCGACTCCTCGACCCGGCGGAGGCGTCGGTACCGCTCGATGGCGCCGTCGAGGCTGCCGTGGGAGAGGTTGATGCGGATGACGTCGGCGCCGGCCTCGACCATGTCCTTGAGCGTGGCCTCGGACTCCGAGGCCGGCCCCATGGTCGCGATGATCTTCGTCCGGCGGGTCACACGACCAAGTATGACGGCCTGGCGGCGCGCCAGGCGCGCACCTTTGGCCGGTTCACCGTGTGTTCACAGCGAGCCGATCCAGCTTGCTGGTCGGCGAGCCTGAGCGTTGCCGCAGGCGACCCGACCAACTCGTCGGAACGGAGCGAAGCGAGTGACGACGAAACGTCCGTCAGGGCAGCCGGCTGAACCAGAGGAGGGACAGGGTGGAGCTGAGGAAGACGAGCGCGAGGGCCAGGCCGATGAACCAGAGACCGATCTCTCGGAACTCGATCTCGAAGCCGACCGAGGACCCGATGTTGCGGTACACCTCCTCCAGCTCACCCTCGGAGGCGGCGGCGAAGGCCTTCCCGTCGGTGGCGTCGGCGATGCGCTGCAGCGCCTCCCGATCCACGTCGACGGGGATGGGTGCCGGCTCCGACGGCAGCACGATGACCCCGTCGTCGGTGCCGAAGGCGATGGTGTTGACAGGGACGCCGGCCTCCTTGGCCGCGCTCGATCCGACGGAGTCAGGCCGCCCGACGGTGGTCTTGCCGTCGGACATGAGCACGATCGACGCCGGCACCTCCTCGTTGTCGATGTCGCCCTCGGCCGCCGGAGCCTGCTTCACGGCCTGGAGGGCGGCGAAGATCGCCTCGCCGATGGCGGTGCGCTCGTCGAGCTCGAGGCGGTCGATCGCAGTGCGGACCCGGGCCCGGTCGGTGGTCGGGGGGACGAGGATGGTCCCGGACCCGTTGAAGCCCACCAGACCGACGTTGATCTTCTCCGGGATGTTCTCCAGGAAGGTCTTGGCCGCGGCCTGGGCCGCTTCCAGCCGGTTGGGCGGAACGTCCTCCGCCATCATCGACAGCGAGGTGTCGATGGCCAGGATGACCGTGGCCCGCTCGCGGGGCACCTTCTCCTCCCGGGCCGGGCGGGCCAGGGCGACCACCATGGACGACAGGGCCAGGAGGACGACGAGCGCGGGCAGGTGGCGGCGCCAGCCGGGCGACTTGGGCGCCACGCTCTGGAGCAGGTCCAGGTTGGTGAAGCGCACGGCGTAGGTGCGGCGCCGCGTCTGCAAGACGATGTAGATCGCGCCCAGGGCGATCACCGCCAGCAGCAGCCACAGCTTGCCGGGGGAGAGGTAGGTGATGGCGAGGGTCATGACGGGAAGCTCGTGCGGGGCAGGGGATCAGGCGGGGTTCAGGCGAGGATCAGGCAGGGGTGCGGGGGGCGATGCCGCCCAGGCGGTCGCGTCGGCGGGCGACGAAGTGGACGATGTCGAGCAGCCAGTCGCGATCGGTGCGGAGCTGGAGGTGGTCGGCACCGGCGCGACGGATGGCCGACGCGATGGCGTCGCGCTGGGCCTGCGCGGCGGCCGCGTAGCGCTCACGGACCTTGGGGTTGGCGGTCTGGATCTCGAGGATGTCACCGGTGCGGGGGTCGACGAGCGAGAGCACCCCCACTGACGGGAGCTCGACCTCGCGCGGGTCGACGACCTCGATGCACACGGTCTCGTGGCGCACCGCGACCTGGGCCAGACGCTCCTGCCAGGCATCGGGGGGCTCGAGGAAGTCCGACACGACCGTGACCAGCCCTCGTCGCCGAGCGATGCCGCCCACGGTCATGAGCGCACCGGCCAGATCGGTCCGGCCCGATGGCTGGTGGGAGGCGCTGACGAGGCGGTGCAGCACCGCCATCAGGTGGTCCTTGCCCCCTCGGGCCGGCATGATCTGGTTGCCGTCAGGTCCCGCCATCACCGCACCGACGCGGTTGCCGGTGCGGTGGGTGAGGAAGCCGACGGCGGCGGCCGCGGAGACGGCCAGGTCGCGCTTCTCGCACCAGGCGGTGCCGAAGTCGAGGCTGGGGGAGTCGTCGGCGAGGATCCAGCACTCCAGCTCGCGGTCGGCGATGGTCTCACGGACGTGGGGGTCGGTCATGCGGGCGGTGACGTTCCAGTCGATGCGGCGCACGTCGTCGCCGGGCGCGTAGAGCCGGGTCTCGCCCTGCTCGGAGCCCTGGCCCGGCACCAGCCCCATGTACTCGCCGTGCAGGAGCCCGTCGAGGCGGCGGCGCACCACCAGGTCGAGGCGCCGGAGGACCTCGGACGGGTCGCTCTGGCGGACCCGCGGTGGGACGTTGGCCGGGGCGGACACGGTCAGGCCGAGCGCTCGCCGCTGGCGTTGGGGCGGGTGGGGTCGACCGGCGCCCAGGGGGAGCGGTCGGCGTCGGACCCGGGCCATACCGGTGCCGTCCCCGGGGGACCGGCCGGGGGGCGGCCGTCGGTCGGGCGCGGCGTCTGCGAGCCGCCCTGCTGGGGCCCGGGGCCGCCGGGTCCGGAGCCGCCGTCAGAGCCCTGGTAGCCCGATGGCCCGTAGGGTCCGACCGGAGCGGGCGAGGCACCGGCGGGGGCGCCGTAGCCCGGCGCGGTGCCGTAGCCACCGGAGGGCGCCGACGCCAGGGGGCTGGCCTGGCGGGGAGCGGGCACGGTGGACAGCACGCGGGCCAGCACCTGGTCGGGTGTGATGCCCTGGGCCAGCGCCTCGTAGCTGAGCACCAGCCGGTGGCGGAGCACGTCGGGGGCCACGTCGAAGACGTCCTGGGCCACCAGGTGGTCGCGCCCGCGGAGCAGCGCCAGTGACCGGCCCGCCCGCACCAGGCCCAGGCTGGCGCGGGGTGATCCGCCGTAGGTGACCAGCGCATCGAGGTCCGAGAGGGCGTAGTTGGCAGGGTACCGGGTGGCGAGCACCACGGTGACCGCGTAGTCGACGACACCGCGGTCGACGCGGACCTCATCGGCGGCCACCTGGAGCGACCGCAGCTCCTCCAGGGAGAGCACCGTCTCGGGCTGCGGGGCCTTGACGCCCATCCGGTAGACGATGTCGACCTCCTCGCCGGCCGTCGGGTAGTCGATGACGACCTTCATCAGGAAGCGGTCGCGCTGGGCCTCGGGGAGGGGGTACACGCCCTCGGACTCGATGGGGTTCTGGGTGGCCAGCACGAGGAAGGGGTCCGGCACCGGGAAGGTCTTGCCGCCGATGGACACCTGGCGCTCGGCCATCACCTCGAGCAGCGACGACTGCACCTTGGCCGGGGCCCGGTTGATCTCGTCGGCGAGCAGGAAGTTGACGAACACCGGGCCCAGCTCGATGTCGAACTCCTCCTTGCTCGCGCGGAAGATCCGCGTGCCCATGACGTCGGCCGGCAGCAGGTCCGGGGTGAACTGGATGCGGGCGAAGGTGCCCCCGACGGTGCGGGCCAGGGTCTCGGCGGCCAGGGTCTTGGCCAGGCCGGGGACGCCCTCGAGCAGGCAGTGGCCCTTGGCCAGCAGGGCGACCATCAGCCGCTCCACGGCCCGGTCCTGACCCACGATGACCCGCCGGATCTCGGATTGGACGCGATCGAGGAGCCGGGTGGCCTCGCCAGGCGACGGCGGGCCGGAGGCCGTCTCAGGGGCGGTGGTGTCGGACATCGATCCTCCGGGTCGGAGCGGGACCGGCGGCGGTGCCGCGGACAGGGGAAGAAGGTGGGTCGCGTCAGGCTAGGGGGCCGGGGGACTCGGTTGACCTCGGGTCCCGGGGTCCACGCTGCGGCCTCTGACCTGTCGCGGGCTGCCGGGCCACCTTGGTGTGCCCGGTTTCACGGCCTGTTCTGCGGTTCTGGACAGGACGTCCGGAGGTTCTCCAAGGTCCGCTTCCTAGATTGAGGGCACCCCCAACCAGGAGATGTCCGCACATCATGAGCACTACCGCCACCCTCAACGCGCGCCTCGACCAGGCCGAGGAGCGCCTCCCCACGCTGCCCGCCCGGTGGCTCCACCTCAACCGAGTCATCACCGAGCGTTCGCTGGCCCAGACCCGCCGCAACAACGAGCTCGTCGTGGACGCGTTCCAGTCGGTCGGCCGGGTGGCGAGCAACGGTGCGGCCACCGTCATCGGGACCGCCCGCTCCGCCGCCGAGAAGACGATGTCTGTCGCCTCCACCGGCGTCCGACAGGTCACCGGTCAGGCCGAGGCGCAGGCCAAGAGGACAGCATCGACCATCGAGGACGAGGCCACCGGGCTGGCCGACGAGGCCATCGAGCGCACCGACGAGGCCATCGAGCGGGCCGAGGCCCGCGCCGAGCGCGCCGATCGGGCGCACCTCCGGTCGCTGTCCAAGGCTGAGCTCTACGATCAGGCCCAGGACCTCGACATCGACGGACGCTCGGCGATGTCCAAGCGCCAGTTGATCGACGCCCTGGTCCTCGACCTCGACGCCCGCAGGTAGACGGTCGGCGCCCGCGTCTTGCTCTCGGTCCGGTCGGGACCGGGAGCGGGGCGTGACACGCCACCCAATGACCGCGGCGCTGCCGTCATCGGGTGATCCACGAGTACCGTCGCGGTCATGCGTCTACTGGTCGTCGAGGACGAGGTCGACCTCGCTGATGCCCTGGCGCGAGGCCTGCGGCGGGAGGGCTACGCGGTCGACGTGGCCTACGACGGGACCGAGGCGCAGGAGCGCCTTCGCCTCACCCCGTACGACCTGCTCTGCCTCGACCTCAACCTGCCCGACACCGATGGTCTCGAGCTGTGTCGCCGGCTGCGTGCCGATCCCACCCTGACCCCGGCCGACGACGTGCCTGCGCCCCGGGTCCTCATGTTGACCGCCCGGGACTCCATCGACGACAGGGTCGCAGGCCTCGACGAGGGGGCCGACGACTACCTCGTGAAGCCCTTCTCCTTCGCCGAGGTGTCAGCTCGGGTGCGCTCGTTGCTCCGCCGCGACGCCGGTCGCACCGGCTCGGAGCTGCAGGTCGGGCCGCTGCGCCTCGACGCAGCGCGCTTCGAGGCCTGGCGCGACGACCGACGTCTCGACCTGACGGCCAAGGAGTTCGCGCTGCTGCGCTACTTCATGGCCCACCCCGGCCACGTGATGAGCCAGGAGCGGCTGCTGGAGCACGTCTGGGACGAGCACGCCGACCCCTTCACCAACACCGTGCGAGTCACGGTCGGCACCCTGCGCCGCAAGCTCCAGGTCGACGGCGAGGAACCCCTCATCGAGACCGTCGTCGGGCGCGGCTACCGCCTCCTCGACGCCGGCCCCGGTGCTGCCCCGTGACCGGGGACGATCAGGGACCGGGCGGGGCGAGCTCGCCTACCTCGAGCCGCATGACCACCCGCCGGGTGGAGGAGGTGGCCCTGCGCCTGCCCGACTGGATGGGGTCGATCCGCTTCCGACTCACCGCCCTCTACTCCCTCGTCCTGTTCGGGCTGGCCGCCACCCTCGTCGGAGGCATCTACATGGCCCTGGCCGCCCGCCTCGACGACGACTCGATGGCGCGCAGCAGCCGGCCTGCCTTCATCGACCAGGTGCTGCCGAGCGGCCAGGTGGTGCGCCAGCGCGTCGAGCTGACCGAGCTGGAGAGCCTCGAAGAGGGTGTCAACCGCCGGGCCCTCCAGCTGCTGCGGACCTACAGCTTCTCTGCCCTGGGCGTGCTGTTCGTGGCCAGCCTGGGGGTGGGCTGGCTGATCGCCGGACGGGTGCTGGCCCCCATCGACCGGATCACCGCGGTGGCGCGAGACATCCAGGCCACCGACATGTCTCGGCGCATCGACCTGCGAGGTCCGCCCGACGAGCTCAAGGATCTGGCCGACACCTTTGACGACATGCTCGGTCGCCTCGATGACGCCTTCTCCCAGCAGCAGCGCTTCATCCAGGAGGCCTCCCACGAGCTGCGCAACCCGCTGGCGGTCATCCGCACCAACCTCGACGTGGCCCTGGCCGACCCGGATGCGTCGAGCGACGACCTGCGCCAGACCGCCGAGGTCGTCAACCGCTCCGTGGCCCGCATGAGCGTACTCGTCGACGACCTGCTCACCTACGCCCGGGAGGGGGCCCCGGCGCGGGACCGCCACCGGGTGGCGTTGGCCGAGGTGCTCGATGACACCGCGGCCGAGTTCGGGGCCACCGCGTTGGCTCGTGATCTCGGACTGGACGTCGAGGAGGCCCCCGAGGAGGTGCGGCAAGCTGCAGTGGTCGTGGCCGATCGGGTGGCGGTCCGTCAGGCGGTGGCCAACCTGGTGGCCAACGCAGTGCGCCTGGCCCCGACGGGCACTGCGGTGCGCCTCGCCCTCGGGATGTCCGGGCCCTGGGCCTGGGTCGCGGTCGACGACGCCGGCCCGGGCATCGCCCGCGAGGACCACGAGCGGGCCTTCGAGCGCTTCTGGCGGGGTGATGGCGCCCGGGCCCGGGCCGAGGGGCGCAGCGGTCTGGGCCTGGCCATCGTGCGCGAGATCGCTGAGTCCCACGGCGGCGAGGTACGCCTGGTCGACAACGCCCGGGGAGGGTCCACCTTCACCCTCTGGCTGCCGGCGGTCCGCGCCGATGCCGGTGCGCCCGCCCTGGTGGCGACCCCGTCGTGACCCGGACCGTTGCGGCCGGTGGTCGCGGCCCGGTCTACCGTCGGTCCTCCGCGATCGAAGGGTCGCGCGTGAGAGCCTGCGGGCGCACCGAACGCACCAGTGAACGACCGGGAGTCCACCGATGAGCATCGTGATCATCAACGCCATCACCGTCCCCGCCGACAGCGGCGACGAGCTGGCCCAGCGCTTCGCGGCCCGGGCCGGGGCCGTCGACGGCCAGGAGGGCTTCGAGGGCTTCGAGCTGCTCCAGCCCACCGATGGACGCGACCAGTGGCTCGTCGTCACCCGTTGGCGTGACCAGGAGTCCTTCGAGGCCTGGATGGCCTCCCCCGCCTTCGGTCACGGTCACCGGTCGGCCCAGGAGCGCGGCGGTGGGGATGCCCCGCCTCCGGTCTCGGTGTCGAGCGAAGTGTGGGCTTTCGCCCCCGCCGGTGGGTCGTCCGGGGAGACCTGAGCTGCTCGCCGCCTCGGCCCTGGGGGGCGCCCACGAGGTCGGGGCGTGGGTGGTCGTCGTCGGCAACGCCGTCACCGGCGTGTGGGCGCTGGTCGCGCACCGACGCCCCGAGGCCCGACGGGCCGCGCTGTGGTGGTTCACCATCGCCGTGCAGACCTCGATCTTCGTCGAGGTCGCCCTGGGGGTCGCCTACCAGCGCGACTCGGGCATCGAGCCCACCTCGCTCCACCTGCTGTACGGCTTCGCATCCCTGTTCGGGGTGGGGATCCTCTACTCCTACCGCACCCAGCTCGCCGACCGGGTGTACCTGCTCTACGGCCTGGGCGGGCTGTTCCTCATGGGGATGGGGATCCGCTCGATGGTCCTGCACACGTAGGACGAGCGGGTTGCTCCGGTGCGGTCAGAGGTGGACCACCGGGCAGGTGACGGTGCGGGTGATGCCCGCCACCAACTGCACCCGCGACACCACCATCTTGCCCAGCTCGTCGACGGTGTCGGCCTCGGCTCGGGCGATGACGTCGTAGCTGCCGGTCACGCCCTCCGCGGCGGTGATGCCGGCGATGGCCGCCACCTGCTCGACGACGCCGGCGGCCTTGCCCACCTCGGTCTGGATCAGGACGTAGGCGCTGACGGCCATCGCTTCCTCCTCGGTCGGCGGCGCCCGGCGGCGCCTGGGCGCCAGGGTAGCGGCGACGGCGGAGACGCTCCCGGGGGACGGCGCCCTCCCTCGGACGTGGCGACTGGTGACGGCCGGATGACAGATGACGGATCCAGACCGAACCCTCCCGGTGCGCGGCACCGAACCCTCATCGCATGGCGAACCCATCCCTGCTCCCCGCGGCCCTCGATGCCGAGCTGGACGAGGTCCTCAGCCTGCTGCCGCTGGTCGAGGTGGTGCCCGACCTGGGCGGGCGGGTGTTCAGCCGACTGACCGACTGCTTGGTCGAGGCGGTCCTCCACGACGTGCGGGTCCGCCACGAGGAAGGTGAGCTCGACCGCTCTGCCTACCTCATCGAGGTGTGCGGGCTGGTGGTCGCCATGGAGGAGCAGGGCCTGACCCGCCGAGGCGGGTCCGGTCCTCTCGAGCCCTAGCCGGGCGGCCCGCTAGTCGGCCAGGCGCTTCTCGAGCTCTCGCAGCTCGTCGGCCAGCTCCTCGGGGAGGCGCTCGCCGATGAAGGCGAAGTGGTCCTCGATGAGGGGGATCTCACCCCGCCAGGCCTCGGCGTCGACCTGGAGCAGCCTGTCCATGGTGGTCTCGTCGAGGTCGAGGCCCTCGGTGTCGATCGAGCCGGGGGCCGGTACCCGCCCGATCGGGGTGTCGACGGTGTCGGCGGTGCCGTCGAGGCGCTCGAAGACCCACTTGAGCACCCGGCTGTTCTCGCCGAAGCCGGGCCACAGGAACGAGCCGTCCTCGCCCTTGCGGAACCAGTTGACCCAGTAGAGCCGGGGCAGCTTGTCGGTGGTGCCGGAGCGACCGATGTCGAGCCAGTGGTTCATGTAGTCGCCGGCGTTGTAGCCCATGAACGGAAGCATGGCGAAGGGGTCGAACCGCACCTCGCCGATGGTGCCGGCGGCGGCCGCGGTCTTCTCCGAGCTCATCATGGAGCCGAGGAAGGTGCCGTGCTGCCAGTCGAACGCTTCGGTGATGAGGGGGACGTTGGTGGCCCTGCGACCGCCGAAGAGGATGGCCGAGACGGGCACCCCGGCCGGATCCTCCCACTCGGGGGCGATGGACGGGCACTGCGACGCGGGGGCGGTGAAGCGGGCGTTGGGGTGGGCCGCAGGCTCCGAGGACTCCGGTGTCCAGTCCTCGCCCTTCCAGCTCGTCAGGTGCGCAGGCGGCTCGTCGGTGAGGCCCTCCCACCAGATGTCGTCGTCGTCGGTGAGGGCCACGTTGGTGAAGATGCAGTTCTCGCGCAGCGTGGCCAGGGCGTTGGGGTTGGTCTCGTCGCTGGTCCCGGGGGCGACGCCGAAGAAGCCGGCCTCGGGGTTGATGGCCCGCAGCTGACCCTCGTCGTCGAGCTTCATCCAGGCGATGTCGTCGCCCACGGTCTCGCACGTCCAGCCCGGGAGGGTGGGGATGAGCATGGCCATGTTCGTCTTGCCGCACGCCGAGGGGAACGCGGCCGCGATGTAGCGCTTCACGCCCTCGGGGTTGGTCACGCCCACGATGAGCATGTGCTCGGCCATCCAGCCCTCGTCGCGGGCCATGGTCGAGGCGATGCGCAGCGCGAAGCACTTCTTGCCGAGCAGCGCGTTGCCGCCGTAGCCGGAGCCGTAGGACCAGACCTCACGGGTCGCCGGGAAGTGGGTGATGTACTTGTTGTCGGCATCGCAGGGCCAGGGGATGTCGGGCCGCTCGGTGCCGTCGTTCGTGACCAGGGGGTAGCCGACCGAGTGCAGGCACGGCACCCACTCGCCCTCATCGCCCAGGACGTCGAGGGCGCCCTGGCCCATGCGGGTCATGATCCGCATGTTGGTGGCCACGTAGGGCGAGTCGGTGAGCTGCACGCCGATGTGGGCGATGGGCGAGCCCAGCGGGCCCATGGAGAACGGCACCACGTAGAGGGTCCGGCCCCGCATGGCGCCCCGGAACAGCCCCAGCAGCTCCTCCTTCATGTCCGCCGGAGCCCGCCAGTTGTTGGTCGGTCCCGCGTCGATCTCCTGCTCGGAGCAGATGAAGGTGCGGTCCTCGACCCGGGCCACGTCGTCCGGATCGGACAGGGCGAGGTAGCTGTGGGGCCGCTTGGCCTCGGAGAGCGAGGTGAAGGTGCCGGCCTCGACGAGCTCGGCGCAGAGCTGGTCGTACTCCTCGGCGGAGCCGTCACACCAGTGGACCTGATCGGGCTCGAAGACCTCCCTCCACTCCTCGACCCAGTCCTTGAGCCTCTGGTTGGCGGTGGTGGCGGTCATCTGGGTCTCCGATGGGTGTGAGCTGCGGTCAGGCCGGGTCGGCCGTGTCCGCCGCGAGCGGATCGACGGAAGGCGAGGGGGTGGGGCCGACGGCGTCCACGGCTAGTGGGGTGGTGCCGGCGGAGGGGAAGCCGGGGGTCCCCATGTCGGCCTCGGACCCGAGGCGCAGGCCGGTGGCCCGCCCGTCGGCGTCGAGGTCGAAGACGACCCGTTGGCCCTGGCGCACCATGCGTAGGACCGATCCGTCGAGTGCGCCGTGGGCGAGGTCCAGGTCGACCAGATCGGTGTCGCGCACGATCACGCCGTCGCCGCTCACCGGGTCGTAGGACTTGATCACGCCTTGCACGTGCCGTCTCCCTCGGGCTGGTGCGCGGATGGTGGCGTGTACCCTACCGGCGCCCGGCCCGGGGCCTCCACGGGGAGCGGAGGGCGGAGGATCGTCAGGCCTCGGCCGGTCGCCGGCTGCGAGCGGCCTTCTGGACCTTGCCGGCCCGGATGCAGCTGGTGCACACGTCCATCCGCCTGGTGGTGCCGTCCACGGCGGCGCGGATGCGCTGGATGTTGGGGTTCCAGCGCCGCTTGGTCCGGCGGTGGGAGTGGCTCACGCTCATGCCGAACGACGGCTTCTTGCCGCACACCTCACACGTCGCTGCCATGGCGCTGGGACCTCTGTCGTCTCTGGTGGCCGGGGGACGGGCAACGCTACGGGGTCGGACCCGGTGCCACAAGCCGGCCGCGTCCTCGAGCCGGAGGGGGCCGGAGGGATCGGAGGTGGAGGTCCTCGCGGTGGCCTCACCGGTCGGCCGATCCTCCGAGGGGCGGGCCGAGTCAATGCGGTCGGCCGGGCCAGCAGAGGTGGGTCGGTAGCATGCGCCGCCATGACGAGCGAGCGCCTCGGAGCCGACGACATCCGGTTGGTGGTGGCGGCGTTCCGTGATGCGCTCCGGTCTCACCAGGCGACGATCAACGAGCTCAACGTCTACCCCGTGCCCGACGGCGACACCGGCACCAACATGGCCCTCACCCTGGAGTCGGTGGTGGGCGAGCTCGACGGTGCCGACGTCGACCTGGCCAGCACCTGCAAGGCCGTCAGCCACGGTTCGCTGATGGGGGCTCGGGGCAACAGCGGGGTCTTGCTGTCCGGGATCCTCCGGGGTCTGGCGGTGACGGTCTCCGAGGCCGGCGGTCTCGACGGGGTCTCCCTGGCGGCGGCTCTGCGGGCCGCCTCCGACGGCGCCTACGCCGCCGTACCACGCCCGGTCGAGGGCACCATCCTGACCGTGATCCGCGAAGCGGCGGAGGCGGCCGAGGAGGCGGTGGCCGCGGCCGACGGCGACGGTCCCACCCTCGTGGCCGTGGGCGAGGCGGCGCAGGCCCGGGGCCACGACGCCCTGCGTCGCACCCCCGAGATGCTGCCGGTGCTGGCCCAGGCCGGCGTGGTCGACGCCGGAGCCACGGGACTGCTCCTGCTGCTCGATGCGGTGCTCCACGTGGCCGACGGCCGCCCCCTGCCGGACGCTCCCGAAGGCGCCGACATCGCCCCTGACCTCGACGGCCTCCGCGACCACGCCGACGCCGGCGACCACGACGAGCACTCTGTGGGCGACCTCCGCTACGAGGTCATGTACTTCCTCGAGGCACCGGATGAGACGATCGCCGCCTTCAAGGACGTGTGGGGGGGCATCGGCGACTCCATCGTCGTCGTCGGTGGGGACGGCCTCTGGAACTGCCACATCCACACCGACGACATCGGTGCCTCCGTCGAGGCCGCCGTCGACATCGGGCGACCCCGCAACATCCGGGTCACCGACCTCATGGAGCAGGTGGAGGAGGAGCGCTGGGTGCGCGAGGCGGCCGCGGCCGCAGCCGACGAGCCCGACCCTCCGCCCGAACCGGTGCCCACCGCGGTGGTGGCGGTGGCCACGGGCGATGGCGTGCGACGCATCTTCTCCTCCATGCGCGCCCAGCAGGTCGTCACCGGAGGCCAGTCGATGAACCCCTCGACCCAGCAGCTGACCGAGGCGGTCGAGGCCGCGCCTGCCGACGAGGTGGTGATCCTGCCCAACAACAAGAACATCATCGCGGTGGCGGAGAAGGTCGCCGAGCTGACCGACAAGGTCGTGCGGGTGGTCCCGACCCGCGGCATCGCCGAGGGCTTCGCCGCCCTCATCGCCTACGACCCCCAGGCCCCCGCCGCGGTCAACGCCGAGGGGATGGGCGCGGCGGCCGAGGCGGTCGTGGCGGGGGAGATCACCCGCGCCGTCCGGGCGAGCACCTGCGATGCCGGGCCCATCGCCCACGGCGACTGGATCGGCATCGCCCGGGAGGGGATCCGGGCCGTGGGCGCCGACCTGGGCGAGGTGGTCTGCGGGCTGCTGTCGGCCCTCATCACCGATGACCACGAGATCCTCACCCTCATCGAGGGCGAGGGCGCCTCGGCCGCCACCACCCGCCACGTCACCGAGTGGCTGGCGGAGCACCACCCCGATGTGGAGGCCGAGGTCCACCACGGCGGCCAACCCCTCTACCCCTACTATCTCGGCGTCGAGTAGCTGCTGCGCCGGTCTCCCCCAACTTCGTACGGAACCATGCCGGTGAGGGCAACATCCGTCCAGAGTTGACGGCATCCCCTTCCGGGTCCTCAAGCTTCGTACGGAACTGTGCCGGTGAGGGCAACATCCGTCCAGGGTTGGCAACGTGCCGTCCGCCGTCGAGAGCGCAATGGGGGTGAGGTTGGGCTCGCCACGAGGCACAGCTGATGGGGTCGCGGTCGGCCGTAGCCTGTCCCGGTGAAGGGATCGTCCGAGCACGACGTGGCCGTGGTGAGCGTGGCCGACGTCCAGCGCATGTTCACCGAGTTCGCGGCGTCCTACCCCGATCTGCGCCTCTACCGGTCCATCTGCGAGGGCGCCGCCGCCGATGACCAGGTGGCGGGCCTGTTGCTCGCGGCCCGACCCGGCCAGGCCCGCCCGGTCCTGTTCCTCGCCGCCCTGCACGACCTGGTCCTGCGCCGCCCCGACGTCCCTGCGGGGCGGTGGTACCCGAGCGCGACCGGCGAGCCCGTCCCGGACGGAGACCCCTGGCCGGACGTGCGTCGCACCTGCCTCGACCATGCCGAGGAGCTGCGTGCGGTCATCGCCACGCGCGCCACCCAGACCAACGAGGTCAACCGGGTCGTCCCGCTGGCGCCCCTGCTGGCCCAGGTCACGGCCGACGCCCCTGGCGCCCCGGTCGCGCTCGTGGAGATGGGGACCAGCGCCGGGCTGCTGCTCGGCCTCGACCGCTACCGCATCGAGATCACGCCGCCCGGCGACCCAGGCCCGGTGGTGCTCGGAGACCCCGCCTCGACCGTGGTGTGCGCTGGGGTCCAGCGGTCGGGCTCTTCGCTGGCCGGGCTGTCGCTCCCTCTGGTCGCGAGCCGGGTCGGTCTCGACCTGGCCCCGGTCTCGCTCGACGACGCCGATGGGGTCCGGTGGCTGGAGGCCTGCCTGTGGCCGGACGTCCCAGGCCGGCTGGAGCGGTTCCGGGCCGCGGTCGACCTGCTGCGCGCCGATCCGCCGTCCGTGGTCGCCGGCGACATGGTGGACGATCTCGAGGCGGTGGCCCACGCGGCTCGCGCCGTCGCCGCCGCTCTCATCGGTGCACCACCCGGTCATCAAGCACACCAACATCAAGCACACAAAGGACCTCGATCGTCACCGGGCAGCGATGAGCGCCCTCGGCTCCGCAAGCTCCGCCGCCGGAGGGCCCGCCCCTCCTGGTTTGCTCGCTCATCGGGCTCGGCCGATCAGCGGCGCTCGACATCCGGACGGTCACTGGTCACGGGCCCGAGCGGGTCGCCCGCGGCCACCCCTGACCTCGCCGACCTCATCGACGGCTCGACGCCGATCCACCTCGTCGTGTTCAGCTCGTGGGCGCTCACCTACGTGGCCCGTGACCGCCGATCGCTCGTGACCGAGGCCCTGGCCACCCTGGCCACCGACGGCCGCCCCGTGTCGTGGCTGACCGCCGAGTCGCCCGGGTGCGTCCCCGGCATCCCGGGCCCCACTCCCGTCGAGGGCGATGGGCCCCCGACCGACGAGTCCACCGTGCTCGGTGCCCGCCGCTGGCGTGATGGCGTCGAGCTCGCTCCCGCCCGCTGGGGCACCTCCCACCCCCACGGCACATCCCTCACCTGGACCCCCACCCCCTGAGCAATCTGAACTTCGTACGGAAGTGTGCCGGTGGGGGCCACTCCCGTACGAAGTTGGCGACGTCGCCGGTGGGCAACCTGAACTTCGTACGGAGGTGTGCCGGTGGGGGCAACTTCCGTACGAGGTTGGCGGCCGACGGGTCGCCCGGGCTCGCTGTCACAGGCCTCTGGGACCATGAGAGCCATGGAACAGTGGAAGCGACTGATGGGACAGGTGGAGAGGGAGCACGGGGTCGTGTCCCGCGATGATCTGGTCGGTGCGGGCCTGTCGCCCCGAGAGCTCGCCCGATGGTGTGCCGATGGGCGGCTCGTGCCGGCGGCCCATGGCGTGTATCGGCTCGGCGGCGTGCCGCCCAGCTTCGAGGCCGAGGTGCTGGCGGCCATCAAGGTGTTCTCGGGTGCGAGCTGGGCGTCCCACCACACGGCCTCCCGACTCTGGCCCCTGGGAATCGAGGGACGTGAGCGGAGGATCGAGCTCATCCGTCCTGATGACTTGAGTGCCCAGCGCTCCGCGGCGCGGGTTCATCGCAGCACAGTGCTGTTGCCGCACCACCTGACGACTCTCAGGGGCATCCCTGTCACCACGCCGGCCCGCACCTTCTTCGACCTGGCCCGCACCACCGGTTCCGTGCGTCTCGGCCGGGCGGTGACGGTGGCGCTGCGGGAAGGTCGGTGCACGATCACGGGCCTCTACCGGGTGCTGTACGACCTCGGGGGGCGAGGTCGACCCGGTACTCGGCGGATGCGCCAGGTCCTCGACGAGAAGGGGATCGGCTACGTGGCCACCGAGAGCGAGCTGGACGAGCTCGGCCGTGCTCTGCTGGTGGGCGCTGGCATCGAGTGGCAGGTCGAGATGTCCGACGAGCGGGGCTACATCCGCCGGGTCGACGGCCTGCACCGAGCGGCCCGTGTGGTGCTCGAGTTCGATGGTGCTGCCTACCACGATCCTCCGGAGCAGGCCGCTCTCGATGAGGAAGGTGACGTTCGTCTCGGCCGGATGGGGTACCGGGTTGAGCGGCTGCGGTGGCACCACATCACCCAGGAGGGTGACGCCACCCGTAGCAGGGTGCTCCGCCTCGTCCGTCTCGACGCGGCGTGAGCTCGGTGTGGCCGTCAACCCTGGACGGACGTTGTCCTCACCGGCACAGTTCCGTACGAAGTTGCGGGACTCGACGATTTCGCCGTCAACCCTGGACGGATGTTGTCCTCACCGGCACAGTTCCGTACGAAGTTCGGGGTTGGGCGGGGGCGTAGGGTCCGATGATGGCCCGACGGCTCTCGCAGCTCGCCCGCCTGCCGGTGACCGAGCTCACGGGGCTGGGGCCCAAAGCGGCCGAGGGGCTGGCCGGGGCCTTCGCGGTTGAGTCGGTGCTCGACCTGCTGACCCACTACCCGCGACGGTGGATCGACCGGACCAACGAGGCCCGCATCCGGGATCTGCGACCGGGTGACGAGGCCATGGTCGTGGCCGAGGTGCGGCGGGTGGCGTCGCGCCGCACCCGGGGCCGGCCCCCCCGCACGCTGGTGACCGTCGACGTCGCCGACGGCTCCGGCCACCTCAAGGTGACCTTCTTCAACCAGGGATGGCGGGAGCGCCAGCTGCCGGCCGGCACGCAGTGCGTGCTGTTCGGCAAGGTCGACACCTACCAGGGCTCGCTGCAGATGACGAACCCCGTGGTCGACCTCCTCGGTGACCAGACCGGACGGTTCGTGCCCGTCTACCCGCAGTCGGAGAAGGTGCGGATCACCTCCCAGGACGTCGGTCGCTGGATCGCCGAGGTCCTGGAGCGGGCCGGCACCTTCGCCGAGCCCCTGCCCGACGCCGTGCGTGCCACCCACGACCTGGCCGACCGCACCCGGGCCTTCCACGCCATCCATCGCCCCGAGGGCTGGGCCGATGTGGCCGTGGCCCGCAAGCGCCTCGTGTTCGACGAGCTGCTCCGCATCCAGCTGGCTCTCATCCTCCGCAAGCGGGCGCTGGAGCGGACCACCAAGGGCATCAGCCACGACGTGGACGGGTCCCGCGGGGCCCGGTTGTTGGCCGACTTCCACGCCGGTCTGCCCTTCCCCCTCACCGGGGCCCAGGAGCGGGTGATCGCCGAGATCACGGCCGATCTGACCGGGCCCCACCCCATGCACCGCCTGTTGCAGGGCGACGTGGGGGCGGGCAAGACGGTCGTGGCGCTCTCGGCCCTGCTGGTGGCGGTCCAGGGCGGTCACCAGGGTGCGCTGATGGCCCCCACCGAGGTCCTGGCCGAGCAGCACCACCTGAGCATCCGCAGCCTGCTCGACGGCCTGACCGTCGACGACGGCGGCACCACGCTGCTGGGCGATCGGCCGGTCGCGGTGGAGCTGCTGACGGCCCGGGCTACCCCGACCGAGCGCAGGCGCACCCTCAGCGGTCTGGCCGACGGCTCGGTCGACCTCGTCGTCGGCACCCACGCGCTGATCCAGGAGACGGTCACCTTCGCCTCACTGGGCGTGGTCGTGGTCGATGAGCAGCACCGGTTCGGGGTCGAGCAGCGGGCCGCGCTCCGAGAGCGCGGCGCCGGGGAGGCGTCGCCCGATGTGCTCGTCATGACGGCCACGCCCATCCCTCGCACGGCGGCCATGACCGTCTACGGCGACCTCGACGTCTCGATCCTCGACGAGATGCCACCGGGCCGCACCCCCATCACCACCCACTGGATCCGCACCGATCCGCCCGAGGACGAGGCTGACGCCGACGGCATCGGCCCGGCCCCGGCCGAGGAGCCCCTCGACGGCACCGACCCGGAGGACGTGGTGTGGGCCGCAATGCGGGCGGCGGTGGACGAGGGCCGCCAGGCCTACGTCGTCTGCCCCCTGATCGAGGAGTCCGAGAAGCTGGAGGTGCGCTCCGCTCAGGAGACCTTCGACCGCCTCACCTGGTCGCCCGACGGCGAGCTGGCCTCGTTGCGGGTCCAGCTCCTGCACGGGCGCATGCCCTCGGCCGAGAAGGAGATGGTCATGGGCCTCTTCCGGCGGGGCGAGGTCGACGTGCTGGTGGCGACCACCGTCATCGAGGTCGGCGTCGACGTCCCCAACGCCACCGTGATGGTCGTGCTCGACGCCGACCGCTTCGGCATCGCCCAGCTCCACCAGCTCCGGGGCCGGGTCGGCCGGGGAGCCGAGGCCTCGAGCTGCTACCTGGTCGGCGCCGGCACCACCGAGGACGGCAGGGCCCGGCTGGAGGCCCTGGTCCGCTCGACCGACGGCTTCGCGCTGGCCGAGGTCGACCTCGACCTGCGGGGCGAGGGCACGCTCATGGGCGAGCGCCAGAAGGGCCGCACCGACCTGAAGCTGGCCTCGCTGCGCCGCGACCGGGAGTGGGTGCAGACGGCGCGGGAGGTGGCCATCGCCCTGGTCGATGCCGACCCCGAGCTGGAGCAGAGCCCCCTGCTGGCTGACGAGGTCGGCCTGTTCCTCGGCGACGAGGAACAGGACTTCCTGCTCAAGTCCTGACTGCCCAAGCTGCCCATGCTGCTCACCCGACCCTGGAGACCGATGTGACGACCGCCCTCATGCTGACCGGGGGTGGAGCGCGCGGCGCCTACCAGGCCGGCGCCCTGGTGGAGCTGCTGCCCGCCCTCGAGGCCCAGGGGCGGCGGCCGACCGTGCTCTCCGGCGCCAGCGTCGGCGCCCTCAACGCCACCGCCCTCGCTGCCACCGCCCACCTGTCGGTCGACGACCAGATCGGGGCGCTCATCGCGGTGTGGGACCAGGTGCGCGAGCGCGACGTGCTGTCGCCCTTTCGTGCGCCGGGTGCCCCAGCTGCTGGTGCGCTACGCGGCAGAGCTCTCACCCCTGCCCGGGCCCCGACTGCGGGGCCTCATCTCTACCGGGCCGCTGCGGGCCACCATCGACCGGTGGGTGGACTGGGAGCGGGTGGAGGCCAATGTCGGCCCCGGCGCCCCGGTGGAGACCCTCATGGTGATGGCCACCCAGGTGATCACCGGGCGGGCCACGGCCTTCGTCGCCGGTCGGGTGCCCGAGGCCTCGGACCCGCGGCTTCGCTACGTGCCCACCCGCCTCGGGACCGACCACCTGGTGGCCTCGGCGTCCATCCCGCTCATGTTCGAGATCACCCACGTCAGCGACCCGGCTGAGGCCGAGGGGTGGTACAGCGACGGCTCGACCCGCCTGACCCGGCCGGTCACCCCGGCTCTCGACGCCGGCGCCGACGACGTGATCGTGGTGTCGACCACCGGGCTGGGCGAGGTGCCGGAGGAGACGGGCTCGCCCGAGACCGAGCCGGACCTGGCCGACGTGGCCGTCAACGTCTTGGAGTCGATGGTGCGCGACGTGCTCGTCGACGACCTGGAGCGCTGCTGCGGCGAGGGAGGCGCGGACTGCCTGGTGGTGGCACCCGAGGATCCGCTCGCCCTGGGCGACCTGGCCCGCCAGGTGATGGACGACAAGCACAGACGGCCGATCGGGCCCCTGCGGTCGGACCTGCCGCTGATCGACTGGGCCCTCGGCTCGGAGAGCCCCCGCCAGGGTGAGCTGCTTTCGTACCTGCTGTTCGACCCCGACTTCGTCGCCGGGGCCATGGGCCTTGGCGCGGCCGACGCCCGCCGAGCCTTGGGTCTGGTCTGAACCGTCCCCCCGGGCCTTTGGGGACGGCTCGACCGGCGTGCTGATGGTAGGCGCGACCTGTCGCTCGCCTGCGGGTCGAGAACTCGACGGCCCCCGGGCCGGGCCGGCTACCTCACCTCGCCTCAGCCCACCTCACGCGCCGCCATCGGATCCTACGGTCGAGCGCGCGGCCGGGCGGCGCGGCCGCGGGCGCGGCCGCCCCGAGGGGGTCGTCGTCGCCGCCGGGGACGACGAGATCCCAGCGGTCCATGCAGTCCTCGCAGCGGTAGGCGACCACGTCGCCGGGCTCCCAGTCCCCTTCTTCAGGAGCGAAGGTGATGCGCCCGCAGCGCCCGCCGCAGTCGATGCAGTCGATCTCGTCGGGGACCAGGGGGCCACCCCGCCCGTCGCTCACCGCTCGCCCCGGGCGGCGCGGTCGGCCTGGCTCGAGCCGAAGCGGGCCACACCCTCGCCGAAGCCGGGAGCGAAGATGACCTCCTGGCCGTGGCGGTCCTCGTTGGCCAGAGCCTCGTCGAGCTCCAGGCCCAGTCCCTCGTACACCGAGGCTCGATCGTGCTCGACGCAGGTCCACGGCACCTCGGCGATGCCGGCGGCCACATCGATCGCCGCGTCCAGGGCGGTGCCGTCGTCGACCAGACGGGTGACGAACCCGGCCCGCTCGGCCTCCTCGGCCCCCACCTCCCGCCCGGTCAGGATCCAGTCCAGCGCCCGGCCCAGACCGACGATGCGGGGCAGCCGGTAGGTGCCGCCGTCGATGAGGGGCACCCCCCAGCGTCGTTCCAGGCAGCCGAAGCGGGCCGACTGCCCCGCCACCCGCAGGTCGCACCACGCCGCCAGCTCGATGCCGCCGGCCACGCACCAGCCCTCGATGGCGGCCACCACCGGCTTGGACAGCTGGAGCCGGGTCGGCCCGAGCGGTCCCGACGGGCGCAGGCGGGGCAGGTCGACCAGGTCGGCTCCGGCGCAGAACGCCCTCTCGTCGCCGGTGAGCACCGCCACCCGGGTGTCGGGATCCTCGTCGAACGCGATGAGCTCATCGTGGAGGCGCTGGGCGGTGGCGCTGTCGATGGCGTTGCGCCGCTCCGGGCGGTCGATGCGCACGACCACGACACCCGCAGGGAGGTCGCGCTCGTCGCTCGTCACCTCGGTGACGCTAGTGCCGTGACCACAAACGTTCGCACGGGTCGGCGTCGCAATCGGCCCTGGCCAGCGGCGTGACCGCCCCTCCTCAGGAAGGCGGACACAGCACGAGGGAGAGTGGGGCGAGCATCGGTTGGTCCGGCACCGACGGAGCCCGCACGGGCGGGCGGCCCTACGCTCCCGCTGATGTCCGTCGAGGTGGTGGCCACCCGCCCCGTTCCCCGCGCGGCGAGGGGAGACCGCCGACGGATCGGTGAGCGGTGGTGGGCGTGAACCTCGTGGGCCGTTGGTGCCATCGGCGTCGACCCTGGCCCGACCCCGAGCGGGGCCGGCCCGAGACCCCTCCGCACCGCTCCCGCCATCGCCCTCGTCGCCGGCTGGGCCCTGACCCCGAGAGGGGCCGTCACCGCCGCCCCTGCGCTCCGGTCGGCGCGTCGGTCTGACGTGCGGGTGGTGGCGGGCTCGGCCCGAGGTCTGCGACTCGAAGCTCCGCGGGGCACCGGCACCCGGCCGACGCCCGAACGGGTGCGCGAGGGGACCTTCAACGCCCTGCACAGCATGGGCGCGGTCGTGGACGCGCGGGTGCTCGACGCCTTCGCCGGCACCGGTGCCCTGGGCATCGAGGCCCTGTCGCGCGGTGCGGGCCACTGCACCTTCGTCGAGGCCGACCGGGGCGCCCGCACCGTGGTCGAGGCCAACCTGGCCGCCACCCGCCTCGCGGGTCGGGCCTCGGTCTACGGCGGCGACGCCCGACTCCACCTGGCCCGGTCGTCCGACGAGTGGAACCTGGTCCTGCTCGACCCGCCTCACGCCGGCGCCGAGTGGCCTGCCCTGCTCGCGCTGGTCGCCCCCCACCTGACCCCCGACGCGGTGGTGGTGGTGGAGGCAGATCATCCCGTGGTCGACGACGCCGTCGCCGGGGTGCCGTGGCGGGTCCTCAGGGAGAAGCGCTACGGCGGTACGGTGGTGCAGATGATCAGTGCCCGGACACCCGAGAGCGCCCCGTGACGCCCCGTGGGCACGGTGCTGCCCGATGAGCACCGTCCTTTACCCGGGCTCGTTCGACCCGGTGCACAACGGCCATGTCGAGATCATCGATGTGGCCTCCCACCTGTTCGACGAGGTCGTGGTGGCCGCCCTGCGCAACCCGCAGAAGGGCGAGGCCATGTTCGACGTCGATGAGCGGGCCACCATGTTGCGGGAGTCGGTGGCCCACCTCGCCAACGTGGAGGTGGTCGGCTTCTCCAAGCTCGTCGTCGAGGTGGCCCACGACGTCGGGGCCGACTTCATCATCAAGGGCCTCCGGGCCGTGTCGGACTTCGAGTCCGAGATGCATCAGGCCCACATGAACCTGGCCATCTCCGGGGTCCACACCGTGTTTATCCCGTCGGCCACCACCCACTCGTTCGTGGCCTCGAAGCTCATCCGTGAGATCGCCCGGTTCGGTGGCGATGTCACGTCGATGGTGCCTGAGCCGGTGGCCAAGCGACTGGCAGAGAGGTTCGGGCCATGACCTTCGAGGACGACCTTCCCCCCTCCGACGAGGCCAGTGGCCAGCACGAAGCCACGCACCGCCGATCGCGCGATCCGCTGGCCGGCTCCGAGGCCGACGCGCTGCTGCGCCGGGTCGCCGACCTGGTGGCCTCAGGCCGTCCCATGCCGCTGTCGTCGTCGGTGATGGTCAACCGCGAGGAGGTGCTCGACCTCCTCGGCCAGGCCATCGACAAGCTCCCCGACGAGCTGCGCCAGGCCCGCTGGCTCCTCCGGGAGCGCGACGAGTTCCTGGCTCGGGTCCAGAGCGAGGGAGACGAGATCCTCGACGCGGCCAGTGCCAAGGCGGAGTCCATGGTGGCGCGCACCGAGGTGGTCAAGGCGGCCGAGCAGCGGGCCAAGCGGATCGTGGAGGCGGCCGCCGACGATGCCCGCCGCCTGCGGCACGAGTCGGAGGACTTCTGCGATCAGCGTCTGGCGCAGTTCGAGATCGTCCTGGACCGGACGATGAAGATGGTCCACGCCGGGAGGGAGAAGCTGAACGCCGCCCCGATCGGTGGGCCCACCCACGAGGCCGACGACCGCGCTCAGCAGGCCTCCCGCGAACCGGGATCGGAGCTCGTCGGAGACGTGGCGCCGGATGACGTCGGCCCCGGCGGCTTCGGCAACCCGCCCGGCGCCACCGCGGCCAGCGAGCTCGGCCCCGACCACTCGTTCTTCGACCAGGACGAGGAGTGAGCGGGCGGGTTCGCACCGTCGAGCACGTCGCCGATCTCCTCCGGCGGCCGGGGGCCCAGCGCGCCCTCCGCCACGAGGTCCCCGCCGCGGTGCTCGGTCCTCTCGCCACCACCTCGGTGGTGGTGCCCACCGGCGGCGAGGTCCGACTCGACGCCACCGCGGAGGCGACCGGTGCCGACGTGGTGGTCACCGGCAGGGTCCGGTTCCCGTGGGAGGGTGACTGCCGACGGTGCCTGGCGCCGGTGGAGGGCGAGGTGGAGGTCGACGTCCGGGAGATCTTCGAGCCGAACCCGGTCGAGGCCGAGACCTGGCCCCTGGACGGGGACTCGATCGACCTCGGTCCCATGCTGCGGGAGGTGGCCCTGCTCTCCCTGCCCCTGGTGCCGCTGTGCTCGGAGGACTGCGCCGGACCTGACCCCGAGCGGTTCCCGGCCACCGTCGAGGGCGACGCCGACGGCGAGGCCGCAGGACCTGACGGCGACGACGACGAACCCGCCGCCGAGGGTCCTCGGGATCCCCGCTGGGCCGCCCTGGACGAGCTGCGCTTCGATTAGCGGGGTGCGGTCGGCGCTTCGCCCGGCCGACAGGACGGCCGCTACCATGCTCCCTTCGTGCCCGGGGGACCCCGGGCGTCTCACGCTTCGAACCAGGACCCTCCGCGATGGCCGTCCCCACGAAGACGAGCTCCAAGGCCAAGAGCCGCAGCCGCCGGGCCTCGGCCTGGCGCCTCGACGCCCCGCCCCGCAGCACCTGCTCCCGCTGTGGTGCGGTGAAGCTTCCCCACCGCGTCTGCGGCAACTGCGGCTTCTACAAGGGCCGCCAGGCCCTCGACGTCGACTAGGCTGTCGGGCCCTCACTCCACGCCGGGCCCCAGATGACCCTCCCCGCCCCCATCGCCGTCGACGCCATGGGCGGCGACCGGGCCCCAGAGGAGATCGTGGCCGGTGCCGAACGCGCCGCCACGGAGCTCGACCTGCCCGTCGTCCTCGTCGGCGACCCTGACCGCCTGGCGGGCACATCGCTCGAGGTGGTCCCCGCCTCCGAGGTCATCGGCATGGACGACGACCCGGCCCGCGGCGTGCGGCGCAAGAAGGACTCGTCGCTGGTGCGGGCGGCCGAGGCGGTGCGCGACGGGCGCGCCTCGGCCATGGTCAGCGCCGGAAACACCGGCGCCACCTGGGGCGCGGCCCTGCTTCGCATGGGACGGATCAAGGGCGTGTCCCGTCCCGCCATCGCCACGCCGATCCCGCGCCCCGGCCACGACACCCCGCTGGTGCTCCTCGACGCCGGGGCCAACGTCGACTGCCAGGCCGAGTGGCTGGTGCAGTTCGCCCAGATGGGCGCGGTGTTCGCGACCGACCGCTTCGGGATCGAAGCCCCCCGCGTGGGTCTGCTGTCCATCGGGGAGGAGCCGGGCAAGGGCGACGCCCTCCGCAAGGAGGTCCACGGCCTGCTCGCGGACGAGACCTGGACGGCCCGCTGCGGGGCCACCTTCGCGGGCAACGTGGAGGGGCGCGACCTCATGGCCCCGGGCCTCGACGTGGTGGTCACCGACGGCTTCACCGGAAACGTCGCCCTCAAGACCCTCGAGGGGGCGATGCGGTCCCTGGTCGGCGCCGTCCTCGGTGCCTTCGAGACCGACGACGCCACCCGGGCCGCGGGCGAGGTGCTCATGCCCTCCCTGCTGCCGCTCTACGGCCAGCTGGACCCCGACAGCACCGGCGGGGCCATGCTGCTCGGCGTCGACGGGGTGTGCATCATCAGCCACGGGTCGTCGTCGGCCACCGCCATCGTGAACGCCTGCCGGGTCGCGGCCGAGTCGGTCACCTCCGGACTCGTCGGCGCGGTGGGCGAGGCGGTGTCGCCCCCAGCCTGAGGGGTTCACCTCGCCCGTCGTCTCCAGGCCCTCCACGACCTCCAGAACGAGGCGGACGCGGTGTTCGAGGCGGCCCACGCCCGCCCGCTCGACGCGTGACACCGGTCCGGGTGCGACCCTGATCACGTGCATCGTGCCTGGTCAGAGCCATTCACAAGCGCACGAAGTTCATCTCCGACTAGGGTCACCCGGCCGTCACCCGCCCCCGAGGAGGAGCGTTGCCCGCCGAGACCCACACCCAGCAGGGCCCCATGAGCCGCCAAGAGGTCTTCGAGCTCATCCGGGACCGCCTGGTCGACATCCTCGACATCGATGCGTCGGAGATCCACGAGGGCGACTCCTTCGCCGACGACCTGGAGGCCGACTCCCTGGCCCTCATCGAGCTGGTCGAGGCCCTGGAGGAGGAGGTCGGCGAGCGCAGCGTCGGGTTCCGCATCGAGGACGAGGACCTCGAGGACCTCAAGACCGTCCGCGACGCGGTCGACTACGTCTTCGCCCGCGTGGGCGGCGGCGACGGGTCCTGAGCGAGGTCCCCACCTCCGTCGCGCCGACGCTGGCCGCGCGCGTGGGTCACGACTTCGCCGACCCCCGGCTCCTGGAGATGGCGATCTGCCACCGGTCCTGGTGCGCCGAGAACCCCGGGGGTGGCTCCAACGAACGCCTCGAGTTCCTGGGTGACGCCGTGCTCGGCGCCGTCGTGGCCGAGGAGCTCTACCGCCGGTTCCCCGACGCCGACGAGGGCTGGCTCTCACGGGCTCGGGCCACGGTGGTGCGGGCCAGCACCCTGGCCGAGGTGGCCGAGGAGATCGGGGTGGGTGCCGAGATCCGCCTGGGCAAGGGCGAGGAGGCGACCGGCGGTCGTGAGAAGCCCTCCATCCTCGCCGACGGACTGGAGGCGCTCATCGGCGCCGTCCACCTCGATGCCGGTCGGGCCGTCTCGGCGGCGGCAGTGATGACCCTGCTGGGCGACCGCATCGCCTCGGCCTCCGGCGAGCCGGGTCACCTCGACGACAAGACCCTGCTCCAGGAGCACACCAGCCAGGCCCTGGGCGATGTCGTCGCCTACGAGGTGACCGACTCCGGGCCCGAGCACGACAAGACCTTCGTGGCCACTGCCTGCATCGGCGGGCGTCGTCTCGGCACCGGCACCGGCCGGACCAAGAAGCAGGCCGAGCAGCGCGCCGCCCGTCAGGCCTACCGCTCCCTCATTGAGCCCGACGAGGGCCCGGTCCCCTGCCCACCCACGATCACCCCCGCGAGCCACCGGCTCGTCCCAAGCGCGAAAGACGCCGATGCCTGAGCTGCCCGAGATGGAGACCCTGCGCCGCGACCTGGACCGGGAGGTGGGGGGCAAGCGGGTCAAGACCGTCGACGTCCCCGGTCGCACCGCCTTCTCCCGGATGCCCAAGAAGCAGCTGGCCGAGCGCCTGGACGGCGTGAAGATCAGCTCCGCCGATCGGCGAGGACTGCTGCTGACCCTGAAGCTCGACTCCGGCGAGCTGCTGGTCATCGACCTGCGCGAGGGCGGGGGCATGCGCAAGACCACCCCCAAGGAGGACACCGGGAAGGGCGCCCAGGCCATCATCTCGTTCACCCAGGGGGGCCAGCTCCGCCTCATCGACCCCGACGGAGGCATGGAGGTCTGGGTCGCCACCCCCGAGGAGCTCCTCGAGCAGGAGCCGGTCCTCACCGAGCTCGGCCTCGACCCGGTCGTCGAGCCCATCTCCTGGACCACGTTCGGTCACCTGCTGCGCAGCCGGGCCCAGTCGGTCAAGGCCTTCCTGACCGATCCCACCGCCGTGGTGGGGATCGGCCGCGTCTACTCCGACGAGATCATCTGGCAGGCGGGTCTCCGCCACGACCGTGACGCCAACGCACTCACCTCCCAGGAGATGCGCCGCCTCTACCGCGCCGTGGTGGAGACCCTGCACGACGGGGCCAAGCACCGGGGCACCACCCTCTCCGACGGCCGGTACCACGACCTGGCCGGCAAGCCGGGCGGCTACCAGGACCTGCTCCAGGTGTACGAACGAGCGGGCAAGGCCTGCAAGCGCTGCCGCGGCACCATCGCCAAGGTGCGGTTCTCCAAGTCCCACGTCTTCATGTGCCCGGACTGCCAGGTCTGACCGGGGGCGCCCGCCGTGTTCCTGAAGTCGTTGAGCCTGAAGGGGTTCAAGTCCTTCGCCGACGCCACCGAGCTGGGGATGGAGCCGGGCGTCACCGTCGTCGTCGGCCCCAACGGCTCGGGCAAGTCGAACGTGGTCGACGCCATCGCCTGGGTCCTCGGCGCCCAGGCACCGAGCGCGGTGCGCAGCCAGAAGATGGACGACGTCATCTTCGCGGGCACGGCCACGCGGCCCGCCCTGGGCCGGGCCGAGGTGGCCCTCACCATCGACAACGCATCGGGCCTCCTGCCCATCGACTTCGCCGAGGTCACCATCACCCGCACCCTCTGGCGCTCCGGCGACAGCGAGTACGCCATCAACGGCGTCCCCTGCCGGATGCTCGACGTGCAGGAGCTGCTGTCGGACTCGGGGGTCGGACGTCAGCAGCACGTGATCATCTCCCAGGGCCAGATCGATGCCGTGCTCAACGCCCGCCCCGAGGATCGACGCCTGATCATCGAGGAGGCGGCTGGGATCCTCAAGTACCGGCGCCGCAAGGAGAAGGCCGAGCGACGTCTGGCCGGCACCGAGGCCAACCTGCTGCGCCTTCAGGACCTGCTCCGCGAGGTGCGCCGCCAGCTGCGCCCCCTCGAGCGTCAGGCCGAGGCGGCCCGGCGCCACGGTGACCTGATCGCCGATCTGACCGCCCGACGGGTCCACCTGGCCGGCACCGACCTGCGGCGCCTGCGCACCCGTCGCGAGGCCGCCGAACGCACCCGGCGCGACCTGCGCACCCAGGAGGGGGAGGCGCAGGGCGAGCTGGCCACCCTCGACGCCGCGGTGCTGGCGGCCGAGGCCCGTCTGTCGGCCCACGGTGGCGATGACCTGGGCGACGACCTGGCCCGGTGCGAGGCTCTCCGCGAGCGGGCCCGGGGACTGGCCGCCGTGCTCGCCGAGCGGGGCCGCGGTCTGGAGCGCCAGCAAGGCGCGGCGGTCGATGAAGCCGTCATCGCCTCGCTAGAGGCCGAGGCGGCCCGCCTCGACGCCGAGCTCGACGGGGTGGGCGGCGAGGCGGCGCGGCTGGTGACCGATGCCGAGGGCCTGGAGGAGGCCGAGACCGCGCTCGCGGCCGAGCGGGAGGGCTTCGCCACGGAGTGGCCCGGGTTCGAGGACACCGCCGCGCCCGGAGAGCAGCCCGGGTCCGTGACCACCAGCCCGGCCGCGGAGGTGCGGGCCGAGCTGGTGGCGGTGCGGTCGTCGGTGCAGCGGGGCGACGACGAGCGCCGACGGGTGGACGAGCGCCAGGAGACGCTGGCGACGAGGGCCGGCCGCCTGGAGCAGCAGGCAGAGACCCTCCGAAACGAGCTGGCCGCGGCCGACGGGGCGGAGGCGAGCTTGGCCGCCGCCGTCGACGTCGCGGAAGACACCCAGGCTGACGCCGACGCCGCGGCCGCGGCGGCGACGGAGCGGCGCCGATCCGCCGATGGAGACCACCACCGCTGGTCGGCCCGGGCCGATGCCCTGGCGCTGGCCCTCGACGAGGCCCGATCGCAGGCCGGCCTCGACCGCCTGGCCGACGGGCCCGGGGTGCGGGGCACGCTGGTCGACCTGGTCGCGGTGGACCAGGGGTGGGAGGCCGCGTTCGAGGCTGCCGCCGGTCCCGCCCTCAGGGCGGTGGTGATCGATGGAACCGACGGTGCTCGGCGGGCCTTGGCCACCCTGGTCGACGGAGGTCTCACCGGCGCGGTGGTGCCCCTCGAGGTGGCGCGACCGGCCCCGACGCCGCCCCTCGTCGCGGGCGCCGAAGCCCTTCGTCCCCACGTTCGGGGCACCGCTCCCGGCGTCGATGCACTCCTCGACGCCCTCGTCGGTCCTGTCACCGTGGTCGACGCCTGGCCCGCCGCCGTCGACGCCGCCCTCGGCACACCTGGTCAGCTGGTCGTGACCCGCGCCGGTGACCGCTTCGCGCCGGACGGCTGGCGAGTCGGCGCCTCGGGGTCGGGTGCGACCGGCGCGGCCCTGGCCGAGGCCCGCGACCGGGCCGAGGCGGCGGCGACGAGCGCGGTCACCGCCGGGGAGGAGGTCGCCGCCCGACAGCGGGAGGTGACGGCGGCGCGCGCCGCGGAGGCCGAGGCCGCGCGGGAGCTCGATCGCCACGCCAGCCGGCGAACCGCGGCCGGCGATGCCCTGGTCCGCACCGACACTGACCTCCGCGAGCTGGGCACCGAGGTCGGCTCCCTGCGCGAGCACGCCGCCGAGCTCGACGAGCGGGTGACTCGCGACCGGGAGCGCCTCGCCGCGCTCGAATCCGAGCTCCCCGGTCTCGAAGCCGAGGAGGAGCGCCGTGCCGAGCAGCTGCGCGCCGCCGTCGACGCCCGAGCGGGGATCGAGGAGCGGGCCCGGTCCGTCGGTGCCCTCCGTCGCGACATCGAGGTCCGCCGAGCGGGCATCGAGGAGCGCACCACCTTCCTCTCCGGACGGCGGGCCGAGGTCGAGCAGCGCCTGTCGCGCAACCAGGCCGAGCGCCGTGAGGCGGAGAGCCGGCGAGTGGGCCTGGAAGCCCAGGCGGAGGCCGTGGTCCGCCTGTCCGCCGTGGTCGCCGACCGGCTGTCGGTGGTCGACGCCGCCCTGTCGTCACTGCGGGACCGGCGCCAGCGCCAGAGCGATGCGGCGCGGGCGGTGGCGGCCGAGCTCGAAGGCCTCCGAGGTCGCCGTGCCGCCGCCGAGTCCGGCCTGGCTGGGACCCGTGAGCGGCGGGGCCGGGCCGAGCTCGACATCTCTGATGTCGACCTCCGGATCGACTCCGCCGTCGAGGCCATGCGGCGTGACCTCGACGTTGACCTCGACACCGCGCTGGCCGCTCCCGAGCCGGAGGTCCCCGAGGGCACCACCGCCGCAGGCCGGGTGCGCGAGCTGGAGCGAGAGCTGCGCCTGCTGGGCCCGATCAACCCTCTGGCCCTGGAGGAGTTCACCGCCCTGCAGGAGCGGCATGCCCACATCGAGTCACAGCTCGACGACGTCAAGGCAGCCCGGCGCGACCTGGGCAAGGTGATCCGGGCCGTCGACGCCGAGATCGTCACCGTCTTCGCCTCGGCCTACGCGGACGTCGAGTCCAGCTTCCGCCACCTCTTCGACACCCTGTTCCCCGGAGGCCAGGGACGGCTCACCCTCACCGCCCCGGACGACTTGCTCGACACCGGCGTGGAGATCGAGGCCAAGCCGTCGGGCAAGAACGTCAAGAAGCTGTCGCTGCTGTCCGGCGGTGAGCGGTCCCTCACCGCGCTGGCCTACCTCTTCGCCGTGTTCCGGGCCCGGCCCTCGCCCTTCTACGTCATGGACGAGGTCGAGGCCGCGCTCGACGACGTGAACCTGCACCGGTTCCTGGGCCTAGTGGCCGAGTTCCGAGCCGACGCCCAGCTGATCGTTGTCAGCCACCAGAAGCGGACGATGGAGGCCGCCGACTGCCTCTACGGCGTGACCATGGCTCCGGGCGGGAGCTCGCAGGTGATCAGCGAGAGGATCGAGGCGTGACCGCAGCCGGTGGCGGTGGCGGGTGCCGGACCTCCGTGCCCGCGGCCCCGGCCGCACCGGCGGTGTCGTCGGCCGCCGACACCGAGGGTGAGACCTGCAGCACGACCAGGCGCTCGTCGACCCGGTCCAGCCGGCGGGAGGTGGCCACCCTGGGAATGCCCCCCGTCCCGACCACGATGAGCGGTATCTGGGTCTCCGTCGCCTCTTGCCCGGGCTCGAGGGCCACGACCCCCGCGTCGTGGTCGCCGAGGAGCTCGTCGAGGTGCTCCTGGGTGATCTCCTCGAAGGCCCGGCGGCCCTCGTGGGCATCGCCCTCCTTCAGGGCCCGCTGGTCCTCCTCGTCGCGGGCCACCCGCCACACGTTGGCCCGTCCGAGGTGGCGGACCACGCGGCCGATGCCGAACGCGTCGAGGGCCTCGGCGCCCGAGCCGACCACGGCGATGCGCCCGCCCACCCCGTCGAGGGCCGCGGCCAGGTCGTCGCCTTCCAGGCGACCGGCGTACACGAGCAGACCCGCCTCGCGGGCCTCGTCGGCCAGCTGCTCGTCCTCGGCCATGACCAACACGGAGACGCCGATGTCGGTGAGGGTGGCGCCCAGCTCCCGGGCCCAGCGCCGGGCGCCGACGAGCACGACGCCGGTGGGCTCGGGGGTGTCGACCTTGAGCCGACGGGCGAGGGGCCGGGCCAGCGGCCCGTAGAAGACGGTGGTACCGGCCACCACGAGGAAGGTGATGGCGGCCAGGTCGTCGCCGCCGGGCAGCCCCGCTTCGGTCAGCTCGAAGCCGAACACGGCGGACACCGACGCAGCGACGATGCCACGGGGCGCCAGGGTCGCCAGATAGGTCCGCTCCTTCCGGGTGAGCGAGGTCCGGGCGGTGGAGGCGAGCACCGAGAGGGGGCGGACCACCAGCACGAGGACCACGAGCAGGAGGGCGGCGGGGATGAGGTTGTCGGTGAGGGTGTCGGCCTCGACCCGAGCCCCCAGGACCACGAAGATGCCGGCCAGGATGATCGTGGCCAGGTGCTCGTGGAGCTCGACGATGGGCTCGATCGCGACCCAGCGCTGGTTCGCCAGGACGACCCCGGCGAGGGTGGCGGCGTAGAGCCCGGCATCGGTACCCAGCTCGTTGGCCAGGGCGTAGGCGACGATGGCGGCCACCAGCGACAGAGGACCCCGCAGGTGGTCGGGGACCCAGTGCCGGGCGAGGGCGAGGACGAGGGCGGCGGCCACCAGGGCGCCGACCACGCAGCCCACCGCGGTGGTGCGGGCCACCGCGACGATGGCCTCCCCCACCGAGCCGTCCTCGACCAGGAGCACCTCCAACACGCTGACGCCCAGGACCGCTCCCACCGGGTCGACGATGATCCCCTCCCACCGGAGGATGCGCCCGAGGCGGGGCCGCAGCCGCGCCTGACGCAGCAGCGGGATCACGACCGTCGGACCGGTCACCACCATGATCGAGCCGAACAGCACCGCCACCCCGCGCGGCAGGTCGGTGAAGGCGACGGCCGCGATCGATGTGAGGATCAGGGACACGAGCACACCGACGCTGAGCAGGCGGACCACGACCCGGCGGGTGGTCGAGCCGATCTGTCCCCAGCGCAGGCTGAGGCCGCCCTCGAAGAGGAGCAGACCCACCCCGAGGGCGATCATCGAGCCGAGGAGCTCGTCGTCGAAGGTGTCGCTCGGGTCGATGAGGCCCAGCCCAGGGCCGACGAGGAGCCCGACGGCCAGCATCAAGACGATCGAGGGGAGGCGCACGCGCCCCGACAGCCACTGGGCGCCGATGCCGAGTCCGACCGCGACGGCCAGGACGGCCGCCGGCTCGTGGATCACGGACCCTCCGTCGGGTCGGGTGGGTGCGTGGTCAAGTGCCCAAGTCTGGCCGCTCCGGCGGCCCCTGTCGTGTCCATGTCGCTCTCCGCGTCCATGTCGTTCTCAGGGACGGGGTGGTGGGTCGGTGACGGCCCGGAGGTGGTCGACCAGGGTGGCGAGCGAGGTGGCGGCGTTGAGGCCGCTGGTGGACGGCATCAGGTAGACAGGGCTGGGCCCAAGGCGACGTCGCTGCCACCCGGGCTGGGCCCGGCGATCGATCGCGGCCCGCCACCCAGCCAGGCCCACCACGATCACCGCCTCGGGGGCGAGCACGGTGCACAGGCGCTCGAGGCGCACCAGCCCCGCCCGGTGCTCGGCGGTGGTGAGCTCGGCCGCGCGTGGGGTGGCCCGCTTCACCAGGTCGGTCATGCCGATGTCACCCCGGTCGAGCAGGCGCCACGGGTCGGCGACCGAGCCCTCGTCGCACAGCCCGGCGGCGACGAGGGCGGGCCAGAAGCGGTTGCCGGGCCCGGCGTAGCCGACGCCGGCGTCGGCCGCGTGCAGGCTGGGGTTCAGCCCGCAGACGAGCAGCCGCATCCCGGGCCCGACGGTGTCGGGCAGGCTGCGGGCCCGGGTCGTGAGGTGGATCTGAGCCCAGCGCTCCTGGGGCGAGTCGGGCGAGCGCAACGAGTCGGGCGGAGGATCACAGGAGATGTCCTCGAAGCCGGCGCCTTCCACCAGGCTCATGAGGTGCGCCGGCTCCCAGAAGGTGAAGCGCCGTCCGGGGAGGTCGCTCTCGTCCCCGGAGACGCCACTGCCCTCGCCGGCGAACAGGGTGGCCGCCAGAGGGGCGCCGACCGGGAGGGCTCGGTGGAGCTCGGCCAGCGCCCGTGGCAGGCGGACGGCATCGATGTGTTGGAGGGAGCGGCTGGCCCAGACGCCACCAAGGGAGCGGGGTCGGACCGGCAGGGCGCCGGCGTGGCCCTGGACGAGGGGATGGGTGGCTCGGGTGGTGGACCGGGCCTCGGCCAGCATGGCGCGAGCCGGATCGAGCCCGATGGCCGCAGGCCCTAGGAGGGGCAGGTGCCAGCCCGGCCCGCAGCCCAGGTCGAGGATGGGCCCATCGGAGGCAACTGCGGCCAGCGCCGCCGGGCGCTCCGGGTCGGGCCGTCCGGTCCGGGCCGCGAAGGTCGTGGCGCCGGCCTCGTAGACGGCGTTGGTCTCCCCATCGAGGCTCATCGGCAGGGACCCGATCCCCACCCAGCTTCGTACGGAAGTGTGCCGAGGAGGGCAACATCCGTCCGCGGTTGGGGACGTGTCGTGAACGTCGTACGGAACTGTGCCGGTGGGGGCAACATTCGTACGAAGTTGCGGGGAGGGGAGGAGGGCTCGGGCGTCACCGGCGGCGCCGGTTCCGGCGGGGCGGGTCCGACGGTGCCGCCACAGCGTCGAGGAAGAGGTCGAGCTGGGCCGGGCGCTCAGCCCGCTCGGCCAGTGGTTCCCAGATCGGGGCGCCCCGAGAGCCCCGGGTGCGGACCTCGAGGCGCTCGAGGGCGAGGGCCCGGGCCGCGCCCTTGCCGTCGCGGACGCCGATGGACCCGTCGCGCTCGCGGCGCTCGACGGTGGCCTCCTGCCACCGGGCGCCGGGCCGGGGCCGGAAGCGGACGACGTCGCCGGCGTGCAGCCCGACCTCGATGAGGTCTGCTCCGCTCATCCCCCGGCGAGGCCGCCCAGGACCAGGGCCTGGAGCTTGCGCATCCCCCCGAGCCAGCGGTCGGGATCGCCGGCCCGGCGCTGGGCGTAGGTGGCCACCTCGGGGTGGGGGAGGACGAGGAAGCTTCCCTCGTCCAGTGCGGTCACCACCGCCGACGCCACCTCGTCGGGCTCGATGATCCCCTGCATGGTGACGGTCCCGACCGCAGCACTGGACTCGGCCCCAGCGCTCAGCATGTCGGTGTTCACGCCCTGGGGGCAGAGGCAGTGGACGCGCAGGCCCTGGTCGCCGTAGGTGATGGCCAGCCACTCGGCAAAGGCCACCGCGGCATGCTTGGTCACCGAGTAGGGCGCGTCGCCGATCTGGGCCAGGAGTCCGGCCGCCGAGGCGGTGGTGAGGAAGGTGCCGCCGCCGCGCTCCACCATGGCGGGCACGACGACCCGGGCCGCGGCCACGTGTGCCATGACGTTCACCCTCCAGGTGCGTTCCCACACCTCGTCGTCGGCGTCGAGGCCCATGGCGGTCCCGATGCCGGCGTTGGCGGCGAACACGTCGACAGGTCCGAAGCGCTCCTCGGTGCGGGCGACCGCCTCCTCCACCTCGGCCTGGGCGCTGACATCGGCGGCGTGGTCGAGGACGCGGTCCCCGTGGCGCTCGGTCAGGCGTGTGGCGGCGGCGGCGCAGTCGGCCGGGTCGAGGTCGACGACCGTCACCCCGGCCGCACCCTCGGCGAGGAACCGGTCGGCCAGGCTGTAGCCGATGCCCCGGGCTGCCCCGGTGATGATGCAGGTGGTGCCGTCGAGCGTCATGGGGCGAGCGTACCGACGCGCTGTGGCCGTCGATGCCGTGCTGTGAGCGGGCGGCGCCGTCAGGGGGCGGCGAAGGCGTCGATGGTGGCGTCGACGACCCGGGTGCGGTCCTGGCCCCAGGGCAGGGGCATGAGCACGGCCTCGTCGACGCCGGCGTCGGTGTAGGCCTGACGAGTGGCCCGGACCAGGTCGGCGTCGCCCACCACATCGATGGCGTCGACCATGGCGTCGCTGATCGCGGCCACCGCCCCCTCCCGGTCGCCGTCGGCGTGGCGGGCCCGCACCTCGGCCACCACGTCGCCGAAGCCGGCACGGGTGAAGCTCTCCGCGTAGGCGTCGACGGTGGCGTAGCCGAACAGGTCCTTGCGGCCCTTGTCCCGCGCCGGCTCGGTCTCGGCCACGCCGGCGTGGACGTAGGCGTGGACCCGGCACGACCCGGGCTCGCGGCCCCCGGCAGCCTCACCGGCACGCACCTGCTCCACCGACCACGGCACGTGGGAGGCGGGCAGGTAGTTGAGCAGCACGCCGTCAGCCACCTCGCCGGCCAGACACAGCATCTTGGGTCCGAGGGCTCCCAGCACGATCCGGGGCCGGCGGTCGCCCTGGCGCAGGCCCAGGCGGAAGCCCTTGACCGCGTAGTGATCGCCGGCGAAGGTCACCTTCTCGCCCGAGAGGCACTCGCGGACGAGGGCCACGTACTCGCGCACCCGGCCGAGGGGGTGCTCGCCGTAGGCCGCACCGTGCCACCGGCCCGTGACCACGGGCGAGGACACCCCGACGCCGAGCAGCACATCCCGGTCCGGATCGAGGGCGGCCAGGGTGGCCGCGGCCATGGCGGCGAGGGGAGGGGTGCGCAGCTGCAGCGCCAACACCCCCGTGCCCAGGTCCAGTCCCGGTGCCGCGGCGCCGGCGGCGGCCCGCAGCGAGAAGGCCTCGGGTCCGGTGGTCTCGGCGGTCCAGAAGGAGCCGTAGCCGCGGTCGGCCGCCCGCCGAGCCGTCTCCACGGCGTAACCCGGGCCCAGGGCCATGAGGCTGGCGTAGGTGAGGCCGGGACGAGGATCGGTCATGGACGGCGACCGTAGCGGCGGATGCCCGCGGGCGGTGCCGGCAGGCGGTCGGTCAGATCGAGCCGACGGTGGCGGCCCGACTGGCGTCGGGTGATCAGATCGTGCCGATGGTGGCGGCCACCACCCCGCCCAGGTCGGTGCAGGCCTCGAGGGCGGCGGCGTCGGGGGCCCCGGCCACCTCGACCACCTCGGCCACCTTCTCCCATCCGAGGCCGCCGGTGATCTTCTGGAGATCGCGGGCGGCGCCGGTGGTGTCGTCGCCGCCGTGGAGGTAGGCGCCGAAGGGACGGCCGCGCGTCTCCTCCAGGCACGGGTAGTAGATGGTGTCGAAGAAGTGCTTCACCGCCCCGGCCAGCATGCCCAGGTTGGCGGGGCCCCCGACGATGTAGCCGTCGGCCGCGAGGGCGTCGGACGCCGTGGCCGACAGGGCGGCCCGCACCACCACCTGCACGTCGTCGATCTGCGGATCGCCGGCCCCCGCCCGCACCGCCTCCAACATGCTCTGGAGGTTCGGTGAGGGGGTGTGGTGCACGATGAGCAGTCGGGCCATGGGCCCCATCCTCGCCCGTGTCACGCGGTTCGGCGCGACGGCGCTCCGGCACCGAGGTGCGGGGGCGCTCATCGCGGGGCCGAGCTCCAGGCGCCCGGTTCGCAGGAGGGTCAGGTGCGCCGCACGAAGTAGACGATCAAGATGACGAGCAGGATGACGACGAGCAGTCCGACGATGCCGATTTCCACGATGGTGTCCTTTGGTCTGGCGCGGGGTTCGCCCGCAACGCTGCCCTCACCCCCTTGGGCCAAACGAACTCATCGCCGACCGGTGGACGCGAGCGACGACCGCCGGGTCGGAGCACGTGGGCCCGCCGCAGCGGTCGTCGATGTCGAGGACCGGGCGCTACTTGCCCGCGGCGCGACGCTGCCAGCGGGTGCGCTTCAGCATCTTCTTGTGCTTCTTCTTGCGCATGCGCTTGCGGCGCTTCTTGACCAGAGATCCCATGAGGTCGGCCACCCTACCGGGGGCACCGGTCTGCTCCGCAACCTCGCAGGGGGGAGCCCGGCGCCGCCGGTGATGTCAACCGATACGGATCGCCAGGCGTTGGACAGGGTGTGAGCCGCCCCCACCGCGCCGCGGGGTTCGAGGATGCCTTCGACGGCCCACCTCGACGATCGCCACGACGAAGGTCCGAGCCCGTTCCCCGGGTGGCGGGAGGCCGTGGCCCGCCGGGCGCGCCGTCGGTGCTGCGCTCGGCGCCGTCGCCGTCGCCGTGGTGGGCGTCGTCGCCGCGTCCGCCCTTGCGGTGGACCGGGTGACGCCCGAGCAGGTCGACGTGGGCGGGCTGGCGGCAGACGAGCCGCCACGGCGACGGGCCGGTGACCGTGCTGTTCGCCGGGGTCGAGGCCCCGAGCGTCGAGGTGGCCGACGCCCGCACCGACACCCTCGTGGTGGCGCGGGTCGACCCGGCCGAGCGCCAGGTGCGCTTGCTGCCCGTGCCCCGCGACCTCGTCGTCCCGCTCGACGGCAGCCCCGAGCGGGCCCGGATCAACGATGCTCGCGCCACCGGCGACCCCGTGCGGCTGGTCCGCACCCTCGACGACGAACTGGGGATCCAGGTCGATCGCTACGTGGAGAGCGGGTTCGCCGGGGCGGTGGGGATCGTCGATGCGCTGGGCGGTCTGCGCCTGTCGGTGGACCACCCCCTCACCTCGGTGTCGACGGGCCTCGATCTCCGGGCGGGGTGTCAGGTCCTGGACGGGGACCAGGTGCTGGCCCTCGGCCGGGTGCGCAGGGACGTCTCCGTCGAGCTGCCCGACGGGCGCCGCGTGCGCGACCCGAGCGGTGATCTCGGCCGCCAGGACCGGGGGGCGGTCATCGCCGCCGCCCTGCTGCGGGCGGTGGGCGACGTCGGGCCGGGCGACCTGCCCGATCTCGTGCGGAGCGGCCTTGATCAGGTGCGCGTGGACAGCGGCACGACGGTGGACGACCCTGATCGACCTCGGCCGTGTCGTCGACGGGGCCGAGGTGGTCACCTACCGGCTGCCGGTGCGCGACGCCGTCGTCGACGGGGCCCAGGTGCTGGAGCTGGCACCGGGTGCGGCCGAGGTGGTCGCCGCTTCGACAGCGGCGAAGCACCGCCGCCCGTCGAGCGCCCCGGCGGAGCGCCAGGCTCCCCGGGCCTCGGCGACGCGACCGGTCTCGCCCTCTGCTGACCCGGCTGTCCGCCCCGTCGTCGCAACGGAGGCGCAGGGACTGCCCGTCGTAGGGTGGAGCCCACTGTCGGGGGTAGTTCAGCTGGCAGAACACCGGACTTTGAATCCGGATGTCGCAGGTTCGAGTCCTGCCCCCCGAACCAGGTGGAGCGATGGGTCACGGCTCGGACCAAGAGGAGCTCCGTCGCCACCTCTGCCCATCCGTGTCATCGATCGCCACGCGGAGCGAGGTGCCGGCCGATCGTCGAGGCCGCGCCGAGCTCGACCACGCCGATCGGCTGAGCCGAGATCTGGTGCACAGGCGCGGGCGCAGCGCGCTAGACCTGCGGGCATGGCCTTGCGACCACTGTCGGCCGTCGTCCTGGCCGCCGGGGAGGGCACGCGGATGCGCTCCGAGCGGCCCAAGCCTCTGCACCTGCTGTGCGGTCGGCCCATGGTCCGCTACGTGCTCGACGCCCTGGCGGACTGCTCGGTCGACCGTGTCGTCGTGGTCGTCGGCCACGGCGCCGAGCGAGTGACCAAGAAGCTCCAGTCCCAGGACTCCGACTACCTCCTCGACTTCGTCGAGCAGCACTCGCAGCTGGGCACCGGCGATGCCGTGTCGGTGGGCCTCACTGCCTTCCCCGACGTCGACGGCGCCGATGATGGCGACGTCCTGGTCTTCCCTGGAGACACGCCGTTGCTGCGCCCGGCCACCATCAGCCACCTGGTCGAGCAGCACCGGATCAGCGGCGCCGCCTGCACCGTGCTCACGGCGCGCCTGAGCGACCCGTCCGGCTACGGCCGGGTGGTGCGGGGCCGCGACGACCGGGTCGCCCGCATCGTCGAGCACCGCGACGCCACGCCGGCGCAGCGGGAGATCGACGAGATCAACACCTCGATCTACTGCTTCCGCCGCAGCGTGCTGGCCCCCGCCCTCCGTCGCCTCCAGCCGGTCAACGACCAGGGCGAGTACTACCTGACCGACGTGGTCGAGGTCCTCCACGATGCCGGCTACGGGGTGGCCGCGGTGGTCGCCGAGGACGAGGAGGAGACCCACGGCGTGAACGACCGGGCCCAGCTCGCCGCGGCCGAGGCCGAGCTGCGCCGGCGCACCAACCACCACTGGCTCCGACGCGGCGTCACCATGGTCGACCCCGGTCGGACCTATGTCGACACCACGGTCGATCTGGCGACCGACGTCACCCTGTTCCCCGGCACCATCCTCCAGGGCCACACCGTCATCGGCCAGGGCGCCGAGGTCGGCCCCGACACCCGCCTGGTCGACTGCATGGTCGGCGCCCGCTCCATCGTGGAGGCGACCACCGCCCGCGACGCCGAGATCGGCGCCGACGCCCACGTCGGCCCCTACGCCCACCTGGCCCCGGGCACCTCCGTGCCCGACTCCACCACCACCGGCCCCTTCCACGCCGCTGACCCCGACGACGGGGTCTGACGGACCCCTCTCATCGAGCCCTTCCTCCGCCCTGCCCCCGATCCCGACCGGAGAGCAACCCCATGGAGCCCATGGAGACCGTCACCCGCAAGCGGCTGCACCTCTACACGGGGTCGTCGCACCCGGCCCTGGCCGCCGACATCGCCCGCCACCTGGGCATCGAGCTGGGCGATCCCAACCTCCGCCACTTCTCCAACGGCGAGATGCACTGCCGCTTCGGCGAGTCGATCCGCGGGGCCGACGTGTTCATCGTCCAGACCCACTCCAGCGAGGGGGGACAGTCCGTGAACGACTCGCTGATGGAGCAGCTGATCATGATCGACGCAGCCAAGCGGGCGTCGGCCAAGCGGATCACCGCCGTGTGCCCCTGCTACGGCTACGCCCGCCAGGACCGCAAGGCCGAGGGCCGGGAGCCCATCACGGCCAAGCTGGTGGCCGACATGCTCACCGCGGCCGGCGCCGATCGAGTGGTATCGGTCGACCTGCACTCGGGTCAGATCCAGGGGTTCTTCGACGTGCCCGTGGATCACCTGACGGCGATGCCCATCCAGGTGTCCTACCTGCGCGAGAGCGTCGATCCCGAGGACCTGGTCGTCGTCTCGCCTGACTCCGGGGGGGTGAAGGCCGCCAAGCGCTTCGCCAACGAGGTGGGGGCCGAGTTGGCCTTCGTCAACAAGGTCCGCCCCCGGGGGACGGCCAACGAGGTGGTGGCCGACAGCATCGTGGGCGACGTCGCCGGCCGCAGCTGCGTGCTGCTCGACGACATGATCGACTCGGCCGGCACCATCTGCGCTTCGGCCGACCTGCTCCACGAGGAGGGGGCCACCGATGTGTGGGCCATGACCACCCACGCCATCCTGTCGGGGCCGGCCATCGACCGACTGAAGAACTCGGCGCTCACCAAGGTGGTGATCACCGACACGCTCCCGCTGTCGGAGGAGAAGCAGCTGGACAAGATCGAGGTGCTGTCGGTCGCGCCCATCATCGGCCAGGCCATCAGGTCGGTGTTCGACGATGCCTCGGTCAGCGACATCTTCGGCGGTCGCAACCAGAGCTGACCGGTCGCACCTTGGGTCGGATGGTCCGCCTCGCCTAGCCTCGACCGGTCCACAAGCCCTGCGCTCCGGCGCGATCTCAGACGTAGGAGTCCCCGATGGCCGAGATCACCCTCACCGCCACCCCCGGTCGCGCGACCGGCCCCCGCAACAGCCGCCGTCTGCGGGCCGAGGCCAAGGTGCCAGCCGTCGTCTACGGCCTCGGCCACGACTCCGTCGCCGTCACCGTCGACTGGCGCGAGCTGCGCGCCGCGCTGATCACCGACGCCGGCATCAACGCCCTCATCGACCTCACCGTCGAGGGCGAGGGTGAGGCGCAGCTGGCGATCATCAAGGACATGCAGCGCCACCCGATCACCCGCACCGTCGACCACATCGACTTCCTGCTGATCCGTCGCGACCAGGAGCTCTCTGTCGACGTCCCCGTGGTGCTCGAGGGCGAGGCCGAGGAGGTCGAGAACAACCAGGGTCTGGTCGAGCAGTCCATCACTCAGCTCACCGTCAACGCCAAGCCCGGTGACATCCCCGACCAGCTGACCTACGACATCTCCACCATGGTCATCGGTGACACCATCACCGTGGCCGACCTGGCCCTGCCCACCGGCGTGTCCACCGACGTCGAGCCCGATGAGGTCGTGGCCAGCGCCCAGGTGTCGCGCGCCGCCATCGAGATCGAGGCCGAGGAGGCCGCCCTCGAGGAGCTGGCCGAGGCTGAGGCTGAGGGCGAGGAGGGTGAGGCGCCCGAGGGCGGCGACGCCGACAGCGAGGGCGACAGCGGCGACGAGGGCTGAGCCCCGGCGCCACCTCCGTCCGCCCGTCTCGCCGCCCGATCGTGGCCGTCGACCTGCTCGTGGTCGGGCTCGGCAACCCCGGGGCCGACTACGCCCACACCCGCCACAACGTCGGCGCCGACACCGTGGCCCTCCTGGCCGAGCGCCACGGAGGTCGGCTCCGGACCGGCTTCCGCAACGAGCGGGCCCTGAGCGACGAGGTGCGGGTCGGGTCGGCCCGCATCGGGCTGGCGTTTCCCCAGACCTTCTACAACGAGGCCGGACTGGCGGTCGCGGCCCTGGTGCGCCGTCACGACCTCGACGACCTGAGCCGCCTCGTGGTGGTGCACGACGAGCTCGATCTCCCGCCGGGACGGATGAAGGTGAAGCAGGGGGGCGGCCTGGCCGGCAACAACGGCCTACGGTCGATCAAGGCCCACCTCCACACCGACGCCTTCGCCCGCATCCGCATCGGGGTGGGCAAGCCCCCGGGACGCCAGCAGGGCGCCGACCACGTCCTGCGCCGTCCGGGCAAGGCCGAGCGAGCCGAGCTCGACGTGGTGATCGCCGAGGCCGCTGACGCGGTCGAGACCATGGCAGCCGACGGCATCGCAGCGGCGATGGGCCGCTACAACACCCGCCCCGACTCGGCCTGACGGTCCGCCCGCCTGGGTGCCGGAGCGCCCAGGCCGTTGCCGACGGTCGGAGCGGTGCCGGTCAGTCCGCGACCACGGCGGCCGTGAGGCGGGCCTCGACCACCTCGCGCACGAGCGCTCCCGCACCGCGCTGCTGCTTCGCATGGCGGCACCCGACGCCGAGCTGGCCTTCCCCGGCGACAACAGCTGGTCCACCATGTTCCGCCCCGTGGTCAAGCCACGCCCACGCCACCCATCGCGGCATCGACGAGTGCCGAGCCTTCGCCGAGCGCTACGTCGACGAGGGCATCCAGTTCGTGATCGAGGACATCATGGTCAACGGACCTCCGTGGAACACCCGCATCGCCCTGCGGGTCCACGACTTCCGCCCCGGTCCCGACGGTGGGGACGAGTACGTCAACCGGGCCGTGGCCGTTCTCGAGCTGCGCTGGGGGCGCCTCGTGCGCTGGGAGGACTACGAGGACACCGAGCGGGTGGCGGACTGGGACCGCCGCCGCCAGGCGCCCGGCCAGGTGGTCGGCGTCACCGCCTGAGAGCCTGTCGCGCATGTTCGGCCAGATCCCGACTGCGGGTCGCATGCCCGTCGCTCCGGGCTGAGGCTTGGTGAGCCGGGCATCTGACTCGTCGGGACCCTTCGACCACGTCTGTGACCAGGAGCGACTTCGTCAACAGGTTCTGAGGCGTCGGGCCTCAGCCGGTGGCGCCGGCTCGCACGCCGGCCACGACGGCGGCCAGGGCCTCATCGGCGATGTCGCCGGGCGAGTACACCGCGACCCGGTCCAGCTGGCCGTCGGCTCGGGCCAGGAGGCGGGCGGCGACGACGTCGGGGTCGCCCCGCACGACGATGGCGTCGAGGAGGTCGTCGTCGATCAGGGCGGCCACATCCCCCCAACGGCCCTTGCGCGACAGCCGGCGCAGCTCGGGGTGGAGGTCGCTGCGGCCCTCGGTGGCGAGCACCGGCTCGTAGGCGGGGGTGGAGCCGTCGAACCCGAGCAGCCAGCGGGCGCCGGCGTCGGCCGTCGCCTGTTCCTCGGCGTCGCGGCCGCAGGCCAGGATGGTCTGACCGACCACCGTCACCTCGGACCGGTCCCGTCCCGCCTCGGACAGGACCTCCTCCACCCGAGGGAGGGTGGTCTCGGCCAGGTGGCGGTCGCTGGTGAAGGGGTGGATCAGGAGGCCGTCGGCCTCGGTGAGGGCGAGCTTCGTCATCCGCGGGCCGAGCGCGCCCAGCCAGATGGGCGGGGGACCGCCCGGTGCCGGGCCGGGGTCGAACGCCGGGGTCATCAGGGTGTGGCTGGTGTGCTGGCCCCGGAAGTCGAGAGGCTGGCCGTGCTCCCAGCAGGCCCACGTCGCCCGGATGGCGCCCACCCACTCACGCATGCGCTCGGCGGGTCGTGACCAGGTGGCGCCGTAGCGACGCTCGACGTGGGCCCGGACCTGAGTGCCCAGACCGAGGGCGGACCGACCGCCGGAGAGCGCCTGCAGGTCCCATCCGGTGTGGGCCAGGTGGATCGGCGAGCGGGGGAAGGCGATGGCGACGCTGGAGTAGACGAAGGTCCCGTCCGCGGCGGCCAGAGCGAGGGGGAGGAAGACGTCGTGGGGACCCTCGACGGTGAAGAGCCCGTCCACGCCGGTGGCGGCCAGGGCCTCGGCCCGCTCCCGCACCGCCTCGGGCTGGGCCATGAGCAGGGTGTCGATGTGCATGGGCCGGTCCTCGCCCATGCGTGCGAGTCCCGTCGGCGATCCCCGGGCCCTGCGGACCTAGTGCTGTGTCCGCCTTCCTGCGGAGGGGCGGTCACGCCGCTGGCCAGGGCCGATTGCGACGCCGACCCGTGCGAACGTTTGTGGTCACGGCACTAGCTCAGGCCGATCTCGACCAGGCGCTCGTTGAGGAACTCGTCCGCCGTGATCGGCGGGAAGTGCTTCTTGTCGGAGCCAACGAGGGCGGGGGGAGCGTCGAGGACCACGTCGGGTCGGGGGTGGCAGAAGAACGGCATCGAGCAGCGCGGGAGGTCGTCGGCCTCGGGGTTGACGACCCGGTGCGTGGTGGACGGGATCTTCAGGTTCACATGGCGGCTGAGCATGTCGCCGGCATCGACGACCAGCTCCCCCTCCAGGCCGTCGACTGGGTGCCACGACCCGTTGCGGTCGAGCAGCTCGAGTCCCGCCTCGGTCGCGGCCGGGAGCAGGGTGATGAGGTTGATGTCCTCGTGGGCCGCGGCCCGCACCGCTCCGGGGGCGTTGGCGTCGCGCCGCGGTGGGTAGTGGATGATGCGCAGCACCGAGCGACCGTCGACGACCATGTCGGCCAGGTGCCGCTCGGGCAGGCCGAGGTAGACGGCGATGGCCTCGAGCAGGGTCTGGGCCGCGGCCTCCAGGTCCCGGTAGAGCGCCAGCATGGCCGGCCGGAAGTGCGGTACCTCCTCGGGGAACACGTTGGCGCCGTAGGTGGCGAACAGGGCGTGGTCGGGGGCGAGGTCTTGGTGGACGTGCCAGAACTCCTTGAGGTCGATGGCCTCGCTGTCCTTGGCGTGCTCGGTGCCGAAGGGGGTGTAGCCGCCGGCCCCCTTCGGCAGCACGTAGACCTCCTTGGCCTCGGTCGGGAGGGCGAAGAAGTCCCGGGCTGCGGCGTAGGCAGCGTCGACGTCGGCGGGCCTGACCCGGTGGCCGTCGACCTTGACGAACCCGGTGCCGACCAGGCTCGCGCCGAGGGTGGAGACGAACTCATCCCGGGTCGCGCCCGACCCCTGGCTGTAGTCGTCGAGGTGGACCGTGGCGACGTCGATGCCCATCCCCCCAGGATGCCACCGGCTCCTCCGTCCGGCGCTGCTCACCAACTTCGTACGGACGTGTGCCGGTGGGGGCAACGTCCGTCCAGGGTTCACGATCGCGCCCCAACTTCGTACGGACATGTGCCGGTGAGGGCCACTTCCGTACGAAGCTGAGGGGGGTGAGTCAGGCTCTCACTGGCCGGACTCGGGGGTCATGACGGCGAACATGGCGCCCTGGGGGTCTTGGATCGGGGCCATGCGACCGACGCCGGGGACGTCCATGGGGCTGCCCATCACCGTGGCTCCCTTCTCCGTGGCGAGAGCGACGGTGGCGTCGCAGTCATCGACGATGAAGTAGACGAGCCAGGCCGGGGGCATGCCCTGCATCGGAGGCGTCACCGCGCCGGCGATGCCGTCGTCGTTGCCGCCCTCGACCTTGAAGACGGTGTAGTCGCCCATCGGCATGGACATGGCCTCTGAGGTCCAGCCCAGCACCTGAGCGTAGAACTCGGCAGCCTGGGCCGGTTCCGGGGTCAGCAGCTCGTTCCAGCTGAGGGCGCCGTGCTCGTTGACGACCTCGGCGCCGATGCTGTCCTTGACCTCCCAGAGGCAGATGGCCGCCCCGGTGCTGTCGGTGATCACCGCCATGCGCCCGGCGTCCATGACGTCCATGGGCGGGCGCATCACCTGGCCGCCGGCCGGCTCGACCTTGCCGGTGGCCTCTTCCAGGTCGTCGACGGTGACGTAGCTGCTCCAGACCGGGGGCATGCCGGCCTGGGCCATCTGTGGCGACAGCTCCATGATCCCTGCCGCCGCCTTCCCGCCCTTGGAGCACATCGTGTAGGTGGCGTCGGGGCCAGCGGGCTGCTCGTCGAACTCCCAGCCGAACAGGGCGCCGTAGAAGTCGCGGGAGGCCGCCGGGTCCGGCGTGGCCAGGTCGGTAAAGGACGGGAGCCGTGGACGTGGCTGGTGACGTGGGACACAGGGGCCTCCGGTGGTGTGTCGCCCGCACGGGCGAACGGGCGAGGTGAACGTAGTCCTCGGGTGAGACAGCGACAACGGCCTCTCGTGGCCGCCGGATGCACCTGCGATGGCGCGCCCATGCCCGGCTGGGGACCCTTCGGGGCCGTCGTCGGCGGGCGCGCCGGTCAGCCGGGCCGGGGTACCCAGGGCGCCCAGGTGGTGTGGCCCGCAGGGATGGCGTCCCCGGGTGAAGGGGGTTCGACGTCGCCCGAGCTGCGGGTCTCGTCGTCGCTCGACGGGAACCGCCAGGCGAGAGGCTCTCATCAACTTTGTGCGGAGGGGCGCCACATGCGGCGGGGTCCGTACAAAGCTCCCCCGGGCCCGTCGGGCCGGGGGAGCGGGGGCTGTGGGCCGGTAGGTTGGAATGTCTCGCTCGGGACCGGTCGGCACCGGATCCCGGCGTGGTCCCGCGTCCCAACCCTCCCGCGAGCCGCCCCCGTGAGCACCGCCACCGCGCCCCCTGCGACCCGTTCCGGCGCCGCGCTGGGCGACGTCCCGGCCCTCCTGGTCGACGAGCCTGGCCTGGCCCAGGTGCGCGGTCGGCGCCATGCGGTGCTGGCCGCAGCCGAGTCGGCCCGATCCCTCACCCTGGCTCACCTGGCCGGCGGCACCCGGACCCCGGTGCTGGTGGCCTGCCCCACCACCGGTGACGCCGAGCGCCTGGTCCACGACCTGGGCGCCTACCTCGGTCCCGACGCCGTCGAGTTGTTCCCGGCGTGGGAGACGCTGCCGTTCGAGCGGGTGAGCCCCAACGTGGAGACCATGGGCCGACGGCTGCGGGTGGTCTGGCGCCTGCGCCACCCCGCCCACGCGCCCCAGGTGGTGGTGGCTCCCGTCCGCGCCCTGGTCCAGCGGCTGGGTCCCCACGTCGACGATGTCGAGCCGCTCATCATCCGGCCCGGTCAACAGCTCGATCGCGACGAGGTCGTCGCCACCCTGGTGGGCGCCGGGTACCGGCGGGAGCCTCAGGTCGAGGTCCGGGGCGAGGTCGCGGTGCGGGGCTCGATCGTTGACGTCTTCCCCTCCACCGAGGACCGTCCTGTCCGCATCGACCTCTGGGGCGACGAGGTCGACCGTCTCACCGAGTTCTCCGTCAGCGACCAGCGGGCCACCGACCCCGTGCGCGCGGCCGCCATCTTCCCCTGCCGGGAGCTGCTCCCGACGGCCGACGTGCGGGCGCGGGCGGCCCAGCTGGTGGCGTCAGAGCCGTGGGGCCGCGAGCAGTGGGAGCGCCTGGCCGAGGGCCTGGTGTTCGACGGCATGGAGTCCTGGCTGCCCTGGCTGACCAGCGGCGAGCACGTGCTGTTCGACCTCCTCCCCCCCGAGGCTCTCGTCGTGCTGGTCGAGCCCCGCCGCATGAGGGACCGGGCCGCCGACCTGCTGGCCGAGGAGTCCGACCTGGCCCACCACCTGGCCCGCAGCACCTGGGACGTGCCCGAGGAGACCGGGATCCCGTCGCTCCACCTCCCGTTCGACCGGCTCCTGACCCACACCGAGGCCCCCGTCTGGACCCTCGTCAACGTGGCCGACTCCCCTGACGTGCCCGTCGTGACCAGCATCGGCTGGAACCCGGCGGTGGGCGACGGGGCTGGCTTGCTGGGCCAGACCCGTGACCTGGTGGGTGAGGACTACCGGCTGGTGGTGGCAGCCGACACCGAGGCCTCGGCCGCCCGCATGGGGTCGCTCCTGCGCGAGCACGGGCTCGACGTCGAGGTGCGGGTCGCGTCGCTCGACCGGGGCTGCGTCCTGCCCGGGGCTCGGGTCGCGGTGCTGGCCGAGGCCGACCTCACCGGTCGGCGCCGGCCCCACCGCACTCCCCGCTCCCGCAAGCGCGACAGTGCCGGGTTCTTCGACGACCTCCGCCCCGGGGCCTTCGTGGTGCACCACCAGCACGGCGTGGCCCGCTATGGCGGCATGGTGACCCGCTCCATCGGCGGGGCTGACCGCGACTACCTCCTGCTCGAGTACCGCGGTGGCGACAAGCTCTACGTCCCGTCGGACCAGATCGATGCCGTCCGCCACTACAGCGGGGGTGAGGACCCCACACCGAGCCGGCTGGGCGGCGGCGACTGGCAGAAGGCCAAGGCCCGGGTGCGCGACGAGGTCAGCCACGTGGCCCAGGAGCTGGTCGTGCTCTACCAGAAGCGCCTCAACACCGTCGGCTTCGCCTTCCCCTCCGACTCGCCGTGGCAGCAGGAGATGGAGGACGCCTTCCCCCACCGGGAGACGCCGGACCAGGCCACCGCCATCAGCGACGTGAAGGCCGACATGGAGGGCGAGAGCCCCATGGACCGTCTGGTGTGCGGCGACGTCGGCTTCGGCAAGACCGAGGTCGCCCTGCGCGCTGCGTTCAAGGCCGTGCAGGAGGGCAAGCAGGTGGCGGTCCTGGTGCCGACCACGTTGCTGGCCCAGCAGCACTTCGCCACCTTCAGCGACCGCCTGGCCGCCTACCCGGTGCGGGTCGAGGTGCTCAGCCGCTTCCTCACCTCGGCCCAGGCCCGGCAGGTCATCGAGGGGCTCCGCACCGGCGAGGTCGATCTCGTCATCGGCACCCATCGTCTCCTGTCGGCCGACGTCACCTTCAAGGACCTCGGTCTGTTGGTGGTCGACGAGGAGCAGCGCTTCGGCGTGGGCCACAAGGAGAAGATCAAGGCCCTCAAGACCGATCTCGACGTGCTCACCCTCTCGGCCACGCCCATCCCGCGCACCCTGGAGATGGGCCTCACCGGCATCCGCGACCTGACCCTGCTGCACACCCCGCCGGCTGAGCGCCAGCCCATCCTCACCTACGTGGGTGAGTACGACGAGCGCGCCGCCTCGGAGGCCATCCGTCGCGAGCTGCTGCGCGAGGGCCAGGTCTTCTTCGTGCACAATCGGGTGCGCGACATCGAGGAGAAGGCGGCCGAGCTCCGAACGCTGGTGCCCGAGGCCCGCATCGCGGTGGCCCACGGCCAGATGGACGAGGGCACCCTCGAGCAGGTGGTGCTCGACTTCTGGGAGGGACGCTTCGACGTCCTGGTCTGCACCACCATCATCGAGTCCGGCATCGACATGCCCACGGTGAACACCCTCGTGGTCGACCGGGCCGACCGGCTGGGCCTGGGTCAGCTGCACCAGCTGCGGGGCCGAGTGGGGCGGGCCGGTCAGCGGGCCTACGCCTACCTGTTCCACCCTGCTGATGTGGCCCTGTCGGAGGAGGCCTACGAGCGGCTCAAGACCATCGGCGAGGCCACCGAGCTGGGCTCGGGGTTCCGGATCGCCATGCGCGACCTGGAGATCCGCGGCGCAGGCTCGCTGCTCGGCACCGGCCAGTCGGGCCACATCGCGGCGGTGGGCTACGACCTCTACGTCCAGATGGTGTCCGAGGCGGTGGCCGAGCTGAAGGGCGAGGAGCATCGTGAGCCGGCCAAGGTCAAGCTCGACCTGCCCCTCGACGCCCACCTGCCCGACACCTATGTGCCCCGCGAGGAGCTGCGCCTCGAGGCCTACCGGCGCCTGGCCACGGTCACCGCCCGGGAACAGGTCGACGACATCCGGGCCGAATGGGAGGATCGCTACGGGCCCGTGCCCGACCCCGCCGCCCAGCTGCTGGAGATCGCCCGGCTGCGGGCCGAGGCCCACCGCATCGGCGCCCGCGAGATCAACGTCACCAAGGGGCCGGCCTTCGGCGGTCCCGCTCACACCGCCCGGGTGTCTCCGGTGGAGCTGAAGCAGAGCCAGCAGGTCCGCCTCCAGCGCCTGTTCCGGGGGGCGGTCTACAAGGAGGACCAGGGCCTGGTGGTGCTACCCGTTCCCAAGACCCCGGACCTGGCCGGCACCCTGGTCGACCTCCTCCGCCAGCTCATCCCCGCCGCGTAGATCGACCCAGGTTCCCTCCGGTTCTGACGCGGTGGTGCGTCACCGATGGCGTTGGCCCGCGTCAGAAGCGCGGCCGTCCCATTCTGACGCGGTGGTGCGTCACGGGTGACGCGCTCCTGCCTCAGAACGGTGGACGGGGGCTCGTCAGGCGATGCAGGCGAGGACCTGTCCGTCGGCGTCGAGGACCTCCAGGTGCATCCCGGACGGGCCCAACTCGGGGATCTGACCGTTGGTCGCCAGGTCGGCGCACCGGGGCGTGGCGATGCCGTCGACGAAGACGACCGCGGCCCGGAGGTCAGCGCCGGGCACATCGACGAGCGGTGCGGTGGCCTCGCCGGCCACGGTCGTGGCCCGGACGGTCGAGGACGCCCAACAGCTGGTCACGGGTCGCATCGGGAGAGGTGACCCGCAGGGCTGCTTCGTCGTCCACCGCCACCACCAGGTCGGCCCAGCGCTCCCCGAACGACGGCGTGAAGACGGCCTCGCGCCCCTCGTCGGTGAAGTCCTGGCGGGCGCGCGACAGGTAGCCTGACGAGGACTGGCCCAGGCCGCCCTCCTGGCCGGCGTAGCCGGTGATGGGCCACGGCCACCACGTCGTCGCCCCCGGCCTCGCCGTCAGGGGAGAGGACGGTGGAGGGCTCGTCGGTGCCGAAGCTGTCGCTGCCGAACTCCGCCGTGGAGGTCCCTCGCCCCGCCGTCACCAACCGGTATCCGTCCGGCACCTGGCCGACCGTGAACGGCGACGACTCGGTCGAGGGCTCGACGTCGGGTGCCGCCTCGTCGTCCGTGGTCGTCGGATCGGCCCCGCAGGCGACGACGAGAAGCGCGGCCAGGACCAGCCCCGCGGCCAGGCGCCGCTCCCGCTTCGTCGGCAGGCCTCCCGACCCCGCCCCACCGAGCCCATGAGCCGCACCTCAGATGCCGCCGATGCAGGCCGTGGGCCGGCCCTCGGCATCGAGGACCTCGAGGCGCATGGTGCCGTCGCCGACCGGCGGGGCGGGCTGGCCCAGGGCGGGGTCCGCGCAGTCGGGCCTTGCCGGCTGGTCGAGGGACAGCACGGCGGACCGCAGCTCGCTGCCGGGGATGGCGACCAGGGGTGCGGTCACCACCTCGGTCCCCGTGTCGGCCCGCACCGCGGTGCCGGGGGCGGCGGCGTGGAGGCCGGGACCACCGTTGGCCCTGACGACGAAGGCGTCCCAGGTGGCCTCGTCGGTTGGTTGCACCGAGGCCGCCAGGGCCAGCAGCTCGGCGGCGCTCGGCGGCGAGGGCCCGTCGCCGGCGACCACCACCACGTCACCCCATGGCGCCTCCAGCCAGACGGTGCGGTCGATGGTGCCGGCCGCGCGCGAGCTCCGTTCCTGCACCACGGCCCGCCGACCATCCCGATCGGTCGTCCGCGCGCCAGTGGCGGGGTTGAACCGAGTCCCCCATCCCAGGGCGGTCAGGGCGGTCAGGGCGGTCAGGTCGACGGTCCGACCTGGGAGCGTGAGACGGCGAGGTGGTCGGCGTCGGTGCGGGTCCAGCCGACACCGTGCGCCTCGGTCGGCCCCGGCACGGCGTCGCTGTGGGCGCGGGCGGAGGCCCGGGCCCCCACCAAGCCCGGGACATCCACCGAACCAACGAGCTCGAGGCCGTCGACCTCGACGCGGGGCGCGAGGGTCCGCTCCTCGGGCACCTCGACATCGTCGAGGAGGGCGAGCAGCTCATCCTTGGTGGCCTGGGGCGAGGTGACACGCACCGCCAGGTCGTCGCTGCGGGCGACCAGCAGGTCGGCTCAGTGGTCGCCGGTGGCCGGGACGAAGACGGCGTCGCGGCCATCGACGGTGAGGCCTTCCCGGGCCGGGGACTGGTAGCCGGGCGACGACTGGCCCAGTCCACCCTGCTGGCCCGCGTCCCCGGTGAGGGCCACGGTGACGAGGGTGACCGCACCGCCCGTGCCGCGCCGTCGGTCTCCCGCTGACTCCATGTCGATCCTCTCGTCGGTCACACCGACGGTATCGGCGCCACCCCGACAGGCTCTGTCGGCTCGCGCCGACCGCCGACTCCGGTGGCCGCAGGCCCGCCCCCTACGATCGGCGGCCGATGTCCTCACTGCGCTCCCGCCCGCGCCGCCGGGCCGCTGTGGCCCTCGTGGCCCTGCTCGCCCTCGTCCTCGCCGCCAGCGCGTGCAGCGCCGTCGGCCAGCCACCGGCGGCCACGGTCGAGGGCACCGACATCTCCGCCGACGTGGTCGACGAGATCGTCGAGGCCTACATCGAGGCCGATCCGGAGACCTATGGCGCGCCCTTCAAGGGCGACGGAGCCGACACGCTCTCGATGGACCCGGTGTCCAACGTGCTGGGCAGCCTGGTGGTCCAGGAGCTGCAGTCCCAGCTGGCCCAGGACCGCGGCGTCACCCCCACCGACGAGGAGCGCACCCAGGCCGAGGATGCGGTGCGCACCAGCTTCGTGCAACAGGAGCAGGCCGCCCCCGAGGGCGAGGGTCCGAGCGAGTCTGAGCAGACCAGCACCGCCGTCTTCGAGGCCCTCGCCGAGAGCACCCAGGAGTACCTCATCGATCTGCGGGCCGATGCCCTCGCCCTGAGCCGGGAGCTGGGGTCCGAGAGCGGGGCCGCCGATGCTGCGGCCCGGGCCTTCTACGACCAGAACCCGATGCAGTTCACCGCCGTGTGCCTGCGCCTCCTGGCCGTGGCCGAGCCCGACCTGCCCGCGGTGCAGGCCCGTCTCGATGCCGGTGAGGACTTCGGCGACGTATCCCGCGAGGTGTCGGTCGACCCCCAGGTCGTCCAGGCCCTCGACGGGCCGCCGCAGTGCACCGCGCTGAGCCAGCTCCAGTCGCAGCTCCAGCCCGAGGCGTTCCAGCAGCTGGCCAGCGCCGCTGAGGGCGATGTCGTCGGACCCTTCGCCTTCGACGACCAGGGCAACGTGGTGCTGGTCGAGATCCAGTCCACCCAGCTCACCCCCTTCGAGGAGGTCCGCGAGGCCATCCTGACCCAGATCCCCGCCCCCGGCGACCAGGCGGTGAGCGACCTGCTGACCCGCGAGGCCCCCGAGGCCGACGTCAGCGTCGACCCCCGCTTCGGCACCTGGGACCCCGACCAGGCCCGGGTCCTGCCCCCCGACGGAGCCGATGCCCCTGCCGGTGACGGCACCAGCGAGCCCGTCGAGGGCGTCCCCGCCACCGACGCCCCGGGCTGAGCTCCCACCCCTGGTGGCGCCCCGCATCATCGCCTGCGGGCTCGGTCCGGCCGGGCCCGACCTCGTCACCCGCGAGACCGAGGCGCTGCTCGCATCCGCGCGCCCCGTCCGGCTGCGCACCACCCGTCACCCCGCGGTCGCGACCGTGGCCCCCGACGCGGCCAGCCACGACGCCCACTACGAATCCTCGGCCACCTTCGCCGAGGTCTACCGTCGGATCGCCGATGACCTGGTGGTCGAGGCGGCCCAGCACGGGGAGCTGGTCTATGCCGTGCCTGGTTCGCCCCAGGTGCTGGAGCGCACCGTCGAGCTGCTGGCCGCCCGCGCCGCGGCCGGCGAGATCGCCCTCGACGTGCGCGCCGCGCTGTCGTTCCTCGACCTGGCCTGGGTCCGCCTCGGCGTGGACCCGGTGGAGCAGGGGGTGCGCCTGGTCGACGGCCACCGCTTCGCCACCGCTGCCGCCGGAGAGCGGGGTCCGCTGCTGGTGGCCCACTGCCACAACCGTCGGGTTCTCTCCGACATCAAGCTGGCCGTCGAGCACCCGCCGGCCCAACCGGTCCTGGTGATCCAGCGGCTCGGCTCGCCCGACGAGGACATCACCGAGGTCGCCTGGGCCGACCTCGACCGCAGCGTGGAGCCCGACCACCTCACCTCGCTCTACGTCCCCGCCCTGGCGGCGCCGGTGGCGGCCGAGCTGGCGGCCTTCGCCGAGCTGGTCCGCACCCTGCGGGAGCGCTGCCCCTGGGACCGAGAGCAGACCCACGTCACCCTCACCCGGCATGCCCTGGAGGAGGCCTACGAGGTGGTGGAGGCGATCACCGCCTGGGACGCGGCCGTCGGCACCGATGCCGAGATCGACGCCGACGAGCACCTGGCCGAGGAGCTGGGCGACCTGCTGTTCCAGGTCGTCTTCCACGCCACCCTGGGTGCCGAGCGCGGCGCCTTCGACCTGGCCGACGTGGCCCGCGGCATCCACGACAAGCTGGTGCGGCGCCATCCCCACGTCTTCCCCCCTGAGGGGGCGAACGGCCCCGTCGCCACCGACGTGGCCTCGTTGACCCGGACCTGGGAGGAGATCAAGCGGGCCGAGACGGGCCGCACCGGCGTCATGGACGGCCTGCCCGACGAGCTGCCCTCGCTGCTCTGGGCCCACAAGGTGTTGCGCAAGGCCGACGCCGCCGGCCACCCCTGGACCCCCGACCCCGCGGCGGACGACGTCGGCGACCAGCTCCTTGCCCTGGTCCACACCGCCCGGGCGGCCGACGTCGACCCCGAGACGGCCCTGCGCACCGCAGCCGCCCGAGTCCGCGACCGCGTCCGCGCCGCCGAAGCCGCCACCCCCTCCTCGTAGCCGCGACCGATCGCGCCCCTGGAGGGTCGTGTCTGGTCTCCGGTTCGTGGGAGGGGCCCGATGCGTGTGCGGGGGTCGGCAGCGCGCGTACGATCGGAGGTCACCCGACCGCACCCGGAGAACTTCTCGATCCCATGAGCACCATCGAAGACCTCGTCGGACGCGAGATCCTCGACTCGCGCGGCAACCCCACCGTCGAGGTGGAGGTCGTCCTCGGCTCGGGCGCGGTCGGCCGGGCGGCGGTGCCCTCGGGGGCCTCGACGGGCCAGTTCGAGGCCGTCGAGCTCCGCGACAAGGCCAAGCGCTTCGGGGGCAAGGGCGTGCTCACCGCGGTCGGCCACGTCAACGGTGAGATCCGCGACGTCGTCGTCGGCCTCGACGCCGTCGAGCAGCGCACCGTCGACCGGGCCCTCCTCGATCTCGACGGCACCGACAACAAGGAACGGCTCGGGGCCAACGCGCTGCTCGGTGCATCCCTGGCCACCGCCAAGGCCGCGGCCCGCGAGGCGGGCCTGCCCCTCTACCGCCACGTGGGGGGCACCAACGCCCACGTGCTGCCCGTCCCCATGATGAACGTGCTCAACGGCGGCGCCCACGCCGACAACAACGTGGACATCCAGGAGTTCATGATCATGCCCGTGGGGGCGGGCAGCTTCTCCGAGGCGCTGCGCTGGGGGACCGAGACCTACCACGTGCTCAAGACCATCCTCCACAAGCGTGGTCTCAGCACCGCGGTCGGCGACGAAGGCGGGTTCGCCCCGGACCTGGACTCCAGCGAGGCGGCCATCAAACTCCTGGTCGAGGCCATCAAGGGGGCCGGGTTCAGGCCGGGCAAGGACATCGCGCTGGCCCTCGACGTGGCGGCCTCCGAGATCTACAAGGGCCGGAAGTACGCCCTCGCGGGCGAGACTCGCAAGCTCTCGTCGGTCGACTTCGCCGGCTACCTCGCCGACCTGTGCGAGAACTACCCCATCGTCTCGGTCGAGGACGGCATGGACGAGGAGGACTGGAAGGGCTGGGGTGCGCTCACCGAGGCCCTGGGGTCCGATGTCCAGCTGGTCGGCGACGACCTGTTCGTCACGAACGTCGAGCGCCTGGAGCGGGGCATCGCCGATGGCATCGCCAACTCGATCCTCATCAAGGTCAACCAGATCGGCACCCTGACCGAGACCCTCGACACCGTGGCCCTGGCGGCGCGCTCGTCCTACACGTCGGTCATGTCGCACCGCTCGGGTGAGACGGAGGACGCCACCATCGCCGACCTGGCCGTGGCCACCAACTGCGGTCAGATCAAGGCCGGTGCCCCCGCCCGCAGCGACCGGGTGGCCAAGTACAACCAGCTGCTGCGCATCGAGGAGGACCTGGGCGAGGCTGCCGCGTTCCCCGGTCGCGCCGCCCTGGCCCGCGGCGACCGATGAGCGGCCCCCGTCGCCCACCGCGACCCTCGTCGCCTCGGCGCGGCGGGGTGTCGCACCCGTCGCCGCCCCCGCGCCGGCGCTCGTCGCGCCCGTCGACCCGCGCGTCGTCCGGCGGCGATCGGGTCCCTCGTGGTGAGCCGCGCCGGGCCCGGCGTCCCCCCGCTCGTCCGCCCCGACCCCAGCGGCGCCTCGTCGTCGGCCTCCTCGTCTCGGTCGCCCTCGTCGGCTTCCTCCTGGTCGGGGTGTTCCCCACCCGGGCCTGGCTGGCCCAGCGCCAGGAGCTGTCCGCCCGCCATGCCGAGCTGGCGGCCCTGGAGGAGGAGCAGGACGCGATCGAGGCCGAGGTGGCCCAGCTCCAGACGATCGAGGAGATCGAGCGCATCGCCCGGGAGGAGTACGGGATGACCCGCCCCGACGAGAAGGTCTTCCGCATGCTCCCGGGGGCAGTGGCTCCGGTCGACCTACCCGAGACCTGGCCCTTCACCGGCACCGAGGACTGGCTGAACCGCTGAGTGGGGGGCTCCGGCGGAGCCTCTGCCCCCACGCCCCCCCGCCGGCGCCTGGCGGCGCGACGCCCCGCGGGTAGGTGTCTCCGGCGGAGCTGCTGCGCCCTCAGGCTCCCCCGCCAGTCCTGGAGACGCTGAGTGGTCAGTGGTTGCGGGCGACCGGTAGGCCGAGGACCGTCGGCAGGGTGGACCACCAGTGGTCGACGGCGGCCTCGCGAGGGGCGAGGGGAGTGGGGTCCCGGGCCAGGGCCGCGGTCACGGTGGCGAGAGATCGGGCCAGGTCGTCGGGAGCGTCGACGGCGAGGGCCTCGGGCAGGCCGGCCTGGACGGCCAGACCCCTGGCCTTGGCCCGGTAGTAGGGCGTCCCCGCCCCCAACACCGCCGGCACCCCGGCCGCCAGCGCGAGCAGGGCGGCGTGGAACGACTGCGCCGCGACCGCCTCGGCCTGAGAGACCTCGGCCACCAGACGGCGAGCGTCGGTGCTGCACTCGACCAGGCGCCACCGCGCCCGCAGTGGTGTGGTGGCGCGGATCTCAGCCAGCGTGGCGATCTCGGGCTCCGGGTCCTGGTGGTTGAGGGCCAGGCCGACCACCTCCAAACCCCGCTCGACCGCCACGGCGTCGGCCGCCTGCGCCCAGCGCCGGGCTGACACCTGGTGCTCGTCGCCCCCGACGTAGGAGGCGCTGCGCGCCGTCACCACCAGCCGGGAGGAGGCATCGGTCGGGTCGATCTCACATGGGGCCAGACCCAGGGCATCGTCACCGGTGACCTCGATCCGTGTCGTCTCGACCCCATCGAGGGTGCGGGCCAGCGCCGCCGACTCCTCGTCGCGGCAGGCCACTGCGGCTGCCCCCGCGAGGAGCCCGGCCACCAGGCTCCGGTCGCTCCCGGCGTCGAGCGGTCCGACGCCCTGGCCCGACAGGGCGTAGGGACCGCGGGCGTGAAGGAGGGCAGCACCGAGCAGGGCGCGGGGTGCGATGAGCCCGTAGGACCACTCCGACATCAACGATCCTCCGCCGAGGAAGAGGGCAGCGTCGTAGGCGCCGGGGTCGAGGGCCCGCCAGGCACCATCGCCCACCCCTCGCCGGGTCGCGGCATCAGCCAGGGCGGCATCGACGTGTCCCAGCTGGTCGCGCTCGAGGCCCTGGAGCAGCTCGACGAGAGGGCCAAGCCACCGGACCGGTCCGAGACCGCCCGGTGGGTGGGGACCGTCGGTCACCAGGTCGACCGCCACATCGTCGCCGAAACGGGCCCACACCCGCTCCAGGGCCCGCACGGTGATGGCGTCGTCGCCCACGTTGCCCACCCCACCCGAGGCCATCACCAGGATGCGGGCGGACGGGTTCGGCGGCGCGTCGGCGACAGGTCTGACAGGTGCCAGATCGGGCCGCAGGGCCACCGCCGCAGGGGTGGCCCAGAGCGGACCGATCTCGGGGTCGAAGGCGACGGCGGCGACATCGTCCATCCCTCTGGCGGTGCTGGCCTCGGTGTCGGGTCGGTGTCGCCCGCCGGTGGGATCGAACACGCGAGCGACCCGGGCCGAGCCGATGCGGGGATCGCCGACGCTGTGGTGGAACGCCGTGTCCAGGTCGAGGTAGCGGCCGACGAGGGTGGGGACGAAGGCCAGGAGCCGACCCGCCTCGATGACGCGGTGCACCGCGGCCCAGTCGTCGACGTGCTCGAGGAGCGGGTCGGCCGACCAGCCTCCCATCCGGCGGAAGGCGTCCACGTCGACCACGGCCATGGTGTCGATGTAGTTGGCGCGGAAGAGCGGAGGCGACGGTGGCTCGTTGGAGATCGGACCGCGGGCGACGCCGTGGCCATCCACCTGGACGACGGTGCCGTAGGTGAGCGCGGCCCCGGTGGCTCGTGCCGTGCGGTAGAGCGCCACCACCCCCTCGGCCCGGGCCGTGTTGTCGGCATCGAGCTGAAAGGCATGGGATGTCGCCGCCGCGTGCAGGAGGGTGGTGCGAGCCAGGGCCAGGCCCAGGTTGACCGGCGCCCGGATGACCTCGACGCGCCGGTCCTCGACGGCCAGCTCGGCGGCCACCTCGGCGGTGCGATCTGACGAGGCATCGTCGAGGATGAGGACCTTGCCCCGCTCGTCGGGGGGCAAGGCGTCGAGCACGGCCAGGCCGGACCGCACCGACCCGGTGAGCAGCTCGCCGTGGTTCCAGCACAGGGTGAACACCGACAGCCCCGGGGTCAGCTCCGGGGCCGGGCCGAGGGCCTCGCGGAGCGCGGCGGCGGCCTGGCGTCGCGCCGGTGCGGCCAGGGCACGATGGAGGGCGGTGGCGTGGCCGGCCACGGCGCCGTCGACCTGGGCCAGGCGCTGGGCCAGATCCTGGAGGCGGACCGTCACCAGGCCCAGCTCGTCGCCCACCGCGGTGACCCCGGCGCGGGTGGCGCCCTGGCCCGCCCACGCCAGCTCCTCCAGACGTTCGAGGGATCGCCGCAGCTCGTCCAGCGTGGCCCGGGTGTCACCCACCTCGGCCGCGACCTGGTCGACCAGTCCCGGCGCGCGCCGGGCCCGTCCCAGGTAGGCCCGGGTCCTCTGGGCGGCGCCGGGTGCCGCTTCAGGGTGCTCGGGCTCAGCCACCGCGGGCCCCGGCGGCGAGGTCGCGGTCGGCCGACCCCCCGAGAACGTGGTCGACGGCCGGGACGAGGCGGCGAACCACCGCGGCGGGCGACAGATCCAGGTCGTCGAGCTCGTCGTCAGCCACGATGAGGGCGGCCAGGGGGGCGGCCAGGTCGGCGGCCAGGTCTCGGGCCGGGCCGTGGGGCATGACCTGGAGCGGGAGGCACCCCTGCTCGATGGTCTCGACCAGGCGGATGGGCTCCAGATCGCCGGCGGCCCGCCACCAGAGCCGGGCCCGGGCCCGGCGGAGGAGGGCTGCGACCGCGTCCCGGGGCAGGACCGGCGGGGCGTCCGGCGCCCAGGTGATGCCCGGCAGGTAGCACGCACCGGGACCGAAGCGATCGTGGCACCGCAGGGCGAGATCGGCCTGAGCGCCATCACGGGCGCCGTCGCGGAGGTGGCGCTCGATCACAGCCCACGGTCGTGACCGGGTCGGGCCGTCGGCGGCTCGGACCCGTATCCGTTGGTGGTCGGCGAGAGCGGGTCGGAGGGCCACGGTTCCCGGTCGCCAGCCCAGCGGGGCGGGGGCCGGGGCGTCGGCCCGCCCGGTGGCAGCGCGCAGGCCGGCGGCGACGCGCGTGGGCACGTCCGGGCCGACCAGACCGGGCGGGTCGTCGGTGCCCCAGCGGGTCGGGGGGTCCTCGCCGCGGCTGGTGGCCCAGGCGTCGGCCCACGCCCGGCGCAGCTCCTCGTGCTCCGGGGGCAGGTCGTCGCGGATGCCGCGGACCAGCGTGGCCAGCTCGTCGGAGACCTGGCTGTCGCGCACCACATCGAGGTCGAAGGTCCCGTCGAACCCGGCCGTCGGGTCGGGGTCGCCGACCAGCAGCAGCCCGGCCATGGTCAGCTGGCACTTGCGACAGTGGCCGCAGTTGCCAGCCACCTCACCCACCCAGCACACCTGGAGGGTCGCCCGGGCCACGGGGTCGGTCAGCACGTGGGCCAGGCGACCATCGCGGTCACGGTCGTGGTTGCCCAGCACCACCTCGGTGCCGATGGTGGACACCGACTCGATCGCCACGGGGTCCGAGCCGATGCTGCCGGCCAGGTGGACCGGGTTGGCGCCCGCCAGCACGAGGCGGCGCAGGCCGGCCCCGATGGTGAGACCGGCGCTGATGAGCGCCGGACCGGAGGTCTCGACCCAGGGACGGAGCGGGTCGAGCAGAGGTCGGATGGTGGTGGCCAGCACCACCAGCTCCAGCCCCAGCTCGTCGGCGACCCGCTGGTGGCCGTGGATGATCTCGGCCTCGACCGGGCGCAGGCGGTGCTCACCGTGGTGCACGGCGAGGAGGTGGGTCACCCGCTCTCCCGGTGGCTCCGCCAGCAGGTCGAGCAGGGTCGACCAGGAGTCGACGCCCCGGGTGAAGAACAGGCCGACTCCCGTCCCGCTCCCGGCCCCGGCGTAGGTCTCACCCACCTCGACCCGGATGCCGGCGGTCCCCCAGACCGACGAGAGGTGCGCGGCGAGGCGGGGGGCGCCGGCGGCCGCTCGGGAATCGACCGCTCCCTCGACCCGGAGGTCCTCGCCCCTCGCCGCCGCCACCGCGACCAGACCGGGCAGGGCGGGTGTGGCCGTGGGATCGAGGAGGTCGGCGTGGGATCGGGGCACCCGTACCTCGAGCGGCGGCAGCTCGGTGCCGTCGTCGGCGAACAGCTCGGTACGGATGGTGAGGTGACGAGCGTCGACGCGGGTGGTGGGGGGACGGGCGCGCACCTCCGTCAACCTAGGCCCCGGTCGTGGCCCCCTGGATCGATCGACCGAGGCGGTCGAAGAGCTCCGCTTCGGGACCGAAGCCTCACTAGTAGGGAACGAGGCCGCCGTCGGCCACCAGGACCTGCCCGGTGATGTCGCTGCCGGCGTGGCCCAGGCGGCTTCCCCCTCACGGCGCCGGGTGGAGGCGTCGTCGAGGTCGCCCGGCCCGCCGGTAGCGTCGAGCCGTGCCCCCCTCTGACGCCGACCGTACGGCCGTGGCTGCCCTCCTCGGACGCTCGCCCGACGGGGACTTCGAGGTGGTGATCCGCCACCTCGACGGTGGGCCGGTCGTGATCCGCAACGCACCGGTGCTGCCCGACGGTCGACCCATGCCCACGCGCTACTGGCTCGTCGGAGAGCCCGAGCGGACCTGGGTGGGCCGGCTGGAGAGCACCGGCGGCGTCGACCGGGCCGAGGCCGAGATCGCCCCCGACGTGCTAGCCGCCGCCCACGCCGCCCACGCCGCCGAGCGGACGGCCGCCCTCCCCGATGGCCACCAGGGGCCCGCTCCCTCGGGCGGGGTGGCCGGCACCCGGGTGGGGGTGAAGTGCCTCCACGCCCACTACGCCTGGTGGCTGGCGGGAGGGACGGATCCGGTCGGCGCCTGGGTCGCCGCCCACCTGGACGAGGTCGACGGCGCTCCGCCCGCTCGCGGCGGCCCGGCCGTCGTCGACGCGAGCATCACGCCATGAGCCCCGCCCCGGTCGCCGCCATCGATTGCGGCACCAACTCCGTCCGCCTCCTCGTCGCCGAGCCCGACGACCAGGGCGGGCTGCGCACCCTCGTGCGCCTCATGCGGATCACCCGCCTGGGCCAGGGCGTGGACCGCTCCGGGGTCCTCGCGCCCGAGGCGGTCGAGCGCACCCAGGCGGCGCTGGCGGAGTACCGGGCGGTGATGGACGGCCACGGGGTCGAGCCCGGGGCGGTGCGGATGGCGGCCACCTCGGCCGCCCGAGACGCCTCCGACCGGGAGACCTGGTTCGCGGCGGCCGAAGCCACCGTCGGCGCCCGCCCCGAGCTGCTCTCGGGCACCGAGGAGGCCGCCCTCTCCTTCCAAGGCGCGACGGCCGCCTTGGACCCGGCCCTCGGGCCGTTCCTCGTCTTCGACCTCGGCGGCGGCTCCACCGAGCTGGCCCACGGAACCACCGAGGTCGAGCGGTCGCTGTCGATCGAGGTCGGTTGCGTGCGCCTCACCGAGCGGTTCATCGAGAGCGACCCGCCCCGACCCGAGGAGCTGACCGCAGCCATCTCCTACGCGGAGACGTGGTTCGACGACGTCCTCCGCGACATGCCGGGCGCCGCCGCGGCCCCGACGGTCATCGGTCTGGCCGGCACCGTGACCACCGTGGCCGCGGTGGAGATCGGACTCGACCCCTACGACCGCGACCAGACGCACCACTTCGTCCTGACCAAAGACGCCGCCGAGGACGTGTTCCGCACCCTCGCCACCGAGAGCCGGGTCGACCGGGTCGCCAACCCCGGGCTGGAGGAGGCCCGGGCTGATGTCATCGTGGGCGGCTGCTGCGCCCTGGTGGCTCTGTACCGGCGTCTGGGACTGGACGCGGTGCTGGTCTCCGAGACCGACATCCTCGACGGGCTAGCGGCGAGCATCCTCACGTCGCGGCCCTGATCACCGATCGGGTCTCAGGGAGTCTCCGACGTCGGGGCCGATGTGGTGGTGGAGCCACTACCGTCCGTCCCGCACACCACCGCGGCAGGGAGGGCAGAGGACCAGCCATGCGTCGTGATCGCTCAGGCGGACCAGCTGCGCCGGCGTCAGCGGGCGCGTCCCGTCTCGGGGAGGCCGAACCCCGATCGGGTGCGCTCTTCGGCCAGCGGGTGATGCTGCGTCCCTTGGTGCTGGCCGACTTCGAGGCCTGGCGCGAGGTCCGCGTCCGTTGCCACGACTGGCTGACGATCTGGGAGCCGAGCCGCCAGCCTGGCGCCCCTGACCCGACGACCGACCGGGACGCCTTCGGCGTGCGGTGCGCGGCCCGCCAGCGGGAGCGGGCGATGGGCACCGGCCACGGCTTCGGCGTCTTCCACGAGGGCTACCTCTGCGGTGAGATCAACCTCAACAGCGTCCAGCGAGGTCCCTTCCAGAACGCGTACGTCGGGTACTGGATCGACCAGGCGGTCGCCGGTCGGGGCCTGATGGCGGAGACGGTGGTGGTGCTGGCCCGCTTCGCCTTCGAGGAGCTGGGCCTGCACCGCCTCCAGGTGTCGATCATCCCCCGCAACCGGCCCAGTCGCCGGATCCCCGAGAAGCTGGGCCTCCGGGAAGAGGGCATCGCGCTGCGCTACCTCGAGATCAACGGCGTGTGGGAGGACCACGTGCGCTACGCCCTCACCGCCGAGGAGTGGCTCGAGCGCCGCGACGACCTCGCCAAGGAGTGGCTGACGCCGTAGCGCGTTTCGTCGTCGTTCGCTCGCTGGCAGTGACGACGGGGTCCGCTACTTCTTTGAGATCTTGGCCTGCATTGCGGCGAGGCGTTCGGCGAAGGCGGGCTGGTGCAGCGACCACACCTGGGGCTCGAGCTCGAGCTCGACGGCCTCGGCGTGGGTGGCCACCCCTGCCATGGCCCCAAGGGTCTCCTTGACCCTCCCAACCAGGTCCCGGGGGGTGGCGGCGGCCCGTGCGGCCAGCTCGTGGGCGGTCGCCAGCAGGGACTCGTCGTCGACGCAGCGCCACACCAGCCCGGCCCGCTCCGCCTCCGCCCCGTCGAGGACCTCGCCGAAGAGCAGCGCGGCCGCGGCGACCTGGGGCCCGGTGATGCGGCGCAACATCCAGGTGTGGCCGCCGCCGGGGTGGAGGCCGAGCTGGAGGAAGCGAGTGTCGAACCGGGCCCGACGGGCCGCCAGGCGCACGTCGCAGGCCAGCGCCAGGTTCATCCCCGCCCCGACGGCGGCGCCGTTGACCGCAGCGATGGTGGGCAGGGGGCAGTGGGCGACGCGGAGGAAGCCCTCGTAGATGGCCATCAGCCCGTCGCGCTCGGAGGTGCCCAGGTCCGACAGGTCGGCGCCGGCGCAGAAGGCGCGGCCCTCGCCGGTGACCACCACCGCACCCACCTCCGGGTCGGCCTCGATGGCGTCCACCGCCGCCACCAGGTCATCGCCCAACGGGCCTCCGAGGGCGTTGCGACGATCGGGGTCGTCGAGGGTGAGCAGGGCCACCCCATCGGTGATCTCGGTGCGGACCAGGCTCATGAGGCGGGCGTCATCTCTCTACGTTGCGAACGATGGCGGGGGAGTGGCGGAAGAACTGCTCGACGTCGTCCTGGTACTCGTAGTCGGGGTCATGGGAGCCGATGGTGCTCCGGAGCCGCACGGCCTCGATGAAGGCCTGGGTCGCCCCCGCGGTCGTGTAGGAGTACTCGAACCCGGTCTCCTTCAGACGCCGGTTGTCGATCCCACGACCGTGACGCAACAGCCCGATCAGCTCAGGGGGGATGTCGACGCCCAGACGGCGGAGTGGGGCCGTGGCCAGGTTGGTGCCCAGGAAGGGCATGGGGAAGGTGGGCTTGTCGCAGATGCGGGCGATCTCGCTCCACGGCAGGAGACCGTCGCCGGCCACGTTGTAGATCCCGGGATGGCTCTCGCCCATGGCGAAGAGCAGCGAGCGGACCACATCGTCCTCGTGGACGAGCTGGATGCGGGGGTCGAAGCCGAGCACCGACGGCACGGCCGGGAGTCGCAGGGCCTTGCTGAACGGTGTGGACAGCCGAGGCCCGAGCACGTTGGAGAAGCGCAGCAGGGTGACCTCGACGTGCGGGTTGTCGATGGCGAAGTCACGCACGTAGCCCTCGACCTCGAGCAAGCTGCGTTCGACGGCGGTGCCGACCGTGCTCTTGCGGCTGGTCGACTCGGTGAACCAGTTGGGGTCCCGGGGGGTGGAGCCGTAGACGAGCGCCGAGGACTTCACCACCACGTTCGACACCGTGCTGCTCGGCGTCGAGGCCGCCGCGAACAGGTTCATGGTCCCGATGACGTTGATCTCGTGGAGACGCCGCCCCGTGGCCCGGGTGCTGTCGACGAGAAGGAAGGTGTGGACGATGGTGTCGACCTGGGTGGCGGCCACGATCCGGGAGAGGATCGAGTAGTTCTCGTCGGAGCGGACGTACTCGGTGCGCTCCAGCCGGACCTTGGGCTCTTCGGTGTCGAGCCCGATGATGATGTCGACGTCGTCGTCCTGCTCGAGAGCCTGGGCCAGGCGACCGCCCCAGAAGCTGCCCAGCCCGGTGATCAGGACGCGGCGTCCCACGACGCCTACCCGAACCAGACCGAGCGGCGCTGTTGCAGCATGTCGAAAAGGGCCTCCTGGATGCTCTCCCGGATGGACTCGGAGGCGTCCATGATGCGGCTGCGCGAGTAGCGCTCCTGGTCCGGCGGGACGTCGAAGGTGACCGGCGGCAGCACCCTCAGCTTGAACTTGGCCGGGAAGTACACCATCGGGCCCAGCGGCCCGAAGGCCAACATGTTGGCGGTGATCGGGAAGTAGGGGATGCCGAGCAGCTTGGCCAGGGTCGGCACCCGAGCCAGGGTGGGCATGGACTCCTCGGCGCCGACCACGGCGATGGGGATGATGGGCACGCCCGCCCGCATGGCGATCTCGACGTAGCCACCCCGTCCGAAGCGCCGGAGCCGGTACCGCTCCTGGTAGCTCTTGGCCGGGCCCTTGGTGCCCTCGGGGAACACCAGGGCCAGCTGTTCCTGCTCCCGGAGCAACCGGTACGCGTTGTCAGGCTGGGCGACCACGCCGCCGTTGCGGGCCCACATGGTGCCGAGCACCGGGGTCGACTTGAAGAAGTGGTCGGCGAGGCCGTACACGGGCCGGCCCAGCTCGGTCTCGATGCCGTGCATGATCACCGGGGCGTCCGAGGGCACGGCGGCGGCGTGGTTGGCGACCAGCAGGGCCCCGCCCTCGGTGGGCATGTTGTCGAGGTCCTCCCACTCGGCTCGGAACCACCGCTCGTAGATGGGTGCGTAGATCCGCCGCGTGATCGACCGCATGTGCTCGCTGCGACCCCACTCGTCCACGTCGCTCTGGCGAGGGTCATCGAGGTGGTCGGGCTCATCGGCCTCGGGCGGCACCGACACGGGCACGAGGGCCTGGGAGCGCTCCTGGGTGGGACGGGCCATGGCGGCAGCGTACCCGCGTGCTCGGTTGGCGCCGAAGGGTCGGCCGCGAGCCCGAGCTTCCCTTCCCTTCTGACGCGAGATCGCGCCATGGCTTGGCCCCCGTGTCGGAGACTGGTGGGTCGACGGTCAGGTGTCGCGGTCAGCGACGTAGCTCTGGCCCACTGGGCACCGGTCGAGCTCGCGGCACCAGCGACAGGCGCCCGACGGTCGTCGACCGGGCTCCTCGCCCCCGTGGAGGATCCCCACCATGCGGGCCACCCCGTCGGCGACCCGCGCCGTCGTCGCCTCCAGCATCCCCTCGGTCACCGGTTCGACGTGGAGTCGCCCCGAGTCGAGGTACGACGACGCCATCGCACGGGGCGGGACCCCTGTGCGCAGGGTCTCGACCAACGCGTAGAAGCGCAGGTCGTCGAGGTGGTGGACGGCGAACAGGCCCGTCTTGAAGTCGACGACGACCTTCCCGGCCCGCATGCCGTCGGCCTTGCCCAGGGCCAGGTCGACCCGCCCGGACAAGACGATGCGCCCGCCAGCCACCTCGGCCCGCAGGGACTGCTCGGTGACTGGGCGCCAGACGGGCTTGAGCGGGGGCCACACCTCGCTGAAGGAGGTCACGCGGGCTGTCGCCGCGCCGCGGACCTCGGCCCGGTCGTCCTCGTCGCAGTCCTGGAGCCAGTCCGACATCCAGCGATCGGCGCCCGCGAGGCGGTCGATGGCGACATCGACAAGCTCCGACGGGGTGGCGGGCGACCGACGGTTGAGGGTCAGCTCGATGGCCTTGTGGGCGACCGCACCCTGGACGACCGCGGGGGACGGGACGAAGTGCGAGGTCACCACATCGGAGTGCCACCGGGCCTCGCAGGAGTGCACGGTGGCCAGGGCCCGCTTGCTGACGAACAGGGTCTCCCCGTCGGGCAGGGCCGAGGCCGGGCCCGCCACCTCGGCCTCGAGGTCGGCCCGGAGCCGAGCCCGCAGGTCCTCGAGGAACACGGGTCGGTCCTCCGGCGCGGCGGCCAGAGCCTCGAGGGTCTCGCGCTGCACCGGGGTCAGCGCGGGGCTCTCATCGGGAGCGGAGTCGGCCATGCGTCGAGGATACGGGCGGCTTCGGGAGGTGCCGGTGACCGGGAGCGCGGTGCCGGCGCGGCCTCGCTGTCACAGGGGGTCCGCATACTGGGTCCCATGGACGCCACCGCTGTGCACTTCGCCGCCGCCGCCCGGCTCCTCGGCGAGGCCACCCGAGCCCGGGGCCTGGTGGTGCCGGCGTTCCGGAGCCCACCCCGGCTCCGGGGCGCGGCACGCACCCTGCGGCGCTGGACGGGTGGCGGCGCCACCGTCTCGGTCGAGGTGCGAGGCCGCCCGTACGAGGCGGTGGTGGCCGACATGGTCGAGGGGGTGGTGATCGTCAACCGGGTCGTGGGCCCTGATGCTACCCGCCTGCGCACCGCGCTCTGGGCGGCGGTGCTCGAGGGTGAGGGGGGCGCCGTGGCGGCTGCCTGACCCCGCTCGCCCCGACGAGGCGGGGCTTGCCGACCCAGGTCCTCGAGGTCGAGTCCGGCCGGCTCCGAGCGGTCACCTGACGGCAGACCTCCTGGGCATCGCGCCCTCCCGGCCGTCACCGAGGATCGACCGGGGTACCGTCCTCGATCATGGGCGGTGAGGACCACGACCACCACCCGGCGTCAGGACGGCGCTCGCGGCCCGACCGGGTCCGCGCCCTTGTGGTCTGCGTGCCCGGCCTGGAGGGGGTCGTCGGCCTCGAGCTGGACGCGCTGGGCATCACCCATCGCCCGGCCGGAACCGGTGCCCTCGCGGCCCGGGTCACCGACCGTCAGCTCTACCTGGCCAACGTCGGGCTGGCCTCGGCCACCCGGGTCCTGGTCGACGCCGGGACCATCACGGCCCGGACCTTTGCCCACCTCGAGGAGCGGGTCGCCGAGGTTGATCTCGCGCCCTGGGTCGAGCCCGGCCGCCCCGTGCGGATGCGGATCAGCACCCACCGGGCCCGGCTCCAGCACACCGGAGGCATCGAGGACCGGGTGCGGCGAGTGCTGGGACTGGGCGCGCCGCCGCCGGCCGATGACCCCGAGGCCCTGCTGATGGTGGTCCGCAACGATCGCGACCGGCTCTCGTTCCGCGTCGACTCCTCCGGAGCACCGCTGCACCACCGAGGCTGGCGGGGTCCGGCGGCCAAGGCCCCGCTGCGCGAGACCCTCGCCGCGGCGTGCCTCACCGCCTCCGGGTGGGAGCGGGGGCGGACCCTGGTTGACCCCCTCTGTGGGTCGGGCACCCTCGCCATCGAGGCGGCCCGCCGGGCGTCCGGCATGGCCCCGGGCGCCGACCGGGGCTTCGCGTTCGAGTCCTGGCCCTCGTTCGCCCCCGGGACCTGGGCCTCGGTCCGGGCCCACGTCGACGACCAGCGGACCAAGGCCCGAGTCAGCCCGGGGGGCGATGGGTCGGCCGCGGTGCCGCCTCCGGCGCCGATCGTCGCCCGCGACCGCGACGCGGGGGCCATCGCCGCCACTCGGGAGAACGCCGCCCGTGCCGGGGTCGAACACCTCGTCGTGGTGGAGCAGGGCTCGGTGTCCGATGCCCGTCCGCCCGAGGGCGCCGGGCCCGGGCACCTGGTGACCAACCCGCCGTGGGGCGGCCGCACCCGGGGCGGGGGCGACCTCCGTGACCTCTACGCCCGCCTCGGCCAGGTCGCCACCGGAGCCTTCCCCGGCTGGGCCGTGGCCCTGCTGGTGGCCGATGTCCGCCTGGGCGGGGCGACGGGGCTTGCCCTCGAGGCTCGCCTCCGCACCCGGGCCGGGCCGACCGACGTCACCCTCCTCGTCACCCATCCCCTTGACCCCGTCGCTTCTGAGCCACCGGCGCGTCGTCGGTGACGCGTTCGTGGCTCAGAAAGGGAGAGAGCGCCGACCGCAGCCGGGCTGAGCCATCGGCGCGTCATGGGTGGCGCGCTCGTGGCTCAGAACCGAGAGGGACCGAGCGACGCCTCGGCGCGGTCACGGTCGGCGCCTACGGTGCCGGGTCGAACCCGTCCCGTCAGGAGACCACCATGCTCGACACCGTCATCCGGGGAGCGTCGATCGTCGACGGGACCGGGGATCCGGCCGCCACAGGCGACGTCGGGGTGCGCGCCGGGCGCATCGTGGAGGTGGGAGGGCGGATCGAGGAGCCGGCCCGTGACGAGATCGACGCCGACGGCTGCCTGGTCACCCCCGGGTGGGTCGACGTCCACACCCACTACGACGGCCAGGCCACCTGGGACGACGCCCTCGAACCGTCGGCCACCAACGGTGTGACCACCCTCGTGATGGGCAACTGTGGCGTCGGGTTCGCCCCCGCCCGGGCCGGCGACGTCGATTCCCTCATCGATCTCATGGAGGGCGTCGAGGACATCCCCGGTGCCGCCCTCCACGTCGGGATGCCGTGGGGCGAGTGGGAGACGTTCCCGGAGTACCTCGACCTCCTCGCAGCGCGCTCCTACTCCCTCGACATCGGGGCCCAGCTGGCCCACGGGGCGCTGCGGTTCTACGTGATGGGGGAGCGGGGCGCGGCCAACGAGGACGCCACCGCCGAGGACCTGGCCGAGATGACGGCGCTCGTGGGCCAGGCCCTCGAGGCCGGGGCCCTCGGCCTCACCACCTCTCGCACCATCGGGCACCGGTCCAGCTCCGGGCGGCCGGTACCGGGCACCTTCGCCGCCCCCGACGAGCTGCTGGCCCTGGCCGAGGGCATGGGTGCGGCGGGACGCGGCGTGTTCGAGGCGATCGTGGCCGGCACCATCGGCAGCCTCGAGGGCCTCGGCGGCGAGCGGGCCACGCCCATCGAGGAGGTCCCGCTGCTCACCGCCGTGTCGCACACCAGTGGGCGACCGGTCACCTTCACCGTGGTCCAGCTGATCGAGGACCCCGACCACTGGCGGCGGGTGCTCGATGCCACCGCCGAGGCCAACGCCGCCGGCGCCCAGCTCCACCCCCAGGTGATCCCCCGGTCGGTCACGATCATGACCAACCTCGACACCTACCACCTGTTCCGAGGGCGTCCGACCTACGAGAAGGTGGCCTCGCTGCCCCTGGCCGAGCGGGTGGCCGAGATGCGTCGGCCCGAGGTGCGCTCCGCCATCCTCGCCGAGCGTCCCGAGGCGGCCATCCCCGACATCTCCGAGAACCTCACCGCCCTGTTCGCTGTGGCCCTGCCGGTGACCTTCCCCCTCACCGAGCCGATCGACTACGAGCCCACGCTCGACTCCTCGGTGGCAGCTTGCGCCGCGACCCAGGGGATCGACCCCGAGGAGCTGATGTACGACCTGCTCCTGGAGGACGAGGGACGCGCCTTCTACGCCGTGCTGGGATCGAACTTCGTGAGCGGCTCGCTGGACGTGTGTCGGGAGATGCTGGCTGACCCCCACACCGTCACCGGTCTCTCCGACGCCGGGGCCCACGTCAACCTCATCTCGGACTGCTCGGCCAGCACCTTTCACCTCACCCACTGGGCTCGCGACCGCACCCGGGGGGAGCGGCTCCCGCTGGAGCACCTGGTGGCCAAGCTGTCGAGCGGGAACGCCCGCCTCTACGGGCTGGGCGACCGGGGCGTGATCGCACCGGGCAAGAGAGCCGACCTCAACGTCATCGACCTCGACCGGTTGGAGATCTCCGCCCCGTTCCTGCGCCACGACCTCCCCACCGGCGCCAGTCGCATCCTCCAGCCCGCCCGGGGCTACGAGGCGACGATGGTCGCGGGCACCGTGACCCGGCGCCACGACGTCGACACCGGCGCCCGCCCCGGACGTCTCGTCCGAGGCCCCCGCTCGGGCTGACCCGGTCCGTGGCCGGACTCGACGACCCCGCCGCGGCCGACCTCGCTCTCCGGGCGCTGGCCCTGGTGGCCGGTACCGTCCGCAGCGACCCTGACGCCATCGACCTCCACGTCGATGCCTTCGACTCGATCGAGGAAGCGGGAGGAGCCTTCGCCTACCTGGTTGGCTACCTGCTGGTTGCCCTCGCTTGCGCTCGAGCCGAGGATCCGGCGGCGACCGTCGACTGGGTCCGGAGCACCATCGAGCACCGTCGGACCTGACCGCGGTGGTGGCCGCGCCCCACGGATCCCACACTCGGCGAGACGCCTCCACGAGGAGCGCGACTCGCGGCGATCGGTCCTAGCGTCGGATCATGGCCGCGCTGCCGCCGTTTCGCTTCGGGTACCAGCTGCCCCTCACCGACGATCCCGACGCGTTGCGCGACCGGGCCCGGCGGGCCGAGGCCGCGGGGTTCGACGTGGTCCACACCGCCGACCACGTGCACCCCGAGATGTGGCCGCCGCTGCTCGGTCTGGGGGCGGTGGCCGAGGCCACCGAACGGGTTCGGCTGTGCCCGCTGGTGGTCAACAACGACTTCCACCACGCGGTCCACCTGGCCGCCCAGACCGCGGCTCTCGATCGGCTGAGCGGAGGCCGGGCCGAGCTCGGCCTCGGCGCCGGGCACTCCTTCACCGAGTACGCCGCCATCGGCCAGGTCTTCGACCCACCCCGGGTCCGCAAGGAGCGCATGGCCGAGGCCGTCGAGGTCATCCGACGCCTTCTCGACGGCGAGGAGGTGACCCACGCCGGCGACCACTACCACCTGGCCTCGGCGCAGACCATGGCCCCGTTCCAGGAGCACGTTCCGATCCTGATCGGCGTGAACGGCGGCCGAGAGGCCCTGGCCCGGGCCGCTCGCCAGGCCGACACCCTGGGCCTCACCATGACCGGTCGCACCCTGGCCGACGGTCAGCACAACGAGGTGCGGTGGGAGGCCGAGCGCCTGGATCGGACCATCGCCCACATCCGAGACCAGGCCGCCGGGCGGGACCGGCCCCTGGAGCTCCACGCCCTGGTGCAGGTGGTGCAGATCACCGACGACCGTGATGCCGCTCTCGCCGCCGTCGTCGACCAGATCGCCGGCCTCTCGATCGAGGACGCGCGGACCACCCCGTTCCTGGCCATCGGCACGGTGGCGGAGGTGGCCGACCACCTGCGTCGAGCGCGGGAGCGGTGGGGGTTCTCCTACTTCACGGTCCGGTCCATCGGAGCCTTCGCCCCCGTCATCGCCGAGCTCAGGAGCGACCCGTGAGCGTCGAGCTGATGCCCGCGGCCTTCATCGGCCACGGCAACCCCATGAACGCGTGGAGTCCAACCACCACACCGACGCATGGGCTGCCCTCGGCGCGTCGTTGCCCCGGCCCCGGGCCATCGTCGTGGTGTCGGCCCACTGGTTCACCAACCACACCGCGGTCACGGCCATGGGCCGCCCCCGCACCATCCACGACTTCTACGGCTTCCCTGATGCTCTCTTCGCCGTGAGCTACCCGGCCGCCGGAGCGCCCGACGTGGCCGAGGAGGTGGCCGAGGTGGCCAAGCCCACCTGGATCGGGCTCGACCACGACTCCTGGGGCCTCGACCACGGGGCCTGGACGGTGCTGGTGCACCTGTTCCCCGACGCCGATGTGCCCGTGGTCCAGCTGGCCATCGACGCGGGCAAGTCCTACGAGGACCACCTGGCCCTCGGTGCTGCGCTGGCCCCCCTGCGGGAGCGGGGCATCCTGGTGCTGGGCAGTGGCAACGTGGTCCACAACCTGCGACGCGTCGATCCGAACCGTCCCGACTCCGGCTTCGGCTGGGCCCGCGACTTCGACGATGCGGTCTGGGCGGTGATGACCGGGCGGCCGGCCGAGGCTCCCGGGCTGGCCGGTCACCGCGACCACGACGAGGCCGTGCCCACCCCTGACCACTTCGTGCCCCTCCTCTACCTGGCCGGCCTGGCGGCGGCTGCGGGCGAGGTCGCCGACGTGCTCGTCGATGGCTGTGTCCTGGGTTCGCTGTCGATGACCAGCTACACCCTTGGGGCCGACCCGGTGGCCAGGGCGGGGGGTGGGACACAGCCGCCGCTGCCCGACCCAGGACGCATCCCGCCCGAGGACACCAACACCTGAGGTCGACGTCCGATCAGCCGTCCAGCGCGACGCGCCCGCCGCATGGAGGGGATCACGGATGAGGCGATGCAGCGGCAGGCCGAGGCCGTAGGTGGCAGCAATCGGTCGCGGCGTGACGCGGACGAAGCACGAGTCGGGCAGGTCGTGCTCGCCGTGGCCGGTCAACGATTGGAGGGCACCGTGGTCGAGGAGGGCCACGATGTCAGGGTGCTCGGGCTCGAGCAGCTCGGCGGTGCCCTGGAGCTGGATCGACGATGGTGGTCCGACGGGAAGTCGACGGACGGGGATGCAGGCCGACGCGTGGCTCGGCCGCGATGTTGCGAGCCTTGCGACTGCCGCGACGGGTGTTGATCACGAGGGCCGAGCCGACGACCTCGTACAGAACGCCGGCCACGTGGGGCTGGCCGTGAGGTGAGGTGGTGGCCAGGGTCGCGAAGCGACGACGGGCGAGGGCCCGGTGCAGCTCGGCCGGTGACGGGTCGGTGGTGCGGGCGGTGATGGGATGGATCTCGGCATGGGTCATGGGGAGAAGTAGACCTCATCTGGCCGGCACCTCGACGGGCCCCGAGCCCGGCGGGATGGCGGCTGCCGCTGGCCGCCGACCTCATGTGCGAGCCCGACGCCAGCCTCGCATCGGTCGCCCCAGGCCGTCGGCTACAGCAGTCGCTTCGCTCTGAGCACGGCCTGAGCACGGCCTCCAGTCGGGTTCGAGGCCTGAGCCCCACGCAGCATCGCGAGCTCGCCGCCGTCCGCTGACGTCACCGAACCGTCGCCCATCCGCGTCATCGTCCACCCTCACTGCGGCCTGATGACACGACACCGGGTTGGTGTCGAGGCCGGCCGGCAGCGGGGCCGGTAGCGTCCCGCCCACCGTGATCCGGCCCGGGTGGCGGAACCGGTAGACGCAGAGGGCTTAAACCCCTCGGCTCCCCAGGGAGCGTGTGGGTTCGACTCCCACCCCGGGCACCGTCTCACCAGGGATTGTGTGTCGAACCGCTGAGTCGGCTCCCGCGTCCGCGACCGTGGTGCTGGTGCTGATCCTCGTGTGGTTCCTGGCAGTGATCGCCGGCACGAGCGCGGCGGCCACTGATGTGTCGGCCCCTGGCAGCGCCACCCTCGCGATCTTCTCCTGAACGTCGTCGCTGCCACCGGCGCCGCTCCCTTCAGCCGGTCACGGAACAGCGCCAGATGGCAGATGCGGTGAGCAATCCCCTCGCGTCGGGCTCACGGGCGCAGGGGCGACGCGAAGGGCCACGCCTGGGCCCCAACCGCGCTTGCGCCCCGTTCCCCCACGAGGCCAGGATCCCCGGTCATGGACATCGCCATCTTCGGCTCGGCCCCCACCGTCGACGGACTGCGCTCCGATGTCCGCGCTGCGGCCGAGGCCGGGTTCGCCTCGTATTGGACCCCACAGATCTTCGACCTGGACGCGCTGACTGCCCTGGCGGTGATCAGCCAAGACGTGCCCGGCATCCGGCTCGGGACCGCAGTCGTGCCGACGTACCCCCGTCATCCCATGATGCTGGCCCAGCAGGCGCTCACCGTGAGCCAGGTCAGCGGGGGCCGGCTCGACCTCGGTCTGGGACTCTCCCACCAGCCGGTGGTGGAGGGGATGTGGGGCCTCTCCTTCGAGCGTCCCGTGCGGCACATGAGCGACTACCTCGAGGTGCTCGGGCCGCTCCTGCACGGTGAGGCCGTGTCCCATGAGGGGGAGCTCGTCACCGGGCGGGGCGAGCTGGGCCTGCGGGCCGACGCGCCGCCGGTGTACGTCGCCGCCCTGGGGGCACAGATGCTCAAGGTGGCCGGCCGGCTGGCCGACGGCACCGTCACCTGGATGACAGGGCCCGTCACCATCGGTGAGCTCACCGCACCCACCATCCGGGAGGCGGCCGAGACCGCCGGTCGGGCCGAGCCGGCGGTCATCAGCGCCGTGCCGATCTGTCTCACCGACGACGTGGACGCGGCCCGGGCCCGGGCTGCGAGCGAGTTCGAGGTCTACGGCCACCTGCCGTCGTACCGGGCGATGCTCGACCGCGAGGGTCTGGACGGTCCGGAGGACCTCGCTCTCATCGGTGACCGAGCCACCATCGAGGCCGGTCTGCAGCGTTTCGTCGATGCCGGGGCCACCGCCGTGGTGGCCGCCCCGTTCGGCACGTCGGCTGAGCACTCTGCCACCCGCGATGGGCTGGCCGAGCTGCTGGGCTGACCGTCTCCCTGGGCGCTCGCAGCCTGGGAGATCGGTCGTGCTCCCTGCCTACGACGCAGCGGGAGACCCCGGGCCGTAGGGTCCTCCGGCCATGGGACGTCTCGACCAGCTCGACCTGTCGGCCACGCTCGGGAAGAAGGAGTACCGGGCGCGACTGGAGAAGGCGCAGGAACGGCTGGTGTGCCTGCGCTTGCACCTCGGGGGCCAGCTGGGCGGTGAGCTCGGGCCCGGGCTGCTGCTGATCTTCGAGGGCAAGGACGCCTCGGGCAAGGGCGGTGCCATCAAGCGGGTGGTCGAGAAGCTCGATCCCCGCCACTACCGCGTCGACTCCTTCAGCGCCCCGACACCCGACGAGCAACGGCACAACTTCCTGTGGCGGTTCGCAGGGCGGGTGCCGGGCCAGGGCGGCATGGTGGCGTTCGACCGCAGCTGGTACGGCCGGGTGTTGGTCGAACGGGTCGAGGGCTTTGCCTCCGAGCGGCAGTGGCAGCGGGCCTTCGACGAGATCGTCCAGTTCGAGGAGATGCTGGCCCGAGAGGAGCTGATCATCGTGAAGCTCTGGCTGCACATCTCCGATGATGAGCAGGCCGAGCGTTTCGTCCGCCGGGCCGACGACCCGCTCAAGCGCTGGAAGCTGACCGACGAGGACTGGCGGAACCGCGAGAGGAGCGGCCGCTACGAGGAGGCGGCCGAGGAGATGTTCTCGCGCACCGACCACGGTCTCGCCCCCTGGGTCCTCGTGGCCGCCGAGCAGAAGCGCTACGCACGCATCGCCGTCGTCGAAGAGCTGATCGCCCGCATCGAGTCGGGCATGCGGACCTGGGGCATGGACGTCCCCGAACCGATCTCGATCTGACGGGAGGGATCAGGTCGCCGAGCGGCCCTTCTTCCAGTAGCCACGGACGGTGGCAGCAGAGCGGTCGAGACCGCGCTCGCCGAAGAGGTGCTTGCGGATGCGCTGCACCGAAGCGGCCTCGCCTGCGACCCACACGCCGTCGGGCACGTCGTCAAGGTCGCGCACCGCGTCGACGAGGGGGTCGCCGGGCTCGGCATGGGCCGGTCGGTCATGCCAGGTGGTGCGGGCCGACGGGTGCTCCGGCAGATCCAGCCGGCCCAAGGGGTCCGCGACCTCCAGGTGGATGTCCACCGGCATCTGCGACGGCAGCACCTCCAGCAGCTGGCCGATGGCCGGGAGGGCCGTCTCGTCACCGACCAGGAGGTACGCCGACGCATCGACATCGATCTCGTAGCCTCGGCCCGGTCCGGAGATGGCCACCTCCGCACCGAGCTCGGCGGCCGCCGCCCACTCCGAGGCGGCCCCGCCGCCGTGGAGGACGATGTCGAGGGTCAGCTCGAGCGCCTCGGTGTCGAGGTGGCGGGGGGTGAAGGTGCGGATCGGCGCTCGGCGACCGTCGGGGAGGTCGAACTGGTTGCCCGTCCACGTGGGCATCACCAGCGCATCCTCGCCGGCGGGAGGGAGGAGCATCCGCACGCTGGCGGCCGGCTCGTCGGTCTCCAGGCCGGCGAGCTCGGCGCCCCCGAGCACGATCCGTCGCATCCGGCGGCTCTGGTCGATGGTCCGGCGCACCGCCACGCGACGGAAGGCGGGCGGTTCGCGGCGGGTGGGGATCGGGCGGGTGGCATCATCGTCCGAGGCGGTCACGGCACCACTCTGGCATCCGGGGTGACCGGCGCCGACGGGGGTAGTGAGGGCGCGGACGCTCTCCATGGACGATCCTCGCGGTCATCCGGCGTCCCCCCCGACGACCCCGCAAGGAGCCCCATGATCCGCCTCATCATCACCGGAGCCCTCTCGGGCGTGGCCCTCGGGTACGTGTTCCAGCGCGCCGACCTCTGCTTCCACTCGGCCTGGCGGGGCCTGCTCGAAGGTCGGTTCCACCTGGTGAAGATCTGGATCCTCGGGGTGGCGCTGGCCTCGGTCGGGCTCTCGGTGATCTACGCCACCGATCAGTGGCCGCAGCTCAGCGAGGGCCTGGCCTTCCGCCCCCAGGGCAACGTGCTCGGCGGCCTGACCATCGGCGTGGGCATGGTCATCGCCGCCTCGTGCACCTCGGGTCTCTTCTACAAGCTGGGTTCGGGGATGCTGGGCGCGGCGGTGGGGCTGGCCGGCTGGTTCGTCGGTGACGTGGCCGGCAGCGATCTGCTGGTGGGGCGCGACGGTGGCCTGGACGTGCGGGGCTCGGTCGCCGACGTGGGCGGGGGTCCGACCATCCCCGAGGTGATCGGCATCGACCGCGCCATCGTCTCGGTGGCGTTCCTCGTGGTGGTGGGCGTCGTGTTGGCCCGGTCGCGGCGCGACACCGCGTCCGGAGCCCAGTGGTCGTGGCTGGTCGGAGGGCTCGCCCTCGGCGCAGGGACGACGGCCGCGTGGGCGCTGGCCGGGATCGGCAAGGCACCGTTCGGGCCCAGCACCGTCGGGGCGCCGGCCAGCCTGGTCAACGGCGGTGCCGTCAACACCTGGCTGGTCGCGTTCCTCGCCGCACTGGTGGTCGGCGCGGTCGCGGCGGCAGCGGCCTCGAAGACCCTGTGGGTCCGCGGCGAGTCGGCAGCGCGCGTCGCCGGCCTGGCCGCGGGCGGACTGCTGCTGGGCCTCGGCGGTCAGGTGGGCGGCGGGTGCAACCTGGGCCACGGCCTGTCCGGTGTCGCACAGCTCAACGTCGGCTCGTGGGTGACCGTCGGCGCCATCGTCGCGGGCATTGCCGGTGCTCGGGCCGTGCAGCGCCGGCTGGTCGTCCAACCGAAGGAGGAGTGGCGCCTGCAGACCTCGCCACCATGACACCGCGGCTCCGGTCGCCCGCGCATGGTCGATCGCCTCGCGTGGGGGTCACGGCGCCGAGCCCGGTGTGGGTGGCGACGGACTGACGGCTTCCTGACACGACGGGTGCGATGCGGCCCATGTCACCGGTGCACTGGCCACGAGCGGGGGGAGAACCGGGCCTGGGTCCCTAGCATCGGGCGGATGTGTGGCATCGTCGGTCTGTGGGACATCTCCTCTGACGCGGAGGTGGACGACATGCTTGCCACCGTCGAGCATCGGGGGCCTGACGGTCGCGGCATCGCGCCTCTCGGCCGAGGGCGAGCGTTCGGGCACCAGCGCCTGAGCATCGTCGACCTGGAGACCGGCGCCCAGCCGTTCGTGCAGCACCGCGCCGACGACCCTCTCCGCAGCCTCGTCGCCAATGGCGAGATCTACAACGCACCGGCCCTGCGGGCGGAGCTCAGCCACGCGCCCTTCGCGTCGGGCAGCGACAGTGAGGTGATCCTCCACCTGCTCGAGGGCGATGCGGGGGCCGTCGACCGGCTCCACGGCATGTTCGCCTTCGCCCTGGCCGAGGGGGACGAGCTCCTCCTGGGGCGGGACCCTCTCGGCATCAAGCCGCTCTACGTCGGTTCACTCGACGGTGGCACCGTGTTCGCCTCCGAGCTCAAGGCCCTCCCGGCCGGCACCCGCGGAGCGCGGGCCCTGCCCCCGGGCACGACACTGTCCTCGGTCACCGGCGAGCGCTGCTACGCCACCGTCCCCGACGCCCCCATCGCGCCAGAGGGTGCGATCTCCCTGCCCGACGCCGCCCGCCAGGTCCGCACCACACTGGAGACAGCCGTGGTCGATCGGCTCATGGCCGACGTTCCCGTGGGAGCCTTCCTCTCGGGCGGCCTGGACTCCAGCGCCATCTGTGCCCTGCTCCGCGCCCACGTCGACGAGCTGCACACCTTCACCGTCGGCCTCGAGGGCAGCCCCGATCTGATCGCCGCCCGGCTCGTTGCCGAGCACCTCGGCACCGTCCACCACGAGCACATCCTCACCCCCGACGAGGTCGCCAATGCGGTTCCCGAGGTGGTCGTCGCCCTCGAGTCCTTCGATCAGGACCTGGTCCGCTCGGCTGTCCCCACCTGGTTCGTGTCGCGCCTGACGGCTCAGCACGTGAAGGTGGTGCTGACCGGGGAGGGGGCCGACGAGCTCTTCGCCGGCTACGAGTACCACAAGGACATCACGGACCCGGTGGCCCTGCAGGAGGAGGCGCGACGCTCGGTCGGCGAGCTCCACCACGTGAACCTCCAGCGCGTCGACCGCATGACGATGGCGCACTCGCTCGAGGCCCGGGTGCCGTTCCTCGACACCCGGATGATCGCCCTGGCGCTGTCCCTGCCGCCGTCGCTGCGGCTGCCGACGGTGGGCGGCATCGAGAAGACGCTGCTCCGCATGGCCGTCGACGACCTGTTGCCCGAGGAGATCGTCTGGCGCGACAAGGCCCAGTTTGATCAGGGATCCGGCACCGCCGATCTCTTGCCCACCCTCGAGCACCTCTCCGACGGGATCGACCTCGGTGCGTACCGGGCCCGACACCCCGGGACCGACCTGCGCTCGGTGGAGGAGTGCGGCTACCACCAGATGCTCCACGACGGGGTCGACCACCCCGAGGTCGTGCTGCCCACCGTGGCCCGCTGGGCCGACCGCCCCGCCGCCTGACCGCGGGCCCTGGGCGGGGCCGGCGACGGGGCCCAGTCAGGCCGCCTGGGGCGCCTCGGCGATGGCCGGCGCCTGGCTCACCGTGTCCTCGCCACCGGGAAGCGAGTAGCGCCAGATCTTGCGCATGGTCGTGCCCACCTGCCGGCTCATCCGGCCGGTGTTGTAGGGCAGGCCGAAGCGACGGCACAGGCCCCGCACCCGTGGCGCCACCTCGGCGTAGCGGTTCGATGGCATGTCCGGGAAGAGGTGGTGCTCGATCTGGCCCGCCTCGTCGGAGGACCGGGTGAGCATCGGGCGGAAGGTGTACCGACGCTGCTCGCGCTCGAGTCGCTCCAGCTCGGCGGCGAAGATCAGGTCGTGGCGGGTCGGGGCGTAGTGCACGTGGGCCACGTCGGGCATGTTGCCGACCAGGGCCCAGGTCCGCAGCATGCTCATCACCGGGGTGATGCCGGAGCCGGCGGCGACGAACAGGGTCGGACCGGCACCGCCTCGGGCACGAGGAAGCCCCCCTGCGGAAGGCCGATCGGGAGGTTCGTGCCTGGGCGCAGGTCGCGCACCAGGTGGCCGGACATGCGGCCGCCGTCCAGCACCTTGACGGTGATGGTGATGCAGCCGTCGCGGCGCTCGGGGGAGGAGGAGATGGAGTAGGTGCGGGTGAACCGCCGGCCCTCGATGGGCACCCCGACGCGGATGTGCTGGCCGGCCCGGTGCCGGCGCCAGCCCCGCCCGGGGCGGAGGGTGATGGTGCGGGAGTCGGGGGTCTCGTCCCAGACGTCCTCGACCCGTGCCTGGAGCCGTCGGGCGCTCCACAGGGGGTTGACCAGCTCCACGTAGTGCGACGCGCGCAGCGGGCTGGCGAAGGCGTCGACCACCTCTCCCGCCCGTTCCTTGATCCTCATGCGCAGCTCCTCGACGGTGGGGCCCACGTCTGAGGGGCCCCTGTGTACTGACGGTAACGTCTGCGCGGCGGCGATAGTAGCGGTCATCGTCCGTGCCGGGCCCGCCGCCGGGTTCCGTCAGCTCGTCCCCATCGTGAGCACCACGTTGCCCTGGGCCTGACGCTCGTCGAGCCGGGTGAGGGCGGCGGCCGCGTCGTCCAGCGCGTGGGTGGCACCGATCGCCGGGGAGAGGCGCCCGGCCTCCAGGTGGGGGAGGAGGCGCGCCCACTGCTCCTGGAGCAGTCCTGGGGTCGCCAGGGCCAGCTCTCCCCAGGCAACGCCGACCACCGACGTGTTGGCCAGCAGCAGCCGGTTCACCCTCACCATCGGGATGTCGCCTCCGACGAAGCCGAGCACGAGGAGCCGCCCCTCTCGCGCCAGGCTGCGCAGCGAGTCGGTGAAGCGGTCACCACCGACCGGGTCGACGACCACGTCGACGCCCCGGCCCTTGGTGAGGTCGCGGACCGCGTCCTTGAAGCCCTCGACGCCGATGGCCTCGTCGGCGCCCAGGCGCCGGGCGTGGGCCGCCTTCTCGTCGGTGGAGGTCACCGCGATCACCCGGGCTCCGAGGGCCTTGGCCACCTGCACCGTGGCCGAGCCCACGCCGCCGCTGGCGCCGTGGACGAGCACGGTCTCGCCCGCCTCGACCCGGCCCCGGCGGCCGAGGGCCAGCTCCGCGGTCAGGTGGTTCACCGGCAGCGCCGCCCCCTCGACGAAGGACACCGCATCGGGCAGGCGGAACACCGCGTCGGGGCCCGCCGCAGCCACCTCGGCGAAGCCGCCGATCCCGCAGAGCGCCGCCACCCGGTCGCCGGGGGTCAGCCCCGCGCCCTCCGGGGCGGAGCGGACCGTGCCCGCCACCTCCGACCCGGGAACGAACGGTGGGTCCGGCTTCATCTGGTACTCCCCCCGGGTCAGGAGCACATCGGGGAAGGTCACGCCGGCGGCGTGGACATCGATCACGACCTGACCCTCTCCCGTCGGCTCGTCGACGTCGGCGCTCTCGACCGCGACCGGTCCGTCGAGCCGGGTCACCTGGATCGCACGCACAGCGCCTCCTCGTCGGGTGTCGGCCGGACGGTACTGCGTCGCCGTCGCCGCGGGTCCCCCCTCGGGCCGCTCGCCCGTCGACGAGGGACCTTGGCCCCGTTACATAGCGGTGCCAATATTTCTGGGTGCCGACCCAGGAGGAGCGCCGAGCCCAGACCCGCCAGGCCCTGCTCGAGGCCGGGGCGACCCTCTTCGCGGAGCGCGGCGTGGCCGGGGCCTCGGTCGATGCCATCGCCGGGGCGGCAGGTCGCACCTCAGGTGCTCTCTACGACCACTTCGGCTCCAAGGAGGGGCTGCTCTTCGCCCTCCTCGCCGGCTGGGTCGATGACGCCACGGCGGTGATCGCGGCCGAGCAGGCCACTGCGGTCACCCTCGACGAGTGGGTCGGCGCCATGTGGAGAGCGGTCTCGGATCCCCCGTCGGGCGATGCCCGCTGGATCGCCCTCGAGCACGAGCTCTGGAGCTACGCGGCCCAGAGCGACCGAGCGCGGCGCCATCTGGCCCGCCGCTACCAGGTCGCCTGGGACAGCGTCGACGCCGTGTCCAACACCTGGACCGACCCCGCACCGGACGTGAGGGTCGGCCCCGCGGTGATCGGCCTCCTGCTGGGCCTGGAGATGATGCGTCGCATCGACCCCGACGCAGTGTCCGACGCCACTGCCGTGGCCGCCCTGCGCGGCGTCCTGACCGGCGCCGCCGACCGACGCACGACCTGCTGACCACCAGCCCCAGACCTCCCGGCCCCGCCGTCCCGACCACCCCTGACCCAGGAGACCCACCATGCGCACCCCCCTCTGCGACGAGCTCGGCATCGAGTTCCCGATCTTCGCCTTCACCCACTGCCGCGATGTGGTCGCCGCGGTGTCCAAGGCGGGTGGCTTCGGCGTGCTCGGTGCCGTGGGCTTCACGCCCGAGCAGCTGGAGGTGGAGCTGGCCTGGATCGACGAGCACGTGGGCGACCACCCCTACGGCGTGGACATCGTGATCCCCGGCAAGTACGAGGGCATGGACGACATGGATCCCGAGCACCTGGCCCAGACGCTCCGCGACATGGTCCCCCAGGAGCACCTCGACTTCGTCCAGAAGCTGCTCGCCGACCGGGACGTGCCCGAGCTCCCCGAGGGCGAGGGGAACTCCCTCCAGCTGCTGGGCTGGACTGAGGCCACCGCCCTCCCACAGGTGCAGACGGCCCTCGCCCACCCCAAGGTGGCCCTCATCGCCAACGCCCTCGGCACCCCGCCGGTCGAGGTGATCGAGCTCATCCACGACGCCGACCGCAAGGTCGCCGCGCTGTGCGGCTCCCCCCACCAGGCCCTCAAGCACAAGGAGGCCGGCGTCGACATCGTCATCGGCCAGGGCGGCGAGGGAGGGGGTCACACCGGCGAGGTGGGCTCGATCGTGCTCTGGCCCCAGATCGCCGCCGCCATCGCCCCCACGCCGCTGCTCGCCGCGGGCGGCATCGGCACCGGTGGGCAGATCGCCGCCGCGCTCTCGCTCGGCGCCCAAGGGGTGTGGGCCGGTTCGCTCTGGCTCACCGTCGAGGAGGCCGACCTGCCGCCGGCCCAGAAGCAGCAGCTGCTCGACGCCTCCTCCCGCGACACGGTCAGGAGCACGTCCTTCACCGGCAAGCCGTGCCGCATGATCAAGACGGAGTGGACCGAGGCCTGGTCGGCGGCCGACGCCCCCGACCCGCTGCCCATGCCGCTGCAGTACATGGTCTCGGGCGACTGCGTGGCCCGCAGCCACCGCTACGCCGACAAGGCCCTCTCGGTCATGTTCAACCCCGTCGGCCAGGTCGTGGGCCAGCTCGACCGGGTCGAGAAGACCGCGGCCGTGGTCCAACGGCTGGTCGAGGAGTACCTGGAGGCCGTGGAACGTCTCGACGCCCTCACCGCCGCCGCCACCGGCGCCTGAGGCGGGTCCGAGCCTGAGTCTCTCTCGTGCGGGGTCGATCGCGGCCGCAGGGTCGACCGGTCCTGCACCGGGGCGCGACAGGCCGGGTTCGACGTAGCCTGGGCGGATGGAGTGGCGGGCGCTGCTCGGCGCGGTGAGCGGGGCGGGACTCGTGGTCGGCGCTGTGGCATCCATCGCCCTCATCCCGTGGATGCGGCTCTTCTTCGGCACCCTGGCCGTGGCCATGGCCGGGGTAGCCGCGGGGGGCTCTCTGGTGGTGTGGGAACGGCCGGAGTCGCTCTGGTTCGTGGTGGCTGGCCTCGGCTTCGCGGTGGCTGGCTTCCTGTTGCTGCGCTGGGGCCGGGCCACCGACCAGCGGCCCGGCCCCAGCGCACCTGACGGTCCGACCCACCCAAGCCAGCTCTGGGGCCGGTCGCCGGTCTCGCTCAGGGGTGCGGTTCGGGCGAGGTGGTCCTGGCTCGGCTCAGGGGCGGCGCGGATAGGTGGGCGCGCCCACAGAGCGTCGGAGCGCCGCCCCTCCTAGCCTCGGCTGGCGCCTCGGCACCGTGCTGTCGCTGAGAGGGCTCGGGAGCGCCTCGTGCGACCTTGCTCTGGTGGCGCCCATCCGCTCGGCCTCTCAGGTGGTGCGATGGGCGAACAGGTCGACCAGGCGGGTGAAGCCGGCGGCGGTGTCCTCCAGGTCGGGACAGGCCCAGCGGATGTCGGCTCGGACCTCGGTAGCGCCCACGGCCAGCAGGGTCGGCACCGACGCCATGGTGGCCTCCAGGTCGACGGCGCCGTCATCGCCCCGCACCACGGGCGCGGGGACGCGGACCATGAGGGTGTCGGCGTCGCGCCCGGCGCCGGACAGACCGGCCCGCAAGACGTCCACACCGGTACGCACATCCTCGAGGGACGCGCCCATGATCGGGATCCAGCCATCGCCCAGCTCGACGATGCGACGGACGTTGCGCCGGTGCAAGGTGCCCGAGAAGAGCACCGGCAGCCGCGCCTGCACCGGCATAGGGGCACAGGTGACGTCGGCGAAGGTCACCGTCGGCCGGTCGATCGACGCCCCGGGCCCGGCCCACAGGGCCCGGCAGGCGGCGATGCCGTCGGTGAGCAGGTCGCCTCGGCGCGCGAAGTCCAGGCCGACGGCATCGAACTCGTCCCGGAGCCAGCCGGTGCCCACTCCCAGATCCACCCGACCACCCGACAGGACGTCGAGGGTGGCCACCGTTTTGGCCAGCACCGCCGCGGGGCGCAACGGCACCACCAGGATGCCCGTCGACAGGCGCACGCGAATGGTCGTCGCGGCCAGCGCCGTCAGGACCGTGAGGGGCTCGAGCCACGGCGCGTCGAGGGGGCCGGGGAAGCGCCCCCAGGGGTAGTCCTCGGCCCCCGGGCCGATGGCGACGTGGTCGGGCACCACCACCCGGTCGACGCCGGCGGCATCGGCCTCACGGCCCAGGGCGAGCAACCGCGACCAGTCACCGTCGGCCCAGGGGCCGAACGACGGCAGGGAGACCGTCAACGTGGGGCGCACAGCCCTGACAGTAGGGGCCGGATCGCGTGATGCGCCGGTGCGGCTCGGGACGAGCCCAGGGTCGTCGCCGTCCCTCTCGGGGCCCGGTCGCCATCTCTGGCCGGGTTTGGATCAGGCGAAGCGCTTCCGGTACTCGCTGGAGGCGAAGAACAGGGCGACCAGGCGCTGGATGGATGCTCCGGAGTCGCCCTTGGCGACCCAGAAGGCGTAACCGCTCGCGTCCGGCGCCCGCCGCAGCAGCCCCGCGTAGGTCATCGTCACCTCGACCTGGACGCGCAGGTGGTCAACTGTCGGAGGCAGCTCCGCGATGGCGGCCATGACGTCGCTGCGCCGGGCCGACCCCGAGCCCAGGCGGTCGGCCCAGTCCGCCGCCCAGGACCCCGAGGCCGGCTGTCCGGTGGCGTCACGGTGGGCCCGGTCGACGAAGGCCCGGTCGGCCAAGGAGCCGTACCGGGCCGCGAAGCCGGGGTGGGCGGTGGCCACGGCCGCGACCGAAACCAGCGGCTCCCGGCTCCGCAACCGGGCGGCCCAGTCGACGATCTCGGCGTCGTGGTAGGGGTCGCCCAGGCAGGCGAGGGCCAGCCGGGCGGCGGGGGCGACCACGGCGCCGAACTCGGCGGAGTTGAGGAAGGCGTTGACCACCCAGGAGACGGGCCGTCCCCCGCTGAGGCGCCGGACCCAGAAGTCCACCCCGGCCTGGTCCGCAGGGCGACCGAGGAAGTCGAGGTACTGCTGGCGGATCAGGGTGGCGGGGTCGGGGAAGGGCCGCCAGGCGTCGTCGACGGGAGCCGGAGGGGTGGACGCGCCCCCGGGGGTGCGGCGGAACAGACCCAGGTCGGGATAGGCCGCCCCCAGCACCGCCGAGCTGCCTCCGGCCAGCCACCCGTCGACGATCGAGGCGTAGTAGGAGCGCAGGTCGACCTCGACCTTGAGGTCGCGCCGTCGGTCGAGGTCGTCGAGCCGGGGCTGGGCCCCGTAGAGCCCCCCGCGCACTTGGGACCCGATCACCAGCTGCGGGGCGGCCGTTCCGTGGTCGGTGCCGCCCGACCCGTTGGCGCCGACGGTGCGCCCGAACTCCGAGAAGGTCATGAGCGCGACGCGGTCGCGGAAGCGGGGTGCCAGGGTGGCGAAGAAGGCTTCGAGGGCGGCGTCGAGCTCGTCCATGAGGGCCGGGTAGCCGTAGCCCATGCCGTCGTGGAGGTCGTAGCTGCCGTGGGCACACGACACCACCCGCACGCCCAGGTCGGCGTTGATGACGCGAGCGGCGAGGGTCAGGTTCGCGACCAGCTCCTCGCGGGGGAGGTCTGGCCGGTACACCGGCGCCATGCGCTGGGCCAGGCCGATGGCCGAGGCCGATGTGTCGGCCACCAGGTCCGAGAGTCGGCCCCGACCCGTGGTCCCCGCCCCCATCGCCGTCACGCCGTCGTAGACCGGTGCCATCCAGGGCTCGCTGCGATCGGATCCGAAGAGGTTCGGGTCCGTGTCCAGGGCGGTCACCGCGGCCCGGGTGCCGGTCAGGTGGAGGGGGACCGAGCTACCCACCTGCACCGCCCGCAGCCCCTCGGCCGACTCGGGCACGCCGTCGAGCCAGCGCCCCAGCCACCCCGTCGTGGGGGGAGCGGTGGACCCGGCCATCCAGGAGGCGATGGAGGTGAAGTGGCTGAGGTCGCTGCGGGTCTGGCCCACGCCCTGGACGATCGCCACCTGGCCCGCGTCCCAACGGGCCTTGAGGCGGGGGAGGCGGGGATGCAGGCCCAGTCCCTGGTCCAGCGTCAGGGCCCCGGTCACGGCCAGGTTCCGGCGGGCGTCGCGGTAGCGGCCGTGGTCACGGTGTGACGAGGTGGGGACGACCATGCTGAGGCCGTCGTTCCCGCCGCCCAGCTGGAGCACCACCAGCACCCCCTCCTGGGCGCCGAGGGGGGTGGCCGCGGCGGCCAGCTGGTCGGCCCACGAGGGAAGGAGGGCGGCCCCGGCGCCGGCGGCCAGGGCACCCTTGAGGAACGCTCGCCGGTGGACCTGACCGGGCAGGGCCGCTGCGGGCGTGCTCAGGCGGGCCTGGATCTGTTCGTACTCGAGGTCGTCCATTCGTCTGCCTCAGGCCGTCTGGAAGTCGGGGGAGAGCATGGTGAGCGCCACCAGGCCGGGCTGGACGGTCCACCGACGGCGGGCGGCCTGCTCGCCGGCGACGAAGCGCTCGTGGGCGGTGCGGGTCACCGGCGACGGATCGTCGATGCCGAAGCGGTCGAGGGCCCGGGCCACCGCCTCGGCCGGGGCCAGGTCGCCGTAGCCGGCGAAGACCCCGGCGTTCGCCGCCTTCCAGCGGACGTAGCCGGCGAAGGCCGCCCGCCCCCAAGCGGTCGAGGTCGAGACCCAGCCCTCGTTGTCCCGCCATCCGCCCACGTTGGGCGGGTTGTAGAGACGCTGGCCGCTGCGCTCGAGGAACCACTCCGGGTGGACGACGGCGGCGGGCAGGTCGAGCGCCTTCATGGTCGCCGCGACCCACTCGGCCGGGCCGCGGACCAGGCCGGTGCGGGTGGCCGGAGCCCGGAAGTCGGGGTGGAGGAACAGGGCCCGGACCAGGGCTCGGATCTCCATGCCGGAGGCGGCGAAGGCCCCGGCCAGCGCGTCGAGGGTGGCGGGGGCGGGCGGCGGGCCGGCCAGGAAGGCCCACAGCTTGGCCGCGATGAACTTGGCGCACGCCTGCTGCTGGGAGCCGCGGACCATCTCGGTGATGGTGTCGGGGCCGTCCCAGGACCGGGTGATGCCGAAGATGGTCTTGGTGCTGCGATCGTGGCGCTCGGGAGAGAAGGAGTAGGTCTCGGTCGACCGGTCGAGGCCGTGGCCGGTCCAGGCCCGGGCCATGGCGGCCACGTCACCCTCCTCGTAGTGGCCCTGGCCCAGCAGGAACAGCTCCATGAGCTCACGCGCGAAGTTCTCGTTGGGGTTGCCGGCCTCGTTGGTCTCGTTGTCGAGGTAGATGAGCATGGCCGGTTCGACGGCCATGGCCTGGGCCAGCTCGTGGAAGTCGCCCAGGGCGAGGCGCCGGTAGGTCCGCACCTGCTTGAACACGATCCGCAGGTACACCTTGTCGGTGCTGCTGGTGAACAGGCCGTGCCAGAACAGCGCCATCTTCTCGACCAGCGGCGTGGGGGAGGTCGCCATCCGGTCGGTCCAGTGCTGCGCGCCCGCCACCCAGGGCAGGTACCACGGGTCGTCCCTGTCCTCCACCGCGATCGGGATGCGGTCGGGGGGCGAGGCCGAGGTGTCGAGCACCCGGTCCACGACGGCGGCCCAGCTGGGCTGGGCCGCCAGGGCATCGACCTCGGCGCGGGTGCCGCCGAAGCCGGCCCGGCGCAGGAGGTGGGCGACGTCGGCCCGGGAGAAGTCCATCGCCCACCCCCGTCGGCAAACGCCCTACGGGGTTGAGATATCACGAAGCGTGAAATTTGTCGACGCGGTGGCGTCGGATCTCGCTCAGCCCAGGGAGGCCGCGACCCGCTGCAGATCGTCGGGGGAGAGGTCGCCGGCGACGGTGAAGGCGCGCTCTCCGTCGGTGCCCCAGAGCGACGGCAGCGCCGTCCCCTGGCTGACCATCAGCGCGGGGACGTCGCGGAAGGCACCCGAGGTGAGCATGACCTCCTCGGGGGTGACCGACTGGCCGCTGCGATCGAAGGGGTCGGGCCAGGTCTGGCCGGGCGGCACCGGTGAGGGCCGGACGGTGATGATCATCTGCTGGGGCCCGTCGGCGTAGCGCAGCGAGGCGATCATGGCCGCCTCGTCCACGTAGGCGCCGGTGAACTCGAAGCCGTCGGGCTCACCAGGGAGGAAGTCAGGCGTCAGCGGTGCCATACCGATCCGACCCTGGACCTCGCCCAGCTGCACGGGCTGGAACCCCAGCACGGTGGGCGCCACATCGGGCGGGATGTCCTGGGTGAAGTCGGCGCCACCGCCGAGGGCCACGTCGCCGAAGCGCAGCTCGCGGATGGTGGCCCCGTCGCGGGTCCACGTGATCCGGGTGGGGAGCAGGGTCTCGGTGTCCACGAGGTAGGTGAGCTCGGTGGCATCATCGAGCGGACCGGTGAGCTCCCACAACGTCCGACCGTTGATCTCGAGTTGCTCGGGCTCGACGTCGTCCTGGGTCGACAGCACCCGCGCCGCCGTCGCCAGGTCGTCAAGAGGCAGGTCCGCTCGGGGAGGGGAGGGGTCAGGTCCGCCCGGTGCCACCCCCTCGTCGTTGCGGGGTGGGAACCCGGCAAGGGTGTCGCGCACCACCCCGAAGCGGGCGTCGTAGGTGGTGAGGCGGCTGATCGAGGCGTCGGTGAACCGGAACGAGCCGTCCTCGGCGGCCTGGATGGTGAGTGTGGCCTCGGTGGGCTCCCCGGCGTCGCCCACGGCGCTGCGCTCGATCGTCGCCGACCACGTCCCCGCGTCGGCCAGGACCCCCATGCTCTGCTGACCCAGGTCCGCGGTGCTGTTGCCCCGGACCGGTGAGCGGGCTCGTGATGCGGCGTTGTAGAGGGCGTACACGACGAGGCCGAGGACGGCGGCCACGACCAGGATCGCCGCGGCCCGGACCAGGAGCCCGGGCCAGCTGCGGACCGCTCGCGAACGGCCCGCCTCCTCGACGACATCGGACCGGCGGCGACGGACCCGGCGCGGGGTCCGTGTCGGCACGCCCCCGGGCGGCACCTGGGCTGGGGTGAGCGCGGGCGAGGGCCCCTCGGGATCGGGGAGGGAGGGCGGGGGCGCGGCGGCCACGGCGTCGCGCTCGGCCTGGAGACGACGACCCAGCTCCTGCCAGAACGCCGGCGTGGCCGGCTCCGGGTCGAGGCTTCCCTCGTCGGAGTCGTCGGCCTCGGCGGCGTCGTCGAAGTCGTCGGCGGCCTCGAGCTCCGCCGGGCCCGCCGCGGCGGTGGTGGCGGCGGCATCGAGCGCCGCGTCGGCCTCGGCGGCATCGGAGAGATCGATCACCTCGTGGAGGGACGAGCGTCTGGCCCCGGTCGACCTGGTCTCCCGGCGCTCGTCGGCAACCAGGTCATCGCCCCTGCCGTGCTCCTCGGTCGCTCGGCCCCCCGGGTGCCGGTCGTCGTCGTCGGGGGCGGGGGCGGGGTCGGGGGGGGGGGGCGGGGGGGGCCGCAGCGGCGAAGGGGGGGGGGCGGGGGGGGGGGGGGGGGCGGCGGGGAGACGGCGGATCTCGACTCCGGCGGCCAGCTTACCGTTCTATCCGGCGAGGCCGGGGTGCCGGAGGGCGATGCC
>JBBSMQ010000010.1:0-130912 GCA_038233075.1 Acidimicrobiales bacterium
CATGTCGTAGTTGCCCTCGGTCGTGTACATCTTCAGCGAGAAGCCACGGGGGTCGCGCCAGGTGTCGGGGCTGCCCCGCTCACCGGCCACGGTGGAGAACCGGATGAGGGTGTCGGTCTTGGTACCGGGCTGGAACACGGCCGCCTTGGTGTACTGGCTGACGTCGTTGGTCACCTCGAAGTGGCCGAAGGCGCCCCCGCCCTTGGCGTGCGGTTGGCGCTCGGCGATGCGCTCACGGTTGAACTGGGCCATCTGCTCGATCAGGTAGTGGTCCTGGAGCAAGAGAGGCCCACCCGGACCGACGGTGAGGCTGTGCTCGTCGCTCTCGACCGGGATGCCGGCGTCGGTGGTCGTGGGCTTGGTGTCGGTCATGGTGTGCTCCGGGGGTTGGGGGTTGGGGGGGTCAGGTCAGGATCGGGCGGCGACGTGGATCGGCACTGGGCACAGATGCCCCAGTAGACGACCTCGGCCTCGTCCACCTCGTAGCCCTGGGTCTGGGATGGCTCGAGGCAGGGGATCTCGCCGACGGCGCAGTCGACGTCGGCCACGGCACCACAGCTGCGACAGACGAGGTGGTGGTGGTTGTCGCCGGTGCGGGTCTCGTAGAGCGCGGCGCTGCCGGCGGGTTCGATGCGCCGCACCAGGCCCGCACTGCTGAGGGCCCGCAGGACGTCGTACACGGCCTGGGTGGAGACGGTGCCGAGGTCGTCGCGCACCGATGCCGCGATGGCGTCGACGGCGGTGTGAGGGGACTCGGCCAGAGCCCGCAGGGTGGCCAACCGAGCAGCGGTGACCCGCAGACCGGCGTCGCGGAGAACGTCGCTCGGGTCGGAGGGAGGAGGAGGCACTGGTCACAGCATGGACTCAAGACTGGAATGAGTCAAGGAAAAGATCGCGTCTCCTCTTGGGGCGAAGGTGCTGTGGGGGGGCTCGCTAGGGGGCCGAGGTGGTCAGCGCCGGGCCAGCGCCAAGGGCAGGACGGGGCCGGTGCGGGCCGACCGGAGGAGGTGGGCGACCACGGTCATGGTCCAGCCCGAGTCCCAGGTGTCGTCGAGGACGAGCACGGGACCGGCGCGCACTGGCGCCTCCGGCAGGGCCCCCTCGTCCACGGTGAACGTGTCCCACACGTTGCCCAGGCGGTGGGCCGAGTTCTGCTGGTCGGACTGCGGCGGCCCGGGCCGGACCCGGGTGAGTGCCGGATGGACCGGCAGCTTGCCGAGGGCGCCGAGGCGCTCGGCGGTGGCGGCCAGCAGTCCTTCGTGGCGGGCCGACGGGACCCAGGTGATCCACGTCGGGCGGGCGACCCACGGCCAGTGCTTCAGCGCTGCGGCGAGGCCGTCGATCAGCTCGTCGTCGGGATCGCCCGCGGTCAGGGCTCGGGCCACCACCGGCCACCAGCCGGCATCGTCGACCCGGGCCAGGGCCCGGCCCTCCTCGGCGCGCGACTCGACCTTGATGTTCCCGGTGGGCGCGGACAGGCCCCGGGCCCACTGCTTGCGGGGCGGGATGGGGACATCGACGCCGCGCAGGTGCTCCACCGCCCGGCGCACCGTGGCCGGGTCGAGCACGACTGGGTCGCCGTCGCCGGTGCACACCGCACAGCGCCCACACGGCGTGGCGTCGACCTCCGGATCGTCGAGGCTGCGGCGCAGGAAGGCCATGAGGCAGCTCCGGCCCTCGGCGTAGGCGACCATGGCGTCGGCCTCGGTGGTGCGCGCCGCCGCCACCCGGTCGACGCGCTCCCGGTCGTAGATCCACTCCCGGTCGGTCAGCACCCACCCCCGGCCCTCGCGGGTCACCGCCCCGTCGACGTCGAGGATCTTGAGCAGGGTCTCCAGCCGGCCCCGCTTGAGGTCGACGGTGCGCTCCAGGTCGGTCAGGCCGACGGGCTCGCCGCCGCCCTCGGCCAGGGCGTCGAGCACCCGACGGGCCAGGGGCTCGGGCGGCAGGCCCACCGACGCGAACCAGGACCAGATGGCCCGGTCCTCCTCGCCGGGCAGGAGCCAGGCATCGGCCCGCGGCACCGAGCGACCGGCCCGGCCGACCTGCTGGTAGTAGGCGATGGGCGAGGGCGGGGCCCCCAGGTGGTGCACGAAGGTGACATCGGGCTTGTCGACCCCCATGCCCAGGGCCGAGGTGGCGACGAGCGCCTTCACCCGGTTGGCCTTGAAGTCGTCCTCGAGGCGGAGGCGGTCGTCGGGGTCGGTGGCCGACGAGTAAGCCACCGCGTCGATGCCCTCGGCCTGCAGGTGGGCGGCCACCAGGTCGGTCTGGGCCACGGTGAGGCAGTAGACGATGCCGGTGCCCTCGACGGTGGGAATGTGCTGGGCCAGCCAGGCCAGGCGGTGGGCCATGGACGGCAGCGCGGCCACGCCCAGGTGAAGCGACTCCCGGTCGAGCGTGCCCCGCAGCACGGTGACGTCGGCCCCCAGCTGGTCGGCGACGTCGGTACACACCCGCTCGTTGGCGGTGGCGGTGGTGGCCAGCACCGGCGTGTCGGGCGCGAGGGCGGCGATGGCGTCGCCGATGCGGCGATAGTCGGGGCGGAAGTCGTGGCCCCAGTCGCTGATGCAGTGGGCCTCGTCGACCACCAGCAGGCCCAGGCCGGCCGACAGCCGGGGCAGCACCCGGCGCACGAACCCGGGGTTGTTGAGCCGCTCGGGGCTGATGCAGAGCAGGTCCAGCTCGCCCGCGGCCACCTGGTCCTCGATGGCCTGCCAGTCGTCGAGGTTGGTGGAGTTGATGGTGGCGGAGCGGACCCCGAGGCGCTCGGCCGCGGCCACCTGGTCGCGCATCAGCGCCAGCAGGGGCGAGACGACGAGGGTGGGCCCGGCCCCGGCCTCCCGGCGCAGCTTGGTGGCGATGAAGTAGATGGCGGACTTGCCGAACCCGGTGCGCTGGACCACCAGCGCCCGGCCCCCGTCGCCGGCGGCCACCTCGATGGCGGTGAGCTGCTCGGGACGCAGGCGAGCATCGGGTCCGGCCAGGGCGGAGAGCAGCTCCTGGGCCCGTTCGGCCCGGGCGGTGGCGGTGAGGGTCACTTGACCATCCTGGCGCGGGGGTGTGACACCCGGGGGCCCCTGCCCAACCGGCCACCCTCAGCGCTCGCGCCGGGGGTCAGGGTGGCAGCTCGGGGCCAGCCGACCACGGAGTCGCGGAACAGCAGGTGGCGACGGGGGGCTCCGTCCCGGGTCAAGACCGGCCGTCGGAGGACGCCCGGCCGACGGGGACGACGTCGACCCAGGTGATGGCCGCCTCCCGCTCGATCATCTCCACCGGGCTGGGGTGGATGAGCTCGTGCACGCCTTGGAAGATGGAGATGACGGCGCCGACGACGAACACGCCGATGGCGGCGAGCAGGGCTCAGAAGTAGGCCTCGCGGCTCGGCTCAGCCGTCCCGGTTCGGCCCGCTGTCGGCCTCGGCGCTGGGCGACCAGCAGGACGGCCTCGTTGCCGGTGTCGGCAACGGAGTGCACGGTCTCGGCGAACATCGCCGTCGAGCCGGTGAGCACCGCAGCCACCCCCTTGGCCAGCGCGATCCCGGCGTTGGCGGCCAGGGCCACGACCACCGTGCGCATGCTCTCGCCACCCGGGCCCTCGGTCACGGCCGTCGGCCTACCCCTCGGCGCGTCCCCACGCCAACATGAACCCAGAGACCGCCGCCCTCAGTCCCCGCCAGCGTGGCTCAGGGTGGCAGCTCCAGGTCGTCCGGGGCGGGTCCAGATGAGCGAGTAGTGGACCAGGACGCGCCGGCGGTAGCGACACCCGGGGAGCAGCAGGGTCGCCACCCGCAGCACCCGGCTGTAGCTCTGTTGGGGCCGGACCATGGGTGCCGTGACCTCCCAGTAGCCGCGCCGTCGACGCTGTACGCGCGTCCACACCGCGCCGACGGCGTCGTGGCCCAGATCCCACAGTGAGCGGCTGCGAGCGATGCCCACGATGCCCAACACCCCTCCGGGGGCGACCAGCTCCGACAGCCGGCGCAGCCCGTCCTCCAAGGGGAGGTGGTGGAGGGTGGCCACCGAGACCACGGCGTCGAACTCGCCGAGCCCGAGGCTGGGGTCCATCACGTCGCCCTCCACGACCTCGACGCCGGCCAGCCCCTCCACCTCCCCCTTGGTGGTGGCCACGCTCTGCACGTCGACGTCGACGGCCACGACCCGGAGCCCGCGCTCGGCGAGGGCCCGGGTGAGCAGCCCATCACCGGGGCCCACCTCGAGCACGCGTCGGCAGTCCTCGGGCAGAGCCCGCAGGAGGACGTCGTAGTACTGGACGTTGTGGTTCCAGCGGGACTCGGTCACTCGCCCTCCGGAGCGGGCGGCGCGGTCGTCGCGCCGATCGATGACCCCCCGGGGTCGGGGGCCTCGCCCTGCAGCTCCCGCAGGTCGCGGATCGAGGTGAGCACCACCGCGGTGAGCGGCACGGCGAGGAAGGTGCCCACCACGCCGAAGGCGGCGGTACCGGTGGTGATGGCGAGAAGGATCACGACCGGGTGCATCTCCAGCGCCTTGCCGTAGATCCACGGCGCCAAGACGTCGCTGTCGAACTGCTGGACGAGGACGGCGACCACGCCCACGATCACGGCGTCGGCCAGGCCTCCTGACGCGAGGGCCACCAGCACGGCCACGATCCCGGCCGCGGTGGCGCCCAGGAGGGGGACGAACGCGGCCAGGAAGGTGAGGAGCATGACGGGCAGGACCAGATCGTCACCCAGGATGGCCAGGGTCCCCCCGATGATCAGGGCCTCCAGCAGGCCCAGCAGCGCGGCGCCGCGCAGGTAGCCCCCGAGGCCGGTCCACGCCGCCCGAGCCACCACCTCGACCTCGGGACGCCGATGCTCGGGCACCTTGCCGTGGACGCGCTCCACGGCCGCGGGTCCGTCCTTGAGGGCGAAGAACGTGAGCAAGAGGGCCAGGGCCAGGCCGGCCAGCCCGGTGAGCACGAGGCGGGCGCTGGAGAGGAGCTGGTCTTCGTTGTCGCGCAGGATGCGACCGGCCCGGTCGCGGGCGTCGTCTTTGGCGGTGCGGATGTCCTCGCGGGTGATGTCGAGGCCGCTGTCCTCCACCAGCCAGTCCTCGACGTCGGTCAGCCCGTCGCTCAGCGCATCGCCCAGGCCCCGGAACTCGCTGATCGTGGCGGGGGCGATGGCCGCGCCGGACCCACCTAGCAGGAGCAGGAAGCCCAGGACCGCGGCCGCCGCCGCCGGCGCCGGCCGCCATCCCCGAGCCCGGAGCCACTGCGACGGCGGGGCCAGGATGCGGGTCAGGAAGGTGGTGACGACGAGGGGGAAGAGCACCAGTGACAGCAGGCTCAGGACGTGGAGCACCAGCCACGACGCGGCCCCGATCACCAGCAGGCAGGCGGCCCAGGCGCTGACCTTGAGCACGAGCGGCGGGGGCCGCCACGACGTCGGGGGGGCAGCCATGAGCGGCCCCAACCTACGATGGAGGTCGACGCGGTGCCGCGACCCTCGGCGGCGTGTGCTAGGCGGCGACCAGCGCGACGGCCAGGCCGGCGATGGCCAGGCCGACCAGCTGGGTGCGACGCATGCGCTCGGCGAGCACGGTCTGGGCCAGGATCACCGTGGCCGCCGGGTAGAGGCCGGTGGTGGCTGAGACGACCGCCAGCAGACCGTGACGCAACGCCACCAGGTACAGCACGTTGGCCGTCATGTCGAGCACACCACTGGCCAGAGCCACGCCTGCGTCCCGACCGCCCAGCGCCGCGGCGACGCTCTCTCCTCGGCCCAAGGTCAAGGCCGCGATCAGGGGCACCGAGGCCAGGCGCGCCGCCAGCAGCGGGAACAGCCCCGACTCCGAGCCCGTGCCGTGGAGGCAGACGAAGAACAGGCCGAACAGGGCCCCGGCCAGCAGGGCGGTGCCGGCCACCGCCACGGTGGTCCGAGCCGCGCCCGCGTGGGCCGGATGGGGATCGAGCGCGTCGGGCACGGCCTCCGCTGGCCCCTCGCGCGTGATGAGCACCACCGCGACGAGGGCGACCCCGATGCCGGCGAGGGTGGGCGAGGCCCGGACGCTCACCCAGACCGAGCCCGGCCGCGACCGGGAGGATCGAGGCCGCCAGCGCCGCCACCGGTGCGACCACGCTCATGGGCCCCTGGGCGTCCTCTTCGACGCCGACCGCCCCCACGCCGACTGCAATACCCACCGGCGGTCCCTCGACGTCGTCCTGGTGGTGACACCGCCGACCAGCTTCGAGGACGTACCGCCCAGCCACTCCGGCTGATCCTGCCCTCCCGGGTCCCCACCAGTACGAGGAGGCCCAGGGCGGGTGCGGCGCAAACGGGGCACGGGTGGGCCGGACGGGGCACACTGTCGCCGGCCGGAGCACACCGGCCGGGGGCGGGGGTTGGCCGCCCCCGCCGGATGAGGGAGCTCCGATGACCGACGAGACCAACGACCGGGACGACTCCGACCACGGTGACGTCTTCGTCGACGCCATCCGGAAGCTGGACCGAGCCGCCGAGTTCGGCCAGATCAACGCCGAGGTCACCGAGCGGCTCCGCCACCCCAAGGCCATCCTCCAGGTGGCGGTGCCGGTCCGCCTCGACGATGGCAGCCTCCGGACCTTCGAGGCCTACCGCGTCCGTCACGACGACACCCGGGGCCCGGCCAAGGGCGGCATCCGCTACCACCCCGACGTCAGCATCAGCGAGGTCAAGGCCCTCGCCCTGTGGATGACACTCAAGTGCGCCGTGGTCGGCATCCCGTTCGGCGGCGGCAAGGGTGGCGTCGTCGTCAACCCCAAGGAGCTGTCCCGGCTGGAGCTGGAACGACTGAGCCGCAGCCTCATCACCGCCTTCGGCGACTTCATCGGTCCCGACATCGACATCCCCGCGCCCGACCTCTACACCAATGAGATGGTGATGGGCTGGATGATGGACGAGTACTCCAAGGCCCGCCGCAAGCGCACCCCCGCGGTCATCACCGGCAAGCCGCTCGCCCTCGGCGGCAGCCTCGGCCGCGACCAGGCCACCGGCCGGGGCGCCTACTACGCCATCAAGCAGTACGAGCAGCGCCAGGGCTGGGACCCGGCCGAGATCACCATCGCCGTCCAGGGCTTCGGCAACGCCGGCCAGCACGTGGCCCGCCTCCTCCACGCCGACGGCTACCGCATCGTGGCGGTGAGCGACTCCAAGGGCGGCATCCAGTCCGACGACGGCTTCGACGTCCCCAGCCTCATGCAGCAGAAGAACGACAGCCGGGAGCTCAAGGCCGTCTACTGCGACGGATCGGTGTGCGAGACCGTGGACGCCACCGAGATCTCCAACGCCCAGCTCCTGGAGCTCGACGTCGACGTGCTCATCCCCGCCGCCCTCGAAGGGGTGATCACCGCCGACAACGCCGACGACATCCGGGCCGGCCTGATCGTCGAGGTCGCCAACGGTCCCACCACCAGCCGGGCCGACGCCATCCTGGCTGAGCGGGACATCGACGTCCTCCCCGACATCTTGGCCAACGCCGGCGGCGTGACCGTCAGCTACTTCGAGTGGGTCCAGAACCGCACCGGGCTGGCCTGGTCACTGGAGCAGGTCAACGACGGCCTGGAGGAAGCCATGACCCGCGAGACGAACCAGATCCTCGACCAGGCCACCGAGCTCGACGTCGACATCCGCACCGCCGCCTACGTCCATGCCCTGAAGCGGCTGGCCGAGGCCGTCGAGGCCACCGGCACCCGCTCCTACTTCGCGGAGGATTGAGGAGCTGATCGTGTCTCGCTGCGCTCGACACCTTCTTCGCACGAGACGACCGGCAAGCCGGATCGTCCCGTGGGTGAGGGGGCTCCGGCCCGGGCCCGAGCGGCCCGCCGCCGACGGAGGAGGCGGCAAGAGCGGGCAGGACGGTTGGGGTGTCTCCGAGGCGCCAGCCGAGGAGCCCGGCCCGGCCCGAGCGGCCCTACGGGCGGACACGTCCAGCCTCTGCCCCCTCACACTCCCCCGCCGGGGGAGGGTGCCAGGGTGCTAACGGGGTTGGCGGCGATGTCGGGCCGGGGGTGGGGCCGCGGTGGCGGGGTCGGTGGGCCAGGGGTGCTTGGGGTAGCGGCCAGCCATGTCCCTGCGGACCGCGGCCCACGACCCGGCCCAGAACCCAGGTAGGTCGGCGGTGATCTGCACATCGCGCCCCGCCGGCGACAGCAGGTGCAGCACCAGTGGCACCCGGCCCCCGTCGACGCCCGGGTGGGTGGTGGTGCCGTACAGGTCCTGCACCCGCACGTGGGCCGCCGGCGCCTCCCCGGCGTAGTCGACCCGAAGCTCACGACCGGAGGCGACCGCCACCGTCCGCGGCGCCACGTCGTCCACCTTCCCCAGCCACGGCCAGCCCAGCCGCTGGCGCAGGACGTCGAGGAGGTCGACCCGCTCCAGGTCCCGGCGACCCCGGGCCCCGGCCAGTCGGGGGGCCAGCCAGCTGTCGAGGTCGGCCAGGAGGGCGTCGTCGGAGAGGTCGGGCCACTCCTCGCCCGGGCGGGCCCGGCGGGCGAAGCCGCTCCGCTGCTGGAGCTGGCGGGCCTTCTCGGTCCACCCCAGCACCTCCAGACCCCGTCCGCGGACGTGGGCGACGAGGGCGGCGGCGGTCGCCGGGCCGGGTCCCACCCGGGCCTCGTGGACCGACAGCACCAGTGCACCGAGACGGCGCTCGGTGCGGGCCCGCAGGTCGTCGCGCTCGTCGTCCCAGACGACCTCCGAGGTGGTCGCCACTGCGTCTCCGCCGAGGGCCACCACATCGGCCTCGTCGAGCGCGGCCGCGATGCGGACCTGGCCCTCGTCGGCGGCGCCCGAGCGGAGCCCCGACCTCTCTGGACCGCGGGCGGCGGTGGCCACCTCGGCCACCGCCAGGTAGGCCTCAGCCGCCATCGGGTCCGTCGGCGACAGCGCCGCTCCGGTGCCGTTGCGGAGCCGCACCCGACCGCCGGGCCGGGACTGGGCCAGGCGGTCGGGATGGGCCAGGCCCAGGAGGGGACCGCAGGCGGTGGGGTCGACGCGGTCGACCCTGCGGACCCCGGCCCGCCGGGCGATCTGGCCGGCGCGCCGCCGGGCCGAGCGCACCGCCCCGTCGTCGGCCCGGGGGTGTGCCGCTCCGGCGTCGGCCAGCACCCGCAGCCGCTCGGCGGCATCGACGGGCACCTCCCCCGGTCGGCCCCGGAGCACGTCGCGCTCCTCCAGGGCGGCGGCGAGCAGGCACGCCTCCCAACCCTGTCGTTGCCGGGCGCCGTCGACCACCATGCGGGCCAGTCGGGGGTGGAGGGGGAGCCCGGCCACGGCCCGGCCGGTCGGCGTGGGACGTCCGTCGTCATCGACGGCGCCCAGCTCGACCAGCAGGTTCCGGGCCTCGGTGAGGGCCGGGGCCGGGGGCGGGTCGAGGAAGCGCAGCTCGTCGGGCCCGGCGCCCCACAGGGCCAGGTCGAGGGCCAGGGCGGTCAGGTCGACCTGGGCGATCTCGGGGGTGGCGAAGGCGGCCCGGGTGGCGTGGGCGGCCTCGCTCCACAGCCGGTAGGCCATGCCCGGCTCGGTGCGCCCTGCCCGTCCGGCCCGCTGGTCGGCCGAGGCCCGCGAGGCGGTCACGGTGCGGAGGCGGGTGAGCCCGGTGCGGGGGTCGAGCGCCGGCACCCGGGCCCGCCCGGCGTCGACGACGACCCGCACCCCGGCCACGGTAAGGCTGGTCTCGGCGATGTCGGTGGCCAGGACCACCCGGCGCCGCCCCCCGGGTGACGGGGCCAGGGCCCGGTCCTGCTCGGCCACCGGCAGGGCTCCGAACAGAGGCCGCACATCGACCGGGTCGGGCAGGGTCCCGCCTCCCAGGGCTCCGGCAACCCGTCGGATGTCGGCCGCCCCGGGGAGGAAGACGAGCACGTCGCCGTCGTGGTGGTGCACCGCAGCCCGCACGACCCGGGCGGTGTGGGCGTCGAGCCGTTCGTGGTCACGGGGTGGCTCCCAGCGCAGCTCGATCGGGTGGGCCCGACCGGCGCTGGTCACCACGGGGGCCGGAGCGTCGGAGCCCAGCACCGCGGCCAACCGCCCGGCCTCCAGGGTGGCGGACATCGCCAGCACCCGCAGGTCGGGGCAGAGGACGGTGCGGGCATCGACCAGCAGGGCCAGGGCCAGGTCGGAGTGGATGCTGCGCTCGTGGACCTCGTCGAGCACCACGAGCCCGGTCCCCTCGAGCGACGGGTCCCGCTGGAGGCGGCGGACGAGGATCCCCTCGGTGACCACCTCGATCCGAGTGGCCGCCGACACCACGGTCTCGTCGCGGGTGCGGTAGCCAACCGTGGCGCCCACGTCCTCGTCGCACAGGGCGGCCATGCGTCGGGCCGCAGCCCGGGCCGCCACCCGCCGAGGCTCAAGGACGACGATCCGTCGGCCTGCCAGCCACCCCTCGTCGAGCAGGCGCAGGGGGACCACCGTCGTCTTGCCCGCCCCGGGTGGGGCCTGGAGCACGGCCACCCCCGGGCCCGCCAGCGCGGCTCGGATCCCAGGCACGCAGTCCTCCACGGGAAGACCGGTGGAGGCGAGGGGCACGTCCCCAGTGTGGTCGACGTCTGCCGCGGGTCTCCCGTAGGTGCGCCACTGGTCACTCCTTCTCCCCGCTGAACCGCCCTGCCGCCGGCGCCGCTGCGGTGGCTGTCCCACGCGCGTCGGCTGCTGTCGTCTCACCCCGGCTGCCGCCGACGCGCCTGCCGTCCCCTCGGACCGGGAGGCCCGTAGGTTCCTCCCGTGCGCGCTCCCGGCCCCGTCGTGTCCCTCGCTCCCGCAGGGAACCTGGCGGCCCCGGCCGGCGACCTGCAGGCCATGGGCCCACCCCACTAGCTCATCGGCTCCCGTGATGCCCCACGAGGTCGCCACCATGGTGACCCTGGCCCGGGACCGAGCTCCGGCTGGCCTCGTCCCCCAATCTCGTCCCGACGAGCCGGCCCGGGCCGGTCACATCCAGGAGGTCTGATGTCGCAGAACAAGCCCCCCGCCGGTCGGCCCCTCAGTCGCGTCGACGCCGCCCGCAACGGGCCTCGCGTGCCCGTGTTCGTCCTGGCCGCCGGGGCCCTGGTGGTCGTGCTGGTGGTGGCCGTCGCCGTGGTCGCCCTCACCCGCGGCGACGACGACGTGGAGGTGAGCGCCGGTGGTGACGGGGCCGCCGCCGCGGCGGTCGCCGGCGATGTCGCCTTCGGCCCGGTCACGGTGGAGGGCGAGGCGCTGGCCCCCTACTCCGGCACCGGGGAGGACCCGGCCGTGGGCCAGCCCGCCCCCACCCTCACCGGCATCGACCCGTCCGGTGATCCGGTCACCGTCGACCCGGGTGCCGACGGGCCCATGGTCGTCTCCTTCCTGGCCCACTGGTGCCCCCACTGCCAGGCTGAGGTGCCGCGGCTGGTCGACCTGGCCGATGCCGCCGGCGAGGTGGACGGGGTGAGGCTGGCCGCCGTGACCACCTCGAGCAGTCCCGATCGGCCCAACTTCCCACCGGGCGAGTGGCTGGCGTCGGAGGACTGGCCCGGCCCGGTGATGGTCGACTCCGAGGCCGAGGCGGGCCAGCTACCCACCGCGGCCGCCGCCTACAGCGAGGACGGCTTCCCGTTCCTGGTCGCGATCGACGCCGATGGCGACGTCGTGGCCCGGGAGTCGGGCGAGATGGACGAGGACGGCCTCCGCGCCTTCATCGACCAGGCCGGCACCGACGGGCGGTGGATCCGTGGCGACGCCGACCCGTCCTCACCACCGGACCCGTGAGAACGGGTCGATGGGTCCGCGGCGACGATGACCTGCTCGTCACCGTCGGCCCCGTGAGAACGGGTCGGCCCGCCCCGGCGCCCCCCTTCGTCCACCGTCGGATTCCCGGGGCGTTCGGGACGGTGGTGGGGCCTACTCGTCGACGATGGCGCCGGCCATGAGCTCGTCCAGCGACTGGTCCGCGATGGCGTCGGCGGGTCGGGCCACGTACAGCTCGGCGCAGTGCCAGCCGTCCTCCTCCAGCTCGGTGGGCTCCAGGCCCCGCTCATCGAGGGCGGAGAACACGTGGTCACGCTCGCTCTGGTCGGCGAAGCGGCGCTGGCGCACGGCGAAGCCGTCGATCCGCTCGCTGACCAGACCCTTGTCCTCGAGGCAGCGGGCCACCCCGTCGAAGCCGATCCAGCGGAGGGTGAGAGCGGCCACCCACGGCGGAGACCCGTCACTGGCTCCGACGATCTGGTCGAAGGTGCGCTCGTTGACGTAGCCGATGCCGCCGGTGACGGTGACGAGGTCGGCCCGGCCCATGGTCTCGACGACCGAGGCGGGCGCCTGCTCGGTCTCCAGATCGGCGACGATCCCGCCCTCCAGGAGACCCACGTCCACGGCGTAGCCCACGGCCTCCTCGGAGATGTCGAGACCGATGACGGGCCGGGCGTCCTGGCGGCGGTGCTTGGCCAGCACGCGACGGTCCGTCGCGATCAGCGCGCGCCGCGACAACCCGGCCACCTCCGGCGACGTGTAGTGGCGACGGAGGTCCTCGAAGGACAGGTCGTGGTTCATCAGCGCTGCGTTGATGCCGTAGGAGCAGCACACGTCGAGGATCGTGGGCGGACGGTCGTCGACGTCCATCACCTCGGCCAGGTGGCGGAAGACAGCCGCCCCGTGCTCGGGCACCTGGTAGGCCAGCGAGCCCAGGTTGGCGTAGTACGAGCGGGGATCGGTGGCGTGGTACTCGTCGGTGAAGTCAGCCTTCTCGGTCATCGTGTCCCTCCAGGGATCGATCGGTCGCGGCATCGCGCGGCGTGACGGGTCACATGCGGTGAGGGGCCGGGATCAACCGGCAGCGCCACCAGCGAGACGGACTCGGCACTGGGTCAACCCATCCTAGACGCCGATGGGTGGAGCCGTTACCAATCGGTCATGGCGATGAGATGTCGGCCCCGAGCCGACATCGGCTCGGTCGGCGCCCTCGGGGTCAGGTGATCGGCGGAGATCCGGCCAGGGCGGCACGGATGCTGGCGTCGAGGTCGAGCTGAGCCGCGTCGAAGCCGGCGGCCTCGGCCAGCAGGGCATCGGCCCCGCCGAGGGCGTCGACCAGATGGCGTCGACCCTGGCGCCCCCACTCGTCCTCCACCCACCGCTCGAGGAAGTGCGGCTCGCGCTGGGCGTGGGACCGGGGGGTGCAGGTCGCCAGCACCGACGAGAGAGCGGCGGCGAGCTCGTCCAGGCCCGCGCCGGTACGGGCGCTGGTGCGGTGGATCTCGGGTGGTTCCTCGTCGAAGGGGCGGGCCAGGCCCAGGCTGGCCTGGAGGTGGTGGAAGCTCGACGGAGCCGACGGCTCATCGCTCTTGTTGAGGATGAAGGCGTCGGGCACCTCGATGATCCCCGCCTTCAGGAACTGGACCTCGTCGCCGCCGAGGGGCGCGAGCACGAGGTAGACGCGGTCGGCCAGGTGCCGGATGTCGGCCTCGCTCTGGCCGATGCCGACGGTCTCGACCATCACGCAGCGGAAGAGGCGGGTGAGCAGCCGGCACACCTGGAAGCTCGACGGGGAGAGGCCGCCCAGCTCGGCGGCCGAGGCCTGGCTGCGGAAGAACAGCCGCCTCTCGTCGACGGGTGCCCGCATGCGGGTCCGGTCGCCCAGGAGGGCGCCGCCGGACAGGGGGCTGGACGGGTCGATGGCCAGCACGGCCAAGGTGAGGTCGGGATCGGCGCCGAGCATGTCGACGGTCAGGCGCGCCAGGAGCGACGACTTGCCCGACCCGGGGGTCCCGGTGATGCCGATGACCGTGCAGGCGTCGTCGTCGGACCTGGGCTTCGATGGCGGGCGGCCACGCTCAGCTCCGGTGGAGGGCGTGAGGTCCCGGCCCGCCGGTCCCGCCGCGGTGGTGTCGCCCTCCCCTCCGGCGTCGAGCAGCTCCAGCACCCGCGCTCGGGTGGCCGCGGCGGCGGGTCGGGCGTCCTCGAACACCCTGATCAGCTTGGAGACGGCCACCTTGTCGAGCGCCTGCGCCCGCCCGACCAGGTCCCGCAGGTCGTCGTCCCCGATGCCATCCGCGCTCACGCCGTCGACCGTAGGCCCTACCCCCGCTCCGGCGAACCGTTCTGGTCGGGGACTGTGCCCTTTCGGGCGCTCTGGGCGACCAGAACGAAGACGAGGGCCGGTCAGAACCGTTCTGGTCGAGGATCGGGCCCTTTCGGGCGCTCTGGGCGAGCAGAACGGGTGGGGCGCCGGCGGGTCGTCCCCCGGGGGTCAGGCCGCGCCGGAGGCGGGGTTGGCGTCGATGAGATCGGTGATCGACTCCATGATGTCCATGAGCTCGTAGTCGGACGGGGTGTAGACGCGCTCGATGCCGAGGCTGCTCAGCTTCTCCACGTCGCCCGGCGGGATGATCCCGCCCAGCACGACGTGGATGTCGGCCGCGCCCTGGTCGCGCAGGCCGTCGACGATCTGGCGGGCCAGCTCCACGTGGCTGCCCGACAGCACCGAGGCGCCGATGAGGTCGACCCCCTCCTCCACCGCCGACCGGACGATGTCGGCGGGGCTGAGGCGGATGCCGGAGTACACGACGTCGAAGCCGACGTGACGGGCCGACACGGCGATGACCTCGGCCCCGTTGGAGTGGCCGTCGAGGCCGGGCTTGCCGACGAGGATCTTGGGGCGGTGGCCCAGACGGTCCGCCAGGGCCTGGATCCGGGTGCGCAGGGCCTCGACCCGGTCGCCGGCCAGGCCCAGGCGCTGGCCCTCCACCCCGGTCGACGGGCGGTACTCACCGAAGACCTCCCGCAGGGCACCGGCCCACTCGCCGGTGGTGACCCGGGCCAGCGCGCACTCGACGGAGGGCTCCATCATGTTGCTGCCGTCGCGGGCCGCGGCCTTGAGGGCGTCGACGGCGGCATCGGCGCGCGACTGGTCGCGACGGGACCGCACCTCCTCCAGGTCGCCGATGGCCTCGGCGATGGCGGCCTCGTCGAGGGTGAACATGCCACCGTCCTCGCCGCCCAGCAGGGGAGAGGGCAGGCCCTCCGTCCACCGGTTCACGCCCACCACGACCTGCTCGCCACTGTTGATGGCGGACATGCGCTCGCCCATGGAGCGGACCAGGGCGCTCTTCAGGTACCCGGACTCGATGGCGGGGATGACCCCGCCCATGCCCAGGATCGTCTCGATCTCGGCCTTGGCGTCCCGCTTCAGCTCGGCCACCTTGGACTCGACCACGACCGAGCCCTCGAAGAGGTCGGGATACTCCAGCAGGTCGGTCTCGTAGGCGAGGATCTGCTGGAGGCGCAGCGACCACTGCTGGTCCCACGGGCGGGGCAGGGACAGGGCCTCGTTCCAGGCCGGGAGCTGCACGGCCCGGGCCCGGGCGTCGCGGCTGAGGGTGACACCCAGGGTCTCGATGAGGATGCGCCAGGCGTTGTTCTCGCGCTGGCTCTCAGTGAGGCCGAGGGATATGACCTGCACGCCGTAGCGGACCAGACGGTACTTGGGGTCGGTGACCCCGAAGCGCTCCCGGCAGTACTCGTCCCACAGCTCACCGAAGGCGCGCATCTTGCACATCTCCTCGACGAACCGGATGCCGGCGTTGACGAAGAAGCTGATGCGACCCACGGCCCGGGCGAACTGCTCGTCGGTGAAGTGGCCCCGCTCCTTGATGAGGTCGAGGAGGCTGATGGCGTTGGCCAGGGCGAAGGCCAGCTCCTGGGTGGGCGTGGCCGCCGCCTCCTGCAGGTGGTACGAGCAGATGTTCGAGGCGTTCCACCTGGGGATCTCTTCCAGGCAGAACTCGTACATCTCGGCGATGATCCGCAGGCTCTCGGCCGGCGGGAAGATGTAGGTCCCGCGCGCCAGGTACTCCTTGATCAGGTCGTTCTGGGTGGTGCCGGTCAGCTCGGAGATGTCGACGCCGCGCTCGCGCGCCAGGGCCACGTAGAGCGCCAGCAGCCACATGGCGGTGCCGTTGATCGTCATCGAGGTGTTCATCTTCTCGATGGGGATCTCGTCGAACAGCACGTGCATGTCGTCGAGGCTGGTGATGGGGACGCCCACCTTGCCGACCTCGGGCCGGGCGATGGGGTCGTCGGCGTCGTAGCCGCATTGCGTGGGCAGGTCGAAGGCGATCGACAGCCCGGTCTGGCCCGCGGCCAGGTTGGCTCGGTACAGCTCGTTGGACGCCCGGGGACTGGAGTGGCCCGAGTAGGTGCGGATGATCCAGGGCCGATCGGTGGTCGGCTCCCCGTCGGCGTCGTGGAGGCGGTGGGCCTCGCCCTCGGTCCCGGTCTCGTCGCTCATGGCCCCAACGGTACGCCCGCTTCGGGGGGCCCCCCTAGTCCGCAAGGCTGTCGGTCGTGGTGGCCAACGCGGTGGTGCTGGGGTGCGGGCACAGCGGGTCCCCAACCTTGGACGGACTTCGCCACATGTGGCGCCCTTCCGTACGAAGTTGGCCTGGGGTTCAACCGGGCAGACTGGCGCCATGCCCGGCTCGTTCGACCCTGACGACGCCACCCTCGCTCGGCTGCGCGAGGCGTGCGTGGCGCTGCCCGAGGTGGAGGAGCGGCTCAGCCACGGCTCTCCCACCTGGTTCGTGCGCGGCAAGAAGACCTTCGTCATGTTCGTCGACGACCACCACGGCGATGGGATCCTCGGGTTCTGGTGCGCGGCGCCGCCGGGGGTGCAGGCCGAGCTGGTCGACACCGAGCCCGAGCGCTTCTTCGTCCCGCCCTACGTCGGCCACCGGGGCTGGCTCGGGGTGCGCCTCGACGTCGACGCCGACTGGGACGAGGTCGCCGACATCGTCACCGACGCCTACTGCACCGTGGCCCCCAAGCCCCTCGCCCGCCAGGTCCGCCCCGACCGCCCCTGACCTCATCGGGGGGCGCGGGTGCGTCAGCGGGGACGGTGGAGCGCGGTGGACTCGGTGCGGCCGCGCAGGGTCACCTCGCCGGCGCTCTCCCAGCGGCGGGCCTCGGCCTCGTCGGCGGCGGCCACCGCCGCGCCCGACGCCAGCACCTGGCCAGGGGTGTCCTTGGACAGCTCGGTGAGCCGGGAGGCGGCGTTGACGGGGTCGCCGATCACCGTGTACTCGAAGCGCTCCTCGGCCCCGATGTTGCCCGCCACCGCGGGGCCGAAGGCCACGCCGATGCCGGCCTCGCAGTCGGGCACCTCCTCCTCCAGGCGCCGAGCCAAGGCGCGGGCCGCAGCCAGGGCCGAGCCCGCGGGGTCGGCCCGCTCGCCGGGGGCGCCGAACACCGCCAGCGCGGCGTCGCCCTGGAACTTGTTGATCCAGCCCCCGTGGTCGTCGACGGTCGCCACCACCACGGCGAAGAAGCCGTTGAGCACCTCGACCACCTCGGCCGGCGGGATCTCGGTCGCCAGTCGGGTGGAACCCACGATGTCGGCGAACATGACCGCCACCTCGCGCACCTCCCCGCCCAGGTGGACGTCACCGGAGAGGGCGTCGTGGGCGACGTCGGCACCGACCTGACGGCCGAACAGGTCTCGGATGCGCTCGCGCTCGCGCAGGCCCTCGACCATGCGGTTGAACCCGTCCTGGAGCAGGCCCACCTCGCTGCCGTCGTAGACGGGGATGGCGACCTCGAAGTCGCCGTCGCGCACCCGGGCCAACCCTCGACGCACAGAACGGACGGGGTCAGCGACGGCCCGGGAACCCAGCAGGGTGGTCCACAGCCCGACGAGGAGGGCGGTGCCGCCCAGGGCGACCATGGTGACCGCCAGCGACACGCGGGTGGCGTCGGTGTCGACGAGGGCGAACAGGCCCGTGATCACCAGACCCAGCACCGGGACCGCGGTGCCGAGGCCCCAGGTGAGGATCTGGCGAACGGTGACCCCGGGCAGGCGGGGCCGGTCGATGGCGCCCTCGGCCAGGGCCCGGCCCGCCATGGGCCGCATGAGGCGCTCGGTGGTGAGGTAGGCGATGGCACTGGTGGTCAGACCGCCGAGGACCACGGCGAGGGCGACGCGGGCGATGAGGCGGGGTTCGGCCATGCCGTTGCCCACGCTGAACACCGCGGCGGAGCCGAGCCACAGGATCATCTCCACCCGGAACAGGCGCAGCGGGCCGCGCAGCACGGCCAGCTCCTCCTCGGGGGTGGGGGTCCGCTCCTCGACCAGCCACCGTCGGGCGGGCCGCAGCACCCGCACCCCCCAGAACGTGCCCACCAGGACGGCGACCGGAGCCCAGATGGAGGTGAGGACGGCGTTGACGAGGACGACGTGGCTGCTGTCGTCGACGGGCTCGTCGGGCAGGACCCAGGTGATGAACACGAACACCGCGGCTGCGCCGACCAGGTTGGTGAGCGCGGTGGCCAGGGTGACCCAGACCTGCACGCGTCGGGCCAGCCTCCGGCCCGCTCGCGCGTCCCGATGGTCACGGTTCGGCACCGGTCGGTCGGGGGCCGCCGGCTCGGCGGCCTGGGTCTCGCCGGGCCCACGGTCGGCGACCGGCCCCCGACCGGTGGCGCGGGGCGGCACCGCCTCGGGACGAGCAGGGGTCACCACGGCGGTGCCGCCGATGGACGACCGGCCGCCACGATGAGGCGCGCGTCGGACGGGTCCGGGGGGCCCACCACCTCGGGGTGGAGGATCGAGGCCAGCACCCGGGCGCCCTGGCGGGTCACGGGCGTGCACCGGGAGAACAGCCGGGTGGCGTCGGTGGCCCAGACCTGGCCCTCGGCCGTGGCGCGCAGGCCGGACACCTCGGGCCGGGCCACGAGGGCTCGGCCCTCCCTCAGGGCGCTGGCGAGGAGGTAGCCGCAGGGCAGGAACACGATCACGTCGGGATCGGCGCCCGCCACCTCGTCCCAGGTGACGCGCCGTGACGGGCCACCGGGTGCTCCCAGCACGTCCTGGCCGCCGGCGGCGTCGAGGAGCTGCGGGACCCAGTGCCCGGCGACGAAGGGCGGGTCGCCCCACTCCAGCAGGAGGGTCCGAGGTCGGTCCCGCCCCGCCACCGCGACGCGCAGCTCGGCCCGGTCGGCCACGAGGGTGGCCACCTCGGCCTCGGCCCGGGCCGGTCCCTCGCCGCCGAGGGCCCGGCCGACGGTGCGGAGGTCGGTGGCCAACCCGTCGAGGTCGACCGCACCCAGGCGCACCACTGCAGTGCCGGGGGGCACCTCGCAGGCCACCTGGTCCCCGGTCACGGCGCAGACGTCGCACACGTCCTGGGCCACCACCACGTCGGGGGCCAGACGGTGGAGGGCGTCGACGTCGGTCAGGTAGAGGGGCTCGTCCGCGGACCGCGCCGCGGAGACGTCGCGGTCGAGGATCGCGGGGTCCAGGGCGGCGGCCCCCGGTGCCGGGGCCGAGGACAGCGCCGACCGGGTGAGCACGGGGCGTCCGGCCACCGCGGGGTGGTCGCACTCGTGGCTGATGCCGACGATGCGGTCCGCTGCGCCCAGGGCGACCACCAGGTCGGTCGCCGAGGGGACCATGGTCGCCACCGTCGGTGTGGCCGGGGACGCAGCGGAGGCCGGGGCCATCCCGACAGCCTGGCACCCCGACTGCTCTCGAGGGTCACTCGCTCTTCGAGGTTTCGTCGTCGTTCACTCGCTGACGCTCGCTCCACTCCGACGAGCTGGTCGGGCTCGCGGCGCTCGCGCCCATGCTCGCCGACGAGCAAGCTGGACCGGCTCACTCCTCGTGGGGGCTCCGCCCCCACACCCCAGCGGCTGCGCCGGGCCGAGCGTCGCAGGTGTGCTCTGGTCGACCCCTGGTGCGGGTCTCTGCTCGCCACGTCGCCTGTGCCGGCAGGTCCCGGCAGGTCTGGCGGGGTCGCGGGGGTTCAGCTGGCGGTGGGGGATGGGGTGGGCTCCAGAGGGGGGATGGGAAGGGAGAGGGCGGGGGTCTCGTTGCCGCCGTCGACCTCGACGACCTTGCCGGTGACCCAGCCGGCGGCGGGGGACAGCAGCCAGAGGGCGGCGGCGGCGATGTCGGCGGGCTCACCGGCCCGGCCCATCGGCGTGCCCGCCTCCAGGGTGGCGCGCATCCCCGCGTCCTGGATCACCACGTCGAGGGCTTGGGTGGCCACCGCGCCGACCGACAGGGCGTTGACCCGCACCCGAGGGGCCCACTCCACGGCCAGGCTGGTGGTGATCTTGTTGAGGGCCGCCTTGGCCGTGCCGTAGGCGGTGAACCCGGGCACGACCTGCTGGCTCGACCGGGACGAGACGTTGAGGATCGCGCCCGAGCCGACCGAGTCGACCATGGCCTGCGCGGCGCGCACGGACAGCAGGAAGGGGCTGATGGCGTTGAAGGACAGGGCCTGCTCCAGGAACCTCCGGGTGGTGTCCACCGCCGCTCGAGGCGCTGTCCCGCCGGCGTTGTTGACCAGGAGGTCGAGGTGGCCCAGCTCGCCCATCGTGGTGGCGACCAGGTGGTCGAGGGCCTCGTCGTCCATCACGTCGGTCGGCACCGCGACGGCGCGGCGGCCCAGCGCCCGGATGGTGGCCGCCACCTCCTCGATGTCGGCCTCGGTGCGGGCTGCCACCGCCACGTCGGCCCCGGCCTCGGCCACTGCCAGGGCGATGGCCCGGCCGATGCCCTGGCCGGCGCCGGTGACGATGGCGACCTTCTCGTCGAGGCGGAACTGGTCGAGGATCATGGCGGCGGTGGCTCTCCTGGGATGACTCGGTGGGTCCGTGCGGGCTGGCGCCAGGGTAGGCAGTCGTTCGAACCCTGGCGCCCGGACCCTCGGGAACGACCCGACCGCGGCCATCACCAGGGCGGTTCCCGTCAATGGGTTCCACCCTTCCGGGCCAAACCGGGCCGACCAGGGCGGCTCCCGCCGACGGAGGTCAGGCCGGATCGGGGCGGCCGAGGGCGTAGCAGGCGATGCCGGCGGCGACGCCGACGTTGAGGGAGTCGACCCCCGGGGCCAGCGGGATGCGGACGCGGAGGTCCGCCGCGGCCTCGGTGGCGGGTGTGAGGCCCGGGCCTTCGGAGCCGAGCACCAGGGCCACGCGGTCGTCGGCGTCGATCCGCGCCGCCAGGTCGGGCAGGGTCAGGGCGTCAGCGGTGGGGGTCAGGGCCACGACCGTGAAGCCTGTGGCGCGGAGCGGGGCCAGGCCCTCCGGCAGGGCCGGGAGTCGGGCGTGGGCCAGGGCGAAGCCCTCACCCATGGAGGCCCGGTTGGCCCGCCGGTACAGCGGGTCGCACGAGGGCGGGTCGAGGAGGATCGCATCGAAGCCGAGGGCCGCCGCGCTGCGCAGGATCACCCCCAGGTTCGTCGGGTTGACGATCGTCTCCCCGACGACCACCCGGCGGGCGCCGGCGAGGATCGCCGCCGGGTCCGCCAGGGGGCGGCGGGCGAAGGCGACCAGCGCGCCCCGGTGGGACTGGTAGCCCGTCACCGCCTGGACCACCCGGGGCCCGGCCCGGTGGACCACCACCTCGGATCCCAGGTCCGGGGGGAGGGGGTCGTCGCGCTCGGCATCGACGAGCACGGAGACGGGCCGGTAGCCGGCGGCCAGGGCCCGCGACGCGACCAGGAGGCCCTCGGCGACGAACACCCCGGCCATGTCGCCACCCGGTGCCTCTCGGAGGCGACGCAGATCGTGGTCGCGCAGGCCCATGAACAGGGCGACCCGCGGGTCGTGGGGGTCGTGCACCTCGACGTCGACCACGTCCGTGATCCTGGTCGCCACGAGCCTCCGTCCGACAGTCGCGGTGCGCCGAGGCCCGCGACCGGTCCCTTGGACCCCGTGCCGCCGCCACCGGTCGGCGACCCCGGCACGATCAGCGCGCCGCGCCGCGTTCGGGGTCCCCGGACCGGGGGTCAGGCGGAGTGCTCGGCCAGCGTGATGCCGACGTCGGCGGCATCAGCGGCGGTCGCCGGGGCCGACAGGGAGGGGTCGTCGACCGGAGCCCCCGCCGCGACCCGCGCCCGGCTGATGCGTGCGGCCACCAGTGCGATGCCCGCCGCGACCAGGTTCCCGATGAACCACGACACGCTGGCCCCGTCGATGCCGTCGTCGGGCACCAGGATCAGGGCGGGCACGACGATCGCCGCGGTGAGGCCGAGGGTGATGGCGACGGTCGCCGCGTGGCGGTGGAGGATGCGCACCTCGGAGAGGAGCAGCGACGTGATGGCCCACGGGATGCCCGCGGCCACCATGGCCGGGAGCACCCGGGCGGCCTCGGAGTAGTCCTGTCCGTAGATGGTCGTCACGACGTCGCGCCCGAGGAACGTGGCCACCGCGCCCACGCTCATTAGACCCAGGGCGAGGACCATGGCCAGGCGCGTCTGGGAGCGCACGTGGGCCCCGTCGCGGCCGCCCTCGGCCAGGAGGGCCTGGCCCAGCGCGGTGGGCACGTAGAACGCCACCGCCACGATGCCCCAGGCCACGTTGAAGCTGGCGTAGCTGTTGGAGCTGACGAAGGTGAGCACGATCACCGGCAGAACGAAGTAGGGCGCCTGGTAGGCGAGCTGGGACACGTAGTTGACCGCCGAGTACCGCACCGCCTTCTGCGTCGCCGCGGGCCGGGGTGAGAGGCGGAGGCGACCGCCGGCCAGCCTCGGGGCCAGCCCGGCGGTGAGCGCACCGGAGACGGCCATGGGGGCGGTCGCGAAGACGAAGAGCCACAGACCCCGGTGATCGCCGTCGCGTGCGAGGAACAGGAGGGGGAACCGGGCCAGGCCGACCAGGGTGATGCGGACCATGACGATGTTCCAGCGCCGAGCCGTCATGCAGCGCACGTCGGCGATCATCGACAGGGCTGCCCCCGCGACCATGATCGCGAACAGCACCGGTCCGCCGACCACGTTCCAGTCGGTGAGCACGTCGGTGGCCGAGGAGTGCAGCGCCGCGACGTAGGCCAGGCCCATGAGGGACCCCGCCGCGGTGGTGGCGACCACGGCCCAGGTGAAGGTGACGTCGCTGTCGGAGTCTCGACCGGCTGCGTAGCGGGCCAGGGCGATCGGCAGTCCCAGGCCCGCCAGGTAGGTCACGAACAGGACCGACTGGAAGAGCTTGGCGGCGTCGCCGACGTCGATGGTGGTGTCGAGCTTGGCCGCGATGAGCCAGAACACCGCGCCCGACAGGGCCTGGATCCCGGCCCCTACCACGAGCATGGCGGATCCGGTGAGGAGGTGGCGATGGCCCCGCGCCCGGTGCAGACGGGCTTTGGGGACGGGGATCCTCACAGGAGCGAGAGGCTACCGGTCATCGGTCACCCCTTCCCATACGCCATCTGCAGGGCGTGATCCTGGTCTGGCCCTCGTCGCCTACGCGTCGTGCGCGGTCGCGACGCCGGCCGCGGGGGCCCGCGCCGGCGACCGGGCCGGCGCGGGGGTGCGACCTCAGGGCGGCCAAGGGCAGAGGTGGTGACGTCACGTCCTCTGCTCGCTGAGTGGGGGACCCACCACTGACGATACAGGGATCGGGGGACGCTGACGTCGGGGAGGGGCGCCCTTCCCGGCCGGGCGCGGGTGTGGGGCAGGGGTCCGACGGCCACACTGGAGCGCGTCCCTGGAGGCGGAGGAGCACCAGTGAGCGAGCGCAGCCGACGATGAGTGAGCCATCGGGGCCGCCCGGTTCGGATGACCCGACCCGCCCCGCTCTCGGGGCCAATGCCCCCACCGGCCCCATCGTGCCCGGCGCCCCACCGCCCCGCCCCGCACCCCCGGGTGGTCCCGCCATGGGGGCGCCGCCCCTCGGGCCCGGCGGTCCACCGTGGGCGTCAGCCCGATCAGCACCGTCGTCTCCGTCCAGCGCGGCGCCCGGACCGGTCCCGTCCGGTCGCCCTCGTCCCCTTCGCATCCTGGGCCAGGCCCTGGTCGTCCTGGTCGTCCTCGGGGCCCTGGGCGGGCTCACCGCATGGGGTGTCGCCAACCGCGCCAGCGCCGAGAGGTGGCGCGACCGCAGCGAGGCCGCCGACGATCGGCTGCGTCAGAGCCTCGACCGTGTCGAGGCCACCAGTGCCGAGGTCGATGATGCCCGGTCCCGCCTGCGCGACCTGGCCGCGGCCAAGGCGGGAGAGACCGACCGCAACCGCGTCCTGTCCGACATCGTGGCCCAGGCGCCCGAGGTCACCGCCGCGCTGCGCGGGTGCCAGCAGGAGACCACCGAGCTGACCAACGAGGTCCTTGCGTCGGTGGGCGATCCCTCGGCCGACGTGGCCGAGATCCAGCGTCGCATCCGCGCCGTGAACGCCATCTGCGACGATGCCCTGGCGGCGTCGAGCGAGCTCGAGGACTCGATCGATGAGCTCGGGATCTGACCGCCGCCGCCTCCCCGGGGCGATCCTGGTCGCCGCGCTACTGGTGGTCCTGGGCGCGGGCTGCGTCGCCTCGCCCTCCGACGACCCCGTCGACGCCTCCGTGCTGGACGAGCCCGTCCTCGTCGACCCTCGCACCTACACCGTGCGCATCCGCAGCCAGACCTGTGAGGGCCTCGGGGTCGGCTCGGGCTTCCTGATCGACGACAGCACGATCGTGACCAACCGCCACGTGGTCGAGGGGGCCGACGCACTCGAGGTCGAGACGTCCGAGGGCGAGACCCTCACCGTCGACGTCGCCTCCCAGGGCCAGCTCGCCGACCTGGCCGTCGTCCGCCTGTCGGACTCCATGGAGGTGGGCTCGTCGGTGTCGACCACCGCCGAGCTGGCGCCCCGCAACCCCGAGTCCGGCGACGCGCTGCGGGCCGTGGGTTACCCGGGTGGCGGCGCCCTCATCGTCACCGAGGGCACCGTCGAGGACTTCAAGGTCGATCCCCGGCTGGGCAACCTCTCCAAGGTCATCCGCTCCGACGTGGCGATCGAGCCCGGCAGCTCCGGCGGGCCCGTGGTCAACGACGATGACCAGGTCGTCGGCGTCGTCTACGCCATCGAGATCGACACCGAGAAGTCCCTCATCGTCCCGGTGGAGACCCTGGCCCGCCTGCTCGACGACACCGAGGCCACGGTGGCCGTCGAGGCCTGCTGAGCGCTCTCGGCAGGCGACGACTGCTGCCCGCCCGCCGGTCGATCAGCGACCGGGTCGAGCAGGGGAGGCCACGCCCGACGGGTCGGCCCCCGACGCCAGGCGGAAGCACCCGCGACCGCTGTGCTTGGCCTGGTAGAGGCCGCGGTCGGCAGCGTCGATGAGCTCGACCGGGGCGCGCCGGAGCCAGAGCAGTCAGGAAGACCTCGACCCAGCGCTGCCGCTCCGCCGGGCGCAGACGGAGGTGGAGACCGGGGTGCACGGGATGGTCGAAGTAGCGGTGTCCTCTGATCGCCACCCGTCGCGGCGGGTCGGGTCGGCGGCAGCTTCGTCTTGGTGTCCGTCCCCCACCGGTGTCCCCTCGCTCTGGATGAGGCCCCGCCACACCTCGTCGATGGTGACACTCGGACGCAACCAGTCCGACGCAAGGGTTCGACCCGCGGCGGGTTCAGATCTCACCCGCCTCCAGGGCGGCACGCACCTCCTCGGCGCGCGCCCTCGCCATTCCGACGCGGGAGAGCGTCATGGATGACGCAGAGGCCCGTCAGAACAGCTGGTCGTGGGGATACGCACGCTTCTGACGCGGGAGCGCGTCATGGGTGACGCAGTGGCGCGTCAGAACGGCTGGTCGGGCGACACGGTCGTCCTCTGTGCCCGGTTGGTCCCATGAGCGATGATGCGGCCCCGTCCCGCCCGGAGGTCCCGTGTCCGCACCCGCCCCGTCCGCCCGCGTCCTCGGCATGGTCGAGGCCCTCACCACGGAGGAGAAGACGGCCCTCACCGCCGGGGTCGACTTCTGGACGACGCTGCCCGTGCCCCGGGTTGGCCTGCCCCGGGTCCGCCTCACCGACGGACCCAACGGAGCCCGGGGTCCGTGGACGCCGGGCGACGGTGATGCCAGCGCGGTGTGCGTGCCGTGCGGGACGGCATTGGGGGCCACGTGGGACCCCGAGCTGGTCGAGCGGGTCGGGGTGCTGCTCGGCACCGAGACGCGGCGCAAGGCCTGCCGCGTGCTGCTGGCCCCGACGGTCAACATCCACCGGTCGCCCCTCGCCGGGCGCAACTTCGAGTGCTACTCGGAGGACCCGCTGCTCTCGGGGCGGGCCGCCGCCGCGCTGGTGCGGGGTGCGCAGTCCCAGGGCGTGGCCACCACCGTCAAGCACCTCCTCGCCAACGAGGCCGAGACGGAGCGCTACTCCATGAGCTCCGAGGTCGACGAGCGCACCCGCCGCGAGGTCTACCTCGTCCCCTTCGAGCTGGCCGTCCGCGAGGGCGGGAGCCTGGGCGTGATGACCTCCTACAACCGCCTCAACGGCATCTGGTGCACCGAGGACGCCGACCTGCTCGGGGGCGTGCTGCGCGACGAGTGGGGCTTTGAGGGCTTCGTCGTCACTGACTGGTACGGGGTCGCCGCCACCGACGTGTCGCCCGCCGCGGGTGTGGACCTGGAGATGCCCGGCCCGGCCCGCGCCTACGGCCCCGCCCTGGCCGAGGCGGTGGCGTCGGGCGCGGTCGCGGAGTCGCTCGTCGACGCCCTGGTCACCCGGCTCCTGTCGGTCTTCGAGCGCATCGGCGCGCTCGACGACACCGGTGAGGAGGAGCCCCGAGCGGCCGACGAGGAGGCCGACCGGGCTCTGGCGGCCGAGGCCGCCGCCGCCGGCACGGTGCTGCTCACCAACGACGGCACCCTGCCCCTCGACCGCGAGGCCCTGGACACCGTGGCCGTGGTCGGTCCCAACGCCGATCGGGCCGTGGTGATGGGCGGCGGCTCGGCCCAGGTCGAGCCCGCCCACCTGACCAGCCCCCTCGTCGCGCTGCGGGACCACCTAGGCGACGGCGTCGAGGTCATGCACGAGCCCGGGGTCGACATCAGCCGCTCGGCCCCCGTGCTGCGGGGTCCGGTGGAGGTCGAGCTGTCCGTCGACGGCGAGGTGGTGCGCACCGAGTCCTGGCCCTCGACCCAGATGCTGTCCTTCGGGCCGCCCGATGGCCTGCCGGCCGAGTTCACCCTGCGGGCCACCACGTCGTTCACCCCGTCCCGCACCGGACCGCACGAGCTCACGCTGGTGCAGGCCGGTCGCGCCCGGGTGATCGTCGCCGGCGAGGTGGTGGTCGACGGCATCGCCGACCCCCTGCCGAAGGGTTCCAGCTTCCTCGGCTTCGGCTCCAAGGGGGGGTCCGGGTCGGTCGTCCTGGAGGCGGGCCGCACCGTCGACATCGTGGTGGAGTACACCTCGGAGGGCGCCGAGGGCGTCTATGGCATCCGGGTCGGGGCGCGGCCCACGCTGCCCGACGACGCCCTCGACCGGGCGGTGGCGGCGGCGGTCGCGGCCGACGTCGCCGTCGTGGTGGTCGGGACCGACGACGAGTGGGAGTCCGAGGGCTTCGACCGCCGCTCGATGGACCTGCCCGGCGATCAGGACGAGCTGGTGCGACGGGTTGCTGCGGCCAACCCCCGCACCGTGGTGGTGGTGAACGCCGGTGCACCGGTGACGATGGACTGGGTCGATGGTCCCGCCGCTCTGGTGCTGACCTGGTTCGGAGGTCAGGACATGGGCCCGGCCCTGGCCCGGGTGCTCACCGGCGAGGTCGAGCCCGGCGGCCGGCTGCCGACCACCATCCCGGTGCGCCTGGAGCAGAACCCCTCCTACGGTTCGTTCCCGGGCGACCACGACGTCCACCGCTACGGCGAGGGGGTGTTCGTCGGCTACCGCTGGTACCAGTCCCGGCACCTCCCGGTGCGGTTCCCCTTCGGCCACGGGCTGTCGTACACGACCTTCTCGGTGGGCGAGCCCACCCTGGCGGCCCCGACGTTCACCCCGGGCTCGACGCTCACCGTCGAGGTCCCTGTGACCAACACCGGCGACCGGGCCGGCTCCGAGGTGGTGCAGCTCTACGTGGCCCCGCCGGCGCGCCCCCCCGTGCCCCGTCCGGCCCAGGAGCTGCGGGCCTGGGCCAAGGTCCACCTGGCGCCAGGCGAGAGCACGACCGTGGCGCTGACCCTCGACGATCGGGCCTTTGCCTGGTGGGACGTGGGCGCCGCCGGCCGGGCCGCGGTCCACGACCGGCTGCCTCTCCAGCCGCCCGACGAGGGCCGCACCGTCCGCCCCAAGGGCTGGCGCGTCGACCCCGGCGGCTACGAGCTCCGCCTCGGCCGCTCCGCCGAGGCCATCGACCACCGCGTCCCCCTCGAGGTCACATCACCCTCCTGACCCGCCTCCCGGCCAGGGGAGGTAGCGATGCGAACTGCCACGGACACGTGGTGCTGTGGGCGCGACCGTCCTACGGTGGCATCGAACCCCAAGTCGGCCCGACGGCCGGAGAGGACCACCATGCTCAGCAAAGCACTCGTCGCCAAGCTCACCGCCAAGGACGACACCCGGGACGAGGTGGCCTCGTTCCTCGCCGACGCCGTCGACCTGGCCAACCAGGAGGCCGGCACCCCGGTGTGGCTCGCCCTGCGCACCGACGAGTCGACGTCCTGGATCGTCGATGCCTTCCCGGGTGATGCCGAGCGCCAGGCCCACCTCGACGGTCCCATCGCCTCGGCCCTCATGGAGAACGCCGACCGCCTCCTCGCCTCCCCGCCGGAGATCAACCCCGCCGACGTCCTCGCTTCCAAGAGCTGAGTGACGGTCCGGGACGCGGCACCGGGTGGCGGCGTCCGTGGAGGGTGACGGGTCGGGATCGTGGGCCACCAGGGACTCGAACCCTGAACCAGCGGGTTAAAAGCCCGATGCTCTGCCAGTTGAGCTAGTGGCCCGGGGCCGGCGCGATTCGCGGTCGAGAACCCGGCCGCTGAGAGGGTGCCGGCTCCAGGTGGGTGAGCGTAGGCGCCGCTTGGGTGGTGGTCGCCCTGTTCTGGATCAGCTGGAGCCAGGTGGGCCCTCGGTGCCCGGTCTGGGGCGCGCTGATGCTGGTCTCTTGGCCTGAGGGTGCCGAATACTCGTACGCCCTGTGTTTTCGGGCGTTCCCCATCCCGCCGGGCCATGCGTAGCCTCCTTCTCCGTGACGCTCCTACCCGTGCTCGCTCGGCTCCTGCTGAGGCGCTGCCGCTGGTTGTTCGCAAGCGCTGACGCCCGTGACGCCGAGATCCTCGCTCTGCGCCATCAGGTCCTGGTGCTGCAACGTCAGATCAACCGGCCGCAGTTCAGCGAGACCGATCGGACGGTCCTGGCGCTGCTCGCCTCGGTGATGGACCGAGCGCGACGTGGCCGGGCGTTGTTGATCGTGCGCCCGGCCACGGTGATCGCCTGACACCGACAACTCGTCTCCAGCCACTGGACCCAACCACCGACCCGCCAGACTGGTCGTCCGCCCGTCGATCCCGAGCTCCGGCGGCTGATCGTTCGCTTGGCCCGGGAGAACCCGACGTGGGGCTACCGGCGGGTCCACGGCGAAGTCCACCGACTCGGTCACGCTGTCGCTGCGTCCACCGTGTGGAAGGTGCTGCGCACCGCAGGCATCGACCCGCGTCGCCGATCGCACCGGACCCTCGTGGGGCGAGTTCATCCGCTCCCAAGCCAAGGCGGTCATCGCCACCGACTTCGCCTGTGTCGACACCGCGCTCCTGCGCCGGTTCCACGTTCTGTTCGTCATCGAAGTCGCCACACGCAGAGTGCATCTGGTCGGGATCACCGCGAACCCGACCGGTCCGTGGACCACCCAAGCCGCGCGGAACCTGCTGATACGCCTGCCCGACGATCACGGCTTCCGGTTCCTCGTCCGTGACGGCGCCGGCCAGTTCACACGCTCCTTCGATGCTGTCTTCGCCGGCTCCGGGATCACGGCCATCCGCATCCCGCCCCGGGCACCACAGGCCAACGCGTTCGCCGAACGGTGGGTACGCACCCTGCGCCACGAGCTCCTCGACCGCACGATCATCTGGAACGAACGCCAACTGCGACGCCTTCTTGAGGAGTACCTCGAGCACGACAACGCGCATCGACCCCACCGCAGCCTCTGTCAGCGCTCACTTGGTCGCGTCCCGCGAGAGCCGACCCGACAATCCCACCGCAGCCAGTGGACCCACCCGAGGCCCGATATGTTGTCGGCACCCTCAGGCGTCGACCGGCGCCCGTCGGTGACCGACGAGCGCACCGACACGTAGTCGGCCGCACCCACGTAGTTGAACGTCGTGTCGCAGTACGGCGCCACAACCGCCAGTGTGTCACCGGTCGGCACGGAGGTCACCGAGCACGTCGGCGACCAGCCGCCGTTCACGACGGCCCGAGCTGGATCACCCCCGCGACGATCAGTGATCCCCAGACGAGGAGCCCGCTGCCGACCAGGCGGGGGATCGCATCGCGCCGGGTGACCTTCTCGATCAGGACGACGGTCGCGACCAGCGCGATCCACCACAGGTTCATCACACCGAGGACGAACAGCAGCGCCATCAACGCCCAGCAGCAGCCGATGCAGAGCGTGCCGTGGTGGATCCCCATGACCAGTGCACCACGTGATCCTGCTCGCCACTCGCTGAGCAGGAACCCCAACGGGGTTCGAGACCGTCCCAGGCACGCCTCCTTCAGCGGGGTGAACTGGTAGACGCCGGCGGCGACCAGCACCCCTCCCGCCAGCCACCGACTGGTGGACGCCCCCATCGCATCGACCAGCGTCGCGTGGTGGAGGCCCCACTGGCCAACAGTCGCCACCGCGGCGAACCCGCTCCAGGCGGCGAGGTACCCCGCGACGAACAGCGGCGTCGACCCGTCGACCCCGGTCCTGGACCGTGCCGCGCCGGACCCCACCGACGTCGCGTACGCCTGCACCATCGGCAGCGCCGACGGGATCATCATCGCCGCCATCATGACCGCCCACATGGTCCACATCAGGACCACGTCCTGGCCGGTCCACGCCGACGTCATCGGCATGGCGAACGCCGACCTGGCGGCGCTCATCGTGTCCATGGTGCTCATCGAGTCCATGGCGCCTGCGCCGGCCATCCCGGTCATCTGGGCCCGGAGGAAGAACAGGTAGGCCCAGCGCGCGGCGGTGACGGCGAACAGCACCACGCCGATCCGTCGGGTGTGGGGAACGGCGGGCGTGACGGCGAGCATCGTCACCCCTCGTAGGCGAAGGGCGAGAAGAACCCGTTGCCACCTGACAGCTCCCACTCGTAGCCGTGGTCGGCATACCGGAGATGATCGGAGCGCGAGCTGACGATCTCGAAGCCGGGCGCGACGGCCAACGGGTGGCTGGCGATGGTGACGTGTCGCGCTTGCGAGCCTTGCTCGGTCCGTCCTTCGGCATCGAACGAACCGCAGGCGGCTACCGGCTCGACGTACGCAGAGGTGAGATCGACGCCGACCGCTTCGAAGCGCAGCTCCGCCGATCGGCGGCGCTCGACACCGAGGCCAAGGTCGCGCTCCTCGACGCGTCCCTCGCCGGATGGCGCGGGCCGGCGTTCGCCGGCCACGCCGATGTCGACGAGGTCCGGGGCGAGGCCATGCGACTCGACGAGCTCCGTCTGGTCGCCACCGACGCGTGGGCGGAGGCTCAGCTGGCCATCGGCGATCCCGCGGAGATGATCGGCCAGCTCGAGGCCCTCGTACGGGCCCATCCCCTCCGCGAGCACTACTGGCGGCTCCTGATGCTGGCCCTGTACCGAACGGGGCGCCAGGCCGAAGCCCTCCGCCGGGGAGGCGACCTGCGCGAGGAGCTCCGGCGCACCGCGGGATTGGACCCGTCGCCCGTCCTCCGCGAGCTCGAGGGCAAGATCCTCGCCGACGACCCATCGCTGCGGCCCGAGATGACGGGCGCCCGGCGGGCCCCGGCCCGGTCTCCACGAGTGCCGCAGCTCCTCGGGGCGACCTCCTTCGTCGGGCGCGCACCAGAGGTCGCCGCCACCGCCGCAGCTGTCGACGAGCACCCGCTGGTCACGATCACCGGTCCGGGCGGTGTCGGGAAGACCCGGCTCGCACTGCGCACCGCGGCGCGGTTCGTGGACCGACTCGACGACGGCGTGACCGTCGTCGAGTTCGCACCGCTGCGCGATCCGGGCGCCGTGGCCCAGGTCATCGCCAACTCCCTCGACATCCAACAGCGCCAGTACCGCACGATCGAGTCGACCATCGAGGAGCACCTGGCTGGCTCCGATCGACTCCTCGTCCTCGACAACTGCGAGCACCTGATCGACACCATCGCGCCGTTGGTCGACCGTCTCCGGGCCGCATGTCCACGCCTCACGGTGTTGGCCACCAGCCGCGAGCCGCTCGGTCTTGCCGGCGAGTACGTCACCCTGCTCGCTCCGCTGATGCTGCCGACGGAGACCACGATCGACCCTGCCGACCTCCAGGCATCGGCCGCGGTCGAGCTCTTCGTGGCGAGGGCCAGTGCGGCGACGCCCGGCTTCGAACTCACGCAGGCGAACGCGGTCGCCGTCGCGACCATCTGTCAGCGCCTGGAGGGACTCCCGCTGGCGCTCGAGCTCGCCGCTGCCCGGCTGCGCTCGATGGGCGTCGACGCGCTGGCCGATCGTCTGCAGGAGCGACTCGGGCTGATGGACCAGACCCAACGGGGCGCCGATGGGCGGCACCGGACGCTCCATGACCTCGTCGACTGGTCGCATGCGCTCCTGCATCCCCACGAACAGGAGATGTTCGGGCTGCTGTCGGTCTTCGCCGGTGGGTTCGACCTCCCTGCCGTCGGCTCGGTGTGCGACACCCCGACGTCGTCCCGCGCGGTCGACACGCTGGCCAGCCTGGTCGACAAGTCGATGGTCGTCCTGGTCGATCCGACCCTCCGTCGATACCGGATGTTGGAGCCACTGCGCGAGTTCGGTCGCGATCGACTCGAAGCGAAGGGACTCCTCGAGGTCACCCAGGACCGGCATCTCGGCTGGTTCCTCGACCTCGCCGAGCGTGGCGGTGCAGGCATCGATTCCAGAGACGAAGCCGCCTGGTCACGGGCACTCGATCTCGACGCGGACAACTTCCGAGCCGCCCACCTCACCGCCATACGGCGAGGCGATGTGGACAGCGCCCTGCGCATCGTCGCCTCGCTGCGAGAGCACGCCTTCCGGCGCATCCGGTACGAGATCGTGGCGTGGGCCGACGAGACCATGGCGATGGCCGGTGCGACCGACCACGCGCTCGGAGCGACCGTGCGAGCCGTGTCCGCCTACGGACGCTTCGTCACCGGTGACATGGAGGCAGCCATCGAGCTCGCACTGCGTGCGCTGGGCGACGAAACCACCGGCGCTGGCGCGCTGGATGCGGACAGCTGCTCGGACAGCGGTCTGCCGGAACGAGTGTTGGGCAATGCGCGGTTCTACCTGGACCGACCCTCCGAGGCGTTGGCATCCATGGACCGGATGTCCGAGGCTGCCCGTCGGTCCGGCGATCGCGCCCAGATCGCCCATGCGCTCTACATGCGGTCGGTCGCCGAGACCAGCATCGGCAACACCGTGCGCGGCGCCGTGCTCGCCGGCGAGGCCAATGCGGCCGCCGAAGCGGCCGGCTCGCTCACCGCCCACGCACAGGCCGACTACGCGCTCGGTCTCGCGCTCGAGGCGACGGACCCACCCACCGCGCTCCGTCATCTGGAGCGTGCCAGCCGATCCGGCGCCGAAGCCGGTAACCGGTGGATCGAGGCCTTCTCCCTCACCGAGGTGCACTGGCTGCAGGCCCGACACGGCGAGCAGACCGCGGCACTCGACGGCTTCGCCGGCGTCGTCGACACCTGGTATCGGGGCGGCGACTGGGCCAACCAGTGGCTCTCGCTGCGCCGGGTGCTCGCCACCTTCATCGACCTGGGCGCGTTCGAGTCGGCCGCGACCCTGCACGGTGCGCTGTCGGCGGTCGGGGCGTCGCATGCGTTGCCCTTCGAGCCCGTCGATGCCGACCGTCTCGTCGACAGCCTCGATCAGCTCCGCTCGATCCTCGGCCCGGCGGCGTACGCCGAGGCGGTCCGCCGGGGCGCCTCCATGCCCGACCGGGAGCTCGTCGACTTCGCCCGCGAGCAGATCGCCCAGCTCACCGGGCGCTGTTGCGTTCGCGCATCGCATGTCCGCGCTGCGAGGCTCGTGGGACGAAGCGCCGCCGGTCCTGCCCACCGATGAAGACCGGGCCGGGGTCGTTCGCCGGGTTCAGGTTCCCGCCCGAGGTGATCCTGTTGGCGGCGCGCTGGTACCTCCGCTATGGGCTCTCCTACCGGGACCTCGAGGAGTTGCTGGCTGAGCGTGGGATCGAGGTCGACCATGTCACCTTGTACCGATGGGTGCAGCGGTTCACGCCTTTGCTGGTGGAAGCTGCTCGGCCGTGCCGTCACGCGGTCGGTGACCGGTGGTTCGTCGATGAGACCTACGTGAAGGTCGCCGGAACATGGAGGTACGTGTACCGCGCTGTTGACCAACATGGGCAGGTCATCGACGTATACGTCTCGACCAAGCGCGATGTGAAGGCTGCGACCCGGTTCTTCTCGACCGCAGTCCGAGCCCACGGTGAACCCGCCGAGGTGACCGCCGACCGGTCCCCGGCGTTGGCTCGCACCATCGTCGAGCTGCTGCCTGGCGTGCACCACGACACCAGCCAGTACGCCAACCCCCCAGCCTTCCTGCACGAGGTCCTCACCACCATGTGTGCCGCCGCTACGCCAAAGGGTCACAGCGGCCACGACGAATGGGCGGACGCCAACCGATGGCGCCTCGCCCTCTGCGGTGGATGGGGCACCCGGCTACGTGAGCACCTCACCGACCACTGGGCCGACTACCTGTAGGCCTCTCGCGCGCCCGGTCAGCGCCAGAGCAGGACATCAGCGGACATCAGCGGACACCGCCGAGGCGAGGCGACGTTCCCAGAATGGGCCTCTCGCGTTCCCAAGAAAGCCTGGAGCGACGCCAGGACCAGGGGAGACGGGGTTTCCTACCAGCCCCAGTGGCCCGGGATGCGCGGCACCTCGACGGAGCTCCACCACCTCTCGACGGCCCCGCGGGGCCCGCCTGACGGTACCCCCGGGGACATCACACCGCCGACGGCGGGCGACGACGGTCAGGGCACGCGGGTGTCGGCGCACGATGAACCTCGTTCGGTGTCACCACGGGCTCCCGGTCGGCGGGGCGCGGGCGCTCGTCGGTGCCGGTGATCGAGGTCCTTGGTCTCCTCCACGACATGATGGGGCAACGATGAGCGGTGACCACGACCACGGGGCGGGGGCGCTGCGGGCCGGCGCCCGCCACCAGAAGCGCCTCGCCATCTCCTTCGTCCTCATCCTGGCCTTCTTCGTGGTCGAGGCGGTGGGCGGGGTGCTCACCAACTCTCTGGCCCTCCTGTCCGACGCCGGGCACATGCTCACCGACGTCGTCGGCCTGGGCATGGCCTTGGCGGCCATCCAGATGGCCAGCCGGGCCAGCCGGCGCGCCGACGTGGGCCAGCACACCTTCGGGCTCTACCGCCTGGAGATCCTGGCCGCCTTCGTCAACTCGCTCCTGCTGTTCGGCGTGGCGATCTACGTGCTGGTCGAGGCCGCTCGTCGCCTCACCGGCGAGGCCGAGGTCCTCGGGCTCCCGATGCTCATCGTGGCGTCGCTCGGTCTGGTCGTGAACCTGATCGCCTTCTTCCTCCTGCGCCAGGGCTCCAAGGAGTCGCTGAACGTGGAGGGTGCGTACCTCGAGGTCCTGGCCGACACCCTCGGCTCGGTCGGGGTCATCGTCGCCGCCGTCCTGCTCGAGCTCTTCGAGTGGACGTGGGTCGACCCGGTGGTCGGCGCCGCCATCGGCCTGTGGATCCTGCCCCGCACCTGGCGCCTCGGGTCCCAGGCGGTGCGGATCCTGCTCCAGGCCGCGCCCCCCGAGCTCGACCTGGTGGGGTTGGAGGCCGAGCTGGGCGCCCTCCCCGGCGTCGTCGGCGTCCACGACCTCCACGTCTGGACCCTCACCTCGGAGATGGAGAACGCCTCGGTCCACCTCGTGGTCGACGACGTGGCCAACACCCACGGGGTGCTCGATCGGGCCCGGACCCTGCTCCAGGACACCTACGACATCGCCCACGCCACCCTTCAGGTCGAGCCGGCCGACCACCGAGGCTGTGACGAGGTCTCCTGGTGATGTGGTCCACGAGGGTCCGACGCCGGCTCTAGATCGACGGTCAGACGGTGCCCGGAGATCGGGCCCGCGATGCCCAGGCTCACCGCGGGCGGCCATCGCAAGGGGGCATCAGTTACCGGTGCCCGGAGATCGGCGGGAAGCGCAGGTTGTCCCGACCGGCCGCGATTGACCTTCGTCCGGACGGGTAGGTGGGTCCGGCCCGTACGTCCCTGTCTCCCCTGCCCCTGGAGATCCCGGTGTCCCGGTCCCGATCAGCCGTCCGTCCCCCCAACCCGACCGATCCGCCGTTGCGAGGTCTGCTGCGCCTGGCCCGGTGGGGCCCGGTGCTCACCGCCGTGGCCGCGCTCGGCGTCGCCGCCGAGGTGGTCTGGTCGGTCCGCCGCCCCCTCCCCGGCCTGGTCGGCATCGACACATCCGGAACGGTGCCCGGGCGCGGTCCCGGACCTCCCTTGCGGCTTGTGGCCCTGGGCGACAGCAGCCTCACCGGACCCGGTCTCGAGCACCCGGACCAGATCTGGCTGCGCGAGGCGCTGGGCCGCCTCGACCTCGATCGGCCCATCGAGGTCCTCTCGCTCGCCGTCGGCGGCTCCCGGGTGGCCGACGTGGCGGGGCGTGTCGACGAGGCCCTGGCCCTGCGCCCCGACCTGGTCGTGGTGGCGGTCGGCTCCAACGACGTCGTCCATGCCACGCCCGTCCGCCAGCTGACCGCGCAGCTCGACGCCGTGGTCAGCCGCCTGCTGGACGAGGTGACGGTCGTGGCCATGGCCAACGTGGGTGACATGGGCAACGTGGCCCGGGTCCCTCCCCCGCTGGAGGCCGTCCTGCGGGCCCGCTCCCGCACCGCGCGCCGGGCCATCGAGAGGGTGGTGGCCTCCCATGCCGGTGCGGTCCTGCTCGATGTGACCGCCGCCGATCCGGCCTTCCGCGATCGGAGCGTGTTCGCCGCCGATCTCTTCCACCCAGGTCCGGCCGGTCACCTCTCCTGGGGCGAAGCCGCGACCCCTGGCCTGGGCCGCGCTCTGGATCGGCTGGCCCAACCTGCGGCGGTCCTCGGTCTGGGCGCTGAGCGGTCCCGAGAGGGCGCAGCCGACACTCAGAGGGGCCCGGTCCCCGCCCCATCCTCGGTCTGAAGGCTGAGGGGTCTCGGATGGGCGCGTCCGACACTCCCGTACCCGCCTGCCCCTGTCGACGACGGTCCGTGTGTCCCTGACGGTGGGGGTGTGGGCCGGGCGGGCGCGGGGAACGGGTCCGTCGTGGCCTCTCCCACCGCACCCGGCGCAAGCCTCGGCCCGGCTCCCGATGTTCCGCGACCGCACTGACGCCGGACGCCAGCTGGGTGCGGCGCTGGCGGGCCGGCCGTGGAGGGGACCCATCGTCCTGGCCCTGCCCCGCGGCGGGGTGCCGGTGGGGGCCGAGGTGGCCGCAGCCCTCGGGGTCGGCCTGGATGTCATGGTGGCCCGCAAGGTGGGCGCCCCCGGTCAGCCCGAGCTCGGCATCGGGGCGGTGGCCGAGGGCGGCGGCGAGGTGGTCGACGCCGCCGCGGTGCGCGCCCTGGGGGTGACCGCCGACCAGCTGGCCCGGACCACTGCGGCCGAGCGGACCGAGGTCGATCGGCGCGTCGCCACCTACAGGGGCGGGCGGGGCCTGCCCGACCTCACCGCGGCCGACGTCGTCCTCGTCGATGACGGTCTGGCCACCGGGGTCACCGCCGAGGCGGCGGTGAGCGGCCTGCGGGCCCTCGGCGCCGAGCGGATCGTGCTCGCCGTCCCCGTCGGCGCCGCCCATGCCGTCGACCGTCTCGCGGCCTCGGCCGACGAGGTCGTGTGCCTCCGCGTCCCCCACCGCTTCCGGGCCGTGGGCCAGTGGTACGACCGCTTCGACCAGACCACCGACGACGAGGTGCTGGCCCTGCTGGACCGGGCGACCGACGGCGTCTGAGGAGACGAGCCGATAGGCGAGGCGACCCAGCAAGCACGGGCCCACACCTCGGCGCAGCCGAGGAGAAGCTTCCGGCCCGACCCGGTCCTATCCGCGCAGATCCTGAGGCTCCGCCGGTGCGCTCCCCGCCGCGTCGATAGGGTCGGGCCCCGCGATCCTCGCCCGGACCCGCACGCAGGAGGACCCCCCATGGCCACCGTCTCCACCGTCCTCGGTCCGATCGACACGGCCGAGCTGGGCCGCACCTACATGCACGAGCACGTCTTCGTCCTGACCCCCGACGTGCAGCAGAACTACCCCGACGAGTGGGGCGACGAGGACGCCCGGGTGGCCGACGCCGTCACCCGGCTGACCGCCCTCGCCGACCAGGGGGTCCAGACCATCGTGGACCCCACCGTCATCGGTCTGGGCCGCTACATCCCCCGCATCGCCCGGATCGCCGAGCAGGTGAGCCAGCTCAACATCGTGGTCGCCACCGGCTGCTACACCTACGACGACGTCCCCTTCTTCTTCCACCACCGCGACCCCGAGGTGAAGGCGTTGATGGGCCTCGACGACGTCGACCCCATGGTGGCGATGTTCAGCGGCGACATCACCGAGGGCATCGCCGCGACGGGGGTGAGGGCCGGGTTCCTCAAGTGCGCCATCGACGAGAAGGGCCTGACCGGCGGCGTCGAGCGGGTGATGCGAGCCGTCGCCGCCACCCACCTCGTCACCGGCGTCCCCATCACCGTCCACACCCACCCCGACAGCCACACCGGTCTGGAGGTCAAGCGGGTGCTGTGCGACGAGGAGGGCGTCGACCCGTCGGCGGTGGTCCTGGGCCACAGCGGTGACTCCTCCGACGTCGACCACCTGAGCGAGCTGGCCGAGGCCGGCTTCGTGCTGGGCATGGACCGCTTCGGCGTCAACCTGGAGACGAGCTTCGAGGCCCGGGCCGACACAGTGGTCGAGATGTGCCGGCGAGGCTACGCGGAGGCCATGGTCCTGTCCCACGACGCCGCCTGCTACATCGACTGGATCGATCCCGACCTGCTGCCACTGCTGCCCCAGTGGCACTACCTCCACATCGAGGATGAGGTGCTGCCCTACCTGCGCGACCACGGCGTCTCCGACGACCAGATCACCACCATGCTCGTCGACAACCCCCGACGCCACTTCGAGGTCGGCGCGCCGACGCCGTGACCTCCGGCGCGCCGCTCGGACGCCCCGGTCCCTAGATCAGTCCCCGCGGGGTCAGGTCGACGGTGATGTCGAGCTCGCCGGCCGCGGGCTGCAGCCCCAGACCGTCATCGACCGAAGCAGGGATCCAGGTCTGGAACGAGTCCCGGAGCTGCTCCTCCCGGAGGGGCTTGGTGAGGTAGTCGTCGAGACCGGCCGCCAGCGCCACCTCGCGGTCGCCGTCCATGGCCCGGGCGCTGAGACCGATGATGGGGGTGCGCTCGGTTCCGGCCGCCTCCTGTCCAGCGCGGATCTGAGCCGTCGCCTCGTAGCCGTCCATGACCGGCATCATGATGTCCATCAGGACGGCGTCGAAGTGACCGCGGAGGCAGGCCTCCACCGCCCTCGCCCCGTCGTGGACGATCTCGACCTCGCAGCCGAGGTTGCGGAGCACGCCGACGGCGACGAGCTGGTTGAGCCGATTGTCCTCGGCCAGGAGGATGTGGGGCACTAGGAGGGTCCTTTCGAGGTTCCCGATGCCACCAGGGTGTCCGGAGGTCGGGTCGGCGCCGCGACCGGAGCCGCAACGGGGTTCGGGGGCGCGGTGACGAGCGCGTCCATGAGGCGACGGAGGAGGTAGGTGTTACGGAGGGGCCGCACCAGCACCGACTCGAAGTCCGGGTGCTGGGCCGCATGGCGGGCCGCCTGGGACGATGAGGTGAGCAGGAACATGACCGAGTTGGCGGTGCCGCTCTGGGCCCGGAGCAGTTGGGCCAGCTGGACACCGGTCATGTCCTCCAGGTGGTGATCGATCAGTACGACGGCGCAGGCATCGCCGGGCCCCGCACCGCGGCGACCCAGCAGCGCCTGCTCGCCCGTCTCGGCCTGCTCGACGATGAAGCCCCAGGTGTGCAGGGCGTAGGCCAGCACCGACCGGGTGACCGCGTTGGCGTCGATCACGAGGGCTCGCAGCCCCACCAGGCGGGCCAGGCCTCGCTCGGCCGGTGGCTGGACCCGAGCCGGCAGGGGCAGCGTCAGTCGGAAGGTGGTGCCCCTTCCGGCTGCGCTCGCCAGCTCGATGGTGCCCCCCTGGAGACGGACCAGTCGCGCCACGATGGCCAGGCCCAGACCGGTCCCGCCGTGGGTGCGGGTCGTCGACTCGTCCAGCTGGGAGAAGGGGTCGAACAGGCGGTCCTGCTCCTCGACGGGGATGCCGACGCCCGTGTCCACCACCTCGAACACCACGTTGGAGTCGTCGTCGGGGTGGCGGAGGGCGCGGATCGTCACCGAACCCTCGTCGGTGAACTTGACCGCGTTGGCCGCCAGGTTGAGCAGCACCTGGCGCAGGCGCAGCGGGTCGCCCCGTCGGGTGGTCACCAGACCCGGCTGCGAGTACGCGACCAGCTCGATGCCTCGGCGCCGGGCGGACTCGGCCAGGATCATCGCCACCTCCTCCACCAGATCCTCGACGTCGAGGTCGATGTCCTCGAGGACCAGCTTCTCGGCCTCGATCTTGGAGAAGTCGAGGATGTCGTTCACCAGGCCGAGCAGGCCCTCGGCCGAGGTGGCGACGCCGACGGCGAGCTCCTTCTGGTCGCGGTCGAGGTCGCTGTCGAGCAGCAGCCCGGTGAGGCCGATCACCGCGTTCATGGGGGTTCGGATCTCGTGGCTCATGTTGGCCAGGAAGCGCGACTTGATGACCGAGGTCTGGATGGCCTCGTCGCACAGTCGGCGGTTCTCGACGACGACCGCCAGGTGGTGGAGCAGGCTGAGGACGACCACGGTGATGGCCAGCCAGATGAACGTGGCATCGAGGTGGGACCCGGTGGCCTGGTGGATCACGGTGCCGACGATCACTGCGGCCACCGACACGAGGGGGGCCACGAGGGGGAGTCGCCGGTCCAGGGCGGAGACGGGACGCTCCACCACCCGGGGCCCGATCCGCGCCGCTCGGGTGGCGGCCAGGGTGAGGGCGACGAAACCGGCGACCCACAGCGCGTCGTCGACCTGGACGCCCTCTGAGCGGCCGGCGACCGCGAGGATGGCGGTCATGTTGCCGGCCACCACGAAGGCCGACACGGCTCCGGCGAGCGGCAGGATCCACAGCCGGTTGGCCACAGGGAGGCGGTTGAGCGAGAACACGAGCGCAGCGCCCACGAAGACGAGGGCCAGGGGCCGGGCCGCGACCACCGCCTGCGACCATCCGCCCAGGTCGGACGCAGTGATGTGCGCCAAGGTGACCACGCAGGTCGTGAACAGCAGGCTGCCGGCGATCATCAGCGCCTCGGTCACCGGCTCCGGGTGCGGCAGGGACCGGAGGGGGGTGTCGATGAGGGGCAGGAGGCCGGCGCCGGTGCACAGGGCCGAGAGGAGGAACCCGGTCTCGGCCCACGGCGGTGATGTGGCGGCCGCGGCCCCGCCGAGCACGACGATGATCGCCTCGGTGGCGGCCCACAGAGCCGCACCGAGGCCGAGGAGGGCCCAGCCCCGGCGTGGCCGGCCCTCGTGCCGACGGGCCGACCGACCGCAGGCGGCAGCGGCGATGGCTGCCAGCGGGGCTTCGGTGAGCCCCTCCGCCGCGTCCCACCCCTCGATGTCGATCCGGACGAGGACGGTCGTGGTCAGCACCGCAGCCCCGACCGCGACCGCCGCCCCCACCCCGCGCATCAGCCACCGGTCCTCCTCGGCGGCTGCCCCCGGCGCGGCGGCAGACCCGGCCGGCGGGATCGAGAGGGGGGCGTGGGGGCCCATGACGAGGCGGTCTCCAGGTGCAGCGGTCCCTCCGCCTGTCGGCCGACGGTGCCCGCGGTTGAGAGGCGGAGCAGATGGGCGACGGAGCGACGCGACCGCGGGTGGAGGTCTCCACGACCCCCAACCCCGGCGGGGCGACGATGGGCCAGGATGGGACCGGTGGACCAGGCACGACCGCGGTGACGGGCCCGGTGGCGGGTGCCGTCGGCCTCGGTGTCGCCCTGGTCGTGACCCCGGCCTGGCGGTTCAGCCGGGGCTGGGTCACCCTGGCCCACGAGCTGGGCCACGCCCTCACCGCCATCGCAGCCGAGGGCCGGGTCCGACGCATCCGGATCCACCTCGACACCTCCGGGTTGACCGAGTGGTCCGGGGTCGGCGCCGCGCACCGGCTGCCCCGGGCCATCGTGGCCTGGTGGGGTCACCCCGCGCCCAGCGTGCTCGGACTGGCCCTGGCGGGGGGCCTGGCCGCGGGGTACGAGGTCGTGGTGGCCCAAGTCGTGGCGGCCGCCGTCGCGGGGGTGACGGTGATCTGGATCCGCAGCGCCTGGGGCCTGGTGGTGGGGTCAGCCCTGGTGGTCGCGGCGGCCGCGGGAGCGGCCGTCGGAGCCACCGCCTCGGTGGTGGTCACTGCGACCATCGCGGTGCTGTGGGCGGCCGGGGGGCTGCGGGCCGCCGTGAGCGCGGCTCGGGGGTCACGGCGGGGCGATGGCTCCGATGCGGCCGTGCTGGCCGAGGTGCTGTGGCTCCCCGTCGGCTTCTGGACCCTGACCATGGTGACGATCTCGGCCGCGGCCACGTTCGGCACCGGGGCGCTGTTGCTCGACGTGGCCCGGGGATGAAGGCCCTCGAACGGCCACCCTGAGCGGGATCTGGTGCCCACGAGGGTGACGGTGTCGAGCGCCTGACCCCGCCTCCCCGCGACCGCGCGGGGAGTGGCCCGCGCCGGGTGACGAACGGGTGGCGACGGCGAGGCGACCACTACGGTCGCCGCCGTGGCCACGGAGTACCGCCAGCACCGCTTCTCTCGCCCGTCCGGCGCGACCGAGCTCTTCCTCGTCCGCCACGGCGAGTCGGCACCGGTGGTACCCGGCGTCGAGATCCCTCAGCGCGACGGCCACGACGATCCCGCCCTCGCGCCGGAGGGGCGCGAGCAGGCCGAGCGCGTGGGGGAGCGTCTCGCCGACGAGCAGATCGACGCCATCTACGTCTCGTCCCTTCGTCGCACCCACGAGACGGCGGCGCCGCTGGCCCGCCGCCTCGGGATCACCCCGGTGGAGGTGCCCGACCTGCGTGAGGTCCACCTGGGGGAGTGGGAGGGAGGCGCCTTCCGTCGCAACGTGGCCGAGGGCCATCCCCTCGCGGCGCGGATGTTCACCGAGCAGCGGTGGGACGCCATCCCGGGCGCGGAGGCCACCGAGGCGTTCGGTGTCCGCCTGCGGGCCGCGCTGGACGACATCGTCGCCGCCCACCCCGACCAGCGGGTCGTGGTCGTCGTCCACGGCGGCGTCATCGGTGAGGTGGTGCGCATGGCCGCCGGGGGAGGGCGGGGGTTCGCCTTCGTCGGTGCCGACAACGGCTCGATCTCGCACCTGGTGGCCCACGACGAGCGCTGGATCATCCGCCGCTACAACGACACCGCCCACCTCGGAGGCTTCGACCTCGACCCCGCGCCTTCCCTCCCCGAGGGCTGAGGTCCCGGCTTCTCGACCTCTCGGCTTCTCAGGTGTCGGTGAAGTGGGCGGCCACGTTGGCCACCGACCGGGCCACGTTGGGACGGTGGTTCTTCGGGTAGCCCATGAGGCGCTCGATCGCCGGCACCTTGGCGGTGGAGAGGTCGAAGGTCTCGGTCAGGCGGGTGCCGCCGCCGGGGGCATCCTCGAGGTCCCAGCGCCACCGATGGCCCCCCATGTGGCACCAGGCGAGGCGGGTGCCCTGCTGGAACTCCACCACCTTCGACGTCACTTTGTAGGGGACGCCGTACATCTTCATGCGCATGCCGAAGCGGTCTCCGTCGGAGAGGATGTCCGGGCCGACGGCCGTGCCCTTGACGGTCTCGTCGCCGCTGATGGCTGAGTGGTTGGCCGGGCGTCGGATGTAGTCGAACACCTCGGCGGGCGGGGCGTTGACGGTCGTGGTGGCGGCGACGATGTCGCGGTCCATCTCGATGGTCACGTCGTCGGGGATCTGGTCATCGGACATGCACCCGAGCGTAGGACAACAGGACCGCAGACGCCCCCGGGCTGGTGGGTGGGAATGGGAACGAGTCTCGTTAGGGTCGCACGCGCCCGTCTCGGACCCACCATGCGCCCCGCCCGTCCCCTCGTCCTCCTGTCCGCCGTCGCTCTGGTCGTCATCGCGGCCGGCTGCGGGGCCGGCGCCGAGGCCGAGGGGTCGAGTGGGGCGCGGCGGCCCACGGTGGTGGTGACCACGTCGTTGCTCGGCGATGTGGTGACGCGCATCGTCGGCGACGCCGCCGCGGTCACGGTGCTCATGCCCCGAGGAGCCGATCCCCACCAGGTCCAGCTCTCGGCCCGCCAGGCCGCCGAGCTCCGCGAGGCCGATGCGCTGATCACCAACGGTGCCGGGTTCGAGGAGGGCATGGTCGACGCGCTCGACGCCGCCGAGGCCGACGGTGTGCCCACCCACGAGGCCATCTCCGACGTGGCGCCCCTCACCGACGCCGACGGCGACATCGACCCCCACTTCTTCACCGATCCCGACCGCATGGCCGCCGCCGCCGAGGGCATCGGAGACTTCCTGACCGAGGAGGTCCCGGCCCTCGACGCCGAGGCCTTCCGCTCGCGGGTCGCCGCCGAGGTCGCGTCGCTGGCCGACCTGGCGGCCGAGGTGGACGACAGCCTGGCGGTGATCCCCCGGGCCGACAGGAGGCTGGTGACCAACCACGAGGTGTTCGACTACTTCGCCGACCGCTTCGACTTCGAGGTGGTGGGCACCGTGATCCCCGGAGCGGGCACCGCCGCCGAGCCCAGCGCCCGGGATCTCGCGGCCCTGGCCGCCACGATCGAGGTGGAGGACGTGCCCGCCATCTTCGCCGACGTCTCCTCGCCCGAAGCCCTCTCCGACGCCCTGGCCGAGGAGGTCGGCGCGGTCGAGGTGGTGGCCCTCTTCACCGAGTCCCTCGGCGGCGCGGGCTCCGGCGCCGAGACCTACGACGCCCTCGTGCGCACCGACGCCTCCCGCATCGTGGCCGCGCTGACCTGACGGGTCCTGCGCCGGCGCGCCCCGACGAGGGCGTCACCCGCTTCCGGACCGCGCTCGGCGTGGCGGGGGTCAGCCCGGCGGCTCGTCCTCCACCCGGACCGCCGCCTCCTCCGCAGGGGTCACGCCCTCCCGCTCCTGGACCACGTCCCGGGTCGAGGGGTCGCCCGAGAGCGGGTCGCGGTCGGCCTCGGAGGTCTCGTCGTCGATCACCGCCGCCGCGACCTCCGCGTCCTCGGAGTCGGCGCGCACGCCCTCGTCGGGCGCTATCAGCTCGGGTTCCGCGTCGGGCACCGGCACCTCCTCGGGCTCCTCGCGCGCGACTCGCTCGGTGAGGGGCTCACCGGTGGCCTCCTCGGCCGGGGTGGTGCCGAAGGCGTTGGTCCCGAGGGGCGCCTCGGGCGGGTAGGGCGCACCGCTGGTGCGGTCGTCGTCGAGGGGTTCACCGGGCTGCTGACTGGCCATGTCTCCGTGCTGCCCGGTGGACGGGGACGGGAAACCGCGACCGGTCCGGTGGGGTGGCGATCGCGTCGTGGACGACCGGGTCGTCACGTCGGCGCCGTCCGAGGCTCACCGCTACGCTCGACCCACCGCCTCCGGCACCACCGGGAGCCCGTACACCACGGGACACCACCACATTGCTGACGTCGCACCGCCTCCGTCTCTCCATCGCCGCCCTCGCAGTGGCCGTCCTGGCTCTCGGGGCCTGCTCGGACGACGACAGCGGTGACACCGCCTCGTCGGGCGAGGACGCCTCGAGCCAGAGCACGGGTGATGCCCCCGAGACCATCGAGGAGGGCACCCTCACCGTCTGCTCCGACGTGCCCTACGAGCCCTTCGAGTTCGAGGGCGACGGGCCCTCGGGCTACACCGGCTTCGACATCGACCTGCTGAGCAAGGTGGCGGAGACCTCCGACCTCGAGCTGGCCGTCTCCGACGTGGACTTCGACGGCATCCTCGGCAACCTGGAGGCCGGATCCTGCGATGCGGTCGCCTCGGCGGTGACCATCACCGACGAGCGCTCCGAGCAGGTCGACTTCACCGACTCGTACTTCGACGCTGAGCAGAGCCTGCTGGTGAAGACCGACAGCGACATCGCCGGCCTCGACGACCTCGATGGCCAGACCATCGGGGTGCAGTCCGGCACCACCGGCGAGACCTACGCCAAGGACAACACCCCGCCCGGGGCCGAGGTCAAGTCCTTCGACGGCGCTGACGCCCTCTTCGCGGCCATCGAGTCCGGCGACGTCAAGGCCATCCTCCAGGACTTCCCGGTCAACGCCTACCGAGCCACCCAGGACGAGAGCGTCGACGTGGTCGAGCAGTACCCCACCGAGGAGGCCTACGGCTTCGCGGTGAAGAAGGGCAACGACTCGCTGCTGACCGCCCTGAACGACGGGTTGTCGACCGTCCGCGACGGCGGCGAGTACGACACCCTCTACGAGGAGTACTTCGGCACCGCTCCTCCCAAGTAGTCGACCGAGCAGCCGGTGACCGACCCCGTCTCCCCGACCCTCCCCGCCGCTGCCGACGATGGGGAGGACGGTGGTGCCATCGCCCCGCCGCCCTCGGGGGCCCGTCGCCACCGCCTCACCCCTTCCCAGCGGCGACTGGTTACCCAGGTCGTGGGCTGGGTCGTCGGGGTCGTGCTGGTCGGGATCCTCATCGCCTTCACCGACTGGGGCCGGGTCACGGATCGGCTCCTCAACGCCGAGATCGCAGGCGAGCAGTTGCCCGACGTCCTCACCGTCGCGGCCAAGAACACCGTCCTCTACACGCTGCTGTCGTTCACCCTGGGCCTGGTGCTGGGGCTGGTCTCAGCCCTGGCCCGGTTGTCCTCGGTGTGGCTGCTGCGCGCCTACGCCCGGTTCTACGTCGAGCTGTTCCGGGGTCTGCCGGCGCTGCTCACCATCATCGTCATGGGCTTCGCCCTGCCCATCGCGCTCGACATCAAGATCCCCGACCTGGAGATCCCCGGTGTGGCCAGCCTGTCCGGCGCCGGGATCCTGGCCCTGGGACTGGTGGCCGGGGCCTACATGTCCGAGACCATCCGGGCCGGACTCCAGGCCGTGCCCAAGGGCCAGACCGAGGCGGCCCGGTCGCTGGGCATGAGCCCGACCCAGACCACCCTGTTCGTGATCATCCCCCAGGCCTTCCGCATCATCATCCCGCCCCTGGCCAACGAGGCGATCCTGCTGCTGAAGGACACGGCCCTGCTGTCGGTGCTGGGCACCACCATCGACAGCAAGGAGCTGACCAAGTTCGGTCGCGATGGGGTGTCGGGCAACTTCAACATGACCCCGCTCATCCTGGTCGGGATCGTCTACGTGCTCATCACCATCCCCTTCACCCAGCTGGTGGCCCGTCTCGAGCGTCGCCAGCAGAGGGCGCGGTGAGCGCCGCAGCCGACGCCCCGGTCCCCCTGGGCCGGGCCGGGGAGATCCGCATCGTCGACCTCCACAAGTCCTTCGGACCCACCGAGGTGCTCAAGGGCATCAGCCTCGATGTGGCCCCGGCCCAGGTCGTCTGCGTCATCGGGGCGTCGGGATCGGGCAAGTCCACCCTGCTGCGCTGCGTCAACCGCCTGGAGGACCCGACCTCGGGCCAGATCATCGTCGACGGTGTCGACATCACCGACCCGGACTGCGAGCTCGACGACGCCCGGGCCCACATGGGGATGGTGTTCCAGCAGTTCAACCTCTTCCCCCACATGACGGCCCTGGGCAACGTCACCCTGGCCCCGCGCAAGGTCCTGGGCCAGAGCGGGGCCGAGGCCGAGGAGGTCGCACGCCGGTGCCTCGACGGCGTCGGCCTGGCCGAACGGGCCGACGCCTACCCGGCCCAGCTCAGCGGAGGCCAGCAGCAGCGGGTGGCCATCGCCCGCGCCCTGGCCATGGACCCCGACATCATGTTGTTCGACGAGCCGACCAGCGCCCTCGACCCCGAGCTCGTCGGCGATGTGCTCGAGGTCATGCGCGGCCTCGCCCGCCAGGGCATGACCATGCTGGTGGTGACCCACGAGATGGCCTTCGCCCGGGAGGTGGCCGACCACGTCGTGTTCATGGACGACGGCGTCATCTGCGAGCAGGGCCCACCCTCCCAGGTGCTGGCCGACCCCCACGAGGCCCGCACCCGGGAGTTCCTCTCCCGCGTCCTCAGCCACTGAGAGGCAGAGCGGATAGGCGCCACCAGTGCAAAGTCACACGAGAGGCTCCCGAGGCCTCTCAGCGACAGCACGGTGCCGAGGCGCCAGCCGACGCTGCTCAGAGGCGGCGCTCCGACGCTCTGTGGACGCCCACCTATCCGCGCCGCCACTGAGCTAATAGGTCAGTGGGTGACGGTGCACAGGAGGGCGACGAGGTCGTCGATGTAGGCCTCCCCGGGCCCCGGTCGAGGGCTCCGAGCCCCCCTTCGGCGGCAGCGAGCACTGGGGTGGGAGAGGGTGGTGACCACAGGACGGCGACCTCGGCCGGGTGGCCGTCGACGAGGTCGGCCAGGGCGGGACGGTGGCCCAGGGCTCGGGCGTGCAGCTCGCGCTGGCGGGAGTCCCACCGCGCACCGCAGACCACGTGACCGTCGTGGGTACGGCCTCGGAGGGCCTGGGCCCAGGCCCGGGTGCAGGGGTAGTGCGCCGCGGTGGTGGTCACCAGCTGGCTCCGTTCGATGCCGATCCGGGCCAGCTCGACGTCGCGCAGGTCCACCAGGTGGACGCTGTGGGTCAGGGTGACGGCCCGTTCGACCCAGCGGGCGAGCTGCGCCTGGTAGATCCGCGGTGACGGGGGAGCGGCCTCGTGGAACGCGGCCTCGAGGAACGCGGCGAAGCGCGTCGTGGCCACATCGGCGTGCTCGACCCCGGCGAGTGGCGCGAAGCGGGTGTCGCCGGTGGCGGGGACTAGGCCGGCGGGATCCGGGTGGGCCCCCGTGACCCCGCGATGCAGGACGGTCCCGGCGGCCAGGGTCGTGGCCCGCAGCTGGTGGAGGAGATCCGGGTGGGGGAGGGGACCGGGCAGGCCGCGAGCCCACAAGGGGCCGCCCGAGAGGTCACCCGGGGAACAGGTTGATGGCGGCCCGGCGCACCGCAGCGAGATTCCCGGCGTCGAGCATCGCCGCCGGCGTCGCGTCGTCGAGCCACGTGTTCGGCGTGGTGAACCAGTCCCACACCGCCCACCCCGACATCCGGTGGGCTACCAGGCCGGCCACCACCTCGGCCACTCGACCCGCGCGTCGACGTCGGTCGGGCTGGTCAGCCTCCCTGGGCTTCGCCTCGGGGGTGCGCCTCGGCCACCATGGGCCCATGCTGTGGCGGTCCTCGGCCTTCGTCGGCCTCGCGCTCCTCCTCGTCGTGGCGAGCGGCGCGTCCTCCGTCGCCGGCCAGGAGGCTCCTGACCCCAACAGCCCGATCGTCACCGTGGCGCCGGTCCCACCGCCGGCGGCGTCGATCGTGGTCGATGCCGCCACCGGTGAGGTCATCAGCGCCAACGACGAGCGCATGCCCATGCTGCCGGCCAGCACCACCAAGCTCATCACCGCCCTGCTCGTGCGCCAGCAGCTGGATCTCGACCAGGACATCTCCATCTCCCAGACCGCCACCCTGGCCGAGCCTCGTCGGCTGGGACTCCAGGCGGGGAGCCGGTGGGGCGTCGAGGGCCTGCTCTACGCGGCCCTGCTCTGCTCCTGCAACGACGCCGCCTGGGCCCTGGGCCAGGCCGCCGGCGGGGGGAGCATGGCCGGCTACGAGGGCGCGGTCGCCGACCTGACCGAGACCCTGGGCATGGAGGACGACCCGGTCGTGCGCGACCCCGCCGGCTTCGACGACGCACGCTCGGTCCGGGGCGGCAACCAGCTGAGCGCCCGCGACCTCGCGATCGCGGCACGCGCCTACCTCGCCGACCCCGAGCTGGCCGCCATCTCGGCCGCCCCCCGCCACGAGTGGGTCGGCGGCGACGGGCTGCCCCACTCGGTGCGCAACCTGAACCTCTTCCTCGGGGCCTACCCGGGCGCCATCGGGCTCAAGACGGGGGCCACCCTGGCTGCCGGTCAGAACCTCGTCGCCGCCGCCGAGCGGGGAGGACGCACCTTGATCGCCGTCGTGTTCCGGTCCGAGGCTCGCTACGCCGAGGCCGCGGCTCTCCTCGACGCCGGCTTCGTGCTCGTCTCGGCTGATCAGGTGACCGACGACGTCCTGCCCTCGGTGCCCGACGGTCTGACCGGTCAGCCGCCCGCGCCCGCCACGACCGCTCCCTCCCCCACCCGGGAGCCGCCCGAGGTGCCCACCCCCTCGTCGACGCCGGCGGATGGACGCGAGGTGGCCGCCCCCGTGGCCTCGTCGTCGCCGGGCTCTCCGAGCGGTGGGGACGGGTGGGCCGTCGCACCCGTGTGGGTGGGCGGGGGGGCTGCCGTCGTCCTGGCCGGCGGTGGGGTCGCGGCCCTGGCCCGCCGACGGTCGTCCTCTCAGGACATCGACCGCCGCCCGGCCCGCCCGCGTCGGCGTGACCGTCGTCGTCGTGCTCGCAGCGAGGCCCCGGCCGTGCGGTGACCTCGCGACCGCCGGGTCCCGGTCGATCCCTGGTGGTCTATGGGCCTCCTAGGGTGCCGGCGTGGACCCGTCCCCGACCCCCGCTCCAACGCCGGCACCCCCCGGCGGGCCGACCGGGGTCGATGCCCCCACCATCGACCTCGCCGCGGTCCGCGCCGACCTGGCTGCGGTGGAGGCCGCCCTGGAGCGCCTCGACGCCGGGACCTACGGCACCTGCGAGATCTGCGGTGAGCCCATCACCGACGATCTGCTGGAGTCGGGCCCGGCCACCCGCTCCTGCGCGGCCCACCTCGGGCTCTGACCCACCGTCCCGAGCCAGCCCGCGTCGGCCTCACAGCTGGTCGGCGGGGGTGACGGTGGCGGCCGCCGGGTCGAGCAGATCCTGACGAGGGCCGAGGGTCCACCCCTCGGGACGCCGGATGAGCCAGCGCCCCCCCAGGTTGGCGATCCGCTCCCGGGGCGCTGCCAGGGCGGTCTCCACCGCGTAGATGAGCCCGCTATGGGTCACGGCCAACCCGGTCCGATCCGACGTGCCGGCCAGCGCTGCGGCCAGGCCGTCGAGCGCGGCCCAGGCCCGCGCCACCACCAGGGCATCGGGTTCCCAGCCCGGGGGGGCGATGAGCCCGTCGGCCTCGGTGCCCGGAGCCCGGGCCGGGTCGTCTGGCAGCAACCCCGGGTGACGCTCGTGGATGTCGCTCCGGCGCAGGCCCGAGAAGGCTCCGGCGTCGCGCTCGCGCAGGCGCCGGTCCACGGCCACGACGAGATCCGGCCCCGCCAGGTGCTCCGCCGTGTCCCGGGCCCGACGCAGGTCGGAGGCGGTCACCCGGTCCACCGCGGGGAGCACCCGGGCCGCGATCCGGGCCTGCTCGCGCCCGCGGTCGCTGAGTGGCGGGTCGGCCTGACCCTGCCACCGGCCCTCCGCGTTCCACGTCGACTCGCCGTGACGGACCACCAGGATGCGCGTTGGTCCGCCCACGGCCGCACAACCTAGTGCTGCCGCGCCGCGGCGCTTCGAGGGTCAAGGGACGTCACGGCGACCGAGAAGGGGCTGGTCAGACCCGTCGCCGGTAGCATCTGCGCCCACCATGGCTGTGCTTCGGCTCTTCGCTGCCGCCCGTGAAGCCGCCGGCACCGCCACCGAGCAGGTCCCGGGGGCGACGGTCGACGAGGTCCTCGACGCCGCCCGCCGGCGCCACGGCGACCAGTTCGCCCGGGTCCTCGCGCAGAGCAAGGTGTGGTGCAACGGCTCGCCGGCCACCGGTGACCAGGTGGTGGGTCCCGGCGACGAGGTGGCCGTCCTCCCGCCGGTGTCCGGCGGGTCCGGACCTCCGTCGTTCCCGCGTCCCTCCGGGATGGCTTCGCGGGCCCCGGACGACCGGCCGCCTCGTCCGGCGTCGCCTCCCCGCCGTCTCGGTCGGCTGCGGGCCGGTCACCGGGCCCGGTCCCGTCGGCCGGCCGTGGGCGCCGGTCGCCCGACCCGAACCGCCACCGGGTCCCGCGACCGGCCCGGGGCGCACTCGTCGGACGGGCCCGACGCAGTCGCCTCGGACGGGCTCACCCGTCTCCCCGCCCTGCCGGTCCCTCGGAGCGGCAAGGTGGCCATCGGTGGTCGGGAACGCCCGGTGATGCGCACCGGGCCGCGTCGGACCCCCGTCGGCCGCCGGTACGCGGTCGTCTACGACACCAGCGGCCACAAGGTCACCCTCGGCGTGGTCTGGTTCCTGGCCGTCATCGGTGCCCTCGCCCTGGGCTGGGCCCCGTTGACGCTGCTCTTCGGCGTGGCCGCCGGGTGGGCCGCCCTCGAGGCTGCATCCCGGTCGGTGGAGGCGGGGCGCTCGGCCGACCCGTGGGTCGCCGGTCTCGGAGGGGCGGCCATCGGTGCCTCGGGTGCCGCCGGGAGTGGGTACCTGGGTGGGGCGATCCTCCTCGTGGTCCTCGTCGCGCTGATCGTGGCCGCGATCACGACGAGCCGTGAGCGGGTCCTCGGCGCGGCCGGATCCTCGGTCCTCAGCACGGTGCCGTTCGGCCTGGCGTCGGCATGCGTGCTGCTCACCCGCGACCTCGAGATCGGCGCGGCCGTGGTCCTGGTGCTCTTCGTCTCGGTCTACGAGGCTGGTGACTTCCTCATCGGATCGGGCGCAGCCAACAGCGTCGAGGGGCCTCTCGTCGGGGGGGTCACCATCGTCATCACCGGGCTGGTGGTGTTCGTGCTCCGCGTCCCCCCCTTCGACGGCGCCCCGGCCCTCGTCTTCGCCGCCATCGCAGCCGTCACCGCACCGGTGGGCCAGCTGGCCTGCTCCGCGGTCCTCCCCGCCCCCGACGCCCACGCCCCCGCTGCTCGACGGCTGGACTCCCTGCTCCTGCTGGCTCCGCTGTGGGCCTTCGCCAGCGGCCTCTTCGTCGCCAGCCAGGCGTGAGAGCTCGGTCACCGCTCGCGATCGGCGCACGCGCGCTCACTGGCGTTTCGATTTCTCGGGCGGGGGCCCCTAGCCTTGCGCCATGAACGAGCTCGAGGAGCGGTGGCGTGACCTGGGCGAGTTCATCCGTGAGCAGCGCCACATCGGCCACCTCTCGTTGCGCAAGCTGTCGGAGATGGCCGGTGTCTCCAACCCGTACCTGAGCCAGATCGAACGGGGTCTGCGCAAGCCGTCGGCCGAGATCCTCCAGCAGATCGCCCGGGCCCTCGAGATCAGCTCCGAGACCCTGTACGTGCGGGCCGGCATCCTCGAGGAACGCCCTGAGGACGCCGATCTGGTGGGGGAGATCCGACGGGATCCGTGGATCGACGAGGAGCAGAAGCGCACCCTCATCCAGATCTACGAGTCGTTCCGAGCCGCCTCCCACGCCGCCGACGCCGCCGAGGCGGCCGTCGCCAGCGTGGAGGCCATGCTCCCCCGAGGAAACGGGGCCGACGCCGACGACGACGAGGAAACTGCCGCCTCGGAATCGGTCAGGGCCGCCCGGGGTTGACCCGCCCGTGGCCCGGGTCTCCCTCCTCAGCCTGCACACCTCGCCTCTGGCCCAACCGGGCACGGGTGACAGCGGCGGGATGAACGTCTACGTCCGTGAGCTGGCCGCGGGTCTGGCCCACGGCGGTCACGACTGCACCGTGTACGTCCGCACCGACCACCCCGGTCTCCCGGCTCGGGTGGCCGTCGAGCCCGGGGTGACCGTGGCCCACGTGCCGGCCGGACCCGCCTCCCTGGCCAAGGAGGACCTGGGCGCCATCGTCGACGAGTGGGCCGACGGCGTGGGGGCGGCCATCGAGGCCGACGGTGGCACCGACGTACTGCACTCGAACTACTGGCTCTCCGGGGTGGCCGGTCATCGGCTCAAGCACCGGCTCGATCGGCCACTGGTGTCCACGTTCCACACCCTGGCCCGGGTCAAGGCCGCCTCGGGCGACCCCGAGCCCGAGGCCCGGGCCCGAGCCGAGGCTGCGGTGATGGCCTGCTCCGACGCGGTCCTGGCCAGCTGCCTGGCCGAGGCCTGCCAGCTCGTGGAGCACTACCGCGTCCCCCGCGACCGGATCGCGGTGGTGGCCCCCGGTGTGGATCGGGCCCTGTTCTCCCCCGGACCTCGCTCCGGCGCCCGCGCCGCCGCGGCTGACCTGGACCTGGGCGACCGACCGATGCTGCTGCTGGTGGGGCGCATCCAACGCCTCAAGGGCATCGATGTGGCGGTGGAGGCGCTGGCCCGCATGCGGACCCGCGATGCGACGCTGGTCGTGTGCGGCGGTCCGAGCGGCCCCGACGGGCAGACCTGCCTCGACGAGGTCGCGTCCCTGGTCGCCCGCCATGGCCTGGCCGGACGGGTCCGCATCGTCGCCCCCCGCCCCCACCATGAGCTGTCCAGCCTCTACCGAGCCGCCGACGTGGTGGTGGTGCCGAGCCGGTCGGAGTCCTTCGGTCTGGTGGCTCTGGAGGCGGCGGCCTGCGGCCGGCCCGTCGTGGCCTCGGCCGTGGGCGGACTGGCCACCCTCGTCGACCACCGGCGCACCGGCCTGCTCCTCGCCGGGCGCGAGCCCGACCGTTGGGCCGCGGCCCTCGACGGTCTGCTCGCCACCCCTCTCCGGCGGGCGCGGATGGGTGACGCGGCCGCGGCGCGGTCCCGCCGGTACGGCTGGGTCCGGGCCGCCGGCGACCTGGCGGCGGTCTACGCCACCGTCACCGGCCGACCCCCGCTCGACTGCGCCGCCTGATGGCCCGACGGGTCCGCCCGTCGACCCCGGTGGCGCAACCCTGACGAAACCGCAGTGTTGCCGGTCGCCAGGCGTCTCTCAGGGGTGCGATTTCATGAATGTGGTCGCGACCCGACGAAACCGCAGTGCTGACGGACGCCAGGTGTCTCTCAGGGGTGCGGTTTCGTGGAGCCCGACCGCGGCCCGGGGGCGCACCCTGATGCCGGCGGGGGTGGGCAGTAGCCTTCGACGGATGCGTCTCCGACTGCTCGCCGTCATCGTGGTGGTCCTTGCCCTCGCCGCCGCGTGCGGCGCCGACGAGGAGGCTGCGTCGGGGCCCGCTGCTCCGGACACGACGGCTGCCGGTCCCGACCTGGACGGGGTCGACTTCGTCGACGAGACCGGGTCGGCCCAGCCGCAGGTCGATGCCGTCGACAACGAGTTCCGGGACGAGTACGTCGAGGCGAAGGTGGGCACCACCATCACCTTCCGCAACGATGGCCGCAACGACCACAACGTGCTGCCGGTGTCCGACGGTGAGTTCGCCGAGGTGCCGACCGAGGACTTCGAGCCCGGAGCCGAGGCCACCCTCACCTTCGACGAGGTGGGCGACGTGGCCTACTACTGCTCGCTGCACGGCACGCCGACCAAGGGCATGATCGGCGCCGTCCGGGTGGTCGAGTAGGCCCGGTCCCCTCAGCGGGAGGCGCCGGAGAACAGCGCCTCCTCCTCGCGGTTCGAGGCGAGGTCGCAGACCACCTGGCGGCGGATGCAGGCCTCGACCTCCCGCTCCAGCCCCTCGGGGTCCCACCCGTTCCAGAAGTCGCCGTGGGCCGAGTAGATGGTGCCCGAGGCCAGCCGGAGGTCGTGGCCCTCACCCGAGATCGGGAAAGCGGTCGAGGTGGTCAGCTGCGGGATCGACACGGGGTGGGTCGGGGGGCAGGCCCCGTCGGTCGAGTGGTCGACGTGGGAGTGGTGGTCCACGCTGTCGAGGTAGCGGCCGTCCCAGCAGTCGGGGAAGGTGAGCACCAGGTGCAGCGGGGCGCGGGCAGGGCAGTCGGGCGGGTCGTCGCTGAGGGTGGTGTTGGCGCCGCAGGTCCAGCCCGTGGCCTCGCCGGGCTGGGGCTCGGTGGCGGTCTGGTCGCCGGCGATGAGGGCCAGTCCCGTGGGCATGGTCCGCACCCTCCTGGGGTCGATGCCCGGCGCCGCCCGGTAGTACGCCTGCACGCTGCGGGGGACCACCACTTCGTCGTGGTCGTAGAGGGTGGGCTGCCAGTAGGCCGCGGTGTCGACGGACTTGTCGCAGGTGGTCGGAGCGCCGAGCAGGTCGTCGATGGTCGAGGTCGAGTCGGTGACGACAGATCCGGAGAAGTCGTGGCGGTGCGAGCGGCCCTCGTGGCCGGGGTGGACGATGGGGTCGTGGGCGCCCGAGTGGGAGTAGGTGCACCCCACCACGAACTGGCCGACCCGACCCTGGGGCCCGGTGTGGCGGGCCGGGGTGGCCGTCCACGGCGTGGGATCCGCGGCCCGGAGCGCGACGCCGCCGTCGTCGGTGTGAGGGTGGTCGGTGTGAGGGTCGTCGGCGTCACGTCCGTCGAGAGCCAGCACGGCCCCACCCGCGACGAGGGCGAGCAGGACGGCCAGCCCGACCAGACGAGCCCGCAGTCCCACCCTCAGCCGCCGGCAGGCTTCTCGGGCACCTCGATGGCGCTCACGTCGACGGGCTCGGGGCCGGTGAAGCGCTCGGCCGGCGCGGTGCGGGCGTCGGGCATGGTGTCCTGGCCCTCGGGCTCGGGCACGGTCTTCCACGCGTCCTCGGGTGGCGCCGGCGGCTGGTCGGCGATGAGGGGGATGAGGTCGAAGGCGCCCTTGGTGAAGTCACCCCCGCCCTCGCCGTCGCACGGGGCGATGGTCTCGAGGTCCTCGGGTGCGGTGGTGGCGAAGGTGTTGCCCGCGAAGCAGTTGCCCAGGCTCTCGAGGGTGGCGCCGTCACCGTCGATGGTGGCGGTCACCAGGTCGGCGAGCCGGGAGTCCTCGACCACGTTGTCGCGGACCTCGTTGGAGTAGGGCTCCCACAGGACGAAGCCCGGGTCGGCGTCTTCGGCCGGGATCTCCTCGTCGCGGACCTCCTCACAGGGTGTGTCCCACTCGCTGCGCTCGGGGGGCACGTCGTTGGCGTCCTCCTCGGGGAAGGGCACCGCGGCGATGCCAGTACGGTCGTGGTCGTAGATGAGGTTGCGCTCGACCACGTTCTCCACGCTGCCGGCGAGCAGGATCCCGTTGCCCTGGGCCAGCAGGGCGACGTCGATGGCGGGGGCGTCCTGGCTGTTGTTGCTGTGGACGACGTTGCCCACGATCGTGTTGCGCCGACCGGGGTAGCACAGCTCGTAGGCCCCGGAGTTGGGCACGATGCCGGCCCGGTTGTCGCGGAAGGTCGAGCGGACGATGTAGAGCTCGCCGCCGGAGTTGGTGCCGGAGTAGCCGAGGCCGTTGTTCTCGGATACCACGGTGTCGATCACCGCATCGCACTCGTAGCACTCGCCGATGTAGAAGCCGGCGTCGGGGTGCCCCGAGCCCAGGCTGTGATCGAGCTGGCCGTGGTACGCGTCGAAGGCGTAGATGCCGTAGTCGCCGTTGTTGTACGCCGTCAGGTACGACCCCCGGTACCGGTCGGAGCCGGTCCAGAAGAACCCGTTGGACAGGTAGTTGCGGGCCGTCATGTTCTCGACCACGACGCCGTCGGTCTCGAGCACGCGGACCCCGTTCTCCCGCTCGAAGCCCCCATCGAGGATCACCGTGTTGCGGTCCACCCCCCGAAGGGTCAGGTCGGGCGTGGCGACATCGACGGCCTCGGTGTAGGTGCCCTCGTCGATGAGGATGAGGTCACCCTCCTCGGCCGCGTCGACCGCAGCCTGGATGGTGTCGTGGTCCTGGGGGACGAGGAGGGTCCCCTCCGACGGGGCCGCGGGTGCCTCGGCATCGGACCCACCGGCGTCGTCGTCGCCGCCGCAGGCGGCGGCGGTGAGGGCCAGGAAGGCGATGGCGACGCGGCCGAGGCGTCGGGCGGTGGCGATGGTCATCGGGCGTTCCCCCGGTCGTGGTGTGGCGGCCACCATGGCTAACCCACCGGGACCCACGCCGCGGTCGGGGTGCCTGAGCCCGGTGGTCGTCGACGCCCGTACCCTGCGGCCATGGCTCCTGCACCGGCATCCCCCTCCGAGCTCGACGCGCTGTCCGACCGCATCGCCGCTCGGCTCGAGGAGCTCCGGGCCGAGAACCCGCTGATCGAGGCGGTGGATCGCGACGACACCGGTGTCCGCCGCTGGTTCGTCCGCCTGGCCGGTGAGGAGCGCGACCACACGACGGTGTGGCTGCACCTCCGCCAGCGCACCCTGTACCACGAGACCTACGTGCTGCCCGCCCCAGTGGACGAGCCGGCTCGCTTCTACGAGCACCTGCTGCGTCGCAACGCCGGCCTCCACGGGGTGGCCTTCGCCATCGGGGAGGAGGACGCGACCTACCTGGTGGGTGAGGTCCCCATCGAGGGCGTCGACCGAGATCGGCTCGACGGTTTGCTCGGCCTGCACCACCAGACCGTCGAGCGCTGCTTCCGCCCCGCTCTGCGCCTGGGGTTCGCCTCGCTCCTGCCCCCGGGCGCTTGATCTGAGATCTTTTTCTTATCTTTCAATGCATGACATGCCTACTCCATGGGTAGGAGTGGAGCGGCCCCGACGAGCGGTGGTCGCCGAAGCGTTCGGGGAAGTGCGCGAGGTGGCCACCCTCTCGGGGCCCCATGAGGGCTCGTCCCGAGCCGCCCCGGGCCCCGCCACGGTGAGGTCCGGGGGACCCCCCACCACCGAGGGTGAGGTGACGTCGGGGTCGGCGCCGTGTGATGCTTCTGACCAGTGCGGGGGCGTACGGGGTGTCCGCCGTCCCTGAGGAGAGAGATGACGACCCTGTCCCGTGCCCGACTGCGTGCGCTTGCCGCCGCCCTCGCCCTCGTCCTGGTCGTCGCCGCCTGCGGCAGCGACGGTGACAGCGACGCTGCGGTGGTCGACGACGACCCCACCACCGAGGCCGACGACGACCCCACCACGATCGAGGACGACGCGAACACGACCGAGGCCGACCCGACCACCACGACCGAGGACGCCGGCGATCCCGCCGAGGCCGAGGCCCTGGCCGAGGCGGTGGTCCTCGACGAGGATGACTTCACCGACGAGTGGACCGCGGAGGAGCCCACCGACGACGCCGACGAGTTCGGCGACTGCGTGAGCGACGTCGACCTCGACGCGGAGCTCGAGGCCGAGGTCGACTCCCTCGAGTTCTCCCAGTCCGCGCCCCCGGTGCAGATCGGGGTGAGCTCCACGGGGCTGGTCTTCCCCGACGAGGAGACGGCCACCGCCCTCGTCGACGAGGTCGGCAGCAAACGCTTCGCCGGTTGCGTCCTGGACGGGCTGGTCGCCAGCTTCGAGGAGGATGGCGCGACGGTGGCGGACGCTGACCTGAACCCGGCGCCGGGAGCCCTCACCGTGGGGGACCAGACCTCCACCCTCAACGGGAGCTTCTCCCTCGAGATCGACGACGGCACCACCGTCGACGGTGAGCTGTCGTTGTCGGTGATCCGCACCGGCGCCGTGGTCACCGGGTTCAGCGTGTTCGACCTCGGCGACACCCGCTTCGCCGAGGTCGTCGACGAGGTCGCCGGCGTCATCGGTGACAAGCACGAGGCCGAGCTGGGCTGAGAGCCGACCGGAGAGGACCACCAGGGCGGGGTGGCGCGGGACTCCCTCGAGGCCTCTCAGCGGCGCGGCGGTGCCGAAGGGCCACCGCCGCCCACCCATGGGGATGTGGGTGTCGGCCATCGCCGCCCTCGCGCCCCAGGTGCTCCGGGGCCGCTCAGGGGCCGGCCTCCGAGAAGCCTTCGGACACCCACCCATCCGCGCCGCCGCGGCCCGGCGACCGGGGTGTCCCCGGCGCTGCCGCGCCGGTCGATGTCGGCCGTGCTCGGTGTCGCCGGGATGCGGGGGGCGACGACGTAGGTTCGACCCCATGGCACGACTGCTGGTGATCGGTGGCGGACGGATGGGCGAGGCCCTCGTCGGCGGGCTGGTGACGTCGGGCTGGGGGCGAGCCGAGGAGATCACGGTGGTCGAGGTCGACCCGGCGCGCCGGGACGAGCTGGCCGCCGCCCACCCCGGGCTCGTCGTCGGGGCCGACCTGGTCCCGGCCGACGGGGTGCTGGTGGCGGTGAAGCCCGGTGACGTCCCGGACGCGGCCGCCGCCGCCGGGGAGGCGGGCGTCGAACGGTTGCTGTCGGTGGCGGCGGGGGTCACCACCACGACGTTGGAGGCCGCCCTGCCCCCGGGCACGCCGGTGGTGCGAGCCATGCCCAACACACCCGCGCTGGTCGGTGCCGGGGCGTCGGCCATCGCCGCCGGGGCCTCCGCCGGGGCCGACGACCTGGACTGGGCCGCCGGGATCCTGGGCTCGGTGGGCACCGTGGTCCGGGTCCCCGAGGCTCAGCTCGACGTCGTCACCGGCCTGTCAGGGTCGGGTCCCGCCTACGTGTTCCTGCTGGCCGAGGCCCTCATCGACGCCGGGGTGCGGAACGGCCTCCCCCATCCCGCCAGCCACGCCCTGGCCGTGCAGACCCTGCGGGGCGCGGCGGCGCTGCTGACCGAGACCGGAGAGGACCCGGCGACGTTGCGTGCGCAGGTCACCTCGCCGGGCGGCACCACCGCGGCCGGCCTCCGCGCCCTCGAGTCCGCCGGCGTGCGGGCCGCCGTCCTCGATGCGGTGACCGCCGCCACCGAGCGGGCCCGCGAGCTCGGCGCCTGACCCCCGTTGGGAGGGGCGAGCGGTACCGTGCGGCCAGCCATGGCCGCGCTGCGCTACGACACCGTCTCCTTCCTGTCCGACTACGGGCGTGTCGACGAGTTCGTCGGCGTGGTCCACTCGGTCATCCGCACCCTGGCCCCGCAGGTCGGGGTGGTCGACCTCACCCACGACATCCCCGCCCACGATGTGCGCGCCGGGGGCCTGGCCCTGGCCCGCAGCGTCCAGTACCTGGCCCCGGGCGTCGTCCTCGCCGTGGTCGACCCCGGTGTGGGCACCACCCGCCGGGCCGTGGCCGTCGAGGTCGGCGAGGGCGAGGCGGTGCTGGTGGGACCGGACAACGGGGTGCTGGCCCCCGCCGTCGCCCTCGTCGGCGGCGCGACCCGGGCCGTGGAGCTGACCTCGCCCGCCTTCCAGCTGGAGAGCCCGGGCGCGACCTTCGACGGCCGGGACGTCTTCGCCCCTGCGGCGGCGCACCTCTGTGCCGGTGTGGCGCTCGGTGACCTGGGTCCCGACGTCGACCCCGCCGGGCTGCGTCCCGGTGTGCTGCCCCTTCCGCAGCTCGAGGACGACGGGCTCGGCGCCGAGGTCCTGTGGGTCGATCACTTCGGCAACGTCCAGCTCAACCTCGGCCCCGACGACCTGGTCGCCCTGGGCGCCACCGACAGGGTGGCGGTGCGCATCGAGGGACGCACCCGCAGCGCCCGTCGGGTGCGGGCCTTCGCCGACCTGACGGCGGGCGAGCTGGGGCTGGTGATCGACAGCTGCGGCCTGGTCGCCCTGGTGCTCGACCAGCGCTCGGCCGCCGCCGAGCTGGGCGTGGGCCCGAGCCACGCCGTGACCCTGTCCACCCTCGACGACGACCGTCCCGCCGGGGCCAACAGCCCGGTCGAGCTGCGCCCCAAGGCCTGAGCCCGGACCCTGCGCGGGGTGGCCTCGCCCGACGTGGTGCGGGGTTCGGGGGTCGGGGCACCGGGTGTGCCTGCCGCCTCGGGGCGACGCCGACGTGGTGTGGGGTTCGGGGTCGGGGCGATTGGTCCGCCCGCCAGCCGGGGTGGGCGGCCGGGCCTGGGCGGCTCGTGGTCCTCATCTAGGCTCGGCCGCCGTGCGCCCCGGAACCACCATCGTCCTGGCCGTGCTGCTGGTGCTCATCATGGGTGCGGCCGTGATCCAGCTGTTCTTCCTAGCCCGATAGCCCGTGGCGCCCGCGTGCGGGCCGCGGCCCGAGGGCCGGGCGAGATCCCGTCGGCTCGCCCCTTCCCGCCCTCCCCGTGACCTGGGGCTCCGCTCTGTGGTCGAATGGCCCCGTGAACCTGGCGAGCATCCTCGACCCGCACCCCGACGACTGCCTGGCGCTGATCAGCCGCGGCCGCACCACCAGCTACGGCACCCTCCGGGACCAGTCCGCCCGGCTGGCCGGGGGACTGGCCGGCCTGGGTGTCGAGCCCGGCGACCGGGTCGGCATCGTCTGCGCCAACAACTGGTACTTCGTGGTCTCGTACTTCGCGGTGCTGCGGGCCGGCGCCATCGCCGTCCCCCTGAACCCCTTGACGCCGCCCCGGGGCCTGCAGAGCCAGCTGGCCGAGGTGGGCGCCCGCGCCGTGGTCGTCGGACCCTCGGGCCAGAGCGCCATCGCCGGGGTCGACCGGTCGGCCCTGCCCCAGCTCGAGCACGTCCTCGCCACCGGCGAGAACCCGGACGAGGGCCTGGTGGCCCTCGATGACGCCATGGCCGCCGAACCCCTCGACGCCGTGGAGCGGACCGACGAGGACACCGCGGTGCTGATGTTCACCAGCGGCACCGCCGGCTCACCGCGGGCCGCGATCCTGAGCCACGGGAACCTGCGGGCCAACATCGACCAGGTGCTCGGGGTGCGCGAGGCCCAGCGGGTCGAGGAGGACGTCAGCCTGTGCGTGCTGCCCCTGTTCCACATCATGGGCCTCAACGCCATCCTCGGGCTGGCCCTCCGCGCCGGCTCGACGGTGCTGCTCATGGAGCGGTTCGACCCCCAGTCGGCGGCCGAGGCGGTCGCCAAGCACGGCGTCACCGTGATCGCCGGCGCGCCGGCCATGTGGGGTGCGTGGGCCTCGCTCCCCGGGCTACTTCCGGGGACCTTCGCCGACGTCCGCCTGGCCACCTCCGGCGCCGCCGCCCTCACCTCCGAGGTCGTCGATCGCATGCGCGACCGGTTCGGTGTGTCGCTGACCGAGGGCTACGGGCTGACCGAGGCCTCGCCGGTCGTGACCTCCTCGCTCGGGATGGACCATCGCGTCGGATCGATCGGCGCACCGCTCGACGGGGTGGAGGTCCGCCTCGTCGATCCCGAGGGCGACGACGTCCTGGTCGGCGACGAGGGCGAGATCTGGGTCCGGGGCGACAACGTGTTCGGGGGCTACTGGGGCGACCCTCCGGGTGAGTGCCACGCCCTCACCGACGACGGCTGGCTCCGCACCGGCGACGTCGGCGTGGTCGATGACGACGGTTACCTCTTCCTCGTCGACCGGGCCAAGGACCTGATCATCGTGTCGGGCTTCAACGTCTTCCCGGCCGAGGTCGAGGGGGTGGTCCTCGAGCACCCGTCCGTCGAGGACTGCGCCGTGGTCGGCGTCGCCCACCCGTTCTCGGGCGAAGCGGTCAAGGCCTTCGTGGTCGTCGCCGAGGGGCGCTCGATCGAGGAGGACGAGGTCATCGACTTCTGTGCCGCCCGCCTGGCTCGGTACAAGTGCCCCGAGAAGGTGCTCTTCGTCGACGAGGTGCCCCACGGCCTCGGTGGCAAGGTGCTCAAGCGCGAGCTGCGCGACCCGCTGGCCAGCTGACGAGCGGGCCCGATACGGAGAGCGAAGCCGCGCCGGTCCGCTTGTGAACACATGCACGTGAACGGGTAGGGTCGAGCCGTGGCCGAGCGCAGCCAACGGATCCCGGAGGCCACCGTGGCCCGGCTGCCCGTCTACCTGCGGGCCCTCGTCGAGGAGTCCGAGGCCAAGGCCTCGACCATCTCCTCGGAGCGCCTGGCCGAGCTGGCCGGCGTGAACGCGGCCAAGGTCCGCAAGGACCTGTCCTACCTGGGGTCCTACGGCACCCGCGGCGTCGGCTACGACGTCGAGTACCTGATGTTCCAGATGAGCCGCGAGCTCGGCCTCACCCACGACTGGCCGGTCGTGGTGGTGGGGGCCGGGAACCTGGGCCAGGCGTTGGCCAACTACGGCGGGTTCCGCGACCGGGGGTTCCCCATCGCCGCCCTGGTCGACGCCGATGCCGACAAGGTCGGCGACCTGGTCCACGGCGTCGAGGTGCGCGGCCTCGACGAGCTGCCGACCCTGATCTCTGACCTGGGTCACGTCATCGGGGTCATCGCGACCCCTGCCCACGCCGCCCAGGAGGTGGCCGACCGCCTGGCCGAGGCCGGCGTGACCTCGATCCTCAACTTCGCCCCCGCCGTCATCTCCGTGCCCGAGGGGGTGTCGCTGCGGAAGGTCGACCTGGCCGTCGAGCTGCAGATCCTGAGCTTCTACCAGCAGCGCCGAGAGGGCGGCCCCGCCCCCGCCGAGGGCGTCGCACCGGCCGGCCCCCACGCCCCGGCCGTGAGCTGACGCCGACCGTGGCGCCCGCCCCCGCGCCCCGTCCCTCGGCCGGCACCGGCCGCCTCTATCCGGTCGGGCTCCGCCTCGAAGGACGACCTGTGCTCGTCGTCGGCGGCGGCACCGTCGCCGCCCAGAAGGTGCGCGAGCTGGTGGCCTGCGGGGCCGACGTCACCGTGGTCGCCCCCGACATCGTCGCCGAGCTGACCGAGGACCCCCGGATCGCCTGCCAGCGGCGACGCTACGAACCGGGCGAGGCCGCCGCCTACCGGTTCGTCATCACCGCCACCGACGATCGCGCCGTCAACCAGGCTGTCCACGACGACGGCGAGGCCGCCCGCGTCTGGGTCAACGCCGCCGACGACCCGCAGCGCTGCTCGGTCACCCTCCCGGCCCGGGTGCGGCGCGGCAGCCTGCTGCTCACCATCTCCACCGAGGGCCGCAGCCCGGCCCTCGCCACCTGGCTGCGGCGGCGACTGGAGGACCAGATCGGCCCCGAGGTCGAGGTCCTGCTCGAGGTCCTGGCCGAGGAGCGCGACCGGATCCGCGCCGCCGGAGAGAGCACGGAGGGCCTCGATTGGCAAGGTGCCCTCGGGTCGGGGATGCTGGATGAGATCCGCGCTGGAAGGATCGACGCCGCAAAGGAGTTGCTCAAGGCGTGTCTGTCGTCGTCATCGGCTTGAACCACCGGACGATGCCGCTCGACCTGTTCGAGCGGCTGACCTTCGACGGCTCGCGCGTCCCCAAGGCCCTGGCCGCGCTCGGCAGCTGCGATCATGTCACCGAGGCCGTCCTGGTGTCGACCTGCAATCGCACCGAGGTCTACATCGTGGCCGAGCGGTTCCACGCGGCCTACCAGGAGGTCCGCGACGTCCTGGCCAGCCTGGCCCACGTCGCGCCCGAGGACTTCGCCGACCACCTCTACACCCACTACGACGACGACACCGTGCGCCACCTGTTCCGGGTGACGGCCGGCGTCGACTCCGACGTGCTGGGCGACACCGAGGTCCAGGGCCAGGTGCGCGAGGCGTGGCGGATCGGTGTCGACGAGGGCTCGGTCGGGCCGGTGCTCAACCTCCTGTTCCGCCACGCCGTCGAGACCGGCAAGCGGGCCCGCTCCGACACCGGCATCGCCCGTGGCACCGCCTCCGTGTCGCATGCCGCGGTGGAGATGGCCGCCGAGCGTCTGGGCTCGGTGGCGGGACGCACCGTCCTGGTGATCGGCGTGGGCCCGATCGGACGTTCCATGGCCACGGCCCTGCGCGGCGCCGGCGCCGGCCGGGTGCTCGTCGCCAACCGGACCCCGGCCCGGGCCGAGACCCTGGCGGCGGAGGTCGACGGCGAGGTCGTCCCCCTCGCCGAGCTGCCCGCGGCCCTGGCCCAGTGCGATGTGCTGCTCACCTCCACCGGCGCTACCTCGGTGATCATCGACCACGCCGAGCTCGAGCCGGCCCTGGCCCGGCGGGGCAGCCATCCACTGCTGGTGGTCGACGTGGCCGTGCCGCGCGACGTCGACCCGTCGGTCGGCCGTCTGCCCGGGGTCACCCTGCTCGACATCGACGACCTCCGCCGCTTCGCCCAGGCCGGTGTCGACGGTCGCCGACGCGAGATCGCGGCAGTGGACGCGGTGGTGGATGAGGAGGCCGAGCGCTACCGCCGGGAGGTCTCGGCCCGCTCGGCGGCGCCGCTGGTCGCCGCCCTGCACAGTCGGGCCGAGCACTTGCGCCAGGCCGAGGTGGCCCGCTTCGCCAGTCGCCTCGACGGCCTCGACGATCGCCAGCGCGCCGCCGTCGACGCCCTCACCGGGGCCCTGCTGGCCAAGGTGCTCCATGAGCCGACGGTCAAGCTCAAGACCCTCGCGGGTACGCCCACCGGTGACCGCCTGGCCGAGGCGCTGCGCTACCTTTACGACCTGAACGACCTCGACGGGTAGCGGCTGACCACACATGGCGCCGGTCATCCGGCTGGCGACGAGGTCCAGCCCCCTGGCCCGGTGGCAGGCCGAGCACGTGGCCGACCGGTTGCGCGCGATCCACCCCGACTGCTCCGTCGAGCTGGTCCGCACCGACACCCTCGGCGACCGGCGCCAGGACGTGCCCATCTCCGAGATCGGGGGCAAGGGCGTGTTCGCCACCGAGGTCCAGCATCTCGTCCTCGAGGGTCGGGCTGACGCGGCCGTGCACTCGGCCAAGGATCTCCCGGCGGTGACCGGCGAGGGCCTGCGCCTGGTGGCCGCCCCCGAGCGGGGCGACCCCCGCGATGCGCTCGTGGGCGCCGGGCTGGATGCCCTGGCCGAGGGGGCCACGGTCGCCACCGGCTCGCAGCGCCGCCGGGTGCAGCTGGCCGCGCTCCGCCCCGATCTGGCCTTCGTGGAGCTCCGGGGCAACATGGCGACCCGCCTGGGCAAGGTCGGTACCGGCCCCGACGGACACACCATCGACGCCATCGTGGTGGCTGCGGCCGCGCTGGCCCGCCTGGACCGGGCGGCCGCCATCGCCGAGCTCCTCGCCGTCGACCGCATGGTTCCGCAGGTCGGCCAGGGCACCCTCGCCGTCGAGTGCCGGGCCGAGGATGCGGACACAGCAGCCCTGCTCGCCCTGGTCGAGGACCCAGTCTCCCGCCGTCGGCTCGACGCCGAGCGGGCCTACCTGGCCGAGCTGGGGGGCGACTGCGATCTGCCCGCAGGCGCCCACGCCGCGCCCCCCGGGCCCGACGGGACCCTCCACCTGCGCGCCGTGCTGGCCGACGCCGACGACCGAGTCCACCGGGCCGAGGCCTCCGGCGCCGACGGCACCGCCCTGGGTGTCGGCCTGGCCCGCACCCTCCGCGCCCGGGTCGAGAGCTGAGGGACCAACTTCGTACGGATGTGTGCCGGTGGGGGCAACATCCGTCCAAGGTTCACGACACGTACTGTCGGGCGGGTGACGGTCCACCTGGTCGGTGCGGGTCCCGGGGACCCCGGGCTCCTCACCGTGCGCGGCGCCGAGGTGCTGGCCGCGGCCGAGGTCGTCGTCCACGATCGTCTGTCGGCCCTGGGCCTGCTCGACCTGGCCCCGGAGCAGGCCGAGCGCATCGACGTGGGCAAGGCCCCCGGCCAGACCCGGCGCAGCCAGGAGGAGATCAACGAGCTACTGGTCGCGCGTGGTCGTCGGGGCCAGCAGGTGGTGCGCCTCAAGGGCGGTGACCCGTTCGTGTTCGCCCGTGGAGGGGAGGAGGCGTCGGCTCTCGACGCGGCCGGCATCGACTACGAGGTCGTGCCCGGGATCACCTCGGCGCTCGCCGCCCCGGCCTACGCCGGCATCCCCGTCACCCAGCGGTTCTCCTCCACCGCCTTCACCGTCATCACCGGCCACGAGGATCCCTCGGCGGGTGAGGGCACCGTGGACTGGGAGGCCGCCGCTCGCCTGGGTGGGACGCTCGTGATCCTCATGGGCGTGGCCCGCTGGCCCCGCATCGCCGATCGCCTCCTCGCCGCCGGCCTGGCCCCCGACACCCCCGCGGTGGCGGTGCACTGGGGCACCCGCCCGGACCAGCGGACCACCCGGGCCACCCTCGCGACCCTCGGTGACCACCCCCTCGAGGCGCCCTCGGTCATCGTGGTGGGCCGGGTCGCGGCCTCCCGGCTGACCTGGTTCGAGGATCGACCCCTGTTCGGTCGACGGGTGGTGGTGACCCGCACCCGCAGCCAGGCCTCCCAGCTCAGCAGAGCGCTCGGAGTCCTGGGAGCTGAACCTCTCGAGGTACCCGTGATCGAGATCGGCCCCCCGAGCGACGAGGGCGCTGCCCTGCGCGCCGCCCTCGGGCGGCTGGACGTCTATGACTGGGTGGTGTTCACCAGCCCCAACGGGGTGGAGCGCACCTTCGCCCACATCCCCGACACCCGGGCCCTGGGTCGGGCGTCGGTGGCGGCCATCGGCCCTGGGACCGCGGCTGCGCTGGCGGACTACCGGGTGCAGGCCGACCTGGTGCCGGACCGCTACGTGGCCGAGGCCCTCCTGGCGGCGTTCCCGGGCCCTCCCCCGGCCGGGGGCCGGGTGCTGGTCGCCCGGGCCGAAGAGGCCCGCCCGGTGCTCCCCGACGGTCTGGTGGCACGGGGCTGGGATGTCGACGTGGTCGCCACCTACCGGACGACGGCGGCGACCCCCTCCGCCGAGGCGGCGACCACGGTGGCGACGGCGGACGCCGTCACCTTCACCTCGTCATCCACCGTGAGCCGGTTCGTCGAGGCCTTCGGGGTTGCGGCCACGCCGCCGATGGTGGCCTGCATCGGCCCCATCACCGCGGCGACCGCCCGTGACCACGGTCTCGACGTGACCGTCGAGGCTGACGAGCACACCATCGCCGGCCTGGTCGCCGCTCTCCGCGACCACTGGGCTCCGAGCCGGCCCGACGCCACCTCCCCGTGACTCGCCGACGCAGCCCCAGGGCCACGATCGGTCGTTCGTCTCCCGTCTCCCGTCTCCGCTCATTGGTGCACCAGCACGCCCCTGACACATCAGGCACCTCGATGGTCGCGGGGCCCCGATGAGCGCCGCCGGCTGCGCTCGCTCCGCCGTCGGAGAGCCCGTACTGTCTGGTTCGCTCGCTGCGTTCGCTCACGGGCCTGGCAGCCGGGTCACCCGTGGTTGACGCCGGACCTGCGCCTGTGACCAGGATCGTCGTGGTCGGCGACCTGCTGTCGGATGTGGTGGTGGCTCCCGAGGGACCGCTCCGGCCCGGCACCCACACGGCGTCCACCATCACGTCGTCCGGCGGAGGCTCGGCCGCCATCACAGCAGCCTGGCTGGCCGGGACGGGACACTCGGTGTCGCTCCTGGCGGCAGTGGGCGAGGACCCGCTCGGGACGTCGGTCCGGGAGGATCTGGCCGTCCACGGCGTGGAGCACCTGGGACCGGTCCTGCCCGACGCCGCCACGGGGTGCTGCGTCGTGCTCCTCGATGCCGCCGGCGACCGCACCCTGTTCACCGATCGGGGGGCCAGCGAGGGCCTCACTGCCGAGCACGTGGGGCTCCTCCTCGACGATGTCGGCCTGGCCATGGGGCAGGTCGCCTGGGTGCACCTGTCGGGCGACACGCTGCGGAGCCGCGGCTCCCGTCCCGCCGGGCAGGAGGTGGCGCGCCGGGCCCGGGACGCCGGCGTGGGGCTGTCGGTCGACGTCGCCTGCGTCGGGCCGGTGTCGGACCTGGGCCCCGAGGAGCTCCTGGCGCTGGTCGCGGGGGCTGACGTGCTGCTGGCCGACACCGACGAGCTCGACGCCCTGGGCGGGGAGACGGCGGTCCTCGGCGCGGTGCGGGGGCTGGTGACCAGGCGAGGTGTCGACGGCGCCACATGGTCCGACGGCCACGAGCAGGTCGAGGTCGTGGCCGTGCCGGGTCCCGTGGTCGACACCACCGGTGCCGGTGCTGCCTTCGCAGCCGGCTTCGTCGGCTCCTGGGTGGACGGGGCGCGGGTGGCCGACGCCCTCGCGTCCGGCGCCGCTCGTGCCGCCGAGGCCGTTGCTCAGCCCGGTGCCCGTCCGCCGACGGACCGGCCTTGATGGTCCCATTGGACTGGCGCTGATCCCGCCCCGCCAAGGCCGGATCTGATCGGCCGCCGGTTCCAACCCTGGGCGACCAGATGTGGCCTGAGTCGGGGACACTACCTGCATCCGCACCGGGGAGGGCTGGCTGTACCTGCCGCCTCGCCCACTACCGTCCCCTTGTTGGGCGGCTCCCGGTGCTTCGGTGGCTGCGCCGTGGGGCTTCGGCCACGCTGCGGCCAGCCTGGCGTCGTCGAGCGCGCAGACAGGGCAGGCGTGCAGGAGACCGCCAGCGGGTCACAAACGCCGATGGAGGCGATCTACCCTCGCCCGGTGTCCCGTGCTCCCCGCGCTGTCGTGTTCGACTTCGACGGGACCCTGGCCGACACCGAGTGGCCCATCTACCAGCGGGCCCGGGCCGCCGCCGCGGGGCTGGGCGCCGACCTCACCCCGGAGCTGTGGGCCACCCACGCCGTGGGCACGTCCCATGGCGAGCCCTGGTGGGACGACCTGGCGCCGCAGTTGGGCCTTCGCATCGACCAGGCCGCCTTCGACGAGGCGGTGGCGGCGGTCGTCGACCCGCCCCCCGCACTGCACTCGGCCCTCCTCACGCCCGGCGCCGAGGCGCTGATCCGCGCCCTGGCCGAGGCGGGCACGGCCCTCGCAGTGGCCTCGGGCTCGTCGCGAGGGTGGGTCGTCCACCACCTCGGACGCTTCGGGCTCACCGACCTGGTCCCGACGATAGTCGGTCGCGACCATCCCCACGTCGCCGCAGGCAAGCCAGCGCCGGACCTCTATCGGGTCGCGGTGGCCGAGCTGGATGTGGACCCGGCCGTCGTGGTGGCGGTGGAGGACACGGCCCGCGGCATCGCCTCGGCCCGGGCCGCCGGGCTGGGCGCGGTGGTGGCGGTCCCCACCCGCCTCACCGCCCCCCAGGACCTGACCGAGGCCGATCTGGTCGTCGCCTCGCTGGACGAGGTCACCGTGGCCGACCTCGCGTCACTGATCGAGTAGGCACCCCGGGGTGCGGGCCCGACGGGGCGAGCGCATCCGCACCTCGGCGACCTCGGCCCGGACCTCGTCGGTCGCACGGTGCTGGTCGGCGGCGCTCACGATGGCGCCCGGGCCCGCGCCGAGCCGCGGTGTGCGGGGCGCGCCTGGCGGCGGACGGGCCTCGAGGACCAGCACGTCGACGTCAGGGACCGCGTGCGCCCTGGGGCACCGAGGTCGGTCACGGGAGGCCCTCGACCCGGAGCGCACGACTCGGAGCGCGCCGTCCGAGGGTGGCGACCGGGATCAGGCCTGATCGGGCAGCAGCCTCCACCCGGAGCCGTCGGGTCGCACCCGCCCGCCGCCGGGGCCGCCGAGGAGCGGCGAGAGCAGCAGTCCCTCGCTCTCCGCCAGATCGGTGAGCAGCCGCTGTCGCGTCTCGGTCGCGGTGGCCGGGTCGTCGTCGAGCGCGAACGAGGGGTCGGCGACCTGAAGGGGAGACACGAACAGGTGGCCGCTGAGACAGGCGGACTCGTCTCCGGAGCGGACCCACACCACGCTGTGACCCTGGACGTGGCCGGGCGCATCGGTGAGGGTGACGCCCGGGGCCACCTCGTACGGCAGCCCCACCTCCTCGAGCACGTCGGCGTCGCGCAGGGGCACGAGGCGGTCGTCGTCGACCTCGACGGCGAGGTTGGCCGCGGGCCACAGGTAGCGGGCGCGCGGGAAGGTGGGCACCCACCCCTCGTCGGCCCCCGGCCGGGTGTTCCACCCGATGCCGTCGAGGTGGGTGTTGACGACGACGCCGACCTCGTCGGAAGGGGCACCGGCGGTGGCCAGCGCGTCGAGCAGTCGGGTGACGGTCGCCTCCGCGTCGGGCTGGTGGCGCGGCCCGTCGTTGGCCAGCCACGGGTCGACGACGATGGGCCGGCCCGCCCCGGTGATGACGAAGGCGCTGAAGGCGATGCGCACCTCCTCGCCCGAGGGGGCGAAGTGCGGGACACACCACGCCGGTACCGCGGCCTCGCTCGGCAGCGCCACGTCCACGTCGACCACGCGGTGCACGCCCAGGCTCCCGACGGTCCAGCGCGTCACGGCCCCAGTCTGCCGTCTGCCACCGCCTCGGCACGATCGTTGGGTGCCCTGGCGGCCGATGACCACGAGAACCGCACCTGCGCCCGGCGCAGCAACCTCGCCGCCGGTCCGCCGATGCCCGGCCTGCACACGTCAGGGCCGCAGAGGGACGCTCCCTAGGCTGCACCCATGCCGTTCCCGCAGCGTCGCCTCCGTCGCGTGCGCCGCACTCCGGCCCTGCGGCGCCTGGTGGCCGAGACGCGCGTGGGTGTCGATGACCTCGTGGCACCCCTGTTCGTGCGAGAGGGCATCGACGAGCCCCACCCGATCAGCTCCCTCCCCGGCGTCGTCCAGCACACCCGCACCTCGCTCCGCGACGAGGTCGCCCGGCTCCGAGGGCTCGGCGTCGGGGCCGTCATCCTGTTCGGCATCCCCGCCGAGAAGGACCCTGAGGGCCGCGGGGCGTCGGACCCCGACGGCATCGTCCAGGTCGCGCTGCGCGACCTGCGCGAGGACGTGGGCGACGACGCCGTGGTCATGGCCGACCTGTGCCTCGACGAGTACACCGACCACGGCCACTGCGGTCTGCTCACCCCGGCCGGCACCGTCGACAACGACGCCACCCTGGAGCGCTACGCCGAGGTGGCCATCGCCCAGGCCGAGGCCGGCGCGGCGGTGGTGGCCCCCTCGGGGATGATGGACGGCCAGGTGCAGGCCATCCGCGCCGCCCTCGACGAGCAGGGCCACACCGACGTGGCCATCCTCGCCTACGCGGCCAAGTACGCGTCGGGGTTGTACGGGCCCTTCCGGGAGGCCGTCGACGTCGAGATCGCCGGCGGGGGCGATCGCCGGGCCTACCAGCAGGACCCGGGCAACGCCCGCGAGGCGCTGGAGGAGATCCGCGCCGACGTGGCCGAGGGCGCCGACCTGGTGATGGTGAAGCCCGCCCTGGCCTACCTCGACGTGTTGGTCCGGGCCCGGGCCGAGATCGACGTCCCCCTCGCCGCGTACCATGTGTCCGGCGAGTACTCGATGATCAAGGCCGCGGCCGAGCGAGGCTGGGTCGACGGCGACGCGGTCGCCCTCGAGCACCTGACCGCCATCAAGCGCGCCGGTGCCGACATCATCCTCACCTACCTCGCGGCCGAGGTGGCCGAGATCCTCGGCGGGTAGCGGCGAGTCGCGCAGGCGGCATCGACGAGGCGGCCCCAGCCCGTAGGATGACCCAACTTCCGATGAGCGAGCGCAGCGAGCGAACCAGACAGCACGGGCCCTCTGGGAGCGGAGCTGGCGACGCTCATCGGCGCCCGGTGTTGGTCTGCAACCTGGGGCTTCCCGAGGATGTGGCGAGCGATCGATGAGCCCCGACGTCACCAACGCCAGCCTCTTCGCCCGGGCCCAGGAGGTCATTCCCGGAGGGGTGAACTCGCCGGTCCGGGCCTTCCGCGCTGTCGGTGGTACTCCCTACTTCGTGGCCCGGGCCGCCGGACCCCACGTGTGGGACGTCGAGGGGCGGCGCCGCATCGACCTGGTGCAGTCCTACGGAGCGGTGATCGCCGGCCACGCCCACCCGACGGTGGTCGAGGCGGTGGCGGCGGCCGCAGCCGACGGCACGTCCTACGGCGCGCCGACCGAGCGCGAGGTGCGCCTGGCCGAGGAGATCCGGGCCCGGGTGCCGGCGTGCGAGCGGGTGCGCCTCGTGTCCAGCGGCACCGAGGCCACCATGAGCGCCATCCGCCTGGCCCGGGGGGCCACCGGTCGTGATCGGCTGGTGAAGTTCGCCGGCAACTACCACGGCCACAGCGACAGCCTCCTGGCCGATGCGGGCAGCGCCGTGGCCCTCATCGAGGCCGATGCCGGCGACCCTATGGCCGTCCCCGGCTCGGCCGGGGTCCCGGCCGGGGCCGTGGCCGACACGGTGGTCGCCCCCTACAACCAGGTCCCCACCCTGGACGAGACCGTGGCGTGCGTCATCGTGGAGCCGGTGGCCGCCAACATGGGTCTGGTCCCACCCGCGGCGGGGTTCCTGGCCGGGCTGCGGGCCGAGTGCGATCGGGTGGGCGCCCTGCTCGTCTTCGATGAGGTGATCACCGGCTTCAGACTGGCCCGCGGCGGGGCTCAGACCCGCTATGGCGTCACCCCCGACCTCTCGTGCTTCGGGAAGGTCATCGGCGGTGGTCTCAACGTGGGCGCGTTCGGCGGGCGCGCTGACCTCATGGACCAGATGGCCCCCCTCGGTGCCGTCTACCAGGCCGGCACCTTGTCCGGGAACCCGCTGGCGACCGCCGCCGGCCTGGCGACCCTCGCCCTGCTCGACGACGACGCCTACGCGACGCTCGAGGCCACGGCCGACCGGCTCGGTTCCGGCCTGGCCGCCGCCCTCGACGGGGCCGGGCTCGACGGCTCGGTGCCGGTCGAGGGCACCCTCGTCGGGCTCCACCTGGGGCCCGAGCCCGCGGTCGACTACGACACCGCTCGGCGCACCGACACCGCCACCTACGCCCGGCTGTTCCACGGCCTGCTCGACCGTGGTGTCGCCCTCGCCCCCGGCCCCTACGAGATCCTGTTCCCCGGCCTGTCCCACGACGACGCCCTGGTCGACGAGGTGATCGAGGTGGCGGCCGAGGTGGCCGGCGCCGTGGCCCGGGAGCGACCGGGACGGTGACCGAGCAGAGAGCGCAGCACACCCGCACCCGGCGGCCGGGCCGTCCCTCCGGCATCGCGGTTGCCCCGGCTCGAACCACGCGGGCGGAGCAGGAGACGGGCCACGGGCGGTCGGGCCGCCCGTGCAGGGGAACAGGTGCCGGGATCTCTCCTTGGGGCAGGCTCGGCTCCAGGGTGCGCGCCGCGCCGTCGCGGTCGGCGACGAGACACGTCGCGCACGGGGTCGACGGCGCGACTGGTCGCCGATGACCGACGCCGCCAAGATCCACGAGGCCACCACCGACGAGGCCGACCACCTGCTCGCTCTGGTGCTGGCCGGTGAGGCGGTCGAGGTCGTCGTCGACCGGGTCGCGGCCGCCGCGGCGTGCCGGCGCCCGGGTTTCCGGGTCGTGGTCGCGGCCCGGTCGGGCCGGGCCCGGGTCCTGGGACGCGACGTGGCCCTGCCCCGTCGGGCCGTGCTGGCCCTCGACCGCGTGGCCACCAGCGGCGGACCCGGTCCCACCGGAGACCCACACGCCGCCGTCCGGGCCAACCTGACCATGGCTCCCTGGGCCGACGCCCGCGATGACTTGGCGGAGGCCGGGCTGGCGCCGCCCCTGCTCGTCCACCTGCTCGACGGGTCGGTGCCGCTCGGGGTGCTGGCCGCCTTCCCGCCCCTCCACGCCGCGGCCGGGGCCGACGACCCTGCGGACCTGGACCGGTGGGCCCGGGTTGCCGCCGTGGCCCTGGCCCGCGACGCCGACCGGGCCCGGATCCGGGGCTCGGCCGTGCACGACGACGTCACTGGCCTGCCCACCAGGGCCCGGATGCTCACCCGCCTCCGGGAGGCCCTCCATCGGAGTCCCGACCGCGGCGTCGCCCTCCTCCACGTGGGCCTGGACCGCCTCGACGACCTGGAGGACGGCCTGACCGGCGCCGCCGGCGACACCTTCGTGCGGGCGGCGGCGCAGCGCATCCGAGCCGTGGTCCGCCCGGGCGACGTCGTCGGCCACCTGCGGGCCCCGACCTTCGCGGTGATCTGCGAGGGGGTGGGTCCGGACCAGGCCGCCGAGGTCGGTGAGCGGGTCCGCCGCGCGCTCAGCGATCCCGTCGGCACCGGGGAGGGTGAGGTGGACGTGCGACCCGGTGTCGGGGTCGTCGTCGCCGGCGACACCGACACGGTGAACAGCCTCATCCACAAGGCGGCCATCGCCGGGCGGGAGGCGCACCGGCGGGGTGGGTCAGAGGTGGTCCGCTACCGCCCGGGCACCTACGAGGCGGCCCGGGCCCGCATCGACATCGAGCGCGACCTGCGGCTCGCCATCGAGAACCAGGGCCTCCACCTCGTGTACCAGCCCCAGGTGTCGCTGACCGATGGCACCGTCGTCGGAGCCGAGGCCCTGGTGCGCTGGGACGACTCCGAGCGAGGGGCGGTCAGCCCCGACGAGTTCATCCCCATCGCCGAGGACAGCGGCCTGGTCATCGACCTGGGTGCCTGGGCGGTGGACACGGCGGTGAGGGCGATCGCCGACGGTCTCCGCGACGTGGTCGTCAGCGTCAACGTGTCGGCCCGCCAGCTCGACCACCCGGGTCTGGTCGAGGCGACGGCGGCGGCGTTGCAGCGCCACGGCGTCGATCCCCACTGGTTGCGCCTCGAGATCACCGAGAGCGCCCTGGTGCGCGACGCCGAGAGCAGCACCGCCCTCCTGCGGGGCCTCCACGACCTCGGCCTGCGGGTGTCGATCGACGACTTCGGCACCGGCTACGCCACCCTCGAGCACCTCCGGCGGGTCGATGTGGCCGACAGCCTCAAGATCGACCGCACCTTCGTGTCCGGCATCGTCTACGACGCACGCGACCGGGCCATCGTCGGCGCTGCGGTCACCCTGGGTCGGTCCCTGGGCTTCACCGTCGTGGCCGAGGGCGTCGAGGACGCAGCCCAGGCCGAGCTGCTCCGCGAGATGGGCTGCGACGCCGGTCAGGGCTACCACTTCAGCGAACCGGTGCCGGCCGCCGAGCTGATGAGGCGCATGACCCGCTGACCGGATCACGACGCGCTCGCGGCGCGCGCTGTCTGATAGGCACGGGGATCGGGCCGGGATCCTCCCGGCCCCGGAATCGCCGGAGGTCACCGCCGCCATGGACCAGCTGGGCCCCATCGCGGATGCCGTGCGCGCCGCACTCGACGACCTGTCCGAGCGGGACGCCGTGGCCCGCCTCTGGGCCCGGGACCACACGCTCTGGCAGGACGGCCCCACCGAGGTCGCCGACCGGCTCGGGTGGTTGGACGTGGCCGGGGCCATGGCCACCCAGGCCGATCGCCTGTCGGTCTTCGCCGATGCCCTGGTGGCCGACGGCATCGACCATGTCGTCGTCATGGGCATGGGCGGTTCCAGCCTGTTCCCCGAGGTCCTGGCCCGGTCCTGTCCGCCGGTGTCGGGACGGCCGGCCCTGCGGGTGGTGGACACCACCGATCCCGCGCTGGTGGCCCGCCTGGCCCACGAGTGCCCGCCCGAGCAGACCCTGACCATCGCCTCCTCGAAGTCGGGCTCGACCCTGGAGACCCTCAGCCACCTGGCGGTGGTGCTCGAGGACGGCCCGCCCGACCTCGTCGCGGTGGTGACCGACCCCGGCACCTCGCTCGCCGAGCGCGCCACCGCCGAGGGCTTCCGCGTCCTGTTCGAGAACCCCCCGGACATCGGGGGTCGGTACTCGGCCCTCTCCTACTTCGGCCTGGTCCCGGCGGCCGCCGCCGGCCTCGACGTCGACGGGCTCCTCGCCTCGGCCGCGGCCGTCGCCCCCGTCTTGGCCCGGGCGGACCCTGAGGCCAACCCCGGACTGCAGCTCGCGGCAGCGCTGGCGGGGGCCGTGCGATCCGGGCGCGACAAGGTCACCCTCGTCGTCGACGGGGAGATCGAGACCATCGGCCTGTGGCTCGAGCAGCTGCTGGCGGAGTCCACCGGCAAGCACGGGACCGGCGTCATCCCCATCGCCGGCGAGCGACTGGGACCACCCGAGGTCTACGGCGACGACCGGCTGTTCGTGGCCATCGGCGAGCACCACGGGCTCGAGCCCCTCGCCGCCGTCGGACACCCGGTGGTGACGCTGCCGTCGGGGGGCACGGCCGGGCTGGGCGAGCTGGTCCTCACCTGGGAGGTGGCCACCGCCCTGTGTGGTGCGGCCCTCGGCATCAACCCCTTCGACCAGCCCAACGTGGCCGAGGCCAAGGAGGCCACCAACGATGTCCTCGAGCAGGGCGGCTCGGAGATCACCGCCACCCCGCTCGCCGAGCTCCTCGACCAGGTGGTGGCGGGCGACTACGTGGCCATCCAGGCTTACGTCGATCCCGAGGGCGGTGTGGTCGACGCCCTGGAGGACGCCCGCACCGAGATCCGCGACCGGTACCGCGTCGCGACCACCCTCGGCCTCGGGCCCCGCTTCCTGCACTCGACCGGCCAGCTCCACAAGGGCGGGCCCCCGTCGGGAGTGTTCCTGCAGGTCGTCGGCGACGACCCGGTGGACGTCGCCATCCCCGACCAGCCCTTCGGTTTCTCCGCCCTGAAGCACGCCCAGGCGGAGGGCGACCTGCGCACCCTGCAGTCCCACGGGCTGCGGGCGGCGCGCATCGCCCTCGACGACCTCCTGGAGGTCACCCGATGAAGAGACCGGCCCGACCCCCAAGGTCACCCGATGAAGGTCCACTTATGAGCATCACCTGTCCGACGACCTTGGAGGTCACCTCATGAAGCTCGCGATGGTCGGTCTGGGAAAGATGGGGGGCAACATGGCCGAGCGGCTCCGTCGCGCCGGCCACGAGGTGGTGGGCTACGACCCTCAGGCCGACGGCAGCGACGTCGACTCCCTCGCCGACCTCGTCCCCGCCCTGGGCGACGGCCCGAGGGTGGTGTGGTCCATGGTGCCCTCGGGCGACGTCACCGAGGAGACCGTCAACGAGCTGGGCGAGCTGCTCTCCGAGGGCGACGTGGTCGTCGACGGCGGCAACTCCAACTTCCGGGACTCCATCCGGCGGGCCGAGATCCTGGCCGAGAAGGGTGTCGGCTGGGTCGACGCCGGCACCAGCGGCGGGGTGTGGGGGCTGGAGAACGGCTATGCCCTCATGGTCGGCGGCACCGAGGGCGACGTGGCCAAGGTGTGGCCCGCCCTCGAAGCGCTGTCGCCCGGCGGCGACACGGGCCTGGCCCACGTCGGTCCTCCCGGTTCGGGGCACTTCACCAAGATGGTCCACAACGGCGTCGAGTACGGGATGATGCAGGCCTACGCCGAGGGCTTCGCCATCCTCCAGGCCAGCGAGCTCGACATCGACGTCCCCGCCGGGTTCCGGTCCTGGCAAACCGGCTCGGTGGTCCGCTCCTGGCTGCTCGACCTGCTGGTGCGGGCCCTGGAGGAGGATCCCGGCCTGGACGACATCGCTCCGGTGGCGGCCGACTCCGGCGAGGGACGCTGGACCGTGCAGGAGGCCATCCGCACCGGTGTCGCCGCTCCGGTGATCTCCGCCGCCCTGTTCGCCCGCTTCGTGTCCCAGGACGACGACAGCGTGGCCATGCGGGCCATCGCCGCCCTCCGCAACCAGTTCGGCGGTCACGCCGTCACCCGCCGCGACAGCCCCGGGAAGGCCTGATGCCGACGCGCGAGCGCGACAAGGTTGAGCGCTGCGATGGGGTGGTGCTGTTCGGGGCGACCGGCGACCTGGCGGCCAAGAAGCTCTACCCCGCGCTCTACCACATCGAGTCCGACGGCGAGCTGGGCCCGGTGATCGGGGTGTCGTCGTCGGACTGGTCCGACGACGACCTGCGGGACCGGGCTCGGTCGAGCATCGCCGAGCGGGTCGACGGTGAGGTCGACGACGACGTGGTCGACCGGCTGTGCGGCCGCCTGAGCTACCTCCCCGGCGACTACCGCGAGGAGGCCACCTACGATGGCCTGGCCGACCGCATCCGCGAGGCCGGTGTCGAGCGGCCGCTCTTCTTCCTGGCCATCCCGCCGTCGCTGTTCGACGACGTGGTCCGGGGTCTGCGCCGGGTGGACCTGCATGAGGGCGCCCGGGTCGTGGTCGAGAAGCCCTTCGGCCGGGATCGAGCCTCGGCCCAGGAGCTCAACGACTGCCTGCACGGCGCCTTCCCTGAGGATGCCGTCTACCGCATCGACCACTTCCTCGGGAAGGAGGGGGTCGAGAACCTGCTGGTGTTCCGGTTCGCCAACTCGCTGCTCGAGCCGCTCTGGAACCGGGGGTTCATCTCCCACGTGCAGATCACCATGGCCGAGGACTTCGGCGTCGGCTCCCGGGCCAAGTTCTACGAGAGCGTCGGGGCGCTGCGCGACGTCGTCCAGAACCACCTGCTCCAGATCGTCGCCCTGCTCGCCATGGAGCCCCCGGTGGCGGCCGACGCCGACGCCCTGGCCGACGAGAAGACCCGCCTGTTCCGCCAGATCCGGGCCCTCGACCCGGCGAGCGTGGTGCGCGGCCAGTACCGCGGCTACCCCGACGAGGACGGCGTGACCGCCGGGTCCGACGTGGAGACCTACATCGCGCTCCGCTTCGAGATCGACTCCTGGCGCTGGGCCGGCGTGCCCTGGGTGATCCGCACCGGCAAGAAGATGGGCACCACCGCCACCGAGGCGATCGTCCGCTTCGCCGACCCACCCCGGTTGCTCTTCACCGACGACGACCGACCCGGCGCCGAGCCCAGCTTCCTGCGCTTCCGGCTCGGCCACGACGACGGCGTGAGCCTGCACCTGCTGGCCAAGGCACCGGGCGACCAGCTCGTCACCCAGCCCATCCAGCTCGACGTCAACTACGACGAGGCCCTCGGGGCGCGGGCCGAGGCCTACGAGCGCCTCATCGACGATGCCCTCGAGGGCGACCGACGCCGCTTCGGGCGCGAGGACAGCCTGGACCAGCAGTGGCGCATCGTCGAGCCGGTTGTCAACGACCCTCCGGCCGCCGTCCTCTACCGCGAGGGCTCCATGGGCCCGCCCGCGGCCGACGCACTCGTGGCCGGCGTCGGCGGCTGGATCGAGCCACTCTGACCGGGGCCGTCGGGGCCGGCTGGACCCGACCCTCTCCCGCCACGATCATGGGACTGTGATGAGCGCTCTGATCGCCGAGATCCCCTACACCACCTTCCCCCGGATCGGGCCCCTCCAGACCTTCGGGCTGATGGTCGCCATCGGCGTCGTCGCCGGCATCTGGTTCGCGGCCAGCTGGGCCGAGCAGTACGGCATGACCCGGGACCAGACCTACAGCCTCGGCACCCGCATGGTGCTCGCCGGGGTGATCGGCTCGCGCATCACCTGGGTGGTGACCCACCTCGACCAGATCGACTCACCCATCGACGTGATCGCAGTGTGGGAGGGAGGGCTCCAGTTCTCGGGCGGCTTCCTGGCCGCCATCGCCGTGGGTCTGCCCACCTTCCTCACCTGGAACCGGTTGCAGCGCTGGCAGCTGCTCGACGGCTTCGCCGTGGCCACCGTGCTGGGCGCCGCCTTCGGCCGCATCGGCTGCACCGCGGTGGGCGAGCACTTCGGTCGGCAGTCGGACTTCTTCCTGGCCGTCCGCTACGACGGAGGGGAGGTGCGCGAGCAGGTCCTGGGCCTCGGGGCCGGCGCCGCCCCCGTCCAGCCCGGCGTCACCTTCCACAACACCGCCATCTACGAGGGGGTGTGGCTGTTCCTCCTGTTCGGGGTGCTGTGGTGGGTGTTGCGCAAGGTGCGGCCGACGCCCGGCATCGTCGGTGCCCTCTTCCTCATCGGCTACGGCATCGCCCGCTTCGGCTTCGACAGCCTGCGGGTCAACGACGAGCGGGTCGTGGGGCTGACCGGCGCCCAGTGGATGTGCCTGGGGATGATGCCCGTCGCCGCCTACATCCTGCTGCGGGTGCGACCGGCCAACGCCGCCGCCCTGGCCGCCGGGGAGGTGGGCGGCACCCCGGTGACGGAGACCACCACCGCCGAGACCGCATCGGGCCGTGCCGTCGCCACCACCAAGCGCAAGAAGCAGGCATCGGCGCGCTCGGACGCGGCCTCCTCCCGGGGGACGGTGGAGATCGAGGGCGACGAGGTGACCGATCGCGACGAGGTGACCGACAGCGACGAGGTGACCTCGGACCCTCCGGCCGAGGGGCAGGAACCTGGTGAGGAGACGGTCGACGCGCCCGACGGCGATGACCCGGTGTCTCGGAGCTGACGGCGCTCGCTCCGGTCCCGCCCCGCCCCCGGAGGGATCGACAAAGACGAGGCCCGGGCCGCGCTGACCGAGATGATGGGGCTGTTCTCCTCGCGTATCGATGCCTGGGTGCTGGCCGAGGGGGTCGAGACCGAGGCCGAGGCGCACCGCCGGCCGACCTCGGTGTGCCCCTGGCCCAGGGCTACTTCTTCGGCCGTTCCGGGCCCCCCTGGGTGTCCATCGACCCCGCCGGCCGGCGCTGTCCTCGCCGATCGGGCGGCGGCGCCGGGGGCCACGCTGCGACCCCTGCTCCAGCGGACCCCGACGGTCCGTCGCGGTGAGCCGCTGGGCGACATCTTCGTCGACGGCGTGTCGTGGGTGGTGGTGATCGACGACCACGGCCGACCCCTCGGGCTGGTGACGCCCTCCTCGGCGGTGAGCGGCGAGCTCCTGGTGAGCTTCCGGGTGGGCGTCGATGCGTCGCCCGCGGATGTGGCCTACCGGTTGAGCACAGGCGCCGACTGCCCCAGCCTCCCGGCCATGGTGACCGACGACGTCGGTCGCTACCTCGGGGTCGTCCCGCTGCGTCGCCTGCTCGGCCACCTCGCCGCTGCCGTGGTGCGCCAATGAGCGGCCCGCAGTGCAGGTGCCCTGAACGCTCCCGAGGTCAGGCGGCGGGTTCGGGCACGACGCGCACGAGCGCCGCGGCCGCCCGGTAGGCGGCCTCGGCCGGGCCCAGCTCGTCATCGCGGAGGAGGTTGGCCATGATCCTCAGCACCCACTCCATGAGGCTGCGGGACTGCATGCCGACCCGGGTGAGCTCGCGCATGACCGTCGGGTTGCCGATCAGCACGCTGAACAGGCGGGCCACCCGGAAGTAGAGCCCGTACTCGGCGGCGATGAGGGCGGGGTAGCGCTGGAGGGCCATGCCGTCGCCGTCGGCGAGTGACTGGTCGAGGAGCTCGGCGACCAGCCGCCCGGTCTCGTAGGCGTAGTCGATGCCCTCGCCGTTGAACGGGTTGACCGAGCCGGCGGCGTCGCCCACCGCCACCCAGGTGGGGCCGATCTTCGGGCTCACGGACTGGGCCATGGGGATGCGACCACCCGTCGGCGCGCACGTGGGGCGGTCGGGGTCGATGCCCCAGTACGCAGGCGCGGTGGCCGCGAACTCCGCCATCAGGTGCGAGGTGTTGACCTCGCGGTAGCCCTTGAACGTCGACAGCAGGCCGATCCCCACGTTGATCGTGCCGTCGCCCACGGGGAAGATCCAGCCGTAGCCGGGCATGGACCGTCCCTGGCGGTCGCGCACGTCGAGGGCCGACTCGATCCACGGGTCGTCGTGGAGAGGGCTCTCGAAGTAGGTCCGGATGGCGATGCCCATCGGGTAGGTGCGGTTGCGGGCCGTGCCCAGGGCGCGACCGAAGCGGGAGTTGGCCCCGTCGGCCACCACCACGTAGCGGGCGTGGAGATCACGGGCGCGGCCGCTCTCCTTGTCTCTGACCACTGCGCCCACCACCAGCCCGTCGCGCTGGAGGGGCCGGACCGCCTCGGTGCCGGTGTGGAGCACGGCGCCGCGCTCGACCGCCCGGTCAGCCACCATCTGGTCGAGCTCGCGGCGGCGGACCACGAAGCCGTGGGAGGGGTAGACGTCGTGGTCGGGCCAGGTCAGCTCCAGAGTCACCCCGTGGGCGACGGCGCGGAGGCCGTCGAAGCGGTGGGTCTGGGCGAGGCGGTCGGCCAGGCCCATGTCGGTCAGCTGCTTGACGGCACGGGGCGTGAGACCGTCGCCGCAGGTCTTCTCGCGCGGGAAGGTCTTCTTCTCCACCACGACCACGTCGCGCCCCGCCGCCGCCAGCCAGTGCGCAGTGGCCGCCCCGGCGGGCCCACCCCCCACCACCAACACCTCACACCGCTCATCACGATCGGTGGTGGGGTCGCTCACCGGGTCAGTCTGGATCTGAGCCCCCCCAATCCGCCACTCAGCCCGCGGACGTCACACCCCCGGACCCACCCCACCACGAAGATGCGACGGCCCGTGGCGCAGAGGAACCAATGGCACTGAGGTATGAGCGAGGGCGATCCGGTCCGCAGCCGGCCCCAGCCGCCCCGCAGTGAACAGCGGGCGGCCGACGAGGTGCGCGTGGGATGAGGTCAGCAGCCGGCGCCAGCCGCTGGGGTCTGGGGCGAAGCCCCAGGAGAAGGGAGCCGGTCCAGCTTGCTGGTCGGCGACCATGGGCCCGGCCGCAGGCCGGACGACCAGCTCGTCGGAACGGAGCGAAGCGAGTGACGACGAAAACCCTTACCCTTCTTGGCTGAGGATGTCGATGCGCTCGGCCACGTCGGGGTCGTTGCCGGGGATCTGCTGGTACACCAGCTCGCCGGCGTCGGCGTTCTCGATGGCGGTGGCGGCCCACTCCTCGTAGAGGTCCTGGACCTCGGGGGTGGCGACGGGCTCGCCGGAGAGGTTCTCGCGCACGTAGCGGGTCACGTTGGCCAGCTCGGACTCGTCGAGGTCACCGAAGCCGGGCATCACGCCCGGAAGGGTGCCGGTGTTGTGGACCCCGTCGGGGCGGTCGGGGTCGCCGTAGGGGGCGGCGCCGGTGGTGCCGGTCCAGTCCATGGCTCCCAGGTAGATCCACTCCATCATGGCCACGGGGTCGGGGTAGGTGAGCAGCACCTCGCCCTCGCTCAGCTGAGCCCCGATGCCGCCCTCTCCGCTGCCTCCGTGGCAGCCCGAGCACGAGCTGTAGACCTCGGCCCCCACGGTGACGGCCTCGTCCTCGACCTCGGGCTCCTTGACGCTGTTGGTGTACATCACCGCCCACACGGGGAGCAGGGCGATGACGGGCATGGCCCAGTAGGGGATGCGCTTGCGGCGCTCGGCGGCCTTGATGTAGGGCGGCTTCGGCTTGGGTGGCGGGGGAGGGGCCTCCTCGACCACCGCCGGGGCCGGCGTGGAGGCGGCCGACCCGGCGTCGCCTCCGGAACCCTCGCCGGCTCCCCCGTCGTCGCCGCCCTCGCCGCCGGGCAGGCCCAGGGCCGCCCGGCGCTCGCGAGAGCGCTTCAGGAGGTGTTCGGGGATCTCGGTCAACGCACGGCCTCCGCAGGCGGACGGGACGGGCAGGTGGGTGCCCGGCGACGGGCGCACTCTAGGTCGACCCTCCGACGGGTGACCAAGCGGGAGCCGACTCGAATCGGGGGCCGCGACCACCTTCCGCCCGGGGCCTGCGACGATGTGCCTGGTGCCGAGGGCTCGTGCTAGACCCTCGGACCAGCGAGCCGCACCCCGCCCTGGTGCTGGCCATGACCCATTGTGAGCGATTTCACCAAGTAGGAGGTGCCCGTCAGGTGGTGGCGTTGGTCGGTTCCCTGATCGTGTCGGTGCTCCTCATGGGCATCGTCCTGGCCGTGGCCAAGCGCCGCACCGTCGGTGCCGAGCTCTCCTGGGGCGAGGCCATGGGGGCGGCGACCTTCTCCTTCTTCGGCCTCTTCTGGATCTACGGCGTGGTCCCTCATCAGTGGCTGACCTGGGCCGAGAACGAGCTGGGCTGGCGCCCGGACCGCTACCTGGCGGGCCCCAGCGGCACCGGCGCCCTCACCGAGGTCCCCTTCAACGTGTCCTACGAGACCCTGGCCCACATCATCGCCGTGGTCATCTACACCGTCTTCCTCGGCCTCCACGTGACGATGTGGTCCGTCTGGCAGGGCCGAGGTGACAAGGCCGAGCGCAAGCGCAAGGCTCTGGAGGAGAAGACGACCGCCTACGGCCGCCCCCTGGCCCGAAAGGCCTGATCGCTCCCATGGCCCGTCCCGACCCCGACGCCTCCGCGGAGGTGACCTGACATGGCTCGCACCGATGCCAACCCGCCGATGCCGGAGTTCCGCGCTGATTACGTCCTCAAGGAGGTCGACGCGGACTACCTGGCCAAGGCGGTGAAGCCCAAGCAGTTCATCCACATCGACCAGTCCGAGTGCATCATGTGCGAGGGCTGCGTCGACATCTGCCCGTGGAAGTGCATCTTCATGGTGCGCCCCGACGCCATCGCCGAGGCCGAGGGCACCGAGCGCCCCGGCATCGACCCCAGCGACCACGTCATCTTCACCATCGACGACGACGTCTGCACCCGCTGCGCGCTGTGCGTCGATCGCTGCCCCACCGGCGTGATCATCCTCGGCAAGGTGGGCCAGGCCGCGGCCGAGGGCGACGGCCACCAGCGGACCAACTCCTACGGGTACGGCTACGGGATGCGACTCGGATGAGCGCCACCCCCACCCGCTCGACCCAGGAAGGGTGCTAGACGATGGCCAAGACCATGCAGAACAAGGGCCGGGCGTCTCGCGTGATGGGCGACGTCAGCGACAAGGTGCAGGCCAGCCAGACCTGGAACTCCATCTTCCGCCCGGGTTCGATCTTCCGGAAGGGCTACACCGACAGCCCCCGGAACCGGTCCTACGTGATCATGAACTCGGTGCTGTACCACCTGCACCCGGTGAAGGTGAAGCGCCACGCCGTCAAGGTGTCCTACACCCTGTGCCTGGGCGGGCTGAGCTTCTTCCTGTTCATCCTGCTCACCGTCACCGGCATCTTCCTGATGTTCTTCTACCGGCCCACCGCGGCCCAGGCCTGGAACGACGTCTACGCCTTGCAGACCAACGTGGCCTTCGGCCTCCTGGTGCGGAACATGCACCGGTGGGCCGCGCACCTGATGGTGCTCTCGGTGTTCCTGCACATGGCCCGGGTCTTCTACCACGGGGCCTACAAGCCGCCCCGGGAGTTCAACTGGGTCATCGGCGTCATCCTCCTCACCCTCACCCTGCTGCTCAGCTTCACCGGCTACCTGCTGCCCTGGGACCAGCTGGCCCTGTGGGCGGTCACGGTGGGCACGAACATGATGGGCTACACCCCGGTGTTCGGGAACCAAGTGCGCTTCGCCCTCCTGGGCGGGGCCGAGATCGGCACCGACACCCTGTTGCGCTGGTACGTGCTGCACGTCCTGATGCTCCCGTTCGTGATCGTCATCTTCCTGGCGATCCACTTCTGGCGGGTGCGCAAGGACGGCGGCATCAGCGGTCCCCTGTAGGAGCCACAGCCATGACCGAGATCCCCGAACACCTCCGCAAGCGAGCCGAGGCCGCCCGCCAGAAGGCTGCCGCCTCCGATGCCGGCGCTGACGCGCCCGCAGAGGGTGGTGGCGCCAGCGCCGAGGCCGACAGCCGCATCCCCGCGCACCTGCTGGAGCGGTCCAAGGCGGCCAAGGCCGGCTCGGGTCCGGGTGGCGGCGAGGCCGCCGGCATTGCGGTGGCCACCGCCGAGCCCGCCGGTGGCGGGGTCGCCACCGCCGCTCCGCCCGTGGCCGCGGGCCCCAGGGGCCACACCCAGCGCCTGTTGACGGTGGTCAAGTCCGGGTCCATCCAAGACGTCAAGGCCATGCCCCAGGACAAGGTCCACACCTGGCCCCACCTCCTGGCCGTGGAGTTCGTGGCCGCCCTGCTCTGCACCGCCTTCACCCTGATCTTCTCGATCTTCGTGAACGCCCCGCTGCTCACCCTGGCCAACCCCAACCAGACCCCGAACCCCTCCAAGGCGCCCTGGTACTTCCTGGGCCTCCAGGAGCTGCTCACCATGTTCCACCCCATGGTGGCCGGGGTGACCATTCCGGGCATGGGCCTGTTCGCGCTGATCCTGGCGCCCTACACCGATCGCAACCCGTCCCACAAGCCCGAAGACCGCAAGTTCGCCATCTCGCTGTTCACGGTCTTCCTCATGTTCTGGGCCGTGCTCGTCATGATCGGCTCGTTCTTCCGAGGTCCGGGCCAGAACTTCGTCTTCCCCTGGGCCGATGGGCTCTTCTTCGAGCTGTAGGAGGTCTTCCCCATGTCCGTCGTGATCGTCCTCGCCATCCTCGCCCTCGTCCTGGGCGCGGCCGGCGCGCTCTTCGCCGCCCAACGCTCCCGCGACACCCAGCGGGCCGTGGGCCACCTGGCCCGCGAGACCAAGAGCCGTGACTCCGCCGCCGACCGGCGCGTCGCCACCGAGGAGGGCGCCACCGCCTCGAGCGGGCGCGAGCTCGAGCTGGCCACCGCTGAGGCCCGCCGGGGTGGCTCGGATCTGGTCAAGGCCGCCCCCTCGGCCCCTGTGGCGTGGGTCCCGCCGGATGAGGACGCCCTCGGCGTCACCCGTCGCCAGTTCATGAACCGCGGCATCATCGCCGGCTTCGGCCTGGGCATCGGGGCGTTCGCCCCGGCCGCGCTGGCCTTCCTCTGGCCCCAGGGCACCTCGGGCTTCGGCTCCAAGATCAGCGTGGGCAAGGTGGCCGAGCTCAAGGCCCAGATCCAGCAGAACGCTGGTTTCCTGTACTACCCCGAGGGCCGCATGTGGATCACCGAGTACCCGGCGGCGTCGCTCGACAACGCCAAGAAGGTGTACTCGCCCTCGGAGCTGGCCGGCATGGAGGCGGGCCTGGTGGCCCTCTACCAGAAGTGCCCCCACCTCGGCTGCCGCGTGCCCGAGTGCGCCACCTCGCAGTGGTTCGAGTGCCCGTGCCACGGCTCGCAGTACAACCGTGTCGGTGAGAAGAAGGCGGGCCCGGCGCCCCGCGGCCTGGACCGCTTCGCCATGGCCATCGAGGGCGACACCTTCACGGTGAACACCGGCCTCATCATCCAGGGTCCGGCCATCGGCACCAACACCACCGGCCAGGAGGCCGAGGGCCCCCACTGCATCTCCGGGGGCGAAGCGCACTGATGCTGCTGGCCAGCACCCAATCCACCATCGGCGGCATCGTCCTCTTCGCCGCCCTCGTCATCGTCGTCACCTACGCGGGGATCAACATCCGCCAGGGGCGGGCCGAGGTCGGTTCCGAGATCGAGCTGGCCGCCAACCGCAGCACCCCCTACACCGACGAGGAGCTGGAGGGCAAGCGCCTCGACCGCGTGCTGCTGGCCGGGCTCATCGGCCTGTTCGTGGTGGCCATCGCCCTCGCCCTCTACTTCCTCAACGAACCCGGCCGTCAGGCCGGTGCCCGCGAGAACTTCAAGGACACCTTCGCCGCCCGCGGCGCGGACATGTTCGAGACCACCGAGAACGGTGGGTTCAACTGCGCCTTCTGCCACGGCGGCATGGATGCCAAGGGCGGCATCGTGCCCTTCACCATCACCGACGCCAACGGCCAGTTCGTCGAGCAGGTGGAGTGGAAGGGCCCGGCGCTCGACACCGTGCTGCTCCGCTACAGCCGCGAGGAGGTGCGCTACGTGCTCACCTACGGCCGGACCTACTCGCCCATGCCGGCGTGGGGCGTCAAGGGTGGCGGGCCGCTCAACGACCAGCAGCTGCAGAACCTGATCGACTACCTGGAGACCATCCAGATCACCCCCGAGGAGTCCCAGGCCCAGGTGCCCGACGCCCTCGCCGAGGAGATGGCGGCGGCCGAGGAGGCTGGCGTGCCCTACGCCAGCGAGGGCGAGGCCCTCTTCAACCTCGGCTACTACACCAACTTCGCCGGCGGGGCCTACTCCTGCGGCCGGTGCCACACCACCGGCTGGTCCTACAACCAGAAGGGCCCCGACGGCAACGGCGCCCTCGGTCCCGCGCTGCGGGGCGGGGTGAGCACCACCCGCTTCCCGGGGCCCATCACCGGCTCCGAGCAGCAGGTCGACTTCGTCTGCGCCGGCAGCGAAAGGGGTGTCAACTACGGCCGCAACGGGCAGGGCACCGGGCGCATGCCCGGCTTCTGCCAGACGCCCGCGGCCGTCGACAACCCGCTCGAGTCGGGCGAGGTCGGGGTCATCCCCCAGGACCCGTCGGACCCCGACACCGTCGGGGGCCAGTACTCCAAGGAGGACGTCGAGAAGATCGTCCGGTACGAGAGGGGCCTGTGACACCGTGGATCTGATGCTTGCCGCCCTCTCCTGGGACCCGGGATTCCGCGGCATCCTCGTCGTGGCCGTCGGCGTCCTCGTCCTCGGCGGCTCCGTCTACCTGCTGCTGGCCACCAACAGCGGCCCCCGCCTGGGGTTCCTCATCGCCCTCACCGGCCTGGCCGGCTGGATGACGATCATGGGCTTCGTCTGGGCCATCTACGGCATCGGCTACCAGGGGCGGATGTCGACCTGGGAGGTCGAGGAGATCAACTACGGCAACATCGCTGCCGCCAACACCGTGGTGGCCCGCAGCGTCCCCTCTCAGGAGGAGATCCCCGACGCTCGGTCCCTGATCGAGGGCAACCCCACCCTCGAGCAGCAGTTCCCCGACGACCCCACCATTCGGGAGCCGCAGATCGGTGACCTGCTGAGCGTCGATCCGGCCATCGCCGACGACCCCGCGCTCGAGGGCATCGCCAACACCGATCAGGGCTGGGAGCTGCTCGGCGCCGCCGACGCCGGTGAGGCGGCGGCGGCCGCCTCGGCCTACCTCGTCGACGAACGGGGCCTGTACGACTCCGCCTCGGATTACGTCGTGCTCGACACCTGGAGCAAGGGGGGCAAGGACGACCGCACCGACGACTCCGCCATCGGCCGCGTCCTGTTCAAGGCCAAGCGCATCGTCACCTGGCCCCTCGGCCACCCCACCCAAACGGCCGTGGTCCAGGTGCAGCAGGTGATCCCCCGCGAGGAGGTGCCCGGTCAGCCCCCGCCCACCCCGGTGGCCGACCCCGACGCCCCTGTGATCTCGGTGGTGATGCTCCGTGACCTGGGGTCGCGCCGCCTGCCCGCCACCGGCGTGGCCATCTTCTCCGGCGTCGTGTTCGCCGTCTGCTGCGAGTCGCTGCACCGACGCGACAAGCTGGTGCGCGAGGCGCGGGCGGCCGCCGCCGCCGGGAGCTAGGCGTGGGCCAGTACCTGCCCGTCGTCACGCTGGCCGTCCTAGCCGTCCTGTTCGCCGGCGTCAGTCGCGTCGCCTCGGGCCTGCTGGCCCCCCGCCGTCCCAACCCCGCCAAGAGCGCGCCCTACGAGTGCGGCATCGTGCCCTCCCGGGAGCCACCCGAGCGCTTCCCGGTGCGCTTCTACCTGGTCGCCATGATCTTCATCGTGTTCGACATCGAGGTGGTGTTCCTCTACCCCTACGCGGTGATCCACCGGGAGCTGGGGCTGTTCGGCCTGGCCGAGGTCATCCTCTTTGCGGTGATCGTGTTCGCCTCGTTCCTCTTCCTCGTGTCCAACGGAGCCCTCAGCTGGGGTCCGACGCAGCGAGAGAGGCCCGTCGACGACGGGATGGTGTCGTTGGCCCGGACCCCGTCCACCACCATCCGCCGCGTCGGCCACGACGGACGTCTGGCACCCGAGGAGCGCGCCGATCACCCGACCGGAGACGAGGAGGCGGCCTGATGGGCTGGGACATGCAGCAGGGTCTAGAGGGTCTGGACCACAACGTGGTGACCGCCAAGGTCGAGGATCTGGTCCAGTGGGCCCGCAAGTCCTCGCTCATGCCCGCCACCTTCGGCTTGGCGTGCTGCGCCCTGGAGATGATGGGCACCGGCGCGTCCCACTACGACCTGGCCCGCTTCGGCATGGAGGTCTTCCGCGCCTCGCCCCGGCAGGCCGATCTCATGATCGTGGCCGGCCGGGTGTCGCAGAAGATGGCCCCGGTGCTGCGTCAGGTGTACGACCAGATGATGGAGCCCAAGTGGGTGCTGTCCATGGGCGTCTGCGCTAGCTCCGGGGGCATGTTCAACAACTACGCCATCGTCCAGGGCGTCGACCAGATCGTCCCCGTCGATGCCTACGCCCCTGGGTGCCCGCCGGGACCCGAGACGTTGATCCACGCCATCAACACCATCCACGAGAAGATCCAGGACGGGGAGCTGCTCCGTCGCCGGGAGCAGTCCGGCGCCGGCGCCGGGCTGGTCGTCGACCAGCGCGACGGCCAGGACGCTCCGGTCCTCCTTCGTGGGACGACCTGATCGTGGCCGATGCTCCGGACGCGGCCCCCGATGGCGAGGAGCCAGAGGGTGCCGTCGATGGTGAGGAGACAGACGCCGCCGCCACCACCATCCACGGCGCGCCGACCACCGAGGCATTCGGGGAGACGACCCTCCACCCCGCTCGGGATGACCTGCTCGACATCGTCGGCGCGCTCCGGGAGGAGGGCTGGCTCATGTGCCTCGACGTCACCGCCGTCGACCACCTGGCCAACGCCGCCCCCCGGAACCTGCCCGACGGAACGACCCCGGAGCGCTTCGAGGTGGTGGTGCTGCTCATCAACCACCGCGAGGCCCGGCGGCTCAGGGTGAAGGTGCAGGTGCCGGAGGACGATCCGGTGGTGCCGTCGCTGTACGCCATGCACCCCGGCGCCGACACCATGGAGCGCGAGGTGTTCGACATGTTCGGGATCCGCTTCGACGGCCACCCCGATCTGACCCGCATCCTCATGCCCGAGGACTGGGACGGCCATCCGCTGCGCAAGGACTACGCGGTGGGCCGCATCCCCGTGCAGTTCAAGGGCGACCCGGGACCGAGGTGAGCCGCCCATGACCGCCACCACCGACACCACCGACACCGCCACCGACGGAGCCATCACCGACGAGGGCGCGCAGAAGATGGAGCCCCGGCCCGTGGCCGGCGGCCCCGAGGTGCTGCGCGAGAGCGGCAGTGTCCTGCGCTACTCCGAGGCCGAGGTGGCGGCCCTGAGCGAGGCCGAGCCCGAGCCCGACGCAGCCACCACCACCATCATGAACATGGGGCCCCAGCACCCCTCCACCCACGGGGTGCTGCGCCTCATGCTCGAGCTCGACGGCGAGCGGGTGGTGCGCATCAAGCCCGTCCTCGGCTACCTCCACACCGGCATGGAGAAGACCGGCGAGCAGCTGACCTACCTCCAGGGCCCGACCAACGTCACCCGCATGGACTACGCGGCCCCGCTGTTCAACGAGCTGGTCTTCTCCCTCACCACCGAGAAGCTGCTCGGGGTCGAGGTCCCCGAGCGCGCCACCTGGATCCGGATGCTGCTCTGCGAGCTCAATCGCGTCAGCTCCAACTTCCTCTTCTTCGCCACCAACGGCATGGACGTGGGTGCGGTCTCCATGCTCCTGTACGGCTGGCGGGAACGGGAGGAGGTCCTCCGGGTCCTCGAGACCTTCACCGGCCTGCGGATGAACCACAACTTCATCCGCCCCGGGGGCGTGGCCGCTGACCTCCCCGACGGGTGGGAAGGTGAGATCGAGGCGCTGCTGGAGATGCTCCCGCCTCGCCTCGACGAGTACGACACCCTGCTGACCGACCAGCCCATCTACCGCGATCGCCTCCAGGGGGTGGGGATCATCACCACCGAGGAGGCCCTGGCCCTGGGAGCCACCGGGCCGATCCTTCGGTCCACCGGCTACGCCTGGGACCTGCGCCGGGCCATGCCGTACCTGGCCTACGACGAGGTCGACTTCGATGTCATCGTCGGCTCCTACGGCGACTGCTTCGACCGCTACTCCATCCGCATGGCCGAGACCCGTGAGTCGCTGCGCATCATCAGCCAGATCCTCGGGCGCATGCCGTCGGGCGACTACCGCGTCCAGGACAAGAAGGTCACACCCCCGCCCCGCGCCCGCATCGACGAGTCGATGGAAGCGCTCATCCACCACTTCAAGATCTTCACCGAGGGCTTCCAGGTGCCGGTGGGCGAGGCCTACGCCGCGGTCGAATCCCCCCGGGGGGAGCTGGGCTGTTACCTGGTGAGCGACGGCAGCGCCCGCCCCTACCGGATGCGGATCCGCCCCCCGTCGTTCGTCAACCTCCAGACCTTGCCGCACATGATGCGCGACGGCCTGATCGCGGACGCCGTGGCCATCATCTCCTCCGTCGACCCCATCATGGGAGAAGTCGACCGATGAGCAGCGGGCTGTCGGTTTCGTGTTGGTGGAGGGTTCCTGGCAGGGTTGCTCAGTGGCCCGGCTGACGCCTGAGAACATCGAGCTGGCGCGGGAGATCATCGGGCGCTACCCGCGGCCCAAGTCGGCGCTGATCCCCCTGCTGCACGTGGCCCAGGAGCAGGACGGCTACGTGGCCGCCGACGCCATGGAGCACCTGGCCGAGCTGGTCGGGGTGACCCCCGCCGAGGTCCTCGGCACCTGCTCGTTCTACGAGATGTTCAAGCGCGAGCCCGTCGGACGCTACGTGGTCAACGTCTGCACCAACATCGCCTGCCTCGTCCTGGGCGGCGAGGAGCTGCTCCACCACGCGGAGCAGACCCTGGGCGTGAAGGCCGGTGGCACCACCGCCGACGGCCTGTTCACCCTGGAGGACGTCGAGTGCATCGCCGCGTGCACCGAGGCGCCCTGCCTACAGGTCAACTACCGCTACGAGCACCGCATCAGCCACGAGGGCTTCGACGCGCTGATCGAGGACCTGCGCGAGGGGCGCCGGGCCGACATCCCGCCCCACGGCACCCTGGCCCGGGTCCGCCAGCGCGTCCCGGCCGCCTCCGCTGCCGGGCCCGCCCGCCCCGGCGAGTGCGGGGAGCCCGTCTGGGTCTTTGCCCGCCCCGCCCCGCCCAAGGACGGCTGAGACGATGGCGATCACCGACGCACCCAAGATCATCACGTCCCGGTTCGAGTACGACGACTCCCACACCCTGGCCCGCTACCAGGACACCCAGGGCTACGACGGCCTGCGCGCCGCGCTCGACCGGCGCCCCGACGAGGTGCTGGAGGAGGTCAAGACGGCCAGCCTCCTGGGTCGGGGCGGCGCCGGGTTCCCGGCCGGTGTGAAGTGGGGCTTCTGCCCGCCCGGGGTCTGGCCCCGGTACCTGGTGGTGAACGGTGACGAGTCCGAGCCCGGGACCTACAAGGACCGGATCCTCATGGAGCGCGACCCGCACCAGCTGATCGAGGGCGTGCTCATCGCGTGCTACGCCATCGGCTGTGCCCAGGCCTTCCTCTACGTCCGGGGCGAGATGGCCGTGGCCCAGGAGCGCATCGCCGAGGCTCTCAACGAGGCCTACGCCGGGGGCTACGTCGGCAAGGGGATCCTGGGCACCGACTTCTCCGTCGACATCGTCCTGCACTGGGGGGCGGGCGCCTACATCGTGGGCGAGGAGACCGCCCTCATCGAGTCGCTCGAGGGCAACCGGGGCCTGCCCCGTCTCAAGCCGCCGTTCTTCCCCGCGGCCAAGGGCCTGTACCTCCAGCCGACGGTGGTCAACAACGTCGAGACCCTCGCCAACCTGCCCTGGATCCTTCGGGAGGGCGGCGCCGCCTTCGCCGCCCTCGGCGCCGAGTCCAGCAAGGGGACCCGCATGTTCGCGGTGTCGGGCCACGTCAAGAACCCCGGCGTGTTCGAGGTCGAGTTCGGGGTGACCACCTTCCGCGACCTGCTGTACGCGCCCGTCTACGGCGGCGGGATCCGCGACGGCAACCAGCTCAAGGCCTTCATCCCCGGTGGGGCCTCGGCTCCCTGGTTCTACGAGGAGCACCTCGACCTGCCGCTGGAGAAGGGTGCGGTCGACAAGGCTGGGTCCATGCTCGGATCCGGGGCCATCGTGGTCATGGACGACACCACCGACATGGTCCGGGCCGCCCTCCGGGTGGTGCGGTTCTTCGCCCGGGAGTCCTGCGGCAAGTGCACGCCCTGTCGCGAGGGCACCAGCTGGCTGGAGAAGATCCTCGAGCGCATCCTCGACGGCCACGGCCGTCGCAGCGACCTCGACCTGCTGCTCGACGTCTGCGACAACATCAGCCCCGGCATCGCCTGGCCGCCCAAGCAGACCACCATCTGCCCCCTCGGGCCCTCAGCCGTGTCACCCATCGCCTCGGCCGTCACCCGCTTCCGCGACGAGTTCGAGGCCCGCCTGGGCGGTGGCCCGGTGCCGGTCACGGTCGACATGGCCGGCCTCGCCTACGTCCCGTCCCCGTCGCGGGCCGCCGAGGAGGTGGCCTCGTGAGCCACGCGCCTCACGCCCCGACTTTGGACGGACTTGGCCGCATGTGGCGCCCTTCCGTCCAAAGCTCGGTCGCCGCCGGTGAGCTTTGGACGGACTTGGCCACATGTGGCGCCCTTCCGTCCAAAGTTGCGAGGGGGCGACGATGACGGACGCTGCGACCGAGGCCGAGACGGGGGTCACCGTCACCATCGACGGACGCGAGCTGCGGGCCCGGCCCGGGGAGCTGGTCATCGACGTGGCCGAGCGGGCCGGGGTCTACATCCCCCGGTTCTGCTACCACCCGCGCATGACGCCGGTCGGCATGTGCCGCCAGTGCCTGGTCGAGATCGACACCGGACGGGGCCCGGCCCTCCAGCCGTCGTGCATGATCGAGGCGGCCGACGGCATGACCGTCGAGACCGGCAGCCCCGTGGCCATCAAGGCCCAGACCGGCGTGCTCGAGTTCCTGCTGGTGAACCACCCCCTCGACTGCCCCGTGTGCGACAAGGGCGGCGAGTGCCCCCTCCAGGACCAGGCCATGTCCCACGGCCCGGGCGAGTCCCGCATGGTCGAGGAGAAGCGCCACTTCGAGAAGCCCATCCCGGTCAGCGACCTGGTGCTGCTCGACCGCGAGCGGTGCATCCTCTGCGACCGCTGCACCCGCTTCGCCGACGAGGTGGCGGGAGAGCCGCTCATCCACTTCATGGACCGGGGCAACGAGACCCAGGTCAACACCTTCCCGGACCACCCCTTCGCCTCCTACTTCAGCGGCAACACGGTGCAGATCTGTCCGGTGGGCGCCCTCACGTCGACCTCGTACCGGTTCAAAGCCCGCCCCTGGGACCTGGCCCAGACCGAGTCGACCTGCCAGGGGTGTGCCGTGGGCTGTCGCACCGTCGTCGACTCCTCCCGCAACCGGGTGCTGCGCCAGAACGGCGTCGACGTCGACCCGGTGAACTGGGGCTGGCTCTGCGACAAGGGCCGCTACGGCTACGAGGCCATCGAGTCCGACGACCGCCTGAGCGCGCCGCTGGTGCGCGCCGCCGGCGGCGGCGACCTGGAGGTGACCAGCTGGGCCACCGCCCTCAAGGCGGCCGCCGGTGCCCTCCGCTCCGCCCGCGACGGCAAGGGATCCGACAGCATCGCCGTGCTCGGCGGGTCCCGGCTCACCAACGAGGACGCCTACGCCTGGGCCAAGCTGGCCAAGGGCGTGCTCGGCACGGACCACGTCGACGCCCAGATGGGCGATGGCCTCCCGGCCGAGGCCGTGCTCGGCCTGCCCCGCGCCACCATCGACGAGCTGTGCCGTCCCGGGGGCACCGTGCTCTGGCTCGGCCCCGACCCGCGGGAGGACCTCCCGGTCCTGTTCTTGCGGCTGCGCCACGCGGTGCTGCGCGACGGGGTCCGCCTGGTCGCCGTCACCCCCACCGCCACCGTGCTCGACGAGCTGGCGGCGGCGTCGCTGCACCCGGGCCCGGCCGACCTGCCCGCCCTGGTCGCCGCCCTGCTCGACGGTGGCCACGCCCCCACCGGCACCGACACCGCTGCCCTCGACTGCGCGCGGGAGCTCCTCGACGGTGAGGTCACCGTGGCCCTGGGGCGGGGATCGGTGGCCGAGGCCGCGGGCTACAGCGGCGATGCCGCGGCCGTCGTGGCCCGGGCCCGCCCCCACGCCCGGTTCCTTCCCCTCCTGCGACGGGCCAACGTGAACGGCGCCCTCGACATGGGCCTGGCCCCAGGGCTCCTGCCCGGCCGCATCGCCCTGGCCGACGGGGCCGAGCGGGTCGGGGTGGCCTGGCCGGCGGTGCCGTCGAGCGCCGGCCACGACGCCACCGGCATCCTCCAGGCCGCGGCCGACGGCAAGGTCGAGGTGCTGGTGCTCCTCGGGGCCGATCCGCTCGCCGATCACCCCGACCGAGAGCTGGCGGCTCGGGCCCTCGCCGGTGCCCGCACCATCGTCGCCACCGATCTGTTCCTCACCGCGTCCTCCCGCCGTGCCGATGTGGTGCTGCCCGCCGCCGGTCCCAATGAGGTCGACGGCACCCAGACCAACATCGAGGGCCGCATCAGCGTGCTGGGCCGAGCCGTCACCGCCCCGGGCACCGCCCGATCGGACTGGGCCATCGCGGCCGAGCTGAGCCGCCGGCTGGGCGTCGACCTGGGCCTCGAGTCAGTGGCCGACATCTGGGACGAGATCGAGGCGGTGGCGCCGTCCCACAGCGGCATCACCCGCTCCGTGCTGGCCGCGGCCGGCGACGGTGTGGTGGCCCCCCTCTCGCGCGCGCCGGTCCAGACCACCGAGACCAACGTGGCCGGCGAGGCCCGGGGCGGCGCCGACCTGCCCCCCGACGCCGGCGCTCCCGACACCGACGTCGAGGCCGACCCGGCTGAGACGCCCGAGCCCACCGGCGAGGGGGCGGCCCACGACCAGACCAGCGCCGACTCGGCCGCGGAGGGCAGCGGCGACACCGTCAAGGCCGACACCGACGAGGTCGACACCGACGAGGTTGACACCGACGAGGTTGACACCGACGAGGTTGACACCGTCACCGAGACCGCCGACCCCGATGGCGCGGACACCGGCGAGGCCGACACCGACGCAGCCGGCGCCGACCCCGATGACGCCGACCCCGATGACGCCGACACCGACGAGGCGAACACCGAGCCCGCCGCCGACTCGGAGGACGGCGACGGCGCCGAGGGGACCACGCCGGCGGACGCCTCTGGCACCCTCCGCTTCACCGCCCCCGACCCCACCCCGGTCCCGCCGGTCGACTCCTACGCCCTGCGACTGGTCATCAGCCGCACCCTCTACGACCAGGGCACCCTCACCCAGGCCGCGCCGGCGCTGGCCGGGCTGGTGCCCGATGCGCCCCTCCGGGTGCACCCCTCGGTCCTCGACCGCCTCGGGGTGGCCTCCGGCACGCGGGTGCTGGCCACGTCCGGGCGAGCCACGGTCACCCTCCCGGTCGTGGCCGACGACGGCGTGCCGCGCGGGGTGGTGGCCACCGCCCACCGGCGGTCCGGCGGTGCCGGCGACCTCGTCGACGTCAGCCGACCGGTGACCGAGGTGCGGCTGGAGAGGGACGAGTGAGCCCCCACCTCATAGTGGCCCTCGACCCGCTGCTCGACGGCGGCATCGGCCTGGCTGCCGTGCTCATCGTCCTGCTCAAGACGGTGCTCGTCTTCACCCTGCTGCTGGTGTCGGTGCTGTTCATGGTCTGGTTCGAGCGCAAGGCCATCGGCGATCTGCAGAACCGCATCGGCCCGGACCGGGCCGGCCCCTTCGGGCTGTTCCAGACGGTGGCTGACGGCCTCAAGTTCTTCATGAAGGAGGACTCGCTGCCGGACCGAGCCGACCGCCGCATCTTCATCCTCGCCCCCTACCTGACCGTCATCCCCGCCTTCCTCGTGTTCTCGGTCATCCCCATCGGCGGCGACTTCAGCGGCGGTCGGGACGGCGTCATCCGCATCTTCGGGCGCGACACCCTGATGCAGCTGGCCGACCCGCCCATCGGGGTGCTGCTCATCCTGGCCATGTCCAGCATCGCGGTCTACGGCATCATGCTCGCGGGCTGGTCGTCGGGGTCGAAGTACCCGTTGCTCGGGTCGGTCCGGGCCTCGGCCCAGATGGTCTCCTACGAGGCGGCGCTGGGCCTGTCGGTGGTCACCGTGGTGCTGACCGCGGGCAGCCTGGGCACCAACGCCATCGTCGTCTCGCAGAGCGGGTGGAGCTGGAACATCTGGACCACCGGCCTGGTCCCGTTCGTCATCTTCATCATCGCCGCCACCGCCGAGCTCAACCGGCCCCCCTTCGACCTGGTCGAGGCCGAGCAGGAGCTGGTCAGCGGGTTCAACACCGAGTACTCGTCGTTCCGCTTCGCCCTCTTCTTCCTGGCCGAGTTCATGAACGTGGTCACCATGTCCGGCATCATCGTCACCCTGTGGCTGGGCGGCCCCGCGGGCCCGGTGCTGTTCGGACCGGGATGGCTGTGGGGCACCATCTGGTTCTCGGTGAAGCTGTTCGCCTTCCTGTTCATGTTCGTCTGGTTCCGGGCCACGCTGCCCCGGGTGCGCTACGACAAGCTGATGGACCTGGGCTGGAAGGTGCTGATCCCCCTGGCCCTGGGATGGCTGCTCATCATCGCGGGACGCCAGGTGGCCGACGACGCGGGTTGGAACCCGTTCATCGTGCCCCTGGTCGGCATCGCCGGCCTGGCCGCCGGCTACGGCCTGCTCACCCTGGCCGTGCGCGCCGCCGACCGGGTCCGTGCCCTCGATGAGGAGGTGGGTGTCTGATGGGCTACCTGGGAGGCTTCCGCGTCACCCTGCGCCAGATCGGCAAGCGCCAGCGCAAGACGCTGCGCTACGTGAAGGACGAGGGCGGCAAGCGGGACAAGCCGGTGCGGCTGCACGGCCGGCACGTGCTCAACCGCTACGAGGACGGGATGGAGAAGTGCATCGGGTGCGAGCTGTGCGCCGGCGTGTGCCCGGCCCGCTGCATCTACGTGCGTGGCGCCGACAACCCGCCCGACGAGCCCGTGAGCCCGGGCGAGCGCTACGGCTTCGTCTACGAGATCAACTACCTCCGGTGCATCCACTGCGACCTGTGCGTGGAGGCGTGCCCGACCGAGGCCATCACCGAGTCGAAGCTGTTCGAGTTCTCCTTCACCAACCGGGCCGACGCCATCTACACCAAGGCCGAGCTGGTCGTCGACGAGGACGGGCGACCCCAGAAGATGCCCTGGGAGGATTGGACCGATGCCGAGGTGGTCGAGCCCCTCACCTCGGCCTGGATGCGGGCCACGTCCCCGTCGGGCGCGGCCGACTACGAGGGGGTGGTGGCCTGGTCCGGTGAGCTGGGCTTCGGCGTGCGCGCCCCGGAGGAGGGCCCGGGGCCCCAGGCTCGGGAGCCGGGCCCCACGCCCTCCACCGCGCGCGCGCCGGGGGGCGGGAACTGATGGTGGAGATCGTCGTCTTCGCGGTGGCCGCCCTCGTGATCCTGGGCGGTGCGATCGGCGTCATCTTCAGCGGCAACACCGTCCACGCCGCCCTCTCCCTGGTCGCCACGCTCTTCGGCATCGCAGTGTTGTTCGTGGCCCAGGAGGCGAACTTCCTCGCCGCGGTGCAGGTGATCGTCTACGCCGGGGCCATCGTGGTCCTCTTCCTCTTCGTGATCATGCTCCTCGGCGTCGACCGGGACGAGGACATCGAGGCCGAACCCCTCGTGGGCCAGCGGCCGGCGGCCTACGCCCTCGGCGCGCTGATGGTCGCCGGGCTGTTGGCGGTGGTCACCACCAGCGCCGTCACCGGAGTCCCCGCCGCCTCCGAGCGTTGGGTCCGAGACGGCAACGAGATCTCCCAGATCGGGCGTCTGCTCTTCACCGACTACCTGTTCGCCTTCGAGATCACCTCCCTGCTGTTGGTGATCGCGGTCGTCGGCGCCGTGCTCCTGGCCCGGACCCGGCCCGGTGAGCAGATCGACGACGATGAGGCCGTGGCCGTGCTGCCCGGCGAGCACGGCGACGACGAGCAGCTCGTCGAGGAGGACGCGGAGGTGGACGCCTCGTGATCCTCGCAGAGGTGTCGTCGGGCTGGTACCTGTCCCTGGGGGCGGTGCTGTTCTCGCTCGGCGCCGTCGGCCTCTTGATCCGCCGCAACCCGCTGGTGATGTTCATGTGCGTCGAGCTCATGCTCAACGCTGTCAACCTCACCTTCGTCACCTTCGCCCGTGACCTCGACGACGTCGGGGGCCAGGTGGTCGTGTTCTTCGTGCTCGTGGTGGCCGCCGCTGAGGTGGTCGTCGGACTCGGGATCATCGTGTCCATCCTGCGGCGTCGGCCCTCGGCCACCGCCGACGACGTCTCGCTGCTGCGGGGCTGAGGACCGCCGTGCTCGAGATCACCTGGCTCATCCCTGCCCTGCCCCTGGCCGGGTTCCTCGTCCTGCTGGCGGGCGGCCGGCGCCTGGGCGAGCCCCTCGCGGGATGGCTCGCCACCGGCGCGGTGACAGGCTCCTTCCTCGCCTCGGTGGTGGTGTTCTTCGGCCTCCAGGCCGAGGGCGAGGACGGGCGGACCTTCGTCCAGACCCTCTACGAGTGGGTCCCGGCCGGTGGGTTCTCCGTCGACGTCGGCTTCCTGGCCGACCCGCTCTCGATCACCATGTGCCTGTTCGTCACCGGCGTCGGCGCCCTCATCCACCTCTACTCCATCGGCTACATGCACGGGGACCCGGGCTTCACCCGCTTCTTCGTCTACCTGAACCTGTTCGTGTTCTCGATGCTGATGCTGGTCCTGGGCGACAACCTCCTGCTCACCTTCCTGGGGTGGGAGGGCGTGGGCGCCTGCTCGTACTTCCTCGTCTCGTTCTGGCACACCTACGACGCCAACGCCTCGGCCGGGAAGAAGGCCTTCGTCACCAACCGGATCGGTGACTGGGGCTACATGGTCGCCATGTTCCTGACCTTCACGGCCCTGGGGTCGATCACCTACACCGACATCTTCCGCGGCGCCGGCGGCCTGGCCACCACCACCGCCACCGGCATCACCGTCCTGCTGCTCGTCGCCGCCGTGGGCAAGTCGGCCCAGCTGCCCCTGTTCGTGTGGCTGCCCGACGCCATGGCCGGTCCGACGCCGGTGTCGGCCCTCATCCACGCCGCCACCATGGTCACCTCCGGCGTCTACCTGCTGGTGCGCATGAACCCGGTCCTGGCCCAGGCCGCGGACTGGGCCCCCATCCTCATCGCCGGGGTCGGCGGGGTGACGGCGCTGTTCGCGGCCTCCATCGCCGTGGCCCAGACCGACATCAAGCGGGTGTTGGCCTACTCGACGGTGTCCCAGCTGGGCTACCTGTTCCTCGCCATCGGCTCGGGTGCCTACGTCGCCGCCGTCTTCCACATGGTGACCCACGCCGTGTTCAAGGCCCTGCTGTTCCTGGGCTCGGGATCGGTCATCCACGGCATGGGCGACGAGCAGGACATGCGACGCATGGGCGCCCTCCGCAAGCTCATGCCCATCACCGCCGGCGCCTTCATCGTCGGCTGGCTCGCCATCGCCGGGGTCCCGCCGTTCTCCGGCTTCTGGTCCAAGGACGAGATCCTGCTCTTCGCCTGGGAGGAGAGCCCCGTGCTCTGGGCCCTCGGCTTCGTGACCGCGATCCTCACCGCCTTCTACATGAGCCGCCAGGTGTTCCTCACCTTCTTCGGGGAGGCCCACTGGGACCGTCCGCTGGAGGAGGCCGTCCCCGAGCTGGCTCGTCAGCGCGGCCTGCGCCCCGCCACCGTCAGCGGCGGCGACGAGCCGATGACCGACGACGACACCGACGAGGGGCCGGCCGAGGAGACCGACTCGTCCGAGGTGGAGAACATCTACGAGCGCGGCCACGTCCCGCACGGCGTGGGGCCGCGGGAGGCGATCCAGCCCCACGAGTCGAGCTGGTTGATGACGTTGCCGCTGGTGGCCCTGGCCGTCCTGGCTCTGGTCGCTGGTGTCGTCCAGCTGCCCTTCAGCGAGGACACCAAGCTCCTCGAGCACTGGCTGGAGCCGGTGGTGGCGCCCGACGAGGCCGTGCTCGATGTGGCCGGGAGCCTGCAGCTCGGCCTCGCCGTCGTGGCCGTGGTCGGCGGTCTCATCGGCATCGCCGCCGCCGTGTCGCTCTATCTGCGCCGGCGTCGGTCCGAGCAACCGGCGGTGCCTCGTGTCCTGGCGCGGGGCTGGTACTACGACTCGAGCCTCGCCGCCTTCATGGGCGGTCCGGGGCGCAAGGGCTTCGAGGCCACGGCCTGGTTCGACCGCCACATCATCGACGGGGCCGTGAACGGCGTGGCCACCCTCATCCGGGGGACCGGCGGCGAGGTCCGCCGCACCCAGTCCGGGTTCGTCCGGGCCTACGCCGGCATCGTGACCGGCGGTGCCATCGTCGCCGTCCTCGTCCTCGTCCTGCGCGGTGTCGTCCTGTGACCGCGTTCCCACTGCTGTCGGCCACGATCATCCTGCCCGCGCTGGGCGCCCTGGCCGTGGCCCTGGTGTCGAAGCGCCGGCCCGAGCTGTGCCGGGTCGTCGCCCTCGCCGTCTCGGTGGTCACCGGCGCCCTCACCATCGCGACGCTGGTGTCCTTCGACGCCGGCGTGGCCGGCTTCCAGATGGTCGAGAAGACGACCTGGATCTCCGATCTCGGCATCTCCTGGCACCTGGGCGTCGACGGCATCTCCATCTTCCTGCTGGTGATGACCGGCATCCTGTTCCCCATCGCGATCGTCGGGGCGCCCGCCCACCACGACGAGAAGCCGTTCCTCGCCTGGCTGCTCCTGCTGGAGGCCGGCTGCCTGGGCGTGTTCCTCGCCCTGGACCTCTTCGTGTTCTTCGTGATGTTCGAGATCGTGCTGGTGCCGATGTACTTCCTCATCAGCGGGTGGGGCTACGCCGAGCGGCGCTACGCGGCGATGAAGTTCTTCCTGTACACGATGTTCGGGTCGGCGTTCATGCTGGTCGGTCTCATCGCCACCGCCGTTCTCCACGGCCGGGCCACCGGCGAGATCACCTTCGACCTGGTCACCATCGCCAACGACCAGGGGGCCATCGCTACCACGTCGGCTCGCTGGCTGTTCCTCGCCTTCGCCATCGCCTTCGCCATCAAGGTGCCGATCTTCCCCGTTCACACCTGGCTGCCCGACGCTCACACCCAGGCCCCGACGGCCGGCTCGGTGATCCTGGCCGGGGTGATGCTGAAGCTGGGCACCTACGGCTTCCTGCGCTTCGGGCTCTACCTGTTCCCGGAGGCATCAGCCTGGTTCGCGCCGGTGATGATCACCCTCGGCACCATCGGGATCCTCTACGGCGCGGTGGTGGCGACCATGCAACGCGACCTCAAGCGCCTCGTCGCCTACTCGTCGGTGGCCCACCTGGGCTTCATCGTGCTGGGCACGTTCTCGCTCACTACTCAGGGCCTCGAGGGCGGGGTGCTGCAGATGGTCAACCACGGCATCACCACCGGCGGCCTGTTCCTCCTGGTCGGCATGATCTCGGACCGCCGCCACACCCGTGAGATCGCCCACCTCAAGGGCCTCCAGAGGGTGGCTCCGGTGTTCGCCGGCGTGTTCACCGTGGTGATGCTGGCCTCCATCGGCCTGCCCGGGCTCAACGGGTTCGTGGGTGAGTTCCTCATCCTGCTGGGCAGCTTCACCACGGACCGCTGGTGGTCGGTCGCGGCGGCGTCGGGCGTGATCCTCGCCGCCCTGTACCTGTTGTGGGCCTACCAGCGGACCTTCCACGGCCAGCCCGACGCCGACAACGAGGGCTTCGCCGAGATGCACCTGCGCGAGGGCCTGGTCATGGCGCCGCTGCTCGCCCTCATCGTGTTCCTCGGCGTCTACCCCAAGCCCGTGCTCGACCGGATCGAGCCGTCGGTCGCGGCCCTCGTCGCCCACGTCGAGGACCGCTCGGACCACCAGGAGCCCCAGGTCGACAAGACCGGCCCCGGGGCGCGCCAGACCACCTACGCCGAGGGTGAGCGGGTGCGCGAGGAGCAGGAGGCCGAGGGCGGATCCTCCGAGGAGGACGGGGGATGACCGAGCGACCCCTCCCTTCCCCCGAACCAGTGACCCGGCGCGCCCCTGGAGGGTCGCGAACGATCGCTGCGACCGGCGTCAACGATGTGACGGTGCGCTGATGAGCCTGCTCGCTCTGCTGGCCCAGGTCGAGACCCTCGACACCCCTGGCATCGCGTGGGGCGCGCTGTCGCCGTTCCTGATCCTCGTCGGTGGGGCCACCCTGCTCCTCGGCGCCGGCGGCCTGCTGCCCCGCCGCTCCAAGGTGGGCTGGCCGGCACTGGTCACGGTGACCGCCGCCGCCGCCGCCATCGTGGCCTGCGTGCTGCTCTGGCGCGACCTGCCCGACACCGGGGCCCGGACCGTGGTGTCAGGTGCCTACGCGGTCGACGGATTCTCGTTGTTCCTCATCGTGGTCGTCGCCGCCGGGGTGATCATCGCCAGCCTCCTCACCGATGGCTACCTGCGCCGGGAGGACCTGGAGGGACCTGAGCCCTACATCCTCTACCTGGTGTCGGGCGCGGGTGGGATCATCATGGCCTCGGCCACCGACCTCATCGTGCTCTTCCTCGGTCTCGAGGTGCTGTCCATCGCCGCCTACGTGCTGGCCGGGCTGCATCGACGGCGGATCCGCTCCGGTGAGGCGGCCATCAAGTACTTCGTCCTGGGTGGGTTCTCCTCGGCCTTCTTCCTCTACGGCATCGCCCTGATCTACGGCGCCACCGGGTCCACCAACATGGTCCGCATCGCCGACTTCCTGGCCGCCAACCGCCTCACCGACGAGGGCCTGCTGCTGGCCGGCATGGGACTCCTGCTGGTGGGCTTCGGCTTCAAGGTGGCCGCCGTCCCGTTCCACACCTGGACCCCCGACGTGTACCAGGGCTCACCCACACCGGTGGTGTCGTTCATGGCCTCGTCGGTGAAGGCAGCGGGGTTCGCGGGGCTGCTCCGGGTCATGGTGGTCACCTTCTCCACCCACCGGCTGGACTGGCAACCCCTCGTCTACGGCCTGGCCACGGCCAGCCTGTTGGTGGGCGCCGTCCTGGCCGTGGTCCAGACCGACGTGAAGCGGATGATGGCCTACTCGTCCATCAACCACGCCGGGTTCATGCTGATCGGCGTCGCCGCCGGCACCATCGACGGGATCACCGCCACGCTGTTCTACCTGGCCACCTACACCATCCTCATCGGTGGCACCTTCGCGGTCATCACCGTGGTGGGCCGGCGGGGCGATGGGCACCACTCCCTCGCCGACTACAACGGCCTGGCCCGGCGGGAGCCGCTGTTGGCCTTCGCCCTCACCGTGTGCCTGCTGGCTCAGGCCGGAACCCCGCTCACCTCGGGTTTCCTGGCCAAGTTCTACGCCGTCAGCGCCGTCGTCGATGCCGGGTCGTTCTGGCTGGGCCTGGTGGCCATGCTCTCGGCGGTCATCTCCGCCTTCCTCTACCTGCGCATCGTGCTCACCATGTACGGCGGGACGGCCGACGAGGAGGCCGGCACCGAGGCGGCCGAGGCCGAAGGAGCCGTGGTCCGCCGCCTGCGGATGCCGCTGGCCACCAAGGTCACCGTGGCCTTGGCGGTGGTGGCCACCATCGCCATCGGCATCATCCCCGACCCGCTCACCAAGGTGGCCCGCGACGCCACCCCCTCCCTCGTGGCCGACCAGCCCGATCCCGCCGCCGCCGACCCCACCGCCCCCGACGCCGGGGGCCCCTGAGGGCAGCTCCCGCTCTGACCGATCCGGTCGGCGTCGTCGAGGTCGTCGGTCGTGGCCGCGACGCGGGGCCCCACCGTTCGAGAGAGACTCGTCCCGGTCGTCGTGATCAGATGGGGAACCGGTGGCGGATCCAGTCGGCCATGACGGGATCGGTGACCTCGTAGGTGCCGTTGCGCTCGACGAGGTCACCGACATCGACCAGACGAGCGCGCGCGCCGGTCGCGGTGCCGGCCGGCAGGGCCAGCACGTCGGCCGCGCGGCCGTAGATGGACTCGCCGGAGGACAGGATGCGGAGCACGGCCTTCTCGCCGCCCTCAAAGCGGGCAAAGAGATGCTCCATCCCCGAGCTCGTCGATCGTCGCACCGCATCGAGGGCGTCGGCCCACAGCTCGGGGCTGGCGAGAGCACCCGGCTCGGCGTGCACCCAAGCCGCATCGGCCAGCTCCATGGTGCGGTGGGGATGACCACGGGCGAAGGCGTGGATGGACGATGGAAGGGTACCCGGATCGCGCCGAGGCTGATCGACAGGCTGGTCGCCGCCTTCTCGGCTGCGGCGGCGAAGACCCCGCTGGTCGAGGCCAGGGCATCGTCGAGTCGCACGGCGATGTCCGTCTACGCCGCGGGTCGAGCCTCGACGGTGAGGGGGACACCCCCCTGGGGGCTGAAGGTGGCCGTGCCCACGCCCCTCGTCTCGGCCCGATCGAGGCGCCAGGACACCCGCTGGGCCAGGCGCACGGCGAGGACCTGCAGCTCGAGGGTGGCCAGGGCGAAGCCGATGCACTTGCGGTAGCCACCCCCGAAGGGCACGAAGCTGTAGGGCTCGGGCTCGCCCGTGGCCCACCGCTCGGGTCGGAAGCGCTCGGGATCGCCCCAGACGTCGGGGAGGCGGTGGGTGATGTAGGGGCTGTAGAGCACCAGGGATCCGCCCGGGACCCGGTGGCCCAGCAGCTCGAAGTCGGCGACGGCCCGCCGACCGGCCACCGCTCCGGAGGGCCACAGCCGCAGCGTCTCGCGCACCGTGGCGTCGACGAGGGGCATGGCCCGCAGGTCCTCGACCGTCGGGGCCCGGTCGCCGATGGCGTCGCGGACCTGGGTGCGCAGGGCGACCAACGCCTCGGGGTGGGAGCCGAGGGCGTGCACCAGCCACGCCGCCGCCGAGGAGGTGGTGTGGTAGCCGGCGGCGATGAGGCTGCGGATCTGGTCGCACAGCTCGGCATCGTCGAGGGGGGTGTCGGTGCCCTCGGCCTCTTCGGCCCCCACCAGCAGGGCCGACAGGGTGTCGGCGCTGGCCTCGGCGTCGACGCCGTCGGCCCGGCGCCGAGCGATCTCGGCCCGGATCAGCTCGTCGACCGCCCGGGCTGCAGCCCGCGCCTTCCCGTAGCCGTTCCACCGGAGGTCGATGTCGAGCCGAGCCGCCGGCGACCGCTGCACGTACTGGAGGGCCGGCTCCAGCCGGTCGCCGATCTCGTCGGCCAGATCGCCCAACCGGTGACCGACCAGAGCCCGCACCACGATCCGGCGGATGGCCTGCTGCAGGTCGGTGTGGGCATCGAGGTGGCGGCCGGGGGTCCATCCGTCGAGCGTTCGGTCCACCTCGGCCACGATGAGCTCGAGGTGGGCGTTGACGCGCGCCATGGAGAAGGCGGGCTGGACCAGCCGGCGCCGACGGCGATGTGCGTCCCCGTCCGACAGCACCAGCGCGGTCGGTCCGTCGACCACCTCGAGGAGGCGGAAGGCCTCCTTCCAGGTGAAGTTGGCCGGGTCGTCGGCCAGGACGTAGCGGTTGGCCTCAGGCCCGAAGAGGCACACCACCCGCATCGGGAACCGGTAGCCGACCTCGACCACCGGTCCGTGGGTGCGGTGGAGGTGCTCCAGGACGGCGGCGACGTCGTTGATGCGGGCGGCGAGGCCCAGGTGCTCGACCGCGCCAGGCCGAGGGAGCGGGGCACGGGCGACCACGCCTCCGGTCTAGCCCGCGCACCAGCGCATGGACGGCTGACGTGCTGGTGCCTTGGAGGCCGGAGCGCGAGGGACCACGGCGGCGGTGCTCCCCTTTGGCCCTCCAAGAGGCCGATCACTAGATTTAGCCGACGTGTCGGACTTCCTCCGCTCCTACCTCACGGTGTTCATCTTCGGGTGCGTCGCCATCGGCCTGGTCGGGGCCGTGCTGGGCCTGGGCTCGTACCTGCGCCCCAAGAACCCCACCAAGGCCAAGCTGTCCGGCTACGAGAGCGGCGTCGACCCCGTCGGTGAGGGCTGGACCCAGGCCGAGATCCGCTACTACATCTTCGCCCTGCTGTTCGTGATGTTCGACGTCGAAGCGGTGTTCATCTTCCCTTGGGCCACCCGACTCGAGGCCTACGGCGCCTTCGGCGTCGTCGAGATGTCGATCTTCATCGCGGTGCTGGCCCTGGGGCTGGTCTACGCCTGGCGCAAGAAGGTGCTGCGATGGATCTGATCCCTGTGCCCTCTCGGCTCCCGGCCGTCTGCTGATGGGTCTCATCGAGAGCGGTCGGTCCCCCAAGCCCCTCACGGCGCTGCTGAACATCTCCCGCAAGTACTCGCTGTGGGTGTACCAGTGGGGGCTCGCCTGCTGCGCCATCGAGATGGGGGCGGCCTTCGCCTCGCCGCGCTTCGACGTGATGCGCCTCGGTGTCATCCCCTTCCCGGCCTCGCCCCGCCAGGCCGACCTGGTCGTGATCTCGGGCACCGTCACCGACAAGATGGCCCCGGCCATCCGTCGGCTCTACGAGCAGATGCCCGACCCCAAGTACGTGATCTCCATGGGGAGCTGCGCCAACTGCGGCGGGCCCTACTGGGACAGCTACTCGGTCACCAAGGGCGTCGACCAGATCATCCCCGTCGACGTCTACGTGCCGGGCTGTCCCCCGCGCCCCGAAGCCCTGCTCGAGGGCATCGTCTTGCTCCAGGAACGCATCCGCACCGAGGACCCAGCCGAGCGCTGGCGCGGCGAGCCCATCCACGTCGGAGGCGGGGAGCCGGCCCATGTCGGCTGACACCGAGGCCGAAGCGAGCGAGGAAGAGGTTCAGTCCGAGGCCGAGGCGCCCGAGGAGGAGACGGCCGAGGCGCTCGAGCCCGACCCGGTGCGCGAGGCGTTGCGCGACCGCCTGGGCGCGGAGCTGGGCGAGGCCCTGGTCGCCACCGACCTGGCCTCCGGCGTCCAGCTCACCGTGCGGGTGACCGCTGAGGCGTGGCGCACCGCCGGCCTCGTGGTCCGCGACCAGCTGGGCTGTCGTTGGTTCGACTTCCTCTCCGCCATCGACTGGCTGCCCTCGCCCTACGGTCGCTACGAGGACGACGGCATGACGCCGCCGAGCGACCCCGACACCGAGATCGAGACGGGGATCGCCGGCGGCGAGACCCGCTTCCAGGTGTTCGCCCGGGTCGTCGACACCGCCGCCCACACCGACGTCATCCTCAAGACCGACGTGCCCGACGACACCCTCACCGTTCCCTCGTGGGTGACGGTCTACGACGGGGCCGACTGGCACGAGCGCGAGACCTGGGAGATGTTCGGCATCTCCTTCGACGGCCACCCGGCCCTGCGCAACATCTACCTGCCCAGCGACTTCGAGGGGAACCCCCTCCGCAAGGACTTCCCCCTCATCGCCCGCATCGTCAAGCCCTGGCCCGGCATCATCGACGTCGAGCCCATGCCCGCCGAGGACGAGGAGGCGGCCCCCGACGAGGCGGCGTCGAAGGAGTCCGCCCCCGAGGAGGGAGAGTCCTCATGACGGCTGTGACCGACCGCGAGCAGCTGCGCTACGTGGCCGCCCAGGCGGCCGATGCTCGCATCAACTTCGAGATCGAGACCGAGGGCATGACCCTCAACCTGGGTCCCCAGCACCCCGCCACCCACGGCACCCTCCGCATCGTCGCCAAGCTCGACGCCGAGCAGGTCATCTCGGCCGAGCCCATCGCCGGCTACATGCACCGGGGGTACGAGAAGCTGTGCGAGGTGCGCACCTACCCGCAGGTGACCACCCTCATCAACCGCATCGACTGGCTGGGCAGCTTCGCCAACGAGGTGCCCTTCATCCTCGCCGCCGAGCGGCTCATGGATGTCGAGGCCCCGCCCCGGGCCCAGTGGATCCGCACGGCGCTGTTCGAGATGAGCCGCATCGCCAACCTGGTGCTCTTCGCCGGTGACACCGCGCTCCAGCTGGGCGGCCAGACCGCTGCGTTCTACGGGTTCCGCGACCGGGAGTACGTCCTCAACCAGATCGAGGCCGTCACCGGCGGGCGCTTCCACCCCAACTTCGACCGCATCGGCGGCCTCAAGGACGATCTGCCCAAGGGCTGGATCGCCGACACCAAGCTGGCCATGGAGAAGGTCCGCTCCTTCTGCGACGAGATCGACGAGCTCGTCACCGGCAACGAGATCTTCCAGATCCGCACCCGCGGCATCGGCGTCATCCCCGGCGACGTGGCCCAGAGCTACGGCCTCTCCGGCGCCAACCTCCGGGGCTCGGGCGTGAACTGGGACCTGCGCCGCGATGCCCCGTCGGGCATGGTGCACTCCGAGCTCGACTGGAAGGTGCACGTCCACCCCGACGGCGACTCCTTCAGCCGCTGGTGGGTGCGCATCCAGGAGATCCGCGAGGCGTCGCACCTCGTGGACCAGTGCCTCGACGGACTGCCCAGCGGGCCGATCATGGCCAAGGTCCCCCGCATCATCAAGGTGCCCGCGGGCGAGGCCTACGTGCAGACCGAGAACCCGCTCGGGGCCATGGGCTACTACGTCGTCTCCAAGGGCGACCTCGGGCCCTTCCGCCTCAAGATCCGCTCGGCCAGCTTCAACAACGTGTCGATCCTGCACTGGGTCCTCCGCGGCGTCTACGTCCCCGACATCATCTCGATCCTCTCCAGCCTGTACTTCATCCTCGGGGACATCGACCGGTGATGTCGCAGATCCTGGGTGTCGAGCTGGCGTATTGGCAGCAGTCGATCTTGCGGTCCGTGGGTGTGCTGCTCGCGGTGCTGCTGCCGGCAGGGCTCTTCGTCCAGGTCTTCCTGTTCAAGATGATGAGCTTCATGCAGAGCCGCATCGGGCCCAACGAGGCCGGTCCCTACGGCTCCTTGCAGCTGCTGGCGGAGGTGGGCAAGTTCCTCCAGAAGGAGGACATCGTCCCCGCCAAGGCCGACCGCCGACTCTTCTTCCTGGCGCCCTACATCGTGGTGGCCTCGGTGTTGCTCATGTACGTGGCCATCCCCTTCGGCCCCGAGGCCTTCTTCGCCGACCTCGATGCCGGCATCTTCTACATCCTCGCCGTGTCGTCCATCTCCATCATCGGCATCCTCGTCGCCGGCTGGGCCTCGGCCAACAAGTACTCCCTCATGGGTGGCCTCCGCGCCGCCGGCCAGCTCATCGCCTACGAGCTGCCCATGGTCCTGGCCGTCGTCGGTGTCGTCATCCAGGCTGGCAGCCTCAACATGTTCGACATCATCCGGGCCCAGGCCGACGGATCGATCTTCGGCTTCTCGGCCCTCGGCAACCCGTTCATCCTCACCCAGTTCGTGGGCTTCGCCATCTTCATGGTCGCGGCACAGGCCGAGCTCACCCAGCCCCCGTTCGACATGCCGGTGGCCGAGTCCGAGCTGGTCACCGGCTACATGACCGAGTACTCCGGGCTCCGGTTCCTCCTCTTCTTCATCGGCGAGTTCGCCTCCGCCGGCGCCTTCGCCATCATTGCCTCCACCCTGTTCCTCGGCGGGTACTACGTGCCCGGCCTGGACATGGACGCCAGCTACATGAACGTGGTCGGCCCGGTGGTGCTCATCGCCAAGATGGTGCTGGTGGGCTTCTTGATCTTCTGGGCCCGCTTCACCTACCCGCGCTTCCGCGAGGACCAGCTCCAGACCTTCGCCTGGACCGTGCTCATCCCCATCGCCCTGGTGAACATCTTCGTCACCATGATCCTGAAGGTGGTCTTCTGATGGCCCGACCCCGCGTCCCCGGCATGTTCATCGGGCTCAAGGTCACCATGACCGAGCTCCTGCGCACCATGTTCCCCTACTCGGGCGCCAAGAAGCTCCTGCCCAACCCCACCCGGGGTGCGGTCACGGTCCAGTACCCCCGGGAGAAGGAGGACCCGGCCCCGCGCGCCCGCGGCGTCATCGCCCTCCACGAGGGCAACTGCACGGCCTGCATGCTCTGCTCCCGCAGCTGCCCCGACTGGTGCATCTACATCGAGGGCCACAAGGAGAAGGCGCCGCCCCGCCGCCCCGGCGGCAAGCCCCGCCAGGTCAACGCCATCGACCGCTTCGACATCGACTACTCGCTCTGCATGTACTGCGGCATCTGCGTCGACGTCTGCCCCTTCGAGGCACTGTTCTGGACCCCGGAGTACGAGTACTCCGAGCCGCGCATCTCCGACCTGCTCCACGACAAGGAGCGGTTGAGCGAGTGGATGGAGACCGTCCCCGCGTTCGAGGCCTACGAGGCCGGGTCGGAGCAGAAGGTCAAGAAGGTGCCGCCCCCGTGACCCTCGCCGCCGCCATGCCCCTGCCCGGGGCCGACGACCCCATCAACGTCTCCCAGACCGTCGGCTTCGGCGTCATCGCCGCCATCATGGTGATCTCCGCCCTCCGGGTGGTGACCACCCGCAACGTGGTCCACGCCGCCATGTGGCTGGTGATGGTCCTCGCTGGCGCCGCCGCCCAGTACGTGCTGCTGGCCGCGGAGTTCGTGGCCGTCACCCAGGTGATGGTCTACATCGGTGCGGTCGTCGTCCTGTTCCTGTTCGGCGTCATGCTCACCCGGGCCCGACTCGGCACCGACGCCGACTTGACCCGCAAGAACTGGTACGGCGCCGCCTTCGTCGGCGTGGTGATGGTGGCCCTGCTCGCCTTCAGCCTGGTCGACACCTTCGAGGACGCCAAGGTCCCCGAGGACCGGCGCACCACCCTCGCCCCGGACCTCCCCGCCGACGCCAGCGACGCCGAGGTCGAGGCGGCCCTGGCCCAGCCCAACGTCGGGTCCAACACCGCCGCGGTCAGCGACTCGCTCTTCTCCCGCTACCTGGTGCCCTTCGAGGTCGTCTCGGTCATGCTCACCGCCGCCCTGATCGGCGCCATCGTCATCGCTCGGAAGGACTGAGGCGTGCTGCTCAACCAGTTCCTGCTGCTGTCGGCCGTGCTGTTCTCGATCGGCGTCTACGGTGTCATCGCTCGGCGCAACGGTGTGGCCATCCTCATGTCGATCGAGCTCATCCTCAACGCGGTCAACATCAACCTCGTCGCCTTCTCGGCCTGGAACAACAACCTGGCCGGCCAGGTCTTCGCCCTGTTCGTCATCGCCATCGCCGCCGCCGAGGTGGGAGTGGGCCTGGCCATCGTGCTGGCCATCTACCGCAACCGTCGCAGCGTCGACCTCGACGAGCTCGACCTGATGAGGGGCTGATCGGTGCTGACCCACGCCTTCATCATCCCGCTCGTCATGGCCGTGTCGTTCCTGGCCATCCTCGGGTTCGGCAAGCGCCTGCCCAAGGGCGGCTCGGAGATCGGCATCGCCGCCGTCGCCCTCTGCTTCGTCCTGGCCCTGGCCACCGGGGCGGGCTGGATCCAGCGCACCGAGCAACCGCCCGAGGCCACCGAGTCCGTCACCCGCACCGATGCGGAGCACGCGGAGGAGGGTGCTGCCGCCGAGGGTGAGGGTCATGAGGGCGGGGGTGCCGTCGCCGAGGAGGAAGGTCACGAGGAGGAAGAGGTGGTGCCGCCGGTCGTGCGGTCGATCACCTGGCTCCAGACCGGGGGCCAGGACATCACCGTCGGCACCTACGTCGACGGCCTGGCCACCCTCATGCTCATCGTGGTCACGTTGATCTCGCTGCTGGTCCACGTCTACAGCACCGACTACGTGGCCGGTGACCGCCGCTACACCCACTACTTCGCGTTCCTCAGCCTGTTCACCGCCTCGATGCTGATGTTCGTGCTCACCGAGAACACCCTCCAGCTCATCGTGGGGTGGGAGCTGGTGGGGTTGTGCTCGTTCGCGCTCATCGGGCACTGGTGGGAGGAGAAGCCCAACTCCGACGCCGCGCTCAAGGCCTTTCTCACCAACCGGGTGGGCGACGTCGGGCTCCTGGTGGGGATGATCACCCTCTACTTCGCCGCCGGCGGCACCTTCGACATCGCCACCATCAACGAGATGGCCAACACCGGCCAGATCAGCAGCGGGACCCTCTTCGTCGCCTCGCTCTGCCTGCTGACCGCGGTGATGTCCAAGTCGGGTCAGTTCGTGCTCCACACCTGGCTGCCCGACGCCATGGCCGGCCCCACCCCGGTGTCGGCCCTCATCCACGCCGCCACCATGGTGGTGGCCGGCATCTACATGATCGCCCGTCTCTACGCCGTGTTCTGGCACGGCTTCAACATCGGCGGGGTCAACATCAACATCCTCGCCGTGGTGGGCGCGGTGACCCTGCTGTTCGGGGCTCTGCTGGCCTTCGTCCAGAGCGACATCAAGAAGGTGCTGGCCTACTCCACCGTCTCGCAGCTGGGCTACATGGTGATGGCCCTGGGCGTCGGGGCGTGGACTGCCGCCATCTTCCACCTCTTCACCCACGCCATGTTCAAGGCCTGCCTGTTCCTCGGCGCTGGCTCCATGAGCCATGTCTGCCACCACAGCTTCGACATGAAGAAGGACTACGGGGGTCTGCGGAGGTTCATGCCCTGGACCTTCCGCACCTTCGTCATCGCCACCATGGCCCTCACCGGCTTCCCGCTCCTAGCCGGCTTCTGGTCCAAGGACGAGATCCTCGCCGGGGCGGCCCAGCTGGGCGACGGCGGCTACCCGATCATGCTGGTCATGGCTGTCCTGGGGGCCATGTGCACCGCGGCCTACATGGTGCGGGCGCTCTACTACTGCTTCTGGGGTGAGCCTCGCGGCGCCGCCGCGGCCCACGAGCCCCACGAGTCCGGTCCCCGCATCGTGGTCCCCCTCGTCATCCTGGCCGGGCTGGCCGTCGTCGCCGGGTTCACCAACCTCCCCGACTCGGGCGTGCTCTCCGGCACCCCTGAGGGCCTGGCTCTGCGCTTCGAGCACTTCGTGGAGCCCGTCAACGCCACCTTCCCCAGCCAGGCCGAGGTCGGGCCTGCCTTCGACCACCCCGAGTTCGCCCTCATCATCGCCATCGTGTCCACCGCCCTGGCCGCTCTGGCCGCCCTCGCCGTGTACCTGTGGTTCTGGAAGGACAAGGGCCCCCACGGCATCACCGGCCGCAACCCCGTGGCCCGCGCCGGGTACCGACTGCTCGAGAACAAGTACTACCTCGACACCCTCTACACCACCATCATCGTGGGCTCCATCAAGGGCCCCATCGCCAAGGCCACCAACTGGGTCAACCAGACCCTCATCGACGGTGTGGTCAACCAGACCGGACGCTCGGCCCGTGAGGCCGGCACCTTCGTCTATGACCGGATCGACCAGGGCGTGGTCGACACCCTGGTCAAGGGGTCGGGGGCCACCGCCGAGGGTTCGGGCCAGCTGCTCCGCAGGAGCCAGAGCGGCAAGGTGCAGACCTACGGCGCCTACCTGTTCGGAGCGGCCACCGTCCTGGCCGCCGTGTTCGTCATCATCGCCAGCGCGAGCTGAGCAGAGGAGAGATCGTGGAAGACCTGCTCGACGGTTGGGGCCTCGGCCTCGCCGCCTTCCTGCCCCTCGTGGGTGCCCTGGTCCTCATGGCCCTGCCCAAGGCCGAGGAGGCCCTCATCAAGGTGGTGGCCCTGGCCACCAGCCTGGTGGTGCTGGCCATCGGGGTCGGCATCGCCGCCTTCTTCAACTACGACGACACCCGCACCCTGCAGTACGTGGTCGACAAGCCCTGGATCGACATCATCAACAGCCGCTACATCGTGGCCGTCGACGGCATGTCGCTGCCGCTCCTGCTGCTCGCCCTGTTCATCGTGCCGCTGGTGATCGTCTACTCCTGGGACCACTTCCCCGAGCCGCACAACCCCAAGGCGTTCCTGGCCCTCATCCTGATCCTGGAGACGGGCATGGTGGGCACCTTCATCGCCCAGGACCTGATCCTCTTCTTCGTGTTCTTCGAGGTCGTGCTGCTGCCGATGTACTTCATGATCGGCGTGTGGGGCGGCGAGGCGCGCCAGTACGCCTCCATCAAGTTCTTCCTCTACACGCTGTTCGGGTCGGCCCTCATGATCGTGGCCTTCCTGTCGCTCTACTTCCTGGCCACCAATCCCGACACCGGCCAAGCCCTCAACACCTTCGACATGCGGGCCCTCACCGAGTGGGGGGGAGCCGACCTGTCGCGCCTCGCCGGTCTGCTCATCTTCGGCGGGATGTTCATGGGCTTCGGCATCAAGGTGCCCATCTTCCCGTTCCACACCTGGCTCCCTGACGCCCACACCCAGGCCCCGACCCAGGGGTCGGTCATCCTGGCTGCGGTGCTGCTGAAGCTGGGCACCTACGGCTTCATCCGCATCGCCATCCCGATCCTCCCCGAACCCGCCCAGGAATGGGCCCCCTGGATCGGCGGTCTGGCTGTCTTCGGCATCATCTACGGGGCCCTCGCCTGCCTGGCCCAGACCGACATGAAGCGCCTCATCGCCTTCTCCTCGGTGGCCCACATGGGATACGTGATGCTCGGCATCGCCACCCTCACCGACTTCGGCATCAACGCCGCCATCTTCGGCATGGTCGCCCACGGCCTCATCACCGGCATGCTCTTCTTCCTTGCCGGCTCGGTGAAGGACCGCTTCCACACCCTCGAGATCAAGCGCCTGGGCGGACTGCTCATCACCGCCCCGCGCATGGGCTGGCTCCTCGGCTTCAGCTGCATGGCGTCGCTGGGCCTGCCCGGCCTGGCGGGCTTCTGGGGCGAGTTCCCGGCCATCCTGTCCGCCTATGACCCCAACGTGGAGCAGGTGGGTCTGTTCCGGGCCTACATGGTCATCGCCGCCATCGGCACCGTCTTCGCCGCCGGCTACCTGTTGTGGCTCCTCCAGCGCGTCGCCTTCGGGACGCCCAAGGCCGAGTTCGCCAAGGCCCACATCGCCGACATGCACCTCACGGACTACATCGCCTGGGTCCCGATGGTCGTGCTGATCGTGGTGCTGGGCATCTACCCCAACCTGATCTTCAAGGTCACCGATGACGCCGTGATCAAGTCCCTCAGCGCCCTCGGTGGACCGTAGGGCACGATGCTCGCCAGCCTCCTCGCCGCCGCCTCGACGCCCCCGTTCGACGCGCCCAACCTCGACTACCACGCCCTGGCGCCCGAGCTGGCGCTGTCGGCCACCTTCATCATCGTCGTCCTCGTCGACCTCTTCACCGAGGAGCACTCGAAGTGGCTGACGGCCTCGATCTGCGGCATCGGCTTCCTCGCCTCGGCCGTGCCCCTCCTCACCCTGGCCATGGACGGTGCCGATCGGTCGTTGTTCGATGGGGCCTACGTGATCGACGACTTCGCCCTGGTGCTGAAGGGAGTATTCCTCATCGCCGGCTACCTGACGGTGCTGATGTCGACGAACTACATCGCCGAGGGCGACTACTGGGAGGGCGAGTACTACACCCTCCTGGCTGCCTCGGTGCTGGGCATGGTGGTCATGGCCTCGGCCCGCGACCTCATCACCATGTTCGTGGCCCTCGAGCTGCTCTCGATCCCGGCCTACCTGCTGGCGGGCTGGCGCAAGCGCGTCCTCACCGGCAACGAGGCGGGCCTGAAGTACTACCTGATGGGCGTGTTCGCCAGCGCAGTGATGCTCTACGGCATGTCGCTGGTGTACGGCGGCACCGGCACCACCGTCTTCGCCGGCATCGGCGACGCGATCGACGGTGCCTTCGGCGACACCCCCGTGGCCGCGCTCGGCATCGTGTTCATCCTGGTCGGCTTCGGCTTCAAGGTCTCGGCCGTGCCCTTCCACAACTGGGCGCCGGACACCTACGAGGGCGCACCCACCCCCATCACCGCGTTCCTGTCGGTCGCGTCCAAGGCGGCCGGGTTCGTGGCCCTCATGGAGCTGATCTTCGTGGCGTTCTACGGTCGCGACGACATCTACGGGCCACTGATGTTCGTGCTGGCCGCCGCGACCATGACCGTCGGCAACCTCATCGCGCTGCGCCAGACCAACGTGGTGCGCCTGTTCGCCTACTCCTCCATCGCCCAGGCCGGCTTCATCCTCGCTCCCCTCGCCGTGGCCGGGGAGAGCGTGGGGGTCGGTGCTGACGCCATCCAGGCGATCGTCATCTACCTGATCATCTACACGGTGATGAACCTGGGCGCCTTCGCGGTCATCATCGCGGTGGCCCGAAAGACGGGGTCGGCCGAGCTGTCCACCTGGGGAGGCCTGTTCCAGTACGCGCCGGGATTGACGGTGGCCATGACGGTGTTCCTGTTCTCCCTGGCCGGCATCCCTCCGCTGGGCGGGTGGTTCGCCAAGTTCCAGGTCTTCCGCACCGTGGTCGAGGCCGACACCGGGTTCGGCTACGCGCTGGGGGTCATCGTCGCCGTCAACTCGGTCATCGCCCTCTACTACTACGCCAACGTGGCCCGGGAGATGTGGTTCCAGGACGCCCCCGACGGCGACCTCACGCCCATCCGCATCCCCACCGCCCTCACCCTGGTGATGGGTGCGGCCGTCGTCGGCACCTTCGTGTTCGGCTTCGCCCCCGGCACCGTCGGCCACTTTGGTGACGTGGCCACCGACCTCCTCGCCGTCGCCGGTCGCTGACGACGTGCCCCCAACTTCGTACGGATGTGTGCCACATGGGACGACTTCCGTACGAAGTTGAGAGCGCTGGCCTGAGGTGAGTGACGGGTCGGTGCCGTTCTCGGTGTTCATGGAGCGGGCCCTGTACGACGCCGAGCGCGGCTTCTACGAGACGGGGGGACGGGCCGGGCGCCGAGGTGACTTCGTCACCAGCCCGGAGGTCGGCCCCCTCTTCGGAGCGTCCCTGGCCCGGGCTCTCGACCAATGGTGGATCGACCTGGGCCGCCCCGACCCGTTCCTCGTCGACGAGCACGGCGCCGGCCCTGGCACCCTGGCCCGCACGGTGCTGGTGGCCGAACCGGCGTGCGGCCCCGCCCTGCGCTGGACCCTGGTCGAGCGCTCGGCCGCCCAGCGACAGCTCCACCCTGACCACCTGCCCCACGTCGGCCACCTCGACCCTGAGGGCACGAGCACCGACCGTCGCTGGGTCTCGCCCGACGCAGGCCCACTCGTGGCCAGCGCCGCCGGTCGACCGGATCGTCCGGCCCACGTGATCCTTGCCAACGAGCTGCTCGACAACCTTCCCTTCGACCTGCTGGAGCGCACCGCCGCCGGTTGGGGGCAGGTCCGGGTCGTAGCAGTCGGGTCCGACGAGGAGGGGCCGGGACGCTCGTCGAAGTCGTCCCCTCCCACCGCAGCCAGCCCCACCCCTCACGGTGTGCCCAGCTCTTCGTTCGTCCCCGGAGCCGGACACGAGACGTCCGCCACCCCCTCGTCGCCCGACCCTCGCCCAGCCCCCACGGGCCGCGGTCCCGGCGCGCGCGACGAGGACCGACCGGAAGCGAGGAACGGGTTCGCCCCCGAGGACACGCAGGAGCCAGCCAATCCGGGTCCGGGAGGCGGCCGACCTGTTCGACCCGAAGGCGGTCGGGGCGCTCGGACCCGCCCGGCGGAGGATGGCCCGGCCCCTGGAGACCCCTGGGCCGTCGTCGAGGTGCGGGCGGACGCCGATCCCGCCGACGCCACCCGCGCCGGCGTCCTCGCACCGGGCGCGGTCGAGGGCAGCCGCATCCCGTTGCAGCACGAGGCGGGGGAGTGGGTGGCTGACTCGCTGGCCCAGCTGGCTCCGGGTGGTCGGCTCCTCGTGGTCGACTACGCGACGACGACCGCCGACCTGGCCGGTCGACCGCCCTCGGAGTGGATCCGGACCTACGCCGGCCACGCCCGGGGTGGGGCGCCCCTCGACGCTCCGGGTGCCCAGGACATCACCGTCGAGGTCTGCACCGACCAGCTCGCGGGTGCGGCCCGGCCCCCGGACCAGGATCGCAGCCAGGCCTCGGCCCTGCGGGCCTGGGGCCTCGAGGACCTGGTGGAGGAGGGCCGTCGGCTCTGGGCCGAGAGCGCAGCGGCCCCGGACCTCGCTGCGCTCCGGGCCCGCAGCCGGATCGCCGAGGCGGAGACGCTGACCGACGCCACCGGCCTCGGTGCCTTCCGCGTCCTCGAGTGGCGGGTCTCCGCTCCTTACTCCGGCCAGTCGATCTGACCGTCGGGTACGCCGATCGATCGGGCGTGACGCACGGCGCGCTTGCGGCCGCCCTCGTCGCCCCGGGGGTAGCGCACGATCCGCCCCGTGCATCGCCGATGGTCTTGCTCGAGCTCGCCTACCTCCACGAGATCGGACGTCTGAGCGCGACCCCTGATCAGATCCTCGCCCGCGCCCTTCATGGCTTGGGGCTCGAGGAGGCGGAGGAGCCCTTCGGTGCAGTCGTCGAGCAGGCGATGGCCATGTCGTGGACGCAAGATCCCTTCGATCGGGTCATCGCGGCGCAAGCCGTGGCCGCCGGGGCCCGCCTGCTCACACGGGACGAGACGATCCGAGAGCACCTCGACATCGCCTTCTGGTGAGGACCGTCCCGCGGCTGGACCGCTACTCGGCGGCGGGGGAGTCCCCGTCGGCGTCGGCCCGGAGGGCAGCCAGGTCGAGCTGCTTCATGCCCAGGGATCGGGGGAATGGCACATCTCCTGTCGGTGGCCGGGTGGGCACCGGTGCAGACGATGGCCGCGCCCGAGACTCACCGCGGGGGCCGGTGGGTCGTTCGACAGCGCCTGGGTAGGGTGACCAGCGGCACAGCACGAGCGCACCAGGAGACACCATGAGCGACGAGACGTCCGGCACCGGAGCAACCATCGAGGACTACCTCGCCGAGGACCGCACCTTCCCGCCGCTCGACTCGTTCAAGGCCGATGCCCTGCTCACCGACGCCGAGGTCTACGACGAGGCCGCCGCCGACCCGGAGGGCTTCTGGGCCCGTCAGGCCTCCGACCTGCTCACCTGGCGCAAGGAGTGGGACACCGTCCTCGAGTGGGAGCAGCCCTTCGCCCGCTGGTTCGTGGGCGGCCAGCTCAACGCCTGCGAGAACTGCCTCGACCGCCACGTCGAGGAGGGCCGCGGCGAGCGCGTCGCCTTCCACTGGGAGGGCGAGCCAGGCGACACCCGCACCATCACCTACGCCGACCTGCTGGGCGAGGTCCAGCGCTTCGCCAACGTGCTCAAGGGCCTGGGTGTCGAGAAGGGCGACCGCGTCGCCCTGTACATGCCGATGATCCCCGAGCTGGCGGTGGCCGTGTTGGCCTGCGCCCGCATCGGTGCCCCCCACTCGGTGGTCTTCGGCGGGTTCTCCGCCGACTCGCTGGCCGACCGCATCAACGACGCCACCTGCAAGGCGGTCATCACCGCCGACGGCGGGTGGCGTCGGGGCCAGCCGGGTCTGCTCAAGCCCACCGTCGACGTGGCCCTGGCCGACACGTCCAGCGTGGAGGCGGTGGTGGTCGTCGACCGCATCGCCGCCTCGGGGGGCGAGGCCGACGTGGACATGACCGAGGGCCGCGACCACTGGTACCACGAGCTCATGGCCGACGCCGAGGCCGAGTGCCCGGCCGAGCCCATGGACAGCGAGGACCTGCTCTACCTGCTCTACACGTCGGGCACCACGGGCAAGCCCAAGGGGGTCATGCACACCACCGGCGGCTACATGACCCAGGTCGCCTTCACCCACAAGTACGTCTTCGACCTCCACCCCGAGACCGACGTGTTCTGGTGCACGGCCGACATCGGTTGGGTCACGGGCCACAGCTACATCGTCTACGGACCCCTGGCCAACGGGGCCACCTCGGTGATGTACGAGGGCACGCCGGACACGCCAGGTCGGGACCGCTTCTGGGAGCTGGTCGAGAAGTACGGGATCACGATCCTCTACACCGCGCCCACCGCCATCCGCACCTTCATGAAGTGGGGCGAGGAGGAGCCCGAGAAGCACGACCTCTCGTCGCTGCGGGTGCTGGGCACGGTGGGGGAGCCCATCAACCCCGAGGCCTGGGTCTGGTACCACATCAACATCGGGGGTGAGCGCTGCCCCATCGTCGACACCTGGTGGCAGACCGAGACCGGCGCCATCATGATCTCGCCCCTGCCGGGGGCCACCACCACCAAGCCCGGCTCGGCCACCTTCCCGCTCCCCGGCATCACCGCCGAGCTGGTCGACAACGACGGGACCCCGGTGCCCAAGGGCGGTGGCTACCTCACCCTCACCCAGCCCTGGCCCTCGATGCTGCGGGGCATCTACGGCGACCCCGAGCGCTACCAGGAGACCTACTGGAGCAAGTTCGAGGACCGCTACTTCGCCGGCGACGGGGCCAAGGTCGACGACGACGGCTACCTGTGGGTCCTGGGCCGGGTCGACGACGTGATGAACGTGTCGGGCCACCGCATCTCCACCACCGAGGTCGAGTCCGCCCTGGTCGACAATGACAAGGTGGCCGAGGCCGCCGTGGTCGGGGCCGACGACGAGACGACCGGCCAGGCCATCGTCGCCTTCGTCACCCTCCGAGGCTCGGCCGAGGCGTCCGACGAGGTGGGCGGCGAGCTGCGCGAGCACGTGGCCGACAAGATCGGCAAGATCGGCCGTCCCAAGACCATCATCTTCACCGACGACCTGCCCAAGACCCGCTCGGGCAAGATCATGCGCCGCCTGCTGCGCGACGTGGCCGAGGGCCGGGAGCTGGGTGACACCACCACCCTGGCCGACCCCAACGTGGTCGAGGAGATCCGCGACCGGGCCGAGGCCAGCGCCGGCGAGGACTGACCACCGGACTGGCCATCGGGCTGCACGCCGTGGCGCGCAGCCCGATCACCAGTCCCGTCGAAGGCGGGTCGGACCCGACGGTCAGTCCTGGAAGTCGTGGGTGAGGAGCAGGGCCTCGCCGTACTCGTCGCCGAGCTGGTCGTCGACGAGCACGTCATCCGCCCCACCACTGCGGAACTCGCCGACGATGGGCTTCATGACGTGTCCCGGCCCGGGCAGACGGGCCTCGGCGGGCGGGTGTGGATCACACGGGCGCGGTCCGAATGCCACACCGCGATGTCGCCGCCGGTGCCGTAGCGGACGAGGGTGTCGGCGTTGACGAAGGTGCGGTCGCGGTGGACCTCGATCGGACCCCGGAGGGGGATCGGTGGTTGGGTCGTCAGGTCGAAGACCCGGTCCGGTCGGCCGAACCACACCGGTGTGGGGGGCGGGGAGCCGACGGATCGGCCGCGAAGACGAGGTCCTGATGGCGGTCGAGGTCGAGGTACGTGGCGACGACCTGGTAGTCGCCGGCGATGCCCCGCGTGCTCGTGCGGGTGAAGCCTCCGGCTCCGTCGCCCCAGGCGATCGTCGAGGTGGGACGACCCGGGACGAACACATCGCCCGCGCCGTCACCGTCGAAGTCGCCGGGGGTGATCCGGGGCCGACCTGGCCCGGCGCCCGGACCTTGGTGAAGGTGCCGTTGTCTCGGCCCCTCCAGAGCTGGGTGGCCCGATCACCGTCTTCCGGTGAGCTGTCGTACCAGAGGATGTCGTCGATGCCGTCGAAGTTGATGTCGGCCACCACCGGGTCCCAGCCGGAGCTGACCTGGACGTCCGCGGTGCGGACCTCCACGAAGAAGGGCGGTTCCGGGTGACAGCCGCTGAGGGCGATCAGGCTGATCGCGGGCAGGACCAAGGTCCACCGTCGGCGTCGGTTCGAGCGGAGCATGTCACCCTCCTGGGGATGTGGTGCGCGGACCGAGGCGAGCCCACGTCGGGTGGCCGAGCCTCAGCTGGTAGAAGAATGGTACCGACACCTGTGGCTCTCGTCAGTGGGGAGGACTCCCGAGATCTCCGCGGCGCGCCGAGTGGCGACGAACTGCAACCGGGCGCTGATCTCCCCTTTCGGTCGCGCCGGTAGCCTCACCTTCAGGCGGTCCCCGTCCGGGGGCCCCAGGAGGCACAGGAGCCATGCGCAACACCCTCAAGACCACCATCCTCCTCGCCGGGATGGGCGGCCTCATGGTCCTCATCGGATCGTTCTTCGGCACCGGCGGCGCCATCATCGGCCTCGGCATCGGGCTGGTGTTCGTCGGCGGCTCGTACTGGTTCAGCGACAAGATCGCCATCAAGGCGGCCCGGGCCCGCGAGGTCACTCAGGCCGAGATGCCCGAGTACTACGGCATGGTGGCTGACCTGGCCATGCGGGCCGAGATGCCCATGCCCCGGATCTACGTCAGCCCCGAGGCCCAGCCCAACGCCTTCGCCACCGGCCGCAGCCCCGACCACGCCGCGGTGGCGGTGACCGAGGGCATCCTCCAGGCTCTGACCTGGGACGAGCTCCGGGGCGTGCTGGCCCACGAGATCAGCCACGTCGGTAACCGCGACATCCTCATCTCGTCGGTCGCCGCCGCGGTGGCCATGGGCATCACCTTCATGGCCCGCATGGCCATGTGGGGGGCCATGTTCGGCGGGGGCGGGGGACGCGACCGCAACGACAACATCATCGGCCTGCTGGCCATGGCGCTGCTCGCTCCGCTGGCCGCCGGCATGCTGCAGATGGCCCTCTCCCGGAGCCGGGAGTACGAGGCCGACCGCAGCGGTGCCCGTCTCATCGGCGACGGTGAGCCCCTGGCCCGGGCCCTGGAGAAGATCGATGCCTACGCCCACAAGGTGCCCATGCAGGTCAACCAGGCCCAGGCCCAGGCCTACATCATCAACCCGCTGAGCGGCCGCAAGGTGCGCTACGCCAACTGGCTGCGCACCCACCCGCCCACCGAGGACCGCCTGGCCCGCCTCCGCGACGGCTCCTGGCGCTGACCCGGGAGGGGGTCAGTCGCGGCGGTTGCCGAAGGCGATGGGGATGCCGAAGTCGCCCTCGCGCAGGGCGGTCTGGACGGCCTGGAGGTCGTCGCGCTTCTTGGACGACACCCGCAGCTCGTCGCCCTGGGCCTGGGACTGGACACCCTTGAGGCCGAGGCCCTTGATGAACTTGTTCAGCTCCCGGGCCTTCTCCGACGAGATGCCGGCGGCCAGGGTCACGACCTGGCGCACGTTGGCGCCCGACGCATCCTCGACGTCGCCGTAGGTCAGGGCCTTCAGCGAGACCTTCCGCTTCACCAGCTTCTCCTCGAGGACCTGGCGCAGGGCCCGCAGCTTGTCCTCGCTGGAGGAGCGGAGCGTGATGGTGCCCTCGCCCATCTCGACCGATGAGCCGGTGCCCTTGAAGTCGTAGCGGTTGGCGATCTCGCGTGACGCCTGGTCCACTGCGTTGCGGACCTCCTGGGCGTCGACCTCGGAGAGGACGTCGAAGCTCGGCATGGGGTCAACCTAGTGGCGCGACCGGGACCCTCCATGCCGCGGGACGGGTCCCCGTATCCGGACAACTGGCTGGCCTGGAGCGGACGACTCGGGACTATCCTGCACTGTCCAAGGGTCAGTGCCCGAGCGGCCAAAGGGAGCAGACTGTAAATCTGCCGGCACAGCCTTCGGAGGTTCGAATCCTCCCTGGCCCACTTCACCGCCCCGGGGCCCGACGACAGGATCGGCCCCGATCGGCGTTCGCGCCCAGCAACCACGTGCACCTGGGCCCGGGTCAACCCCTCAGCGCGGATCGATGACGCCCGAGCGGGCCAGCCACCGGCCGATCTCGGTGGACACGTTGCGGCCGTTGGCGATGGCGGGCGCGCCCTCGGTCTCTGCGATCCTGCGGTTCACCCGCTCTATGGCCTTGCGGGTCGAGTGGCGCGAACGCCCGAGGCGTCGGGCCGCCTCGTCATGGGCGCGCGGCTCCAGGGTCAGGGGCCGGGGCAGGTGCGTGAAGTCCGAGTAGTAGGCCAGCACCACATCGAGCTCGAGCAGGGTCAGCGACAGGGGCGGGGGCCCGACCAGCTCGGTGGTGAGGTCGACCTCGGGACCCTCAGCGGCGCCCTCGCGCTCGATCCCGGCCACGCCGGGGCCGCGATGGTCGTCGGTCTCGCACACCACGTGGACGCGCTGGCCCGGGCGCCCGATGCCGTAGCACCAGCGGTGCCGCACCGGCACCCACGGGCGCCCGGGCTCGATGGGCACCTCCTCGTAGCCGGGCTCGTAGACCGCCAGCAGACCGGGTCGGGCGCTCCGGTTGAGGGTGCTCCACCGGGTCCCGTCCCACCGGAGCTCGGCATGGGTGCGCGACACCGTCCAACGTCCACCGATGCGCTGGTGACCGACGCGCACCTCGCTCTCGGAGCCTCGACCGATGCGGACGACGGCGTCGCGTCCGTGCTCGTGGGTCCAGGGGGCGGGGTCGACCCGGAGGCGGAGGCTCATCGTCGGGCTGGTCGGCGCCGGCGCAGGGCCCGGCCAGGGGAGGGGTTCGGGGAGACCTCGTCGACGGAGGGCGACAGGTGACGGATGACGACGGCGGTGATGTTGTCGGTGCTGCCGGCCGCACCAGCCGCGCTGACCAGCGCGTCGGCCGCAGCCGTCGCATCGGTCGGGCCCCAGACCGCGGCGGCCACCGCATCCGGATCCAGGACGTCGGAGACGCCATCGGTCGCGATGACCAGTGCATGACCGGGGGCGACATCCACCCCCACCACGTCGGGGTCGGCGCCGGGGGCCGCCCCGGCCACCCGGGTCACGTAGCTGCGCCCGGGGTGGTGCGCGGCGGCTTCGGCGTCGATGGCTCCGGCGGCCAGCAGCTCGCCGGTGAGGGTGTGGTCGATGGTGAGCTGCGTCCCGCCGTCCGGGGTGACCCGCCACGCTGGTGAGTCACCGACGTGGCCCACCGCCCAACGGCTTCCGCCCACGCTGAGGGCGACGACGCGGGCGATGGTCACGGTGGCGGCCATGTCGTGCACGGTGGGATCGTCGACCTGGCCTGCTCGCACCGCCGCGTGGGCGGCCCGCACCGCCTCGTGAACAGGTCGCGGCGCAGCGCCCTCCTCGCTGTCGAGCACATCGCTCGCGGCCGCCACGGCCAGGGTGGCCGCGCGCGCCCCTCCCGCATGGCCGCCGACGCCGTCGCTGACCACGGCCCACCGCTCGCCGATCCGAGCCCGGTCCTGGTTCTCGGCCCGGCCGCCGATGTCGGTGGCCAGCCCGAGGTCGAGGATCGGCCCGCGCTCTCCATCGGGCGGTGAGGGGACGGGAGGAGCCGGGGGTCGCAGGAGGCGCCACGGGGAGCGGGGCATGGGTCATGGGTACCGTCTGCGCGCCGCCGGCGGAAGGGCCACTTGTGGCCCCGGGGGGCGCCGGTCGGTCAGTTCGCCAGCTCAGGGGCGAGGCGGTCGACGAACTCGGCGACGTCCTGGTTCAGCTGGTGGCGCGCCAGGGCGAAGCCACCGATCACCTCGGCGCCGAGCCCGCTCACGAGGTCGACCAGCTTCTCGAGGGTCTGACCCGGGTCGACGGCGTAGGTGCAGTAGACGACGGCCCTCTTGCCCGCCAGCAGGGGCAGGGCCCGGATCTTGCGGGCCCCGGCCGGCTTCTGACCGACCACGATGATGCCGTCGGTCCAGGTGCCCACGATGACCAGGTCGGCGTCGGTCAGGTCGTCCTCGTGGACGTCGCCGATGGCCACCGGCGTGGCCTCGATGCGCAGGGCCCGCATCTCGCTGGCGATGCGGTGGGCGGCCTTCTCGGTGGTGCCGGTGAGGCTGTTGTAGATGATGACGGCCTTCATCGGGTGCCTCCTGTCCCAGTCTACCCCTGTCTAGCAGTGCCGCTGTCTAGCAGTGCCGCCCGCGACGGTCAGGCGAGGAGGCGCTGGACGACGACCACATCCAGCCACCGGGAGAACTTGCGGCCCACCTCCCGCTCCACTCCCACGGTCTCGAACCCGCACGCGTGGTGCAGGGCCACCGATGCCTCGTTGTGACCGCTGATGCGCCCGATGACGAGGTGGAAGCCGTGTTGGGTGGCCGTCACGAGCAAGGCGTCCAGCACCGCCCGACCGACGCCCCGGCCCTGGTGGGTCGGGTCCACGTAGACCGAGTCCTCCACGGTGGTGCGGTAGGCGGGGCGGGGGCGGTACGGCGATAGGGACCCGAAGCCGAGCACGACCGACCCCTCGACGGCTACCACCACAGCGTGGGCGCCGTCGCGATCGGTGAGCCAGGAACGCTGCTCCAGGGCGCTGCGGGGTCGCAGGTCGAAGGTGGCCGTCCCCTCCAGGACCTCGGCGTTGTAGATGGCCCGGATGCCGTCGGCATCGTCGAGCTGAGCCAACCGCACCTGCATCGCGGTGAGGCTAGGGGTCGCCCGGGGCCCCACCGGAGCCGAGCGTCGTGGGCTCAGCGCGGTCAGACGACCATGTCGTCGGTCACGCCGCCGGCCATCGTGTCGCCGGTTGCGCCGCCGGTCATGTCGCGGGCCATGTCGTCGGTGCGGGCCGGCTCGGCGTCGGGCGTGGGCTCCAGCACCGACAACGTCCCGGTGAGGGCCTCCAGCCGGGCCCAGGAGGCCACCTCCTCATCTGCGGTGAGGAGGATCACCTGGGGACTGCCGGCCGAGCGGGCCAGGAGCTCCAGGAGCGGGACCTTGAGACCCGGATCCAGCTTGCGGAACACCTCATCGACGATGAGGGGGAAGGTCTCGCCCAGGTCTCCCAGGGTGCGGGCCCGGGCCATGCGCCCCAGCAGGGCATGGGCCAGATCCGACGCCAGGTCGCCGTCGCCCGGGGCGCTGGAGGACATCACGCCCAGGCTGCGGACGTCGGCGCGCAGGCGCGCCGCAGTCGAGATCTCGGCGTGGTGCTCGAGGGCCCAGTCGACGCTGGTGTCCCCCGCCAGCTGGAACCAGTGGGCGGCGGCAGTCCGGTGCTCGGCGGCGGCTTCGAGGAGGCGACGACGGGCCTGGTCGGTGGTCACCAGGCCGTCGACCCGCGACACCTGGAAGCCGAGGTAGGACTCGGCGCCGGCGGCGTCGAGGGCCTCCTGCTCGGCTCGTTGGGCCCGGTCGACCCGGGCCTGGAGCAGGAAGGCGGTGGCGAGGCAGGCCATGGTGATCCCGACGATCGGCAGCGTCATGAGGGGGGCCAGCACCGCGACTGGGATGGTGCTCAGGAGACCGATGGTCGTCACCACGCGGGCCAGCCGCCGGGAGCGGCTCATGGCCTCGAGGGTTCCCTCGACGCGGGCGTGACGGGCCTCGATGCGGTCGATGAGCTCAGCGTCCTCCGGTGCCGTGCCGGTGGCGGTCGACTCGGCCTGGAGGGTCTCGTCGGTCACCCGCACCCGGGCGGCCGCCGCCCAGAGCGCGGTCTGGTCGAGGTCGGCCAGGCGGGCCATCACCACGTCGGCCCGGGCCTGGGTGGCCAGGTCGGCGGGAGTGACCTTGAGGGCGCGTCGGGCGGTCGCCAGGTCCAGCCCGTGCGCGGCGTACAGGTCCACTCCCCCGTCGACCTCGGGCGGGGTGACGTCGGCGGCCCTCTCCACATCGACCAGGCGGGCCTGGCCGTTGGTGGGACGGAACACCGCCAGGTGGCGGCCCTCGTCGGTCGTGACCTCCACGTGCACGCCCGGTCGGCTGTGTCCGAGCGCGCCCAGGAACTCACCCGCCAGGCTCTCGCGCTCGATGTCGCCCACCCCGGTGATCACGGTCATGCGGGGGTGGAGGTCGAGCGCGATCGTGTGGCGGCCCGCCTCGATCACCATCCGGGTCAGTCGCACGTGGTGCCTGTCGGTCCCGCCCCGGCGGAGTTGAGGCAAGTCCGGACGAGGCGGCGAGGGCCCTGGCAGGGTCCCGATGACCCCGGCCGGGGCCGCCACCGGTGCGGCGCAGCGCGCTTGGGAGAAGGCGTCGGACCGCTTAGGATGCTCCTTCGGCCTCCGACCCTCGGGACGGGGCGTCCGGCCTCCTTAGCTCAGTCGGCAGAGCGTTTCCATGGTAAGGAAAAGGTCGTGGGTTCGATTCCCACAGGAGGCTCGCCACCAGCTCGTGGCGCCCGCCCCGGGCGCCAGGCGGGGCTGGGCCAGGCGACGTAGCTCAGTTGGTGAGAGCACTCGGCTCATAATCGAGGGGTCGTCGGTTCGAACCCGACCGTCGCCACCACAGTCCCCACAACCACCCACCAGGGCCGGACGCCGTCCGGCCGACCGACGCGCCGAGGAGGCACCGCCATGGGCAAGGAGAAGTTCGATCGGAACAAGCCGCATCTGAACATTGGGACGATGGGTCACATCGATCATGGGAAGACGACGTTGACTGCGGCGATCACGAAGACGTTGCATGAGGCGGATGG
>JBBSMQ010000011.1:0-127154 GCA_038233075.1 Acidimicrobiales bacterium
AGCGTGCGAAGTCGCAAGACGATGTATACGCTGTGACGCCTGCCCGGTGCTGGAAGGTTACGGGGAAAGGTTAGCCGCAAGGCGAAGCTTTGAACCTAAGCCCCAGTAAACGGCGGCCGTAACTATAACGGTCCTAAGGTAGCGAAATTCCTTGTCGGGTAAGTTCCGACCCGCACGAATGGCGTAACGACTTTCCCACTGTCTCAACCATAGACCCGGCGAAATTGAAGTACGAGTAAAGATGCTCGTTAGCTGCAGAAGGACGGAAAGACCCCGTGGACCTTTACTATAGTTTGGTGTTGGGTTTTGTCATGCGTTGTGTAGGATAGGTGGGAGACGAGGAAGCATGCACGCCAGTGTGTGTGGAGTCACCGTTGAAATACCACCCTGCGTCTTACGGAGCTCTAACCCACGTCCCTTGATCGGGATGGGGGACAGCGCCAGATGGGTAGTTTGACTGGGGCGGTCGCCTCCTAAAGAGTAACGGAGGCGCCCAAAGGTTCCCTCAGCCTGGTTGGCAATCAGGCGGCGAGTGCAATGGCACAAGGGAGCTTGACTGCGAGACAGACACGTCAAGCAGGTGCGAAAGCAGGGCATAGTGATCCGGCGGTTGCGTGTGGAAGCGCCGTCGCTCAACGGATAAAAGGTACCCCGGGGATAACAGGCTCATCTTCCCCAAGAGTCCATATCGACGGGAAGGTTTGGCACCTCGATGTCGGCTCATCGCATCCTGGGGCTGAAGCAGGTCCCAAGGGTTGGGCTGTTCGCCCATTAAAGCGGTACGCGAGCTGGGTTTAGAACGTCGTGAGACAGTTCGGTCCCTATCCTCTGCAGCCGGAGGAAACTTGAGGAAGGCTGTCCCTAGTACGAGAGGACCGGGATGGACGTAGCTCTCGTGTGCCAGTTGTCCTGCCAAGGGCATGGCTGGTTGGCGACCTACGGAAGGGATAAGCGCTGAAGGCATCTAAGTGCGAAGCTCTTTCCAAGATGAGGTTTCCCACTGGGTCAACCAGGTAAGGCCCGTGATAGACGATCACGTTGATAGGCCGGAGGTGTACGCATGGCAACATGTTCAGCCGACCGGTACTAATCGGCCGAGGGCTTGGATCGACGAACGATGTTCGTGCTCGCTGTGGAGTTCTCGAAGCGCTGCGACCTGCGGGTCTGCGCCTTTGACAACAAGGTTTCGGTGGCGATGGCGGAGGGGTCACACCCGTTCCCATTCCGAACACGGAAGTTAAGCCCTCCAGCGCCGATGGTACTTGGGGAGAGATCCCCTGGGAGAGTAGGTCGCCGCCGGATCTCGCCTGAGCGAACCCCCTGCCCCTGGCGGGGGGTTCGCTCGCGTCAACGGGGCCCTCGGACCTCGGCTCGCCGGTGTGGCCTGGCTGTGGTGGGGCGGTGGCCGGGTACGCTGCGGCGGTGCCTGCCCGCCCCTCCGATCGCAGTCCCGATGAGGACCCGGACGAGGCCGAGCGGAGGTCGCGGCGGGGCGCCGACGCCCGGCGTCGTCCCCGTGACGCCCGCAAGGCCCTCGGGCGTGACCAGGCCGGGTCCCAGGCCCGCACCTGGGGGGGCGTGGCCCGTCGCGGCGCGTCGCAGATCGATGGGAACCGGGAGGGACGGCCGCGCGACCGACGGAACGGGGCTGACCGCGACGGGACGAAGAGAGGGGGCGATCGACGTCCGCCTCGCAGGCTGGACAGCGCCGGACGTCCGGCGGCCGGGCGCGAACCGTGGCGACGCGACGGCTCGGGTCCGGCCGGGCGCGGTGCAGCCGGTGGACGTCGGGACGACAGGGGTCGGTCCGATGGCGAGCGGCGACGCGGCGCTGACCGTCGGTCGGGTCCGGGCCCGTCCGGGCGGGGCGAACCCGGCGGGCGCCGACCTAGAGGGGACACGCCGCCACGGGGCGACGCCGCATCGGGCCCGGCCCGCGACCTTCGGCCAGCTCTCCGCGACACCGGTCCTCCGGAGCGCAGCGATGCCGATGTGTGGGTGCGCGACGACCTGCCCGAGCCCACCCCGCCCCGGAAGGCACGAGATCGCTCCGTCCCGGTCGACACCGAGCTCGTCGAGGGTGAGCTCCGGGCGGCGCTGGGCCCGGCCAAGGGGGCGCGCGCGGCGGGCCGGGTCGCCGACGCCGCTCGGGCCTTCGCCAACGAGCGCCTGGAGGATGCCCGGCGCACCCTCGCTCCCATCGCCAAGGAAGCTCCCCGTGCCCCTGCGGTGCGCGAGCTCCTGGGTCTCACCCTCTACCAGCAGGGACGGTGGCGACCGGCGGCCCGCGAGCTGGAGGCCCTGCGCGGCCTCACCGGCACCGTGGACCAGCACCCAGTCCTGGCCGACTGCTACCGGGCCCTGGGACGCCATGCCGAGGCCGAGACCCTGTGGGAGGAGCTGCGCGAGGCGTCCCCGAGCGCGGCGCTCGTCGCCGAGGGGCGAATCGTCGCCGCCGGGTCACGCGCCGACCGCGGCCGGCTCGACGATGCCATCCGCCTGCTCGAGTCGGCGCCCCGGGGCAAGAAGGCGCGAGAGCACCACCTCCGCACCGCCTACGCCCTGGCCGACCTCCGGGAGCGGGCGGGCGACGTCAGCCGAGCGCGAGAGCTGTTCGGCTGGATCGTGGGGGTTGACCCCGCCTTCGCCGACGCCGACCAGCGTCGCCGCAGCCTGTCCTGATCGGATCTCGCTGTCACACCCCCTCCGTAGGCTTCAGGCATGCTCCGCGGGGCAGGGTTCCAACCCGAATCCCGGTCACTTCCCCTCACCGTCGCCATCGCTCAGTGAGGTACCCATCGTGAACGTCGTGCTCCTGCAGGGGACCCTGTCTCGTCCCCCCACGTCCCGCCTGCTGCCCTCGGGGGACCAGCTGGTCGCCCTCGAGGTCACCACCCGCCCTCCTGCGGGCCGGGCCGAGTCCGTGCCTGTCACCTGGGTCGGGGCACCGGCTCGGGTGATGCGCCTGGAGGAGGGTGCCCGGGTGGTGGTCACCGGCCGGGTCCGGCGCCGCTTCTTCCGTGCCGGGGGCGCCACCGCCAGCCGCACCGAGGTGGTGGCCGAGGCCGTGTGGCCGGCCCACCACGAGGCCCGGGTGCAGCACGCCGTGGACCGGGCACTCCACCCGGTGCCGCGACCGCACGGCAGTCCCTGAGCGTCTGACGGGGTCCCGCGGTTTGCGCGCCACCGGCCGGGGTCGGCCATCATGAGGGACCCCTTCTTCCGGCACGCGAGGACGACGTACCAGCCATGAACCAGGAGCAGCGCGACAAGGTCCGGGACGGGAAGGGCTTCATCGCAGCCCTCGACCAGAGTGGGGGCAGCACCCCCAAGGCCCTGGCGCTCTACGGCATCGAGGAGGGCGACTACTCGGGCGACGCCGAGATGTTCGACCGCATCCACGAGATGCGCACCCGCATCATCACCAGCACGGCCTTCGGCGGGGACCGGGTCCTGGGCGCCATCCTCTTCGAGGACACCATGGACCGCCAGGTCGAAGGGCGCGACACCGGCGACTTCCTGTGGTCGGTGAAGCAGGTCGTCCCGTTCCTGAAGGTCGACAAGGGGCTGGCCGAGGAGACCGACGGGGCTCAGGTCATGAAGCCCATCCCCGGCCTCGACGACCTCCTGGCGCGAGCCGTGGACAAGGCCATCTTCGGCACCAAGATGCGCTCGGTGATCAAGGCGGCCGATGCCGCCGGGGTCGCGGCCGTCGTGGACCAGCAGTTCGAGGTCGCAGCACAGATCCTCGACGCCGGACTCGTGCCCATCATCGAGCCCGAGGTCGACATCCACAGTCCTCAGAAGGCCGAGGCCGAGGCGTTGCTGCTCGAGGCCATCGACGGTCACCTGTCGCACCTGGACCCGGATCAGACCGTGATGCTCAAGCTGACCCTGCCCGCCACCGAGGGCTTCTACCGGTCCCTCGTCGAGCACCCGAACGTGCTCCGGGTCGTCGCCCTGTCCGGCGGCTACAGGCGCGACGACGCCAACGACCGCCTGGCCCGCAACCCCGGCGTGGTGGCCAGCTTCTCCCGTGCGCTGACCGAGGGGCTGACCGCGCAGCAGTCCGACGAGGAGTTCGACACCGCCCTGGACGCCTCCGTCCAGGCGATCTACGAGGCCTCCGTGACCTGAGAGGCCCAGCGGATAGGCATTGATCAGGGCGAACCCGACCACGACGAGCGAGCTGGGCCTCTCAGCGACGGTACGGGTGGTCTGGACTGCGACGGAGGAGCAGGCCAGATCGGCTCAGAACCCGCCGTGGAACTCGACGAGGCAATGTCTCGCGGCGACCTAACTCGCGCGGTTCTGATCTGAGCCGACGGGTCAGCTCGCGCCTCCCCGAGGTCGGGCCCGTCCCGATCGGGCCCAGGCGGCCAGATCCTCGACGGTGTCGACATCGGTCGGGTCGCCGACGCACGGCACCTCGGTCACCAGGTCCGGACGGCACCGCACCAGTTCACGCGCCCCGGCGTCGCCGGTGCTCGACAGCGCGTCCCACACCGCGGACCCGAGCCGTACCGGGTGCCCCCTCGTCCCGTCGTAGGTGGCGAGGGCGATCGGTGACCCGGCACCGGCGACCGTCCGCCACGCCGAGGACGTCAGCCCCGGCTGGTCGCCCAGGCCCACCGTGATTGCGGGGGCGCCGAGCCCACGGGCCCAGCGGATGGCCGTCGTCAGCGAGGTGGCCTGACCCTCCGCCCACCGGGGGTTGACGAGCACGGTGAGCCCGGCAGGCAGGGGAGCGAGCTCGGCGGCGGTGAGGGCACCCAGCACCACCGCCACCGCATCGAGTCCCGCCTCGGACGCGGTGGCCACGGCCCGGCCGACCAGCGTGGTCCCGTCGGGCAGCGGGGCCAGCACCTTCGGGGTGGACCCCCGGTAGCGGCTTCCCGACCCCGCGGCCAGCACCACGCCCACGCCGATGCCCCCCGGGTGCCCCACCACGTCCTGGCCGTCGGAGCCCACGACCCCAGGGTGCCAGGCCGATGGTCGGGACGCGACAGAGTGGGACGATGGGCACCGACCAGCGCACGGGCGCATCGGCGTGGCGCGTCGCGCGTCAGCGGGGTGGGGTGCCGAGGGAGTGGCCAGTTGGATCCCCCCAAAGCATGGAGGATGCGGGTCGGTCGTGGGCGAAGCTCCCGAGACCCGGCGGCGACTCGTGGGGACGGCCTCGTCGGTCCACGTGGCGTTCTCCGTGGTCAGCGGCGGTGGAGGCGGAGGACGCGGATCTCGCGCTCGGCGCGGGCCGCGTAGCGGTCGAAGGGAGGCCACATCGTGGTGGCCCGGTCCCAGGCCTCGTCGCGAGCCGCGCCGTCGAGCAGCTCGGCGGTCACGGGGATCTCCTCGCCGTCGTAGGAGATGGTGGCGCCCGGGGCGGCCAGCAGGTTGGCCGACCAGGCCGGGTGGCGGGTCTGGCCGAAGTTCGACCCGAGGACTAGCCAGGTGCCCTCGGGCTCGGGCACGCACATCAGCGGTGACGTGCGGAGCTGGCCGCTCTTGCGGCCCGTCGTGGTCAGCACCAGACCGGGCAGCAGCGCCCGCGAGAGCAGCACCCGACCTCCGGTGAGGCGGTGCAGGGCCCGGTCGACGGCCGGCACGACATGGGGAGCGACGCGGGCGAAGGCGGGGCTGCCCGCCACCCGCTGCACCGTCTGGCCCCACGGGCTGTCGATGGCGATCCGGGCCATGGTGCTGCTCCTCGTCGCCGGGGTCGACCGTCGGCGGACGTCAGCGTAGGCGCCCGCAGGACCAGGGTGATGGGGTGACCTCCGTCGTAGCCGGGGGCTGCCTCGCTAGCCTGACGCTGCAGTCAACGTCGACGCCCAGGGGACACACCCGTGACCGCCACCGATCCGACCACCCGTGACCCTGGGCCCGAGCCCGTCGAGCTGGACCGAGTCATCATCCGGGTCGCCGGCGACTCGGGTGATGGCATGCAGCTCACCGGGGACCGCTTCACCGACGCCAGCGCCGTGTTCGGCAACGATCTGGCCACCCTGCCCGACTTCCCGGCCGAGATCCGCGCCCCTGCGGGCACCCTCGCGGGCGTGAGCGCCTTCCAGGTCCAGATCTCCGATCACGAGATCACCACCCCCGGCGACGCCCCCGACGTCCTGGTGGCCATGAACCCCGCTGCCCTTCGCAAGGAGCTGAGCCGTCTCCGGACCGGCGGCAGCCTGGTGGTCAACACCGACGCGTTCGACGAGCGCCACCTGACCAAGGCCGGGTACCGCACCAACCCCATCGACGACGGCAGCCTCGACGGCTACACCGTCTACGAGGTGCCCATGACCAGCCTCACCAAGGACGCGGTGGAGCCGATCGGGGTCAAGCCCCGCGACGCCGAGCGCTCCAAGAACTTCTTCGCGCTGGGCCTGCTGTCGTGGATGTACACGCGCCCCCTCGAGCCCACCATCGACTGGGTGGAGACCAAGTTCGGGGCCAGGCCCCAGGTGCGCGACGCCAACCTGGCGGCCCTCCGCGCCGGCCACGCCTTCGGAGAGACGGCAGAGCTGTTCGACCACCCGTACCGGGTGAAGCCGGCCGTCCTCACCCCGGGCACCTACACCAACATCACCGGCAACACCGCTCTGGCCTGGGGCCTCATCGCCGCCAGCCGCCTCTCGGGCCTACCCGTGTTCCTGGGCAGCTACCCGATCACTCCCGCCTCGGACATCCTCCACGAGCTCAGCCGTCACAAGGAGTTCGGGATCCGGACCCTTCAGGCCGAGGACGAGATCGCCGGCATCGGCGCCGCCATCGGTGCCGCCTTCGGCGGCCACCTGGGTGTCACCACCACCAGCGGTCCGGGCCTGGCCCTGAAGGCCGAGGCCCTGGGCCTGGCCGTCAGCCTGGAGCTGCCCCTCGTGGTCATCGACATCCAGCGGGGCGGGCCCTCGACGGGGCTCCCCACCAAGACCGAGGCCTCGGACCTGCTCCAGGCCATGTACGGCCGGCACGGCGAGTCGCCGGTCCCGGTGGTGGCGGCCAAGAGCCCCTCGCACTGCTTCGCGGCGGCCATCGAGGCAGCGCGGATCGCCCTGCGCTACCGGACACCGGTCATCCTGCTGTCGGACGGCTACCTGGCCAACGGCTCCGAGCCGTGGCGGCTTCCTGAGGTGGCCGACCTGCCCGACATCTCGGTCGACTTCGCCACCGAGGTCAACCACACCGACGACGAGGGCACCGCCACCTTCTGGCCCTACCTCCGCGACGCCGACACCCTGGCCCGGCCCTGGGCCGTGCCCGGGACCCCGGGCCTCGAGCACCGCATCGGCGGGCTCGAGAAGGAGGACGGCAGCGGCAACATCAGCTACGAGCCGGCCAACCACGAGCACATGGTCGAGCTGCGGGCCGCCCGCATCGCCGGGATCGCCCAGGACATCGAGGCCGTCACCCTGACCGGTGACGTCGACGACGCCGACCTGCTCGTGCTCGGCTGGGGGTCGACCTGGGGCGCCATCGACGGCGGCGTCAACCGGTGCCGAGACCGGGGGATGAAGGTGGCTCACGCCCACCTCACCCACCTCAACCCGTTCCCTCCCGACCTGGGTCCCCTGCTCGCCCGCCACGACAAGGTGCTGGTGCCGGAGATGAACCTGGGTCAGCTGTCCCGGTTGGTGCGGGCCGAGTACCTCGTCGACGCCCGGTCGCTCACCAAGGTGCGCGGCGTCCCGTTCTCCGCCCCGGAGATCGAGGCCGCCATCGCCCGGGAGCTCCAGGCATGAACCTGACCGACCGCAACCCCGGGAGCCACCGCCCATGACCGAGGTCCTCGTCCCCGCCCCGACCACGACCGCCAAGGACTGGAGCAGCGACCAGGAGGTCCGCTGGTGCCCCGGCTGCGGCGACTACTCGATCCTCAAGGCGGTGCAGATGCTGATGCCCGACCTGGGCGTGGCCCGGGAGGACACCGTGTTCCTCTCCGGCATCGGCTGCGCCGCTCGCTTCCCGTACTACATGGACACCTACGGGATGCACACCATCCACGGACGGGCCCCGGCCATCGCCACCGGGCTGGCCATGGCTCGTCCCGACCTCGACGTGTGGGTGGTCACCGGCGACGGCGATGCGCTGTCGATCGGTGGCAACCACCTCATCCACGCCCTCCGGCGCAACATCGACCTCACCATCCTGTTGTTCAACAACCAGATCTACGGCCTCACCAAGGGCCAGTACTCCCCGACCAGTGAGCGGGGCAAGGTCACCAAGTCCACCCCCTTCGGCAGCCTGGACACGCCGTTCAACCCGGTGAGCCTGGCCCTCGGGGCCGAGGCGACGTTCGTGGCCCGTACCCACGACCTGGACCGGGCCCACATGATGGAGACCATCCGCCGGGCCCACGACCACAAGGGCGCCGCCCTGGTCGAGGTGTACCAGAACTGCAACGTGTTCAACGACGGGGCCTTCGGCGCGGTGACGGCCAAGGCCAACCGCGACTCGATGCTCATCCCGCTGCGCCACGGTGAGCCCATCCGCTTCGGGCCCGACGGCGAGCGGGGCGTGGTGCTCGACGGCCAGGACGGGGCCCGCATCGTCGAGGTGGCCGATGTGGGCGCCGACGCCATCCTCGTGCACGACGAGGCCCGGACCGACCCGGCCCTGGCCTTCCTGCTCAGCCGCCTAGCCAGCGGGCCCCACGAGCCCACGCCCATCGGGGTGTTCCGCGCCGTCGAGGAGCCCGACTACGGCGCCGAGACCGACCGCCAGCTCTCCGCCGCCCAGGCCGGCACCCACGCCGACCTCGAGACCCTCCTCCGGAGCCGCCCCACCTGGGAGGCGTAGTTTTCGCTCAGCAGGCCCGGAACACCACGCCGGTCTTGGGCTTGGGGTGGAAGAAGGTGGTCTTGGCGGGCATGCGGCCGTCGGAGCGGGCGTTCTCGGCGATCTGGGCGACGGTGGCGGGGCGCAGGAGGAGCCCGGCGACGGCGGTGCCGTCGGTGACGGCCCGGACCACCAGGTCGACGCCGTGCTGGAACCGGACCTCGACCCCGTCGATGGCGGCGAGGGCGTGGGCCACCCGGGCGCTGTCGAGGTCCTCGACCTCGTCGAAGGCCTCGACCCGGGGAACCAGCAGGGTTGCCGAGCCATGGGTGTCGACCAGGGCCAGGGCGCCGGCCTCGTCCATCTGGGTCAGGACCGACCCATCGAGCACTGAGGACGCCGGCACGGGTGCACCGACGGCCTCGAACCACGGGTCCAGCGCCACCCGCAGGGCACCGGGGTCGAGTCCGTCGACGAGGCGGTGGATGGGGCGCACGGTGAGCTCCTCGGGGGTCAGCTCGACCACCAGGGCCATCACTGCGTCGCTGCCGAGGGCGGCGTCGGGGCCCGCCGCCGCCCGTCGTTCGTCCCGGTGCGTGAGCGAGGTCTCGAACCGGTGGTGCCCGTCGGCCACGACCACCGGGGTCGACCCCACCTTCTCCGTCACCGCCGCCACCGTGGCGGGATCGTCGATCGCCCACACGGCATGGCCCACCCCGTCGTCGTCGGTCCACTCGGCGTCAGGGGGCGTGGTCGGCTCGATCACGGCGGTGAGGCCCTCGGCGGGGGAGAGGACCCAGATGGCGGAGAGGTTGGCGCAGGTGGCCCGGAGCAGATCGAGGCGATCGGTCTTGGCCTTGGGGGTTGTGTGCTCGTGGGGGAGGATCTCGCCCTCGTCGGGTCGGGACAGCGCAAGGGCGCCGATCACACCCAGGGTCCGGGCCGGACGGCCCCGGTCGTCGGTGTAGCTCATGCGGTACACCGTGAAGGTGGGCTGGGCGTCGGTGACGAGGGTGCCCTCGGCCCGCCAGGCGTCGAAGGTCGCCGCCGCCGCGGTGTAGCGGTCCTGGCCATCGGCCTCCACCGGGAGGTCGAACAGCACCGCGTTGCGATCCGAGCGGGCCGCGAGGGCCGCTCGGTCGTCGGCATCGATCACGTCATAGGGCGGCGCCGTCACCGCCGCCAGGTCGAAGCGGTCGGCGTAGCGGATGCCAGGGAAGGGATCGAAGCGGGGCACCGGACCATGGTGGCATCTCGAGCTCGATGCGGGACCCCTGACCGCTCCACGCCCCCGCCTCGTGGAGCGGCGAGCGGTCTGCCGGCTCTGCCTCTGGATGATGCTGGCGCGAGCGAAATGCGAACTCTTGCAAGCAGTGCGCCCCAGCGGTAGGGTGTGCGGATGGCTGACAACACCTTGAAGCGGTACCTCGATGCAGGGATCGCCTTCACCGCACTCACCCAGGCGAGGGCCGAGTCCATCGTCAGGGACCTGGTCAGGACCGGTGAGGTCCAGACCGAGCAGGCGCAGGAGATGGCCAACGACCTCCTTGAACGCAGCCGGGCCAACACCGAGCGCATCGTGGAGCTGGTCCGCAACGAGGTCCAGGATCAGATCAAGGCCATGGGCCTGGTCGGTCAGTCCGAGCTGAGTCGCCTGGAGAAGCGCATCGAGTCCCTGACCGGCGTTGACACCGCCACCGCCGTCCGCAAGGTGGCGGGCAAGAAGGCGGCCGAGACCCGCCAGGAGAACGCCGAGGCCCGCTCCGAGGCGGCCACCAAGGCTGCCCGCACCCGCAAGTACAACGAGGCCAAGGAGGCCGCCGAGCGCAAGATCGCCGGCGAGAAGGCGGCCGAGACCCGCAAGGAGAACGCGGCGAAGCGCAAGGCCGTGGGCAAGAAGTCCGCCGCCACGCGCGCCAAGAAGAAGACCGCGGCCAAGAAGGCCCCGGCCAAGAAGAAAGCGGCCTCCAAGAAGGCCCCGGCGAAGAAGCGGGCGGCCAAGAAGACCGCGGCCAAGAAGGCCCCGGCGAAGAAGCGGGCGGCCAAGAAGACCGCGGCCAAGAAGGCCTGACCTCGCCCCGTCGCCGGCTCGATCTCGAGGTCGTCCGGCGGGGGTTGCGGCCCGACATCGGTGCTGCTCGCGCCGCCATCGCCGACGGCCTGGTCCTCGTCGGTGGCGCACCGGCACCGAAGGCGGCGCGCCTGGTGGCCGGCGACGAGCCCGTCGTCGTCCTCGCGCCTCGTCCTCGCTACGTGGGGCGGGCCGGCGAGAAGCTCCACGCTGCGCTGGAGGAGCTCGGCCCCCCGGTCACCGGCCGGGTCGCGCTCGACGTCGGCTCCTCCACCGGCGGCTTCACCGACTGCCTGCTCCAGCACGGCGCCGCGTCGGTGCTCGCCGTGGACGCAGGTCGCAACCAGCTCCACGAGCGCCTGCGGGCCGATCCCCGGGTCACCAGCCGGGAGCGCACCGATGTGCGGGCCCTCGCCCCCGAACCCGGTGGCGGGTGGGCCGAGCTGGTGACCGTCGACGTCTCCTTCATCGCCCTGCGGACCGTGCTGCCCGCGGTCCTGACCCACGCCGCCTCCGGTGCGGATCTGATCCTGCTGGTCAAACCGCAGTTCGAGGCGGACCACGTCGTGGTGAGCCGGGGTCGCGGGGTGGTCCGGGACCCGTCGGTCTGGGCCGAGGTGCTGGCCGCGGTGGCGAGCACGCTCCGCGGGCTCGGAGCCGCCATCATGGGCGCCATGGTCTCGCCCCTCCACGGTGCTGACGGCAACGTCGAGTTCCTGGTCCACGCCCTTGCGCCCGGCCACGGCCGAGTCGATCCCGGGTCCCTCGATGCCGACGCGCTGGCCGTGGCCGCGGCGCCCACCGACCCATGAGCGGGCCCCGATGACCAGCCCGGCCGGTCGGACCGTTGCCGTCGTCTGTCACCCCGACCGCGCCGAGGCGGCGATGGTGGATGCGGATGTGCGCGCCTGGCTGGAGACCCACGGCCACCGTCCCACCGAGAAGGTCGATGGGGCTGACCTGGTCGTGAGCATCGGCGGCGATGGCACCATGCTGCGCGCCGTCGACCAAGCGGGGCGCACCGGCGTCCCGGTGCTCGGCGTCAACGTGGGCCAGCTCGGCTACCTGGCCGAGGTGGACCCCTCGGCGTGGGAGTCGGCTCTCCAGCGCTGGGACCGGGGCGAGGCCCGCGTCGTCGAGCGCATGGTCCTCTCGGTGCGGGCCGAGCGGGCCGGGCCGGCACCTGCGGCCGTCGACGATGCCCCCGAGGCGCTCCCCGACGGCAGCTTCCTCGCCCTGAACGAGGTGGTGGTGGAGAAGACCCCGATCGGACGGATGGTGCGTCTCGCGGTGATCCTCGACGGGGACTTCTTCAACACCTACGCGGCCGACGGGATGATCGTGGCCACCCCCACCGGTTCCACCGCCTACGCGCTGTCGGCGCGGGGCCCCATCGTCGATCCCGAGCATCGAGCCATCGTGCTCACGCCAGTGGCGCCGCACATGCTCTTCGACCGGGCCCTGGTCCTGACCCCCGGCACCGAGGTGCGCCTGGAGGTGCGGGGCGACCGTCCCGCCACTGTGGCCCTCGACGGGCGCAGCATCGGTGAGCTGGAGGTAGGCGACGCCGTGGTCGCCACCGCGGCCATGCGGCCGGCACGCCTCCTCACCTTCGGCGATCACAACTTCCACAGCATCCTCAAGGCCAAGTTCGGCCTCGAGGACCGCTGAGCGGCGACGTCGTGCTCGTCGAGCTCGCAGTGACCGACCTGGGCGTCATCGACCGCGCCCGGCTGGTGCTGGGCCCCGGTCTGACCGCCCTCACCGGCGAGACCGGGGCGGGCAAGACGATGCTGGTCGAGGCCATCTCCCTGCTCCTCGGAGCGCGTGCCGATCCTTCCCTCGTCCGACCGGGAGCCCCAGAGGCGGTGGTCGAGGGCCGGTTCGTCGACGAGGGCGCCGAGGTGGTGCTCACCCGCGCCGTGCCCCGCGACGGGCGATCCCGGGCCTACATCGACGGCCGCATGGCCACTGCGGCCGCCCTGGCCGAGCGGGGCGCCGAGCTGGTCGACCTGCTGGGTCAGCACGCCCACCACGCCCTGCTGTCGGGCCCGGCCCAGCGCCGAGCGCTCGACCGCGCCGCCGGCATCGACCTGGAGCCCCTGCACGAGGCTCGCGCGCGGGTGGCCGACCTCGAGAGCCGCCTCGGCGAGCTCGGTGGCGATGCCGGGGCGCGCGCCCGGGAGATCGACCTGCTGCGCTTCCAGCTGGCCGAGCTGGACGCCGCCGCCCTCTCGGACCCCGATGAGGATGATGCCCTCGACGCCGAGGAGGACGTGCTGGCCGACGCCACCGCGCACCGGGAGGCCGCGGGGGCGGCCATCGAGGCCCTGAACTCCGAGGGCGGGGGCCGGGACGCGGTGGCCGCGGCCCACGCCACGCTCAGCGGCCGCCCCCCCTTCGCGGCCGCCGCCGATCGCTTGGCCGCCGCGGTCGCCGAGCTGGACGACGTGGTGGGCGAGGTGCGAGGTGGCGCCGACGCGGTGGTGGACGATCCCGAACGCCTGACGCTGCTCCGGTCCCGGCGCCAGCTGCTGGTAGAGCTGGTCCGCAAGTACGGCACGGCGCGGGCCAACAGCAGCGGAACCGGGTCGCTGGGCGACGTCATGGCCTACGCCGAGGAGGCCCGGACGCGACTCGGCGACCTGGAGGCCCACGACGTCCGGGCGGCCCAGCTCGAGGCCCGACTCGCAGAGGCCACGGCGGCACGCACCCGGGCCGAGGCCGACGTCGGGGCCGCCCGGCGGGCCGCGGCGCCGGGCCTGGCCCAGGCGATGACCGGCCACCTGCGGGAGCTGGCCCTGCCCGGCGCCACCGTCGAGGTCACCGTCGGGGACCGCGACCCGGGCGACGACGTGGCCATCCTGCTGGCCCCCAACCCCGGTGCCGCCGCTCTCCCGGTGGCCAAGACCGCATCCGGTGGTGAGCTGGCCCGAACCGGTCTCGCCCTGCGCCTGGTGCTCACCGCCGACCAGCCCTGCCTGGTATTCGACGAGGTCGACGCCGGCATCGGCGGCGCTGCGGCGGTGGCCGTGGGCCGGGCCCTGGCCGCGCTGGCCCGGGACCGCCAGGTGCTCGTCGTCACCCACCTGGCCCAAGTGGCGGCCTTCGCCTCGGCCCAGATCGGGGTGACCAAGCAGACCGCCCGGGGATCGACCTCCTCGGAGGCAACGGCGCTCGATGGCGAGGATCGGGAGGCCGAGCTGTCACGGATGCTCTCGGGTCGAAGCGACAGCGACCGGGCCCGTGCCCACGCTGCGGAGCTGCTGGCCGAGGCCCAGGGTCAGCCGACCCGATGACCGACCCCGCCGGCCCCGGCCCGGGACCGGTCGACACCCCTCCCGACCTGGGCCGGGCTGCGGTCTCGGTCAGTGCCGTGAACGTGGTCAGTCGGATCTCCGGCTTCGCCCGGGTGATCGCCACCGGAGCCGCCCTCGGCATCGCCGCGCTGGGTGACACCTACCAGAGCGCCAACGTGGTCTCCAACGTCCTGTTCGAGCTGCTGGCGGGTGGCCTGCTGTTCGCCGTCCTCGTGCCCGTGTTCGTCGGTCGGGTGGCCCACGGCGATCGGCTCGGGGCCCGCCACCTCGGCGACGTCCTGGTGGGCCGGGCCCTGGTGGCCCTGGGAGCGGTGGCCGTCGTCGGCGTGCTCCTGTCGCCCCTCCTCGCCCGGACCCTGTTCGTCTCGGTGCCGGGGTCCCCGCCCGCCGACCAGGTGCGTCTGGCCACCATCCTGCTCTGGTTCGTCCTGCCCCAGATCGTCCTCTACGGCGTCGGCTCGGTGCTCACCGCGCTGCTCCAAGCCGACCACCGGTTCGTGGCCGCGGCGGCAGCCCCGATCGCCAACAACGTGGTCGTCATCGCCACCATGGTGACCTTCGCCGTCGTCCACGGCACCGAGAGCGGCCTCGACCTGAGCGGCGCCGATCAGCTGATCCTTGGGGGCGGCACCCTGCTCGGCACCGTGGCCATGACCGCGGTGGTCATCGGGGCCGCAGGGCGCGCCGGGCTCTCGCTCCGCCCCCGGTGGCACCACCCCGACGTCGGCCCCCTCGCCCCACTGGTCCGCCAGGGCCTGTGGGCCGCGGGCCACATCGGGCTCAACCAGGTCCTGGTCCTCAGCACGGTCGTGTTGGCGAACGGCGTCCCCGGCGGGGCCATTGCCTTCACCACCGCCTTCACCGTGTTCCTCCTGCCCCACGCGGTGCTGGCCCACCCCGTCGTCACCACCCTGTCCCCCCGGCTGGCGGCCCACGCCCACCGCCACCACGACGAGGCCTTCGCCGCCGACCTGGGCCGGGGCCTCCGCCTCCTGCTGGTCGTGCTGGTCCCCAGCGCCGTGTTGATGGCGGTGCTGGCCGGGCCCGGGCTGCAGGTCGTGGCCGGTGTGGGCGCCCTCGACTCGGCCGGTCTCGACCTGGTGGCCACCACCCTGGTCGGCTTCGCCACCGCCCTCGTCGGCTACAGCACGTTCTTCCTGCTCACCCGGGCCGCCTACGCCATCAACGACGCCGCCGGCCCCACCAAGGTGAACCTGGCCGTCACCGCCACCTCCGTGGCGGGGATGGTCATCGCCGCTGCGACCCTGGACGGCTCCCGCGTGCTGGCCGCCTTCGGCATCGTGCAGGGCGTGGCCCTGTCGGCCGGCGCGGTGGCCCTGGGCGCGCGCCTCCGGCGCCGGGCGCCGCCGCCGGGGGGCACCCTGGGGGCGCTGGGCCGAGGTGCGGTGGCCGCCGTCGCCGGCGGGCTGCCGGCCGGGGCTGTGGTCGCCCTCATCGGCGACGACGGCCGGGGCCCGTCGGCGGTCGCGACGCTGGTCGGCGGACTGGTGGGGGCGGTGGGGGTCATCTGTAGTCTGCGCCTTCTGCGGGCCCCAGAGCTGGGCGCGGTGCTGGCCCGGATCCCGGGGCGGTCCGGACCCGCTCCTGTGGACGAGGTGGTGGGATGACAGGACGAGGGGACGTGGTCGCGGTCATCCCCGTCCACGACGGTGAGGATCGGGTCGGCGAGACCGTCACCGCCGCCGCTTCCCTGCCCGGCGTGGAGCGGGTGGTGGTCGTCGACGACGCCTCGTCCGACGCCAGCGTCGCGGTGGCCACGGCCGCCGGGGCCGAGGTGGTGCGCCTGGAGATCAACCAGGGCAAGGCCGGGGCCGTGCGGGCCGGGCTGGAGCGGTGCGCCGAGGCGCCGGTGGTCCTGCTCCTCGACGCCGACCTCGGAGCCACTGCCGCGGGGGCCGAGCCCCTCCTCGGACCGGTGCGGGCCGGCGAGGCCGACATGGCGATCGCGGTGCTCCCGGGTGCCGGCGGCAAAGGGGGCTTCGGTCTGGTCAAGCGGCTCTCGACGGCCGGTATCCGGCGGGCGTGCGGCTTCGAGGCCCGTGCCCCCCTGTCGGGCCAGCGGGCGGTGTGCCGCGAGGTGCTCGACCACCTGGGCTCCGCCGAGCGCTTCGGGCTGGAGGTCGCTCTGACCATCGACGCCGTGCGGGCCGGCGCACGTGTCGTCGAGGTCGAGGTGGACATCGATCACGCCCACACCGGACGGCGCCTGGCCGGGTTCCGGCACCGTGGCCGCCAGGGGAGCGACATCGCCCGAGCCCTCTGGCCCCGGCTCACCCAGCGCCGCACCCGCGTCGGTCTGATCGTCGGTCTGGCCGTCGTAGCCGTGATCGGATCACTGTTCACCGCACCCGGCACCGACATCGGCCGTCCCCTGGGCGACGACGTCGACCAGGTGGTGGTCTTCGGCATCCCCGGACTCGGCTTCGACGAGGTGGAGCAGATGCCCCAGCTCGACCGCCTGGCCACCGAGGGCGCCCTGGCCGCCACGAACGTCCGCACCGGAGGCGACGTGCCCCGGCCATGGGCCGCCTACGCCACCCTGTCGGCGGGGGTCCGCGCCGACGGCGTGGCCGATGCGGCTGAGGCCGTCGGCGGCGACGGGGCGCCGGTCGACGTCCCGTCCATGGCCGAGACCCGGGCCGCGGCCGGTCGCTACCTCACCAGCGACCCCGGGGCCCTCGGCACCTCCCTGGCCATCGGAGGCCGGACCACCGCGGCGGTGAGCCCGGGGACCCGGGCGACCGAGGGCGACCGGATCGGGGCCACCGGTGCGGTCCTGGCCCTGGCCAACACCGGTGGGCGCGTCGACGGCGGGGTCATCGACGTCGACGAGCTGGCTGGTGGCGACGGGCCGGTGGTCGCTGACCTGGTGGCGTCCCAGCTCGAGGAGGCCGACGTGGTGGTGGTCGACCCGGGGCTCACGGCACCGGGCACCACCCCGGCCCCGGCGCCCTTCGACGACCTGTCGGACCACGACCTCGACCTGGCCGCCACCGACGCGGTCGTCGGGGCCGTGGCTGACGAGCTGCCGGCCGGGACGCTCCTGCTCGTGGTGGGGGTCACACCCCCCGACGAGGAGTGGGCCCTGACCGCCACGGTCGCGTGGGGCGCAGGGGTCGACGGCCACCGCCTCAGCTCGCCGACGGCCCGCCGGCCGGATCTGGTGACCCTGACCGACATCGGCCCCACCGTGCTGGAGGCGCTCGGCATCGACCGCCCGCCGGGCATGGCCGGTCAGTCCCTGCGGCTCCGCGACGGCACCGTGGATCGCGACCGGTTGGAACAGCTGGACGAGGTGGCCCGGGGTCGCGAGGCCGACTACTTCCGGATGACCATCACCTTCATCTTCCTGATCTCCCTGTTGCAGGTGGTGACGTGGGGGTTGCTGGTCGTCGGTCGGCTCCGACCCCGTGCCGCCGGGGTCATCCGCGCCCTGGTGCTGGTGGGGGCGGCCTGGCCCCTCGCCACCTACCTGCTCCGTCTCGTGCCCGTGCTCATGACCCTGGGGCCAGTCACCCACCTGGCGCCGTGGCCGATCGCCGGCGCCGTCGCCCTGGTCGCGTCGCGGTTCCGCCGTCACCCCCTCGCCCCGCTGGCCACGGTGTGCGGCGCCACCGCGGCGCTGATCGTGGTCGACCTGGCCACGGGTGGTCACCTGCAGGTGGCGAGCGTCCTCGGCACCGCTCCTCACACGACCTACCGCTTCAACGGACTGGGCAACGTGGGCTTCGCCGTCCTGTCGGCCACGGCCCTGCTGGCGGTGGGCATCCACGTCGACGCCGCCCCCCGCCGTCGTGAGGCGCTCGTCACCGCAGGGGCGTGGCTGGCCGTGGTGGTGGTGGCCGACGTGGCCCCCTGGATGGGCGCCGACGTGGGTGGCATCCTCACCCTGCTCCCGGTCTTCAGCCTCACCCTGGCCGCGCTGGCGGGCCGCCGCCTCCGCCCCCGCTCCCTCGTGCTGGCGGCCGCCCTCACCGTCGTCGGCTTCGCGGTGGTGCTGGGCCTGGACCTCATGCGCCCGGCCGAGGCCCAGACCCACCTGGCGCGGTTCGTCAACGAGACCGTCGGCGACGGTGACCTGGGCGCAGCGGTGGGCCGTCGGTGGGCGGCCAACACCCGCATGTTCACCCAGTCGGCCTGGACCTGGACGGTGCTGCCCCTCGCGCTCGGCATCGCCGCCGCCGTCGACCGCAGCCGGTGGCTCCGCGACCGGGCGCCGCTCGGGCCCGGCACCCGCGTGGCCGTGCTCGGCTCCTTCGCGGCCGGTGTCTTGGGCTGGGCCCTGAACGACTCCGGTGTGGCGGTCACCGCCATGGTGCTGATCTTCGCTCCGGCCGTGGTCACCGTCGTGGCCATGGAGCCGCTGCAGGGCCGGCTGGGGTCCGTCCCCGCGCCCGGTGACCCCCATCCGGTCGAGGCGGAACCGTGGCGGCGCTGATCGCCGCGGTGCTGGGCCTGGCCTCGGGGTTCGGGCTCTGGGTCGCCCTCCAGGAGGTCCTGGCGGCGCCGGCCCTGCGCCGGCTCAACATGGCGGGCCTGGTCGTGCCCGTCGGTGGGGGGATCGTGGTCGTGCTGGCGGTGGCCCTCGTCGCTGCCGGCGATGCCTTCGCGGCGGCGATCCGCACCGCGCCGACCTCTCCCGTCGTGCCCGGCACCCTGCTCGTCGCCGTGGTCGGGTTCGGGTTCCTGGGCCTGGTCGACGACCTCGTCGAGAGCGGCGACGCCAAGGGCTTCCGCGGCCACCTCGCCGGCCTGGCCCGGGGCCAGCTCACGACCGGTGCGGTCAAGCTGTTCGGCGGGGCTCTGGTGGCCCTCGTCGTGGCCCCGGTGCGGGTCGAGGCCCCGCTGCCGTGGCTGCTCGTCGACGGTGCCCTGATCGCCCTCTCGGCCAACCTGGGCAACCTGCTGGACCGGGCTCCGGGGCGGGTGGGCAAGGTCGCCCTCACCCTCGGGGCGGTGCTCGTAATCACCCACCTCGGGCTTCCGTCGTCGGTCGGGCTGGCCGTCGTCCTCGGTGCGACCGCCGCCCTGCTGGGCCCCGACCTGCGGGCCCAGGTGATGTTGGGCGACACCGGGGCCAACGTGCTGGGCGCGGCCCTGGGGTGGGCCTTCGTCTCCCAGGCCGGCGGCCCGGCCCGGGTCCTCGCCCTGGTCGTGGTGGCGGCGCTCAACGTCGTGAGCGAACGGGTGTCCTTCAGCGCCGTCATCGCCGCGACCCCGGGGCTGCGGACCCTCGACTCCCTCGGGCGGGGCGACAGGAAGCGGACCAGGGACCCGACCGGCGACGAGGACGGATGATGATCCTCGGCGGCCGGACGGCGGTCGCCGCCCACGCCCATCGCGCCGGACGAGGGTGGACGGGGGTAAGGTGCACTCCCGTGGTCATCGCGGATCCTCCTCCCTCCCACCCCGCCCCGGGCCCTGGCCCGGCCGAGCCCTCGACGAGAAGAGGACCACGGTGACCAAGCACGTGTTCGTCACCGGTGGTGTGGCCTCGTCTCTGGGCAAGGGCATCAGCGCCTCGTCGCTGGGACGGCTGCTGAAGGCCCGCGGCCTGCGGGTCACCATGCAGAAGCTCGACCCCTACATCAACGTCGATCCCGGGACCATGAACCCCTTCGAGCACGGAGAGGTGTTCGTCACCGACGACGGCGGGGAGACCGACCTCGACCTCGGCCACTACGAGCGCTTCATCGACGAGAACCTGTCTCGGGCCTCCAACGCCACTACCGGCTCGATCTACTCGACCGTGCTGGCCAAGGAGCGACGGGGCGACTACCTGGGCAAGACCGTGCAGGTCATCCCCCACATCACCGATGAGATCAAGCGGCGCATCCGCAGCCTGGCCACCGACGACGTCGACGTGGTCATCACCGAGATCGGCGGCACCGTCGGCGACATCGAGATCCTCCCGTTCCTGGAGGCCATCCGCCAGTTTCGGCTCGACGTCGGGCGCGACAGCGTCTGTTACATCCACGTGACCCTCGTCCCCTTCATCGGCCCCTCGAGCGAGCAGAAGACCAAGCCCACCCAGCACTCCGTCACCGAGCTGCGCAGTCGGGGCATCCAACCCGACGTCATCGTGTGTCGCAGCGAGGCCCCGATCTCCGTCTTGCTCAAGGAGAAGATCTCCTCTCTCTGCGACGTCGCGCCCAGCGGTGTGGTCAACGCGGCCGACGCCGACAACCTTTACGAGGTGCCGTTGATCCTCCACGACGAGGGCTTCGACGGGGAGGTCTGCGACGTGCTGCGGCTCGACGCGGGGGACCCCGACCTCCGACCCTGGCAGCGCCTGGTGAGCCGCATCGACGCGGCCGAGCGCACCGTCCGGATCGGCGTCATCGGCAAGTACGTCAGCCTCCCCGACGCCTACCTGTCGGTGGTCGAGGCCACCCGCCACGGCGGCTTCCACCACGACGTCCGGGTCGAGATCGACCTGATCCAGGCCGAGGAGGTCGAGGGCCTGCTGGCCAGCAGCCGCCTGGCCGACCTCGACGGCATGGTCATCCCCGGCGGGTTTGGCGAGCGGGGCAGCGAGGGCAAGGTCGCGGCGGCGGGCTACGCTCGGGAGAACGACGTGCCCTGCCTCGGTCTCTGCCTCGGCCTCCAGATGATGGTGGTCGACTTCGCCCGGAACGTGCTCGGCCTGGCTGGCGCCAACAGCAGCGAGTTCGACCCCGCCACCCCGTTCCCCGTCATCGACCTCATGGATGAGCAGCAGAGCGTGACCGACAAGGGCGGGACCATGCGCCTCGGTGCCTACGTCGCGGAGCTGGAGCCCGGATCCCGGGTGGCCGAGATCTACGGCCGGACCGTGGTCTCCGAGCGGCACCGGCACCGCTACGAGTTCAACTCCCGGCTCCGGCACCACTTCAGCGGGTCCCGCCTGCGCCTCTCGGGCGCCTCACCCGATCACCGCCTGGTGGAGTTCGTCGAGCTGGACGACCACCCGTACTGGGTCGCGACCCAGGCCCATCCCGAGCTGAAGAGCCGACCCGACCGCGCCGCCCCTCTCTTCCGCGAGCTGGTGGCCGCCGCCCTGCGCCGGGCCGAGTCCCGCAACCCGCACCTCTTCGACGCCCGTGAGGTCGATGGGCGCGACGACCCCGACGGGCGCCACGACCCCGACGGGCCTCGGCCGGTGCCCGTCGACGCCGTCGCCAGTCTCTCCCCCCGTCCCTGAGCCGGGGAGGAGAGGTGCCCGCGCCGATCGGCGACTTCACCCATCTGGGCGACGAGGAGGTCGCCCAGCTGCAGAGGCTCCGCGTGGTCACCAGCACCTTCCAGGCCCCGAACGGGTCCCGGTTCACACGCGACGTCGTGCGCAACCAACCGGTCGTGGCGATGGTGCCCCTGCGCGACGACGGTGAGACGGTCCTCCTCGTCCGCCAGTACCGCGGTCCGATCGACTCGCTGCTCCTGGAGCTCCCGGCCGGACTGTGCGACGTGGAGGGAGAGCGACGTGAGGCCACCGCGAGCCGGGAGCTGGTCGAGGAGGTGGGCGTCACCACCCGCGAGCTCACCGTCCTCGCCCGGTTCCACCCCGCCGCCGGCTTCTCCGACAGCCACGTCACCCTGTACCTCGCAACCGGGCTCGAGCAGGTCGACGCCGATCGGCAGGGGCCCGAGGAGGAGCACATGACCGTCGAGGAGATGTCGCTTCGCGACGTGCCGGCGCGCATCGCCGACGGGACCCTGACCGACGCCAAGACCCTGATCGGCCTCCTCGCCGCCCGTGAACACCTCGGGGTGCGGTGACCGGCACGGCCCCGACGACCGACCCCGACGGCGACCCGGTGGCCCTGCCGCTGGAGGTCGAGGAGCTGCTCAGCTGGTTGCGGGTGGAGAAGGGCCGGTCGCCGACCACCCTGACCGCCTACCGCGGCGACCTGCGCCGTTACTGGGGCTGGCTGGCGCCCCGGGGCCAAACGCTCGACGCGGTGGGGGAGGAGGACGTGACCGCCTACGTCGCCCACCTCCGCAGCGAGGGGCGAGCACCGTCGTCGGTCAAGCGGGCCCTGGTGGCGGTGCGGGCCCTGCACCGCTTCCTGGCCCGGGAGGGTTCGGCCCCTGCTGATCCCGCGTCCGAGGTGGCCCTGCCGCGGGTGTCGCGCGGGGTCCCCCGCGCCCTCACCGAGGACGAGGTCGAGACCCTGCTCGCGACCGTGGTCGGCGACGATGCCCTGGCTCGCCGGGACCGGGCCATCCTCGAGCTCCTGTACGGCACCGGTCTGCGCATCTCCGAGCTGGTCGGGCTGTCGGTCACCGACGTCGACCGCGAGGCCGCGCTGCTCCGTGCCTTCGGGAAGGGGGCCCGGGAGCGCATCGTCCCGGTGGGGCGCCTGGCCCTCGACGCGGTCGACGCCTGGCTGGCCCCTCCGGGCCGCGCCGCGCTGGCGCCGACGCAGTGGGCCCGACGGGCCGACGCCGATGCGCTGCTGCTCAACCGCCGGGGCGGCCGGCTCAGCCGTCAGGGCGCCTGGGGAGTGGTCCGCAAGCACGGCGAGGCGGCCGGTCTGGGTGACCGCCTGACCCCTCATGTGCTGCGCCACTCCTGCGCCACGCACATGCTCGACCACGGGGCCGACGTGCGGGCCGTGCAGGAGCTGCTCGGTCACGCCTCGATCAGCACCACCCAGATCTACACCCTGGTGTCGGCCGATCGGCTGTGGAGCGTGTACCGCACCGCCCACCCCCGGGCTCACGGGTGACACCGCCGGGGGCGGCCGACCCGAGGTCGTGACCGGGAGCGGTAGCCTTGGGTGATGATGACCCCGGAGGACCTGTCTTCGCTACGCCGCTCCCTCGAGGAGGAGCGCGACCGGCTCCAGTCCCAGGTGCGCGAGATGGCGGCCGACGACTTCGACGAGAACTTCGCCGACTCCGCCCAGGTCGCGGCGGAGCAGGGTGAGCACCGCACCCTCACCGACTCCCTCGAAGAACAGCTGGAGCAGGTGCAGGCCGCCCTGCTGCGCATGGATGACGGCACCTACGGGCGCTGCGAGGTCGACGACGCGCCCATCGGATCGGCGCGCCTCGAGGCCTTCCCCACCGCTCGTCGCTGCATGGACCACACCTGAGCGAGCGGCGCTCATGGGTGCGAGGTGGTCACCCCGTCGACACCACTCTTCCCACGGCCGGGGGCAGCACCGGTGACCGGGTGATCGAGGCCGTATCGATCGCCCGTCGGCACGGCGCGTCGGTGACCCTGATGGCGGCCACGTGTCCGTGAGCGTCGGCCACCTGATCCGACGCTTCCTCGGCTCACTGTCGCCGCGTCGACCGGGAGCGGGCGATCAGGCCTGGGCCGAGAGCCGGCTGGTGCCCGGCGAGGTCGAGCTGTGGCGACGTCTCGGTGCCGCCGACCAGCGTCACCTGGTGAGGGTGGCTCGCGACGTCCAGGCCGATCTGGGCGACGACGCCACCGAGCCGGTCCTGGCCGCGGCCCTGCTCCACGACGTCGGGAAGCTGGCCGCGCACCTGAGCACCTACGGCCGGGTGGTGGCCACCCTGTCCATCAAGGTGGCGGGCGCCGACACGGCGGTGGCGTGGACAGAGACCCGGGGCTTCACCCGCCGGGTCGGCCTCTACGCCCAGCACGAGGACCTGGGGGCCGACATGCTGGCCCTGGCCGGCAGCGATCGCCTCACCGTCGCCCTCGTGCGCGAGCACTCATGGGCGCCCGCGGGCCGCACCACCCCCGCCGCTCCGGCCGACGCCCTCCGGCGAGCGGACGACGCGTAGGTTTCGTCGTCACTCGCTCGCCGGCGCTCGCTCCGTTCCAACGAGCTGGCGGTGCGGCCGGCGGCCGCGCTCATGCTCGCCGACCAGCAAGGTGGATCGGCTCGCTTCCTCTGGGGGCTGCGCCCCCAGACCCCCAGCGGCTGCGCCGGGCTGGACCGTGCGGAGAGGCTTGCCCTTGTGAGGACCTGACGTTCGCTGCCGTGCGCCCTGAACGCCTTCATCGGGCGCGTCCCAGCAGGCCGATGTTGGACTGAGCGCGGGCGAGGGTGGCTGAGGCCAGGGTCCGAGCCTTCTCTGCCCCCCGGGCCAGGAGGCGGGTCGTCTCGGCCGGGTCGGCCGCCAGCTCGGCGTACCGGGCCTGGACCGGGGCCAGGCGCTCGACCACCGCGGCGGCGGTGTCGGCCTTCAGGGGCCCGTACTGTGAGTAGCCCTCAGCCGCCTGCTCGGGGGTCCGATCCGTGGCCGCACCCAGGATCGACAGCAGGTTCGACACCCCGGGCTTGGCGACGACGTCGAAGCGCACCTCGCTCTCGGCGTCGGTCACCGCTCGCCGGATCTTCTTCTCGACGACCCCGGGCTCGTCCAGCACGAGGATCGTGCCCGACGAGGCGTCCTCGGACTTCGACATCTTGGCGGTCGGGTCCTGGAGGTCCATGATCCGCGCCCCGGCGGGGGGGAAGGTGGCCCGCGGGACGGTGAAGGTCGCCCCGTGACGAGCGTTGAACCGCTCGGCCAGGTCGCGGGTCAGCTCGACGTGCTGGCGCTGGTCGTCGCCCACCGGCACCTCGTCGGTGTCGTAGAGGAGGATGTCCGCCGCCATCAGCGCCGGGTAGGTGAACAGGCCGCCGGTCACGCTGCCGTCCTTGCCGGACCTGTCCTTGAACTGGGTCATGCGGCTGAGCTCCCCGAAGCCGGCGGTGCACTCCATCAGCCACGCCAGCTCGGCGTGCTCGGACACCTGGCTCTGGATGAAGAGGGTGCAGACGTCAGGGTCGAGGCCCGCCGCCAGGAGGATCTGGGCCAGCTGGAGGGTCGTGGTCCGCAGCTCCTCGGCGTCCTGGGGGACGGTGAGGGCATGGAGGTCGACCACGCAGTAGAGGCTGTCGGCCCGGTGCTGGTCGTCGACCCAGCGCACCAGGGCCCCCAGGAGGTTCCCGAGGTGGACGTTGCCGGTCGGCTTGATGCCGGAGAACACGCGGGCCATGGAGGGCGATGGTAGGAGCGTTCCCGAGGGGGACCGCGACGGGTTGACCGTCGAGGCCCCCGACCGGGTCGTCAGGAGCCGGTGGCGACGCAAACCACACGCGTGTCATATGATCGTGGCCGTGGCCTACCAGGTGCAGACCGCCGTCTACGACGGCCCCTTCGATCTGCTGCTGCACCTCATCATGCGTGAACAGGTCGAGCTCTACGACGTGTCGCTGGCAGCCGTGGTGGAGGCGTACCTGGCCGAGGTCGAGCGCATGGAGCACCTCGATCTCGACATCGCCACCGAGTTCCTCCTCATCGCCGCCACCCTCGTCGAGCTCAAGGCCCGTCGCCTGCTCCCCGACGACGCCGAGGTCGACCTCGACGACGAGCTGGCGCTGTGGGAGGAGCGGGACCTGCTGCTCGCTCGGCTGCTCGAGTGCAAGACCTTCAAGGACGCGTCCCGGGTGCTGGCCGGGCTGGCCGACGTCGCGGCCCGGTCCTGGCCCCGCCGGGCGGGACCCGAGGACCACCTGCTCGACCTGACCCCCGATGTCATGGACGGGGTCACCCTCGACGACCTGCGCGCCGCGTTCCTGCGGGCCAGCGCCCCCCGTCCCGAACCCCGCGTCGACCTCGACCACGTCGCACCCATCGGGGTGTCGGTGGCCGATGCCGTGGCCGAGCTGGTCGACGAGCTGCCCCGGGTGGGACGCATCGGCTTCCGCGCCCTCACCGCCGCCCTCGTCGACCGCATCGAGGTGGTCGTCCGCTTCCTCGCCGTGCTCGAGCTGTGCAAGCAGGGCATCGTCGACCTCGAGCAGGCCAGCCACTTCGGCGACATCCGCATCACCTGGACGGGTCCCGACGATGCCGATCCCGGCGAGGGTGTCCTGGCCGGCGCCCTCGGCGGCATCGACCGCTACGAGGGCTGATGGCCTCCGGCGACGATGGCGGGACGGCCGACGGCCCTGCGCCGCCGGGCTCATCCCCGTCGGGGCCCGGCGCCGACGGACCGATCCGCGACGCCGACACCGATCTGTCGGTGGAGACCCGGCGGGCGCTGGAGGCGATCCTCATGGTCGCCGCCGACCCGGTCGAGCCCCAGATGCTGGCCCAGCTGCTCGAGATCTCCCTCGAGCGCGTGGAGCAGGCCTGCGCCGTCCTGGCCGAGGCCTACGAGGCCGGTGGTCGAGGGTTCGTCCTGGCCCGGGTGGCGGGCGGCTACCGCTACCAGAGCCACCCCGACGCCGCCCCCTACGTCGAGCGCTATGTGCTCGAGGGCCAGTCGGCCCGCCTCTCGGGTGCGGCCCTCGAGACCCTGGCCATCGTGGCCTACAAGCAGCCCCTGTCCCGCGCGCAGATCGCCTCGATCCGCGGCGTCAACGTCGACGGCGTGGTCCGAACCCTCGTGCACCGGGGCCTGGTGGGCGAGGTCGCCCGCGACCAGGGGCCGGGCCAGGCCGTCCTGTACGGCACCACCCCCCTGTTCCTGGAGCGCCTCGGCATCGACTCCATCGATGACCTGCCTCCGATCGCCGCCTTCGTCCCCGACGCCGAGGTCGTCGAGGCCCTGGAGACGACCCTTCGCCTCGGCGCAGCCGCTGCTCGCGACGCCCGCTCCGACGATGACGGGGCGGCTCCGGATGCGGAGTGGGGCGTCTCGCAGAGCGAGGCGGGCGGGCGCGGTGACGGGTCCGGCTGAGGGCGAGGTCCGCCTGCAGAAGATCCTGGCTCGGGCCGGACTGGGCCGTCGCCGGGCCTGCGAGGAGCTGATCGCCGATGGTCGGGTGACCGTCGGCGGCGTCGAGGCCAGCCTGGGCGACCGGGTCGACCCGGAGGTGGCCACGATCGTCGTCGACGACGTTCCCATAGGTGTCCGACCCGGCACCGTGCACTACCTCCTCAACAAGCCGGCAGGGGTGGTGACCACCGCGGATGATCCCCAGGGTCGGCCGGTGGTCGTCGATCTGGTCCCCCCTGAGCCCCGCGTGTTCCCCGTTGGTCGCCTCGACCTCGACACCGAGGGTCTCCTGCTGCTCACCAACGACGGCGATCTGACCCACCGGATCACCCATCCCTCCTTCGGCATCGAGAAGGAGTACCTGGCCGAGGTCGAGGGCGAACCCGGGAGGGGAGCCCTGCGGCGCCTCCGGGAGGGGGTGGACCTCGATGACGGCCTGACCGCCCCCGCCACCGTGGGCCGGGTGGGTCCCTCGCTGTTGCGCCTGGTGATCCACGAGGGCCGCAACCGCCAGGTGCGCCGCATGTGCGAGGCCGTGGGCCACCCCGTGCGCCGCCTGGTCCGCACCCGGCTGGCCGAGCTCACCGACCCCGGCCTGGCGCCCGGGGACTGGCGCCCCCTCACCCTCCCCGAGGTCCGCGCCCTGGAGCAGGCCGTCGCCGCCGGCCAGCACTCGACCGGCGACTGACGACCCGGCCCACGCGTCTCGCGCGGTGGCCGGCGAGGCGGGTGTCCGACGGCGCGCCATGTTCCGGTGCACCCCACGGCTGGCGCATGGTGCGACGGCGGTTCGGATGCGGTTGGCGTTGTTGTCGGCGTCCGAGCGCGCGAGGACGAGCAGGCGCGGGCCGGAGCCGAGGCCGGGCCGTCGGCGGTAGGGTCGCCGGCCATGGCCCCTGCGGTGCGCGCCCTCCGCGGCGCCACGACCGTCGACGTCGACACCCCCGACCACATCCGCCAGCGGGTGCTGGACCTGCTCGACACGCTGCTCGAACGCAACGACGTCGACCACGACGACCTCATCAGCATCCTGTTCACCGCCACCGACGACGTGGTGAGCACCTTCCCGGCCACCGCGGCCCGGGCCCGGGGACTGGGCGACGTGCCCCTCATCTGCGCCCGGGAGCTGAGCATCGAGGGCGGGACGCCCATGTGCATCCGGGTCCTCGTCCACCTCACCACGGACCGGGCCCGCAAGGAGCTCCACCACGTGTACCTCGAGGGGGCCCGGGGCCTGCGCGACGACCTCCCGAGCTGACCGATCGTGACCTCCCTTCCGCCGCGACGTGGTCGACTGCCCCGGTGTCCTGGCCCCGGCGAGGCCGACCGCTGCGGTGGTCGTCGGTCGACCCGGCAAGGGACCCGGTGCGCCGGGCCCGGCGAGGTCGACCAGGCCAAGGGCTCCCGCCCATGACCGGTCCCGCGGGCCGCGCCGACGACGGGCCCGACCCCCTTCCGGTGGAGCCCCTCGCCACGCCACCCGACGCCGAGATCACGGTGCCGGGTGGACGCAGCGTCACCAACCGGGCGCTGATCGCCGCAGCCCTGGCCCCCGGAACGAGCGTGCTGGAGGATGCCGGTCTCTCCGACGACACGGAGGCCATGGTCGACTGCCTGGTCGCCCTCGGCGCCGGGATGGAGGTGGACCACGACGCAGCCCGGATCACCGTCACGGGCGTGGCCGGCGCACCTCGGGGCCCGGCCCGCCTGTTCGCTCGCCTGTCGGGCACCACGGCGCGCTTCGTGACCCCGGTGGCGGCCCTGGCCGGTGCGCCGGTCCACGTCGACGCTGCTCCTCCGATGCGGGCGCGGCCCATGGCCGACCTGCTCGACGCCCTCGGGCACCTCGGGGTGGAGATCACCGAGGAGGGCGAGCCGGGACACCTGCCGGTCACCGTCACCGGGCCACCGACCGGTCAGGAGGTCGCCGTCTCCGGTACCACCTCGAGCCAGTTCCTCTCCGGTCTGCTGCTGGCTGGGGGAGCCCGGACCCAGGGCCTGGTGGTGCGGCGTGACACCGAGCGGCTGGTGTCGGCCCCCTACGTCGACATGACCCGTGCCGTCATGGCCGCGTTCGGCGTCGCCGTGGCCGACGGCCCCGACGGCTCGCTCGTCGTGCCCGGGGGCGGCTACCGGGCCGCGACCTACGCGGTCGAGCCCGATGCGGCCAGCGCCGGCTACTTCCTCGCCGCGGCCACGATGACCGGCGGTCGGGTCCGGGTGCCGGGGCTGCCGTCGACCGCGCTGCAGGCCGACGCCGCCCTCGTCGACGTCCTGGCGTCCATGGGGGCCACCGTGCGACGCGACACCGCTGGCACCGAGCTCACCGGGCCCGTCCCCGGCCCCGACGGCCGCGTCCACCTCCGGGGCGGCACCTTCGACCTCACCGCCTTCAGCGACATGGCTCCCACCGTCGCTGTGCTGGCCGCCCTGGCCGACGACCCGGTGGAGGTCACCGGCGTGGGCTTCATCCGGCGCAAGGAGACCGACCGCATCGCCGCGCCGGTGGCCGAGCTCCGGCGCGCCGGGGTGGACGCCTCCGAGACCGATGACGGCTTCGTCGTGCGGCCCGCCGGGTCGGCCCCCCACGGCGCCACCATCGAGACCTACGACGACCACCGCATGGCCATGTCCTTCGCCCTCCTCGGCCTCGTCGTGCCCGGCATCGAGATCCGCGACCCCGGATGCGTGGCCAAGACCTTCCCGCGCTACTTCGCCACCCTCGACCGGCTCCGCCGGGCACAGCACTAGGTTCCCTGCTGTGAGGGTCATCGCCATCGACGGACCAGCGGGCTCGGGGAAGTCGACCATCGCTCAGCGCCTGGCCACCCGTCTGGGCCTCGACTACCTCGACACGGGGGCCATGTACCGGGGCGTGGCCTTCGCCGCGCTGCGCCGCGGCCTGGACCCCAGTGACCAGACCGACGTGGCCCGGATCGTCGGTGACCTCACCATGGAGGTCGCCGCCGGCTCGGTGACCGTCGACGACGTGGATGCCACCATCGAGATCCGCGGCCCGGAGGTCACCCGGGCGGTGTCGGTGGTGGCGGCGAACCCCGAGGTGCGGTCCGAGATGGTCCGGCGCCAGCGGGAGTGGGTCGACGACCGGGGCGGGGGGGTGGTCGAGGGTCGCGACATCGGCACCGTGGTCTTCCCCGACGCCGTGCTGAAGGTGTTCCTCACCGCTCGGCCCGAGGTCCGAGCAGAGCGCCGCTCCAAGGAGGTCTCCGACCTCTCCTACGAGACGGTGGCCACCGATCTGGCCCGCCGCGATGCCCTGGACCAGGGACGGGAGGCGTCACCCCTGGCCGAGGCCGACGATGCCCTCGTCGTCGACACCAGCGACCTCAGCGTGGACGAGATCGTCGAGGCCCTGGCGACCAAGGTCCCCACGTGAGCGAGCGCAGCGAGCGCAGCCGTCGGCCGAGCGACGGTCACGGCGGTGGCTCCATCCGCCTGGAGCCACCGTCGCGGGGCGAGCGGTGGCTGTATGCCGTGGCACGCGGTGCTCTCGTCGGCCTGGCCCGGCTGTCGCTGCGGGCGGAGTACTCGGGCCTGGAACAGGTGCCCTCCGACCGCCCGTTCGTCCTGGCCCCCGTCCACCGCTCCAACATCGACTTCCTGCTGGCCGCCGGGTGCGCCCGCCGGCGTCAGCGGTTCCTCGGCAAGGACTCGCTCTGGAAGCCCGCCCTGGCGCCCCTCTGGTTCGCGCTCGGCGGCATCCCGGTCGCTCGGGGCACCGCCGACCGGGAGGCTCTGCGCGCCTGCCAGACGGTGATCGAGGTCGGAGAGCCGCTGGTGATGTTTCCCGAGGGGGCCCGCCAGGAGGGCCCGGTCGTCAAGGAGCTGTTCGACGGCCCCGCCTACGTCCAGTCCCGCACCGGTGCGCCCATCGTCCCCGTGGGCATCGGTGGATCGGCGCGGGCCATGCCCAAGGGGAGAAGGCTGATCCGACCCGCCAAGGTCGTGGTGCTGATCGGGGCGCCGATCGAGGCGCCCACGATCGATGGCGCTCGGGCCCGCCGCGCCGCCGTGCGGACCCAGACCACCGAGCTCCACCGCCGGCTCCAGCTCCTCTTCGACGAGGCCCAGAAGCGGGCCGGCACCCCCAACCAGCACTGAGTCTGCATCGCGAGCGGTGGACACCAGGTCCTCAGGCCGCAGGAGGGCTGTCTGGGCTCTGTAGCGCTCGGCCGGATCGGCGGGGTGGGCGACGTTGACCACCGACACCAACAGCGCCATCTCACAGCGGAGCTCGACGTAGGTGCCGGCCCGGGGTTCGCCGTCGAAGGTGAAGGTGCCGTCGGGCCTGACCGTCGCCCCCTTGAAGAGGTTGACCGTGGGGGCCACGTCGCGCCGCGCCAGGCCGGCCTTGGCCACAGCCACGGCCAGGCGGAACCATTTCCGACGCAGTATCGAAAAGGTCGAGGCCGTCGGTCACTGGGCGAAACCCACTGTGCACACACCGCCCTACGCGGGTCGTAGTCGACCGGCGAGACGAGATCGTGCGCGAGCAGAGCTCAGGTGGTGGCCGGCTCTGCCGCTGGGGTCCGGGGTCTCCCCCGGAGGAAGGGGAACCGGCGAGCTTGCTCGTCGGTGACCTTGGGTGCGAGCGGAGCGAGCCCGACCAGCTCGTCGGAACGGAGCGAGCGCCAGCGAGCGAGTGACGACGAAACGCTACAAGGCGGCGAGGACGTCGCTGGCCGGCAGAGCTCGATCGTCGGCCCGGGGCCGATCGGGCAGCGACCCGCCGAGCGTGAAGGTGGCAACCACGTCGATGGCCGCCACCAGGTCACGCAGGTTCCGAGGCGGGGGGAAGTACTCGTCCTCCTCGGTCACGCGCACTGGTTCGGCCTCGTCCTTGGTGACACCCAGGTGGGCGAGCACGGCATCGATGAGCTCCTCGTAGGCGGAGGCACCGGCGGTGACCCCGACGGTGCCGCTCAGGTCGTCAGGCAGCTCCTCGGCTGTGTTGATGCGGAACACCCGGGGGCACCCGCCCTCCTCGGCCAGCTTGGCCAGCGCCATCGTGTTGGAGGAGTTCGACGAGCCGATGACCACGATGGCGTCACACCGAGGTGCCATCTCCAGCAGCGCCGACTGGCGGTTGGTGGTCGCGAAGCAGAGGTCGCTGCGACCCGGCACCCACATCTCCGGGAAACGCTCGACCGCAGCGTCACGCAAGCCCGCCCAGTCGCGGTGGCTGAGCGTGGTCTGGGCCAGCATGGCCACGGGCTGGTCGAACTCGGGGAGGGCAGCCACCTCCTCGGTCGTCTCCACCCGGTGGATGGCATCGGGGGCCACCGCCATGGTCCCGACCGCCTCCTCGTGGCCCTCGTGGCCGACGTACACGATCTGGAAGCCCTTGCCGGCCCGCACCTTGACCTCGTGGTGAACCTTGGTGACCAGTGGGCAGACGGCATCGACGACGTAGCCACCGCTCTGACGGGCCGCCTCCACCACCTCGGGCGCCGAGCCGTGGGCGGACAGCATCACCGGCGAACCGTGGGGGACCTCCTCGATGTCGTCGACGAAGACCACGCCCTGGGCACGGAAGCGGTCCACCACCAGCTTGTTGTGGACGATCTCGTGGTAGCAGTAGACCGGCGGATCGAAGGCTCGGACCATCCAGGCCAGGGCCTTGATCGCCATCTCCACCCCGGCACAGAAGCCGCGCGGCTCCGCCAGCAGCACCCGGTCGACGTCCATGTCCACGAGCCTACCGACGGGTGCGGCGGTCTCCGGAGGCGCACCGGCGGTGCATGCGACGGGCACAGGTAGCGACCCGCTGCGGTCGAGGGCATCGCTTCCCCGCCGGTCGGCGACCCGGGGGGTCGGTGCCGGTCAGAAGAAGAACGGCGAGGAGGGGTCCCCGGCGAAGGCGGCCCGCAGGCTCGAGACGGTGCGGTCGTCGGCCCCGGTGAGCCGACCGGCGGCGGCCAGCGCGGCGGGATCGACGGCCCCGGCGTAGAGGCGGGCCAGGTCGCAGGCAGTCACGCCGGTGGTGCCGTCGCCGCCCGCCGTGAGCTGGGCCGTGCCGTCGGCCACCTGCAACACCCATCGCCCCGCCGTCGCCGAGTCCGCGCCACGGTAGGGGGAGTGGACGTCCAGCGACACCGTGGCGGTGAGCCCGGCCGGCCAGTCCCGGGCCGTGATGGCCGCCGGGAGGTCGATCAGGCGGACCATCCAGGGCCAGTCCTCGACGACCTTGGTCCGTGATGGCTCCTCCACGTGCAGGCGAAGCAGGCCCGGCGGCAGCGAGGTGCGCACCCTGTCGACGGTGGTGCCGCTGGCACCGAGGAAGGACAGGGCGTCACCCAGGGCATCACCGTCGGCCCCGACCACCAGATCGGCCTCGATGTCGACCATGGCCCGCTCGGAGGAGGCGTGGTGGTAGACGACCGCGGAGACGGGCTGTCCCTGGCGTCGTCCGATCCAGGACCAGGCGGGACGGCTGGCCAGCTCTCGGCGTCGACCATGGGCGTGCCACCAGCGCCGCGGGGGAACGATCCAGCCGTCGCGGCCCTGGGCGCAGGCCTCGTAGACCTTGGCCAGAGCGGGGTCGGTGTGGGCCGCCGGCGCCCAGTCGACCTCGCCGCTCGGGGCCGGCAGGTCGGCGGAGGCGATTGCCGTCCGGGCCCATCCGCCGGCGACCTCCCAACCCAGGCTCCGGTAGAGCGATGCCGTGGTCGGGTACAGCGAGCTGACGCTCTGGCCCTTCTCGTGCATGTGCCGGACGGCCTCGTCGAGCAGGGCGCGGGCCAGGCCCCGGCGGCGCTGGTCCGGCGCCACGGTGACCCCCGCCACCCCGCCGCACGAAACGGCCCGTCCGCCGAACCACTGGTGCATGTCGATCACCGAGACCGTGCCCACCAGGCGGTCGCCCTGGTAGGCGGCCACCGTGCCCTCGCACGGCACCACGAGGGCGTCCTCGTCGAAGGACTGCCGGGGGCCGCCGAAGGCGTGGGCCCTCAGGTCGAACAGCGCCTCGAGGTCGCCGGGGTCAAGGGTGCGGAGGGCGATGTCGGCCACGACGCCGCACCGTACCGGCGCGCCTGAGCGGAAGCAGTGACCGTTCACGACCTCATGACGGCGTCTGGTCGTGGGTTGGGGGCCGGTCCGGAAGCCGTGACCGTTCACGACCTCATGACGGCGCGTCTGGTCGCCGGTTGAGAAGGGGGGAGGGGTGGCCAGGGACGGGGGCCGTAGACTCGACCGGCCATGCCCGTCCCCTGCGTCCTCGCCGTGGTCCCGGGCTCGCCGGCCGACCGGGCCGGGGTGGCTGTCGGGGACGAGGTGCTAGCCGTGGACGGCGAGTCACCACGCGACGTGATCGAGTGGCGCTGGCTCACCGATGAGCCCGACCCCGTCCTGGACCTGCGCCGTGGGGGCCTCGAGCTCACCGTCGAGGTGGCCAAGGCCGCGGGGACGACGCTCGGCATCGAGGTCCACTCCTCGCTTTTCGACCAGGTCCGCACCTGCGACAACCACTGCGAGTTCTGCTTCATCTACCAGCTGCCGCCGGGGCTGCGGAAGAGCCTCTACCTCAAGGACGACGACTACCGGCTGAGCTTCCTCTACGGGAACTTCACCACCCTCACCCGCTTCACAGAGGCCGATCTCGAGCGGGTGGTGACCGAGGGCATCAGCCCTCTGAACGTGAGCATCCATGCCACCGACCCGGTCGTGCGGACCGAGATGCTGCGCAACCGGCGGGGCGCCACCAGCCTCCGCTGGCTCCGAGCCCTGCTGGACCACGGGGTCGAGGTCCACGGTCAGGTGGTGTGCTGCCCGGGAGTCAACGATGGGGCCGTCCTCGACGACACCCTCGTGGGGGTGCTCGACCAGTACCCGGAGCTGGCCTCACTGTGCGTGGTGCCCCTGGGCGTGAGCCGACACAACCCCGAGCCCCGCATGCGTCCCACCACGCGGGCGGAGGCCGAGGCTGTGCTCGACAGCGTCCACCGGGCCCAGGAACGGTTCCTGCGCGTCCTGGGCCGGCGCCTCGTGTTCGCGGCCGACGAGTACTACCTGCTGGCCGAGCGTCCCTTCCCCTCGGCAGATGCCTACGAGGGCTTTGCCATGCACGAGGACGGCGTGGGCATGGCCCGCACCTTCGAGACCGAGTTCACCGGGGGGGCGCTCCCGATGGTCGAGGGACCGGACCCGAGCGCCCGCGCCGACGGCCTCGCGGGTACCGGTCCGACGGCCGGCTTCTTCGCCTGGGCCGATGCCGCCGAGACGGGTCGGGCCACCCGGTACGAGGCGGCGGGCGACCTCGCCGCCCCGCCCGAGGGCTACCGAGCGGTGCGCGACGACGACACCGCCGGGACCGCTCCTGCGGTCGCGCCGGTCGCGGTCGCCCTGCGACCAAGATCCGATGCTCCGGTCGGCATCCTCACCAGTCCCTACGGTGCCCGGGTCCTGGGTCCCCTGGTGACCGGCCTCGGCGATCCCATGGTGCGGACGGTCACCGTCGAGAACCACTTCTTCGGGGGCAACGTCGCCGTCACCGGGCTCATGGTCGGCGACGATCTGGCCCGCACCCTCGCCGGGGAGCCCGAGGGGCACCGCTACCTGCTGCCCGACGTCTGCCTGTCCGGCGGCCGGTTCCTCGACGGCACCACCCCTGCCGATCTGCCTCGGCCGGTGGAGGTGGTGGCCACCGACGGCCCCGCCCTGCGTCGGGCGCTGCGCAGCCCGGTGGTGGCGCACCCATGAGCGAGCGCAGCGAGCGAACCAGGCAGCACGGGCCCTCCGGCGGCGGAGCGAGCGCAGCGAGCGGAGTCGGCGGCGCTCATCGGTCGCCGGTGACCATCGACGGCCTTGATCGGTCCCACTCGGTCGTGGGACACCGATGAGCGAGCGCAGCGAGCGAACCAGGCAGCACGGGCCCTCCGGCGGCGTCGCCGCGGCACCCAATGGGGCCGATCCCGACACGGGGGATCAGGCCACGGCCGGTGTGCCATCCCCCCCGGGCCTGCCCTTGGTGGCCATCGTCGGTCGCCCCAACGTGGGCAAGTCCACGCTCGTCAACCGGATCATCGGCCGCCGCGAGGCCATCGTCGAGGAGCGTCCCGGCGTCACCCGTGACCGCAAGGAGGTCGCCGCCGAGTGGAACGGCCGGGACTTCACGCTGATCGACACGGGTGGGTGGCTGGCCCGGGGCACCGAGCTCGACGACAAGGTCAGCCGCCAGAGCGAGCAGGCCATCGCCTCGGCCGACGCCATCGTGCTCGTGGTCGACGCCACCACCGGCGCGACCGAGGACGACGACCGGGTCGCCCGCGTGCTGCGCGGTGCGACCGCACCGGTGCTGGTGGTCGCCAACAAGGTCGACGGCGAGAGCCGGGACCACCTGGTCTGGGACCTGCTCCGGCTCGGTCTGGGTGAGCCCCACGCCGTGAGCGCCCTGCACGGACGGGGTACCGGTGACATGCTCGATGCTCTCGTGGCCGTCCTGCCCGAGCCCGCGGGCGATCCGGATCCCGATGTCGTCCCGGCGGGGGCCGCTCCCACCGACGGACAGCTGGCGGTGGCGATCGTGGGTCGCCCCAACGTGGGCAAGTCCACGCTGTTCAACCGCCTCATCGGCGAGGAGCGGGCCGTGGTCCACGATCGGGCGGGCACCACGCGGGATTCGGTGGACACGGTGGTGGAGACCGGCGCGGGACCGATCCGGTTCGTCGACACCGCGGGCATGCGCCGTCGGGCCAAGACCAGCGAGGGAGCCGAGTACTACTCCCTGGTCCGGGCCCTGCAGTCGGTCGACACCGCAGATGTGGCCTTCCTCGTCATCGACGCCACCGAGGGCATCACCCACCAGGACCAACGCCTGGCCGAGCGGGTCGACGCCGCCGGTTGCCCGATCGTGGTGCTGCTCAACAAGTGGGAACGCCTCGACGCTGAGGCCCGCCGCCTCGTCACCGAGGACATGACCCGCCGGATGGCCTTCATCGGCGAGGCACCGGTGCTCCACATCAGCGCCCTGACGGGCAAGGGGGTCGACAAGCTCCTGCCGACCCTGGCCGGCACCATCGACCAGTACCGGCGTCGTGTGCCGACCCGCCGGGTGAACGAGGTCATCGGCGCGGCCCAGGCGGCCACGCCGGCGCCCCACGGGGCGCGCGTCCTCTACGCCACCCAGGGCGCCACCGACCCTCCGACCTTCACGCTGTTCACCAACAAGGATGTGGCGCCCAGCTACCTGCGCTACCTGGAGCGGGCCCTGCGCGAGGCCTTCGACCTGCACCAGACCGCGGTCAAGCTCCGCGTCCGCCGCCGTAGCTGACCGCCCCGTCGCATGACGTGGGCGTGGGTCAGAACCACTCGCCGCGGGACTCGAGCACGCCTCTCAGGATGTCGCTGCGGTCCGTCATGAGCCCGTCGACGCCCATGTCCAGCAACTCGCGCATCTCCTCGGCGTCGTCGATGGTCCACACGTGGACCTGGAGGTCCATGGCGTGGGCGGTGTGCACGAAGCGGGGTGTCACCAGCCGGACCCCCTTGACGTGGGTCGGGACCTGCACGCACCCTCCCTCGGGCTGGCCGGTGGGGAGGTGGTAGCCGGCGACGGTGACCCGGGCGGTGGCCCGGGGGCCGAGCGAGGTGCACAGGTCGGGGCCGAGCCGGGTCCGCAGGGTGGCCAGGCGGGCATCGGAGAAGGAGCCGCAGCACACCCGACCGACCGCGTCGGCGTGCTCGAGCACGTCGGCGAGGGGTTCGACCACCCGATCCGCCTTGGGGTCGATGTTGACCCGGAGCTCGGGCCACCGCTCCAGCAGCTCGTCGAGGCGGGGGACGGGGTCGCCACCGGCTCCGACCCGAGCCTGGCGGACCTCGGACCAGGGCAGGTCTGCGAGGGCGCCGTCCATGTCGGCGACGCGGTCGAGGTGGTCGTCGTGGAAGGCCACGACCACGCCGTCGGCCGTCAGGTGCACGTCGGTCTCGACGTAGCGGTAGCCGAGGTCCACCGCGGCGGCGAAGGCGGCCATGGTGTTCTCGCCCGGGCCGTCGGGGCCGTGGGCGCCGCGGTGGGCGAAGGCAAGGGAACCGGGGTGGTCGAGGAACGGCCACGCGCTGCCCACGACCGACGACACTAACCGCCGATCGGTCGGTCCGAGTCGGTCCCGGTCGGCGCAGCGGCACCGTCCAGGGGGCAGACTCGACGGGCCGTGCCCGCCGACCACCCCCCGCCCCTCGACCCGTCGCACCCGTCGGATCTCACTGCTCGCTTCGCGGCGGTGATGCGGCGACCGGGCGTCGCCGGCGGGTTGGACGAGGCGTGCACCCTGGTCGCCGCGCACTTCACCGTGGGCACGGACGGCGACGGGACCGACCTCACCGCGGTGCGGACCGGGCTGGACGAGCTGGCCGTCGGGATCCCGACCCGGACCGTCGCCGGCGTCGTCGACCACCTGGGTGGGCTGGGTCTGGGTGGCGGTCCGTCCGACTACGCCACCCCGACCAGCTCGATGCTGCCGGCGGTGGTACGACGCCGACGGGGTCTGCCCATCCTCCTCGCCGTGGTCACCGTCGAGGTCGCCCGTCGCGTGGGGGTGCCCGCCGCCGTGGTTGGCATGCCCGGCCACGTGCTCGTCTCGGCCGCCGACGGCACCGGGGTGCTGGCTGACCCCTTCCACCGCCGACGCCTCCTGTCCGCCGACGAGGCCCGGCAGCTGTTCGTCCGGCTCCACGGCTCCGCCGCCCACTGGGATCCCTCCTACCTGGCCCCGGTGGACGAGGCGCAGGTGATGGCCCGCATCCTGGCCAACCTGGCCAACCGCTACCGGGCCGACCGCCAACACCGCCGGGAGGCGGTGGCCCTCGGTCTGCGGAGCCTCGTGCCCGGGGTGGGGGAGGGGGAGCAAGCCGTCCTGGCCTCGGCTCTGGCCCGCAGCGGTGCCTTCGACCGGGCTGCGGTGACCATGGAGGACCTGGCCGACGCCGGCGGGGCCGGGTCCGATCCGGACGACCTGCGCAACCGGGCCACCCGGTGGCGCGCCCGCCTCAACTGACCGACGGGCGGTCGTCGGGCGCCAACGCGGGGGCCGCACTTGACCGTCCGGTCAAGTAACCTAGAGCGATGACCGACGTCGCCACCCGACCCTCTGACACCGCCCGCGACCCCGACGAGGACAGGGTGAGGTCGACAGCCGAGGCGCTGCTGGCCGACCACCCCCCGGCGACCACCGACCCCACCGAGTTCCTCGGCGCCCAGTTCGACGCCGGGCTGGCATGGGTCCACTTCGACGAGGGTCACGGGGGTCTCGGCCTGCGGCCCAAGCTCCAGAAGGTGGTCCAGGAAGCGCTGCGGGGCACCGGGGCCCCCAACCCCGTCGGGCGCAACCCCATCGGCCATGGCATGGGCGCTCCCACCGTCTACACCCACGGCTCCGAGGCCCAGTGCGACCGCTACCTGCGGCCCCTCTTCACCGGTGAGGAGGTCTGGTGCCAGATGTTCAGCGAGCCCGGCGCCGGCAGTGATGTCGCCAGCCTGTCGACCAGGGCCGTGCGCGACGGCGACGAGTGGGTCGTCAACGGCCAGAAGGTGTGGACCACCGTGGCCCACCTCTCCCGGTGGGGGATGCTGGTGGCCCGCACCGACCCTGATCAGCCCAAGCACAAGGGCTTGACCTACTTCGTGGTCGACATGCAGGCTCCCGGCGTCGAGGTCCGCCCGCTCTACCAGATCACCGGCGAGGCCGAGTTCAACGAGGTCTACTTCACCGACGTCCGCATCCCCGACGCCGAGCGCCTGGGCGAGGTCGGTGAGGGGTGGCGGGTGTCGATCACCACCCTCATGAACGAGAGGGTGTCGATCGGTGGGGGCATCCCCGCGCCGGGAACAGGGGTGATCGCCCTCGCGGTCAAGGCCTGGCGCGAGGCCGGGCGCCCCGATGGCGCAGCCAAGGACGAGCTGGTGCGCCTCTGGACCCGGGCCGAGGTCCTGCGCCTCACCAACTGGCGAGCCTCACAGATGCGGGCCGTCGGGGTCCCCGGTCCCGAGGGGTCGATCGGCAAGTCGGCCGGTGCAGAGCTCAACCAGGCCATCACCGCGTACGCCGTCACCGTCTCGGGCGCGGAGGGCATGCTCCTCCCCAGCGGGTATCCGATGGCCCGACCCACGATGGCCATGGACGTGTCCTCTGCGCAGAAGGCCTTCCTGCGCTGCCGGGCCAACACCATCGAGGGCGGCACGACGGAGATCATGAAGAACATCCTGGGTGAGCGCGTCCTCGGCCTGCCCGGAGACGTGCGGGTCGACAAGGACGCGCCCTGGAGGGATGTCCCCCGCTAGCGGACGGCGCTGATGGCGAGTGGGTCCCCGATCCTCGCCCCGTCGTCGCGCCTCGTCTGGGACACACGGAGAGCGCCGGAGCAACACGCTGAGTGGGATTGAGTCGTTCGACCCATGCAGGGTCGAGCGGGGGCACCGATGGAGTAGGGACACCAACGTCAGCGCCCCCCGGACCCTCGGGGTGGGCACCCAACACACAGGAGAACACCCCGATGCTCAGCAACCAGTGGGACTTCATCACCAGCTACGTCCGGGCTCGCTTCGGCGACACCGAGAAGGGCGCCTCCCTCGTGGAGTACGCGCTGCTCGTGGCCCTGATCGCCGTCGTCTGCATCGCCGCCATCACCTTCCTCGGCGGCCAGTCCGAGAAGAAGTTCAACAGCGTGGGCTCTTCGCTCAAGTAGTCCTGATCCGCTTCAGGATCCCTCGGAGGGGGCGGGCTACGGCCCGCCCCCTCCGCCGCGTCCGGGTGCCAGACTGCGCCAAATGAACGACCAGCCCATCTCCCTCAGCCCGTCGGGTCCGCCCGAGACGATCCTCGAGCCCGAGCCGGCGGCGTTGCTCGACGCCCTGGCTGCGGCCCTGGAGGGCCCGGAGGCAGAACGGCGCGTGGCGGTGTCGGCCCTCGTCGCCGCCCACCCGCAGTTCCTCGATGGGTGGGCCCGCCTGGGCCAGCTGGCCCGCGACGAGGTCGAGGCCTACGCCGCGTTCCGCGTCGGCTACCACCGCGGCCTCGATCGATTGCGCCAGAGCGGCTGGCGAGGGACCGGCTACGTGCGCTGGCAGTACGAGCCCAACCGGGGCTTCCTGCGAGCGCTGCACGGCCTGGAGCGGGCCGCCGCCGCCATCGGCGAGGTCGACGAGGAGGCCCGCTGTGCCCAGTTCCTGTCCCAGCTCGACCCCGACTGGCCCGCTTCGTCCTCACTCGCTCGCTGACGAGGAAGCTCACTCGGAGAAGAACACCGTCCGGGTCTCGGAGTAGGTGTCCATGGCGGCGAGGCCCAGCTCCCGGCCCAGACCGGAGCGCTTCATCCCGCCGAAGGGGGTTTCGACCCGCACCGACGAGTGCGAGTTGACCGAGAGGGACCCGGTGCGCAACCGACGCGCCACCCGGATGGCCCGGGTCGCGGAGCCGGTCCACAGCGAACCGCTCAGCCCGTAGTCGCTGTCGTGGGCGATGCCGATGGCCTCGTCCTCGTCATCGAAGGGGATCACGGCGGCCACAGGGCCGAAGATCTCCTCCCGGCACACCCTCATGGAGTTCGACGCGTCGGCCAGGACCGCGGGGGAGAGGTAGAACCCGGGTCGGTCCGACATCTCGCCGCCGCACACCAGACGAGTGCCTTCCTCGGCACCGAGGGAGAGGTAGTCGAGAGAGGTCTGGCGCTGGCCGGCTGAGATCATGGGCCCCACCTCGGTGGTCTCATCCAGAGGCTCGCCCACCACCATGGCCTCGGTGGCCGTGGCGAAGGCGTCGACGAAGGTGTCGTACGCGGACCGCTCCACCAGGATGCGACTGCGGGCACAGCAGTCCTGGCCTGCGTTGGCGAACACCGACGGCGGGGAGGCCGCCGCGGCGCTCTCGACGTCGGCGTCGGCGAACACGATCGATGCCGACTTGCCCCCGAGCTCCAGGCTCACCCGGGTGATGGTGTCCGAACCCTGTCGCAGGATGTGGGCACCGGTCGCGGTCTCGCCGGTGAAGCCCACCTTGGCCACTCGGGGATCGCCCACCAGGAGGTCGCCGAGGACGGCGCCCGGCCCGGCGAGCACGTGCACCGCCTCGGGGGCCACACCCGCGTCCACGAGTACGTCGCCGAGGGCGAGGGCGGTGAGCGGCGTGAGCGACGCGGGCTTGAGGATGATGGGGTTGCCGCAGGCCAGGGCCGGGGCGACCTTCCAGCTGGCGATGAGCAGCGGGAAGTTCCAGGGGACGATCAGGGCGCAGACGCCGACCGGATCCCGGAGGGTGACGGCCAGCCCCGGGTCCATGACCGGGATGGTGGTGCCCAGGTGCTTGTTGGCGGCACCGGCGTAGTACTCGAAGGTGCGGGCCGCGGCCTCGACCTCCCACCGGGCGTCGCCGATGGGGTGGCCCGCGCCCCATGCCTCCAGCTCGGCCAGGTCCTCGGCCCGCTCCCGGAGCAGGTCGGCCACCCGGCCCAGCACCCGCCCCCGCACGGTGGCGCTGGTGGCGGGCCATGCGCCCCGACCGTCGTCGAAGGCCGCGTGGGCGGCGGCGACGGCGTCCTCGACGTCGGCCGGGCCCGCCTGGGCGACGTGGGCGTAGGGCGCCCCGGTGGCCGGGGCCAGCACCAGGGCGGTGGCCCCGTCGCGGGCGGGCCGGCGCTCGCCGGAGACGACCAGCAGATCGGAGCGGAGGTCGGTGGACATGGTGCTCCTCGGGGTTCCGGGGCGGATGGGTCCCCAGGCCGTCCGACGGGTCGTGTCCGGGGCCTGTGGCGGGACGCGGCATCATACGACCCGACCCCGGTCGACCGGCCGGGGCAGGCGACGAGGGAGCACCGATGGGCCGGTTGGAGGGGAAGGTCGCCCTCATCACGGGAGCCGGCGGCGGCATGGGGCGGGTCGCGGTCGAGATGTTCGCGTCCGAGGGGGCGAAGGTGGCGGCCATGGACGTGTTCGGCTGCGAGGAGGTCGTCGACCGGGTGGTCACGGCCGGGGGCCAGGCCACGTCACTGGTCGCCGACGTGACCGACTCCGCGGCCATCGACGCCGCCGTCGCCGCCACCGTCGAGGCCTTCGGACGTCTCGACGTCCTCTACAACAACGCGGGGGTGAGCCTGGGCGACGACGACGGCACCACCACCACGCCCGAGGCCACGTGGGAGACCACCATGGCGGTCAACGTCACCGGCATGTGGCACTGCTGCCGGGCCGTGGTCCCGGTGCTGCTCGAGTCCGGCGGCGGGTCGATCATCAATGTGGCCAGCTTCGTGGCCCACCTCGGGGCGGCGACCCCGCAGCTGGCCTACACCACCTCCAAGGGCGCGGTCCTGGCCATGACCCGGGAGATGGCGGTGCTCCACGCTCGCGACGGCATCCGGGTCAACGCCCTGTGCCCGGGCCCGGTGCTGACGCCTCTGCTGGCGCAGTACCTGGCCGACGACGAGCAACGCCAGCGCCGACTGGTGCACATCCCCATGGGGCGCTTCGGCACCGCCGCCGAGATGGTGCAGGGCGCCGTGTTCCTGGCCTCGGACGAGTCGTCGTTCATGACCGGCCAGTCGCTGCTGATCGACGGGGGCATCACCGCCGCCTACACCACACCCGAGGGCCCTGCTCCGCAGCTGGCGCCGCCGCCGGTCGACCCCACCCCCGCGTCCGAGTGAGAGGCTGATGTCTGTGCCCGTGATCCTCCAACCCTCCGACCTGCGCGAGCTCATCGTGAGCGGTGAGGTCGACACCGTGCTCGTCTGCTTCCCCGACATGCAGGGGCGCCTCATGGGCAAGCGGGTCATGGGCCGCTACTTCTGGGACAACGTGCTGGAGGGCACCATCGAGGCATGCGACTACCTCCTGGCCGTCGACGTCGACATGGAGCCGCTCCCCGGGTACCGCTTCGCCAGCTGGGAGACGGGCTACGGCGACATGTCCGCGGTCCCCGACCTCTCCACCCTTCGCCTGGTGCCGTGGATCCCGCGCACCGCGTTGGTGCTCTGCGACCTGGTGATCGAGGGCGGGACCGAGCCGATCGAGGTCTCGCCCCGTCAGGTGCTGCGTCGTCAGCTGGCCCGGGCCGCCGAGCGGGGGCTGACGGTGAACATCGGCGCCGAGCTCGAGTTCTTCCTCTTCCGCGACACCTACGAGGAGGCCCGGGCCAAGGGCTACAAGGGCCTCACGCCGCACTCGGACTGGATCGAGGACTACCACATCCTCCAGACGACCCGCGACGAGTACCTGATCCGCCAGATCCGCAACGGCATGGAGGCGGCCGGCGTGCCGGTGGAGTTCTCCAAGGGCGAGGCCGGTCATGGCCAGCACGAGATCAACCTCGTCTACGCCGAGGCCCTGGAGATGGCCGACCGCCACGTGATCTACAAGAACGGGGCCAAGGAGATCGCCGCGGCCAACGACCGCTCGCTGACCTTCATGGCCAAGTGGTCCATGGACGACGTGGGCTCGTCCTGTCACATCCACTCCTCGGTGTGGGCCGACGGCGGGACCACCTCGCTGGCCACCACCGACGGCGACCCGACGGCCCTCTCGCCGACCGTGCGGCACTGGCTGGGCGGCATCCAGGCCGCCTCGCGGGAGCTGACCTGGCTGTTCGCGCCCACGGTCAACTCCTACAAGCGCTACCAGCCCGACTCGTGGGCCCCCACCGCCATCGCCTGGGGCGACGACAACCGCACCTGCGGCCTCCGGGTGGTGGGCCACGGGGCCCACCGCCGGGTGGAGTCGCGCATCCCCGGTGCCGACGTGAACCCCTACCTGGCCTATGCCGGCGTCGTCGCCGCCGGCCTCCACGGCCTCGAGAACGAGATCGACCCCGGCCCGGCCTTCGAGGGCAACGCCTACGAGGCCACCGACGTGGAGCGCATCCCCTCGACCCTGGTCGAGGCAGTCGAGCTGCTGGAGTCCTCCGAGGTGGCCCGGTCCGCCTTCGGCGACGACGTCCACCACCACCTGTGCAACACGGCCCGTCAGGAGTGGCGGGCGGCCAACCGCACCGTCACCGACTGGGAGCTGCTCCGCGGCTTCGAGCGCCTGTGAGCCCCGACCGCCCCCTCATCGCGGTCACCGGTCGTCCGCTCGCGGCCGACCGCATCACCTCGACCAACGAAGACTACGTGGGCCTGCCCGCCGACTACCACACCGAGCTGGTCGCGGCCGGAGCCCTGGGGGCGATGCTCTCGCCCCGGGCCGTCCCCCACGACGAGGCCGAGGCCGCCATGGCCCACTTCGACGGGCTGGTGCTCACCGGGGGCGAGGACGTCGACCCCTCGCTGTACGGGCAAGACGCGGTGCCGGAGACCTATGGCCACGACGCCGGGATCGACCGCTTCGAGGAGGCCCTCTACCGCGCGGCACGACGGCGGGGGCTGCCCGTGCTCGCCATCTGCCGGGGCGCGCAGCTCCTCAACGTCGTCCACGGCGGCACCCTCACCCAACACATCGTGGGCAAGCCGGGCCGGATGCTCCACGGCATCCCGATGGGCGGAGGTGGGTCGGAGATCGGCGCCGCGGTCGAGCCCGGCTCCCGCCTGGCCCAGGCTCTGGGCACCATCGAGGCCGTGGGGGTCTGTCACCACCACCAGGCCGTCGAGCGGGTGGCCGACGACCTCCGCATCGTGGCCCGCGCTCCCGACGGCACCATCGAGGGCCTGGAGCCCGCCGACGGCGACGACTGGGTGGTCGCCGTCCAGTGGCACCCCGAGGACTCCTCGGCCACCGACCCGGTCCAGCGTGCCCTCTTCACTGCCTTCGCCGACGCCTGCCGCGCCTGCTCTGCCGCCACCCCGGCCTGAACCTCCTTCCTGCGGCCGAGGGGGCGGTCTTGCTCCCCATCGGACGCAGGCGGCGGTGGGTGGGCCGGCCGGTGGCAGGGGTGGGACACCGCGTTACGGTCCGACCATGGCCGCACCCGGAGGATCAGGACCGATCGGACCCTTCCCCGAGGGGGTGGCCGACACCGACGAGGCCCAGGAGGACTACGACAAGCTCCGGCGCCGGGTGCTGTGGTCGTTTCCCTACGGGCTCTACGTCCTGGGCTCCCGCGACGGTGACCGGCGCAACGGCATGACCATCAACTGGGTCACCCAGGTCAGCTTCGATCCCAAGCTGGTGGCCGTGGGCGTGGAGAGGTCCGCCTTCACCCACGAGCTGGTCACCGCCAGCGGCACCTTCAGCCTGAACGCGATCTCCCGGGAGGACCGAGCCATCGTCCGCAAGTTCACCAAGCCCGTCGAGGTCGATGACGACGCCATGACCCTGAACGGCTTCCCGTTCCACGACGGGGTGACCGGCTCGCCGATCCTCGACCAGGCACCGGCCTACGTCGACTGCCAGGTGCGCGAGAGCGTGGACTGCGGGGGCCACACCCTCTTCATCGGTGAGGTGGTCGACGCCGCCTTCCAGCACGCCGAGGACACCGAGGTGCTCCGCATGGAGGACACCCGCATGTCCTACGGCGGCTGAGGCGCCGATCCGCATGGGGGACGGGACGTCGCCGGGGATCCTGCGCTTCACCTACGGGATCATGGGATCGGGGAAGTCCACCGTGGCCCTCCAGGTCCACCACAACCTGATCCGGCGGGGTCTGCTGGGCGTGCTCTGCACCATGTTCGACCGGGACGGCACGGCCGTGTCGAGCCGCCTGGGCGTGTCGCGACGGGCGGTCGAGGTGACCCCCGAGCTCGACCTGCGGGCCATGGCCGAGGACTTCGCGACGACGAACGGAACGCTCGACTTCCTCGTCTGCGACGAGGTCCAGTTCTACGCCGCGGCCCAGGTCGACCAGCTGGGGGCGATCGTCGACGAGCTGGGCGCTGACGTGTTCGCCTACGGCCTGCTCACCGACTTCCGCGGTCAGCTCTTCGAGGGCACCCAGCGCATGCTCGAGCTGGCCGACGAGCACGTCCCCCAGAACGTCGAGGCCCGGTGCTGGTGCGGGCGTCGGGCCACCCACAACGCCCGATTGGTCAACGGGCAGGTGACGCGCGAGGGCGAGACGGTGGTCATCGGCGACACCGCGGCGGCCGAGACCCCACTGTTCGGCGATGTGGTCAGCTACGAGCTCCTGTGTCGTCGCCACTTCGGCGAGGGCCGCACCGGGTGACCGGCCTCGACCGGGACCGGAGCATCAGGTGAAGCCGGTGGTCGCTGGCCGCCGGTCGCTGATCGCTGATCGCCGGTCCCACGAGCGGCGAGCGTCCCGTATTGTCGGGCCCATGAGCGACGCAGGCACCTCGGACGGCCCGGCCCGGATCCCCGCCGAGGGGGTGCCCCCGGAGGAGATCCTGGCCCGCATCGACGAGGCCCGGGCCGGGGACCTCGCCTGGCGCGACGGACGGGCCTTCAGCCTCGTGTACCACCCGGGCGACGAGGCCCACGAGGCGCTGCTGCACCAGGTCGCTGACCGCTACCTCCACGAGAACGCCCTCAACCCGCTGCGGTACCCGAGCCTGATGCAGATGGAGCTGGACCTGGCCTCCATGGGCGGAGCGCTGGTGGGCACCGGTCCCGATTGCGCCGCCGTCACCGCCGGGGGCACCTACAGCATCTTCTGCGCGGTGATGACCGCGCGGGAACAGGCTCGCCACGCCCGCGGCATCGCCGAGCCCCAGGTCGTCACCCCGGCGACGGCACACCCCGCCTTCGCCAAGGCCTGCGAGTACCTCGACATCGAACAGATCAAGGTCCCGGTCGAACCCGGCGGCCGTGTCGCCCCCGATGCCATCGAGGCCAAGCTGACCAACCGCACGGGGCTCATCGTGGTGTCGGCCCCCAACTACCCCTACGGCACGATCGACCCCGTTGCCGAGGTCGCCGCCCTGGCCGACGATCGTGGCATCCTCTGCCACGTCGATGCCTGCCTGGGCGGGTTCCTGCTCCCGTTCTGGGAGCAGGTCGGCGAAACCGTGCCGCCCTGGGACTTCCGGGTCGACGGCGTCACCTCCATGTCGGCCGACATCCACAAGTACGGCTACGCCTTCAAGGGCGCGTCGCTGGTGCTGTACCGGGATCGGGAGCTCCTCAAGCGCCAGTACTTCTGGTACGACGATTGGCCCGGCGGCCTGTACGCCTCGTCCACGCCGGCGGGGACTCGTCCCGCCCCGCCCATCGCCGGTGCCTGGGCCGCGCTCATGCACCTGGGGGAGTCCGGGTTCCTGCGCATGACCGAGCAGGTCGCGGCCGCCAACCGGGCCTTTCGAGCGGCCATCGAGGCAACCGACGGTGCGGTCGTCGACCCCGTGCCGGACACCCCGGTGTTCCAGGTCACGACCCCGGGTCGCGACCACCACGCGGTGGGCGCCTCCCTCGATGCGAGGGGGTGGAAACTCGACCTCCAGCAGGGGGGGATGCACGTGATGCTGTCGCCCTACCACCTCGAGGTCGCGGATCGCTTCGCCTCGGACCTGGCCGGCGCGCTCGACGACGTCCCCCTCGGCGAGGCGCCCGCCGATGCACCCGTGGGCACCTACGGCGGCATCGCCTGAGCGCGGCGCCCCGCCGCGAGCCGGCATCCGTGTCCACGGGATCCGAAGGAGGGGAGAGGCTGTTCAGCTGGGCCCCGACGGCCACCGGACCGCATGGTGGTGGCGCGCCGGGGGAGGCACCCACGGGAGCAGACGCGCCGGCGCCGGGGTCCGACGTCGGGGGGAAGAGCCCGTGACCGTGCCCTCCGTCGTCGGGGCCGTGCTCTGCGGCGGGGCCAGCCGTCGGATGGGACGAGACAAGGCGCTCATCGTGCGTGACGGCCAGCCCCTGGCCCTCCGGGTGGCGGGTGCCCTCGCGACCGCGGGGGCGACGACCGTCTGCGCCGTGGGCGGTGACGAGGACGCCCTGGTCGCCCTCGGCCTCGAGGTGGTGGCCGACCGCTGGCCCGGTCAAGGCCCCCTGGGAGGCCTGGCCACGGCCCTCTCCGCCGCTCCCTTGGGCGCCGCGGTGGTGGTGGCCCCATGCGACCTGCTCGATCCCGATCCTGAGCTCATCCGCAGGCTCCTTGGTGCCCTGGCGAGCGCGCCGGCGTCGGTCGACGTCTGCGTGCCCGTGGTCGAGGGACGCCACGAGTGGATCCACTCGGCCTGGCGGGCCCGGCCCGCCCTCACGGCGACCATCGCAGGCCTGGTGCAGGCGGGCCACCGGCGCCTTGGTTCGGTGGCCGAGGTGGCGGTGGCGATCACCCTCCGGGAGGTGAGCGTGGCGGCGGTGGACGACGCCGACCGTCCGGAGGATCTCGAGCGCACGCCACGGCGGCGACCACCGCCCGCAGGCCGATCCCCCCGGTCGAGCGAGGGTGCTGAGGGTGCCGGAGACAACCGGTAGTAGCCTGCCGCCGTCCCGTCAGAGAGGTTCGCCGTGGACGTACCCGAGGTCGAGATCACCACCTTCGCGGAGCGATCTGCCTCGGGCGCGCCGGTGATCGACGTGCGCGAGCCCGACGAGTACATCGCCGGCCACGTGCCCGGCGCGGTGCTCATCCCCCTGGGTGAGGTGCCAGAGCGGGCGGCCGAGGTGCCCGCCGATCGGACCGTCTACTTGATCTGTGCCAAGGGCGGACGCAGCATGCGGGCCGCGGAGCACCTGGCGGGCCTGGGTCGCGACGTCGTCAACGTCGCCGGTGGGACGACGGCGTGGATCGAGGCCGGCCATCCCACCGTCACCGGCCCCACCCCGGGCTGAGCGGGCACGACGTGCGACGGGGACGCTCGGGAACCGCGGGGGAGCGAGGTCCGGACGTCCCGCACAGCGAGGCCGATGACATCGTCGACGACGAGAGCCTGGCCGAGGTCGTCTCGCTTCTGACCCAGGCGGACCGGTACGCGGTCGACACCGAGTTCCACCGCGAGAAGACCTACTGGCCCCACGTGGCGCTGGTGCAGGTGGCCTGGGACGACCGTATCGTGCTGATCGACCCACTGGCGCTTGACCTCGCGCGCCTGCAGGAGGTCTTCGCCGGTCCTGGTCTGGCGGTGATGCACGCCGCCAGCCAGGACATCGAGGTCTTCGAGCGCTCGGTCGGCTCCGTGCCCTCGCAGCTCTTCGACACCCAGATCGCAGCCGGCTTCCTCGGCTACGGCACCCCATCGCTCACGGCGCTGGTCGAGGGTGAGCTGGGCTTCCGGCTACCCAAAGGCGATCGGCTCACGGACTGGATGCGTCGTCCGTTGGACGACCGTCAGAAGGCCTACGCCGCGTCCGACGTGGCCCACCTGCTGGAGCTGCACGAGCGCCTGGCGACGCGCATCGAAGCCGGTGGGCGCACGGAGTGGGTCACAGCCGAGAACGAGGCTCAGCGGACCTGGCGTCCGGTGCGGGAGCCAGAGATGGCCTACACCCGCATCAAGGAGGCCCGTCAGCTGCGGGGCACAGCCCTCGGCGTGGCTCAGGCGCTGGCGGCCTGGCGGGAGCGGCGCGCGGCCGAGATCGATGTGCCCGGTCGCCACGTCATGGCCGACCTTGCGGTGGTCACCGTGGCCAACCGGGCCCCGACACGCGTCGAGGACCTCAAGGGGGTGAGGGGTCTCGACGATCGACTGCGTCGCGGCCCTCAGGCCGAGGCGATCGTGGCCGCCGTGGCCCGGGGCAAGGCCGAGGGCCCACCGGCCCAGAGCCGCAACGGGGACCAGCAGATCGATCGGCGGCTGCGACCCGCGGTGGCTCTGGTCTCGGCATGGGTGGCCCAGCTGGGACGGACCCACGGCATCGACACGGCTCTGCTCGGCACACGAGCCGACATCGAGGAGCTGCTCGCAACGGGGACGGGACGGCTGGCCGAAGGGTGGCGGGCGGAGCTGGTCGGCGGTCCGGTCCGCGACCTGGTCGACGGTCGGGCGGCGCTGGCCTTCGAGGGCCACGGCCTGGTGCTCGAGCCGCGCAGCCCGCGCTGACCCCTTCGTCGGCTGATGCCCGCAGGGATCGGTCGGCGTCCCGTCGGCGGGTGCGTCCCGTGCCCGGACGCCTGGAGACGGTCGGCTGGCCCTGATCGCCGGAGGCCACCACGTCAGGCGATCAGGGCGGGATCACGGTCCGGGGCGCGACCGGCGCGCTTTCGTCATCGAGGCGCTCGGCAGGGCCGGACCGATCGCCACCGGTTGCGACTGGTCAGGTCGGCTGCGTCACGACCGCGTGCCGGTGAGGTCCGTTCCGAGGCCGATGGACTGACCGAAGCTGTCACCACCGTCCCCGGTGGAGGGGTTGCTGGTGGCGTCGCCGGTGTCGCCGGTGGTGGCATCAGCATCGGTGTCAGCGGTGGTGTCACCACTGTCGCCGGTGTCACCCGAGTCACCCGACGACACGTCGCCGGCGGTATCGCTGGTACCCGAAGAAGCGTTGGCCGTGCTCGACGGCGAGACCGTCACCGCGCCCGAGTCGCCGTCGTTGGTGCTGCTGCCCGAGGTTGCCGACGAGTTGACCGTGGCCGTCCCGGTGTCGCCGGCGGACCCCGTGTCACCCGACGCTCCCGAACCCGTGTCGGTGGCCGTGTCGCAGGACCCGGCGAACGCGGCGCACCCCGAGTCACCTGCGGTGGCCCCCGAGTCGCCCGAGTCGCCTGAGTCGCCCGAGCCACCCGAGGTGGCCGTGCCGTTCGACGAAGCCGCCCCCGTCTCGCCGGAGGACACCGCCCCCGACGACGCGGTGGTGGCCGCACCCGCCGGGTTCCCCCACAGGAGGAAGCCGGCAACCACAAGGATCACCGCCGCCAGCGTGGCCTTCACCCAGCCCAGGGCCGGCCCTCCGGCCGCCCCCTCAACACCATCCGCACCGGTGATCACGGCCCGCTCGCTCATGGTCTTCGTCCCTCGGTTCTCTGACATGACCGGCACAATGCGCGCCCCCCATCAGACCGTCAAGACACCGCAACACGCTTTCACCTGCCGTTTGGTAACAAGCCCACGCCCCCAAAACTCCGACACTCAGAGAATCGCCAACCACACAGGCCGGGGGGTGAGGCCCCGGGGACATGCCGTGCAGCGACATCAACGGCAACGCCTCCGATACCTTCGGCGACTTCCGGGCCCAAGGGGTCAGGATCGAGCTCCGGAACCGAGCCCGCTCTCCACTGTCGGGATCGACCCGGCGGTCGTTGACCCGCGGGGCCCGCACCGGGATCGCCGCGCCCCGGTCCTCACAGTCCGAAGCTGGGCGTGGCCGTTGCGGACCACCAGCCGGTGCCTCGCTTCAGCCCACGGTCATCGTCAGGAGGTGGGATCGAGCACGAAGTAGTAGCCGATGCCGCGTCGGGTCCGGACCAGGCGCGGGCGGTCGCTGTCGCGCTCGATCTTCTCACGCAGCCTTCGGATGTGGACAGTGACGGTCGCGTCACTGCCGGTCGTGTAGCCCCACACGTCGCGCAGCAGCTCTTGGCGGGAGAACACGGTGCCCGGGGCACTCACCAGGTGCTGGAGGAGCTTCAGCTCCATCGGTGACAGGAGATGTGAGCGGCCACCGACCTCGACCTGCCCGGTCGCGTCGTTCATCCGAAGGGCACCGACATCCGAAGGGCACCGATCTCTAGGGTCCACTGGGCGTCATCGACCGGCGAGCGGCGCCGAAGCACGCCCTCGACCCGTGCCACCACCTCGTCGAGGGTGACCGGCGAGGGGACGAAGTCCGAGGCGCCCGCCTTGAGCCAGCGGACCCACTCGGCCGGCTCGGTCTGACCGCGGAGGAGCACTATGGCCGGCCCGCCAGGTGAGGCCAGCCGTCGCATCATGCGGAGGGTGGAGAACCCCTCGGTGTCGAGATCGATCACCACTGCGTCGAACCGCCAGCGGTCGAGCAGGCGTTCGGCGGCACGACCCGTCGGCGCGACCTTGACCGAGTGGCCGAGGTCATCGAGGCAGCAGGCCAGCGGCGACGCGAGCGTGAGATCGGGGAGGACGAGCAGGATCTGGGCTCCGGTCTGCGCGGCGTCCCCCACGCTGCTCGCATGGGTGTCAGCGGCGCGAACCACCGATGGCCCGACGCGAAGGGGACGCATGGTGGTCTGATCCTCGCCCACGGCCCAGGCGGGGCGAGTCCGCTCCGGGACCTACTCGGGAGAGATGCTCGCAGGGCTTCCCGACGCACTGGCGCGCTCGCTCATCGGTCCCCCGTGGTGTCGGGCGACACGCCTCGTCCGCCGGTGGTCGGGCGGGGCCGGTGAGCCTGGGTCACGACGCCACCGGTACGGCCTCGACCACGACGTTGTCACGGTACGACTCTGCGGAGGAGTCGAACTCGCCCCCGCAGGTGATGATGTTCAGCTGCGGAGGTCCGTCCCTGGTGAAGATCTCATCGGTCGGGAGCGCGACCTTGGCCACCTTCCTGCTCCCGGTGACCTGGAACTGACGCTGGGCCCCGTCGTCGTAGTCGATCGAGACCAGCGCACCAGGCTGGACGTCAGCGAGGTGGAAGAACACCCCTTCGGCCCCGTCGTAGTCGACGTGGCCGGCCACCACGGCGCTGCCGGCGGCTCCGGGAGAGGGCCCGAACTCGTACCAGACCACGGCGTCGGCCTGGGAGGGGACCTCCAGCTCTTCCGACCCGTCGGTGACGACCCCGGCGGGGGAGACGGGGGCGTCGACCTGGATGTCGCCGATGCGGATGGCGACCGGGGACGGTCCCCCCCTGGTGTGGAGATCGTCGAGCTGCGCCGAGTGGGTGCCCACCTCGGGCCCGAAGGCGGGCGCAGCGGTGGTGGGTCCGGCGGTGGACGGCGCGGGGGCCGCCTGTTCGGGCTGCGGGGTGGTCGGGGGCTCCTCATCGGATCCCTTCGCCGTGGCCGCCACCTCGTCTTCCGCCGACGCCCCCGAACTGGCGGTCGCGACCAGCGTCGCGCCCCCGGTCAGGACCGCGACGGCCAGGAGGATGAGCACCCACCGGCGTGGGCCCCCGCGGTCCTGCGATGGTTCGGGCTCCCCGGGGCCCGTGGCCCCTTTCCCGTCACTCATGTCAGGCCCCCTGCTCACTCACGTCAGGCGGTGACGACGGACCATCACGACGCCGATGGCCAGACCCAGGAGAGCAGCCAGGGGGGCGACGTCACCGAGCACCCCGAGAGGACCTGAGCGGGTGGCCGGCGTCGCGGCCAGGCCGCTGTTGCCGGTGGGCACGGCGGTGGGCGGCGCCTGGAGGTCGGCGATCGACTGGCCGATCCAGATGAGGCTGTCATCGGGCTCGGAACCGATCAGGTACATGATCGTGGCGGAGCCCTCCGGAGCACGCACATCGTCCGGCGGCACGATCGTCCCCCCGGCGGGGTCGTCGACCGCGACGCGGTAGGTCGCAGGGTCGACGTCCGCCGCGAACTCCGCCTCGGGCTCCAGGGTCGGGGCCGGTCCGTCGGAGATCACCAGCTTGATGGCGGGGACCTCGGCGGTGTTGCGGGCGACGAGGCGGGCCTTGCCGGGCGCGAGGGGGCTGACATCGTTGCGGTACGCGGTGACGGTGGTGCTGCCGTTGGTGTCGAGGTGGGCGATGAGGGACATGTTGGCCCCAGGGGTCACGGTGACGACGGTTGCGGCCATGGGGTTCTCCGCCGCCGGTGCCCCGGCCGGTCGCAGCGCGACCCGGTGCTCGCCTGCGGGGATCTCCAAGGGATCCGTGACCCGCTCCGGTTGGAAGCCCTTCAGCGCCAGCTCGTCATCGAGGTAGATGTCGACCAGCTGCCCGCGCAGGCCGTGGACGACGGTGACCGAGCCCGTCTCGGGGGTCAGGGGTGCGGACTGGGCGGAGGAGGGCGTCCCCGCCCACGCCACCACCGCCAGGATCGCGGCGGTCGCTCCGATGACGAGTCGGGTTCTCATTGTTGCTCCTTGGGCTCGGTTGGTGAGGCAGAGGGGGTAGAGGGAAGGTCGGCTGCGAAGATCGACAGGACGTCGGGGGCGATCCAGTACTTGCGGCCGCCCCGACCAGCCGAGCCGTCGTGGCGGAGCCACCCGTCGCGCTCGAAGCGGCGGATCAGATTGAGCGCACCCTGGTGTGAGAGCCCGATCTCGTCGGCGACGAACTGGGCGGTGATGACCGGGTTGGCCATCATCACGTTGATGGCCGCAGGAGCCCGGCTGGGTCGGCTGTTGGCCAGGGTGTCCATGTAGGAGGCCCGCAGCCCGATCAGGTCGTCCAGGCGACCCCGCGTGGTGGTGCTGCTGACGGCGAGCGCTCGAAGCGTGTCGCGCACGGGCGCCTCTGGCCGCTCAGGGGCCGATCCGTGGAGCGCCATCACGGGAGCGACGACGCCGACGTCGATCACCGGTTGGGTGAGGGAGCCGTCACGCGCCAGCGACAACGAGACCGAGGCCCGTGCGAGCCACTCGCGGGATGCCTCGTCGGGCCACCCGGTGGCCACGATCTGGCGGGCGAGGGCGGCCCGGAGGGCAGGGCTCGCCAGCCCGCGCATGTCGATGGCGGCGTCGACGCTGCGGGCCACCGAGGGGGCGGGCACGGTGTCGCCGTGTCGGTCGCGCAGCGCCTGTCGACGGCTGTCCGGCGCCCGGCGATCGAGGAGCCCGGTGAGCACGCCCCGGCCCAGGTGATGGTTGGTCGCCTGGTCGAGACCCCAGGCCATGGCCTCGATGAGGCGCTCGACGTCCGGCGCCAGAGGGGTGATCTCGCGATCGCTGGTGCAGCGCGATCGGAACATGTCTCGCAGAGAGACCTCGGCACCGTCGTGGGTGACGCTGGCCACCGCCTCGCGTAGCACGAACCCGTCGAGCGGAAAGCCCTCGGGGAGCGACCCCATCGCAGTCCTGAGCTCGTCGAGGGCCCGATCGGCGCGATCGGCCGCAGAGAGGAGGTCGGCATCGAGAGGGGCCGGCTCGGTCGACTCCCGCGATGAGGTGGAGAGGTCGATGGTGCCGTCGTGGCCGGGCTCGATCGTCGTCCCGTTGCGCGTCTCCTGAGGAGCTCTCAGGCCGATGGTGGCCGGCGGGTGGTCGGCCAGTGGCGGCGGACCGCTCGTGAGCTCGGCCGGCGATGGGACCACGGCCGAGGTCGGGGGGAGCTCAGGCCGCGCCCCGATGGACGCAGGTGCCGGCGCAGCCAGGCTGCGCGCCGGGCCCGGCACCCCGGCGGCGGCGCGTGCGGGGCGCGGATCGGGTTCGGGATCGTCGCCCTTGCCTCGGCGCCCGAAGTTGACGTCAATGGTGCCGTTGGCGACCAGGCCCACGCCGGCAATGAGCACGCCCACCAGGGCGGCCAGCACTCCGATCAGCACCACGGAGGGACCCTTCGAGCCCACATCGGGCTCCTGGCCTGGGGCCCGTGCGGGCCCGGCGGCGGCGGCGGCGTCACCCCCCTCCTGTGCCGGTGCACGGGGTTCGCTCGGCTCGGGATCGGCCAGGTCGATCGACGCCGTGGCCTCGATCCCCGCCTTGGCCACTCGCACCGAGACCTCTGTCGGGCCCGAGGTCGGCTTCGGGAAGTCGACCCGGTACTGGGACCCGAGGTCGCTGGTGATCTGGTCCGTGGCGCCGATCAGCTGCTCGGGCCGATCGACGACGACGGCCGTGCCCCCCGTGCCGGTGACGACCCGGTCGACCTCGTCTGACCCTGGCCCCGTGGCCGCCACGTACACGGCCGGCGAGGACACCGCTTCGGTGGTCACGGCCTGCAGGGAGAAGGCATCATCGACCGGCTCGGGGCTGATCACGATCAGCGCCGAGCGTGACCCGGTGCCGGACTCGAGCACGAACACGCCCGAGACGACCTGGTCGATGAGATCGCCCTCGTCGGAGCGTTCGAGACCGGCCACCGCATCGAGCAGTGCCGGTCGATCATCGCCCAACGGGACCTTGACCGACGGACCCGTCGCCGAGCTGACCAGCGCGAGGCGCGCCTCCGGGGGCATGGTCCGGACCAGCTCATCGGTCGCGCCGAGGACCGCGCGCGCATCGTCCTCGGTCTGGCCGAGATCGACGACGATGGCGACGTCGAGGTTCGCTCCCAGCTGGGGCACGACCTCCGCCGGCACCTCACCGTCGGCGTCTTGCACGGTGATGTCACTCGGACCGAGGTCGAGGAGCGAGAGGTCCCGGGGTGGGGTCACGAGCAGGCTGACCCCGCCGGGGGTGGCGGACGCGACGCGGGTCACGCGCACCTCGTCGTCGTCGGGCGCCCCCGCGCCCACCGGGCCGCCGGTCGCCGCCAGTGCCACGAAGACCGCGAGCAGTGACGCTCCTATGACCAGGAGCGGAACCCGCACCGGACGCGGCGCGATGGCCATGTGGTGGCGGCCACATTCCAACTCAAGTCTTTGACCCATCGATCCAACTTCTCCGTGTCGCCCGTGGCCACTTCCCACTACGGAGTGTGGCCGCATGCACAGAGCGTAGCGAACTGTCCCCGCCCGTCAACCTCGCGCCTGAGATCGGGTCAGGCCCGGTCGTCGGCCGGGGTCGACGCAGGTCTGAGGATGAGGGCCCGGTCCGCACCAACGGTCCCGTCGAAGGTCTCGCCCTCGCCGTACCCATCGGAGGCCACCTCGACCACCAGATCGTCACCGAGGTCGACGGGTGCCCTGGCCTCGGCGAAGCCGACGACCACCACCCGCCGGTCGCCTCCCTCGACTCGCTCCCAGGCGAGCACGCCGGCGGGCGCCGCGAGCACCCCCTGGGAACCGACCCGGAGCGCCGGCGAGGCTCGCCGGGCGGCCAGCACCCTGCGGTACAGGTGCAGCACCGAGCCCGGGTCCGAGCGCTGGGAGACCGCATCCCCACCGGTGGAGGCCTCCGGGGGCCAGGGCAGCCACGCCTCGTCGACCCGCCAGCCGTGGTCGGGGTCCGCCGTCCACGGGATCGGGGCCCGGCAGCCGTCACGCCCTCCAGGGTCGATGGCTCGCGCCGGTGGGATCTCGGCGTCAGAGAGCCCCAGCTCCTCACCCGCGTAGAGGAACGGTGTCCCCCGCAGGCCGAGCAGGAGGATGGCCGCGGCTCGGGCTCGGGGCTCGGAGCCGTACCGGCTCCGGTGCCGTGGGTTGTCGTGGTTGGACAGGACCCAGGTGGGCCAGCCGACCGGGTCGATCAGCTCCTCGACGTCAACCACCCGCTCGTGCCAGGCCTCGGCGTCCCACGGCGCGTACAGGGGTGGGAAGTTGAACGACAGGTGCAGCCCTCGCCCCCGGTCGTAGTACTGGGCCACCAGGGAGGTGTCGAGCAGGTAGACCTCGCCGACCATCATGCGGTCGCCGGGGTAGGAGTCGAGCAGGTCGCGCAGCCGGCGGACCCGGGGGAGGGTCACCTCGGGGACGTGGTTGAGCGCCGAGTGGGGGATGGGGAGCAGCTCGGTGGGGTCGTCGGGCAGTCCCTGGGCCTTGCCGATGGCGTGGAGGACGTCGGCTCGGATGCCGTCGACGCCACGATCGAGCCAGAACCGCAGCACGTCGTGCATGGCCTCTTCCAAGGCGGGATCGTCCCACCGCACGTCGGGCTGCGACGGGAGGAAGAGGTGCAGGTACCACTGGTCGGTGGCCTCGTCGAAGGTCCAGGCCGGCTGTCCCTCGGAGAACGCGGCCACCCAGTTGTTGGGGGGGGCGCCGTCGGGGGTGGGGTCACGCCACTCGTACCAGTCCCGGTGGGGGTCGTCTCGGCTCGACCGGGCGGCCTGGAACCAGGCGTGGCGGTCCGAGGTGTGGTTCGGGACCCAGTCGACGATGACCCGGATGCCCCGATCGTGGCAGTCGGACACCAGACGGTCGAAGTCCTCCAGCGTGCCGAACAGCGGGTCGACGTCGCAGTGGTCGCTGATGTCGTAGCCGAAGTCCTCCATCGGCGACCGGTAGAACGGCGAGAGCCAGATGGCGTCCACCCCCAGCCAGGCCAGGTGGTCGAGACGGCGGCGGATGCCCTCCAGGTCGCCAGTGCCCGAGGGCACCGAGGAGGCGAAGGAACGCGGGTAGATCTGGTAGACGACGGCGCCCTGCCACCAGGGCCGGCGGCCAGACGGGCTCGGGGGCTCGGTCACCGACCGGACGCTACTCACCACCCCTCAGTTTGATCTGGTGATCTTTGGACATCTCTCGTATCATGTCGATGCAGATTGATGGGGATGCGGCGCGCCGGGGCTCGACCACTAGGGTGGGGGACCTGGACTGACCACAACTGACGCTGGAGAGGGCCCGTGAAGAAGGGTCGGCATCGCCGCTTTGAAGAGGCTCGGGCGCTGAAGCGCACGACCGAGCCTTCCTACGAGGAGCTCGCCGAGAGGGCCAGTGAGCGGTCCTGCCCGGAGTGTGGCGCCGACCCCGGCCACGACCATGCCTCCTGGTGCCTGGTGGAGGACACCCGGGTCCCTGACGCCGAGGAGCCCTGGGGCTGAGCCCGGCGCGACCGGCGCCATCCCGTCCCGAGCTCCACCGGCGCCTGGCGCGCCCGTCCCACTCACCTCAGCGCACCTCGTGGTGCGCGCCCGAACGACCCGAGGCCTCTCGTGACGCCCGTCCCCACCCTCCGCAACGTGGCCCTCGTGGCCCACGTCGACCACGGCAAGACCACCCTGGTCGACGCCCTGCTGCGCACCACCGGCGTGTTCCGGGCCCATCAGGACCTGGTCGATCGGGTCATGGACTCCACCGACCAGGAGCGCGAGCGGGGCATCACCATCCTGGCCAAGGCGGCCGCCGTGCAGTGGGGCGAGGTGAAGATCAACCTGGTCGACACCCCCGGCCACTCCGACTTCGGCGGTGAGGTGGAGCGGGCCCTGGCCCTCGTCGACGGCATCGTCTTGCTGGTCGACGCGGCAGAGGGGCCCCTGCCTCAGACCCGGTACGTGTTGTCCAAGGCCCTCGCCCTCCGCCTCCCCACCGTGTTGGTGATCAACAAGGTCGACCGCCACGACGCCCGACCGGCCGAGGTCCTCTCCGAGGTCGAGGAGCTGTTCCTCGACCTCGCAACCGACGCCGACGACATCGACTTCCCGATCATCTCGGCGGTGGCCCGGGATGGACGGGCCATGACCGGCATCGGCATGCCCCCTGACGACGCCGATCTCACGCCCCTGCTGGAGGCCATCGTGGCGACCGTCCCTGCTCCGGGCGGCGACCCCGCCGGGCCCCTCCAGGCGCTCGTCACCAACCTCGACGCCTCCGACTACCTCGGACGACTGGCCGTGGGCCGCGTGGTGCGCGGCACCATGGCCCGGGGCGAGGCCATGGCCCTCCTCGACGAGGAGGTCGACGAGGGTGCACCGCCGGTCACCCGCAAGCCCTCGGCGTTGCTCGGGTTCGAGGGGATCAGCCGAGTGGACGTCGACACCCGCACCGTCGGCGACCTCTTCGTGGTGGGGGGCTACCCCGAGGTCGAGATCGGTGACACCTTCGCCGATCCGACCGCACCCGAACCCCTCCCGCGCCTCAGCGTCGACGAGCCGGTGCTGCGCATGACCTTCGGCGTCAACACCTCACCGCTCGCCGGCCAGGCCGGCCGGTTCGTGACATCTCGCCAGCTGAAGGAACGCCTCGATCGCGAGGTCCTCGGCAACGTGTCGATCAAGATCAACGAGACCGACTCGCCCGATGTGATCGAGGTCGCGGGGCGGGGTGAGCTCCAGCTGGCCGTTCTCATCGAGGCGATGCGCCGGGAGAGCTACGAGGTGCAGGTCAGCCGACCCGAGGTGATCGTCAAGGAGATCAACGGCCGCCGCCACGAACCGATCGAGCGCGGCGTCGTCGATGTGCCCAACGATCACGTCGGCACCGTCACCCAGGCCCTCGCCCCCCGCAAGGGTCGGGTGACCGACCTGGCTGCGGGCGACGCCAACCGCACCATCGTCACCTTCGAGGCCTCCGCGCGCGGCCTCGTCGGCTTCCGCAGCCAGCTGCTGACCGCCACCCGCGGCACCGCGCTGCTCCACACCCACCACGTCGGCTGGATCGAGTGGGTCGGTGACCTGCCCCATCGTCAGGGGGGCGCCATGCTGGCCGACCGCACCGGCGCGACGACGGCGCACGCACTGGACAACCTCCAGCTCCGGGGAGAGCTGTTCGTGGGTCCCGGAGTCGAGGTCTACGAGGGCATGGTGATCGGTGAGGGAGCGCGCGGGGGCGACATGGTCGTCAACGCAGTACGGGAGAAGCAGCAGACCAACATCCGCACCCACAGCCACGACGACGCGGCCAAGCTGGCGCCGCCCCGGGTGCACACGCTGGAGACGGCGATCGAGTGGATCGCGGACGACGAGCTGGTCGAGGTGACCCCCGCGGCCATCCGGATCCGCAAGCGCCTGCTGGCCGAGCCCGACCGCCGGCGGGCGGCCAAGCGGGCCGCTCCCGCCTCGGCCTGATCCGAGGGCTCGACGACCCGCGGCCCACCGGACCGGGAGCGAGCGCGAGGGACGCTGAGCGCGGTCGCGTGGCTACACAACCTCTTGGGGTGGTCGCACAACCACTCACGACCGTGCGACGCTGCCGGCGATGAGGATGCGGCACAGGACGGGCAGGGTGGCGGTCATCGCCGCCGCATCCCTGGCGGTCGTCCTGCTGGTGGGCGCCGCCCTCCTGGTCGGGCGGGACGACGGCGCGCGACCGGCACCGATCCACCGATGCTGACGGGGGCCCGGCGGGCGGCCGAGACCTTCGCCCGTGCCGTCAGCGCCGAACGGCCCGCCGGCGGCGGCACCGTCGAAGGCCCGAGCGAGGTCGACGTCGACTACCTCACAGCCATCGGGGGCCTCGGTCCGGTGGACCTCGAGGCCACCGTCGGCGAGGTCGAGGTGGCGGGCGCCGCGGCCACGGCGGCGCTGGAGTCGACCTGGACCCTGGACGGGTCGACCTGGACGACCTCGGGGACGCTCGACCTCGTCCGCGTCAGCGCCGATGGGGAGGGCACGTGGCGCGCCGAGTGGAGCATGAGCGCCCTCGACGGCCGACCTCGCCCCGGCGACGTCCTGGCGGCGGAGACCACCGCCCCCTCGCGCGGGGCGATCCTGGCCGCAGGCGGTGAGCCCCTCGCGACCCGGTGAGGGCCAAGACCGGAACGGCCGAGTTCGGCACCGAGGACCCGCCCCGGACCCACGCCTGGATCATCGGCTTCCAGGGCGACATCGCCTTCGCGGCGTTCATCGAGGGTGGCGCCAGCGGCGGGGCCGTGGCCGGACCGGTGGCAGCCCGGTTCCTCACCGCACTGTCCCAGGGCTGACCCGCTGCCACCCACGAACCGGCCCCTGAGGGGCGTCGGCGCCAACCAGGGTGACCGTGTCGCTACGCGTCCTCGCCGATCGTGTCCAAGGCGGTCGTCAGGGCGGTGCGCAGCCGGCGGACGGTGTTCGGCGCCAGGTGGGCGCTGATGCGCTCAGTGGTGCCGGGGACCTCGAGCACCAGCTGGACCCGCAGGGCGTCGATGCCCTCGACGTCATCGACCAGGTTCACGATCCACCAGGCCGGTGGGGTGTCCTCCTGGTCGTCGGGGTCGACGGGGTGGTCGTCCCACGCCGCATCGACCGACTGCTTCACGAGGTGACGCGACGACGGATCACGGGGTGGGCGACCATCGTCTCGATCCCTCGGGCCTCGACCTGGTCGACGAACATCCGGTAGGGCTCCGGTCCCGTCATGGCGATGAGCTCGTCGCGCATCTCGAGGTAGACGGGTTGGTGGCCGATGAAGGCGCCGTCGTCGGCCGTGCACCACCAGTGGAAGTCCTCGCCGCCCTCGCCCCAGTCGCGTCGCTTCCACTCCCGGATCGTCGAGGTCACGTGGCCGTAGGGGTCGGTGTCGTCGACCCGGCGCAGGGGCACCTGCCAGCAGACCTGGGGCTTCCAGTCCATGAACCGCTCCCCGGCCTCCACCGCCGCGATGTGGAGGGCGCAACCGGCCCCGGCCGGGAAGCCGGGTCGGTTCAAGAAGATGCAGGCGTCGTCGACGATGCGGGACACGATCTCGCCCGCCGGGGTGACCTTGGTGGGCCCGCCTCTCGTCCGGGCGACCTTCCGGTGCTGCCACTGGTCGTCGGCAAGCTGATCGGCCATGGCCTCGACGTGGGCCCGGTCGGCCTCGTCGACGAAGTGGGCGCCGTAGGAGCAACACCCCTGGATCATCTCGGGCGCGGGCGCGTCGAGCACCCCCGGGCACCCTCGGCCGAAGATGCAGGTCCAGGGGCTGGTAAGGAAGGTGAGATCGAAGACCCAGGTGCGGGCCTCGTCGGGGTCGTCGAAGGAGACGAACTCGTGCAGGTCGTCAGGGTCGCGGCGGGCCACGACGCGACCCTACCGGCGGGGCCTGCTCACGCCGCTCACCGGACCGGCCCACCCACCCCTCACCGACGGGCCGGTGGCAGGTCGAGGCGCTCGACCACCTCGGACCACAGGTCGCGCAGGGCGATGGCCGCCAGGCTGCGAGGGGCGCTGATGACCGTGGGCACCTGCTCGAAGGGCATGCGCTCGACGGCGGAGGAGACAGGGACCACCGCGCCGAGGAGGTGCTGCTGGGTGCGGACCTCGTCGACCAGACGACGGTGGAGAGGCTTGCGCCGGTCGACCAGTGACAGGAAGGGGGCCAAGATCTCCGACGGTGCGCCGAGGTCGGCGACCGCGTCGCGAAAGCGGTCCAGGGCGCGCAGGTCGAGCGGCGCCGGCACCACCGGGACCAGCAGCAGGTCCACGGAGCGGACGAGGACCTCGGTGACCGGGCCCACGCCGGGGGGACAGTCGATCAGCACCACGTCGTAGTCCTTGGCCACCGCGCCCAGGACCCGTCGGAGCGAGCGCTTGGGCTTGCGGCTGCTGCCCACGATGAGGTCGGCCTCACGGAGGGTCACGTCGCCGGGGAGGACGTCGAGGTGCGGCGTTCCCGAGGGACGGATGGACCGGCCCAGGTCCCGATCCGAACCAAGGAGTCGCTGCGCACCGCCGCGCAGCTTGGGCTTGACACCGAGGCACGCGGAGGCCCCCGCCTGGGGGTCGATGTCCCAGACCAGCGTGCGGTGGCCGGCGGCGGCGGACAGGGCAGCCAGGTTCACGGTGGTGCTGGTCTTGCCCACCCCTCCCTTGAGCGCGGTGAGGGCGACGGTGTGCACCCGACGAGTGTGCCGCGCGCCGACCACCCGCGCGGGCATCCCGTCCACGCTGCTCGTCGACCGGGCCCCTCCGTGCCAGGATCGGAGCATGGCCGGTGAGTTCGACGACATCCGTGCTCGCCTGGAAGGCGTCGCCGAAGAGCTGGCCGACCTGGCCATCGTGCGCCTCCGAGAGTCCATCGACGCCGGGGGCCACGAGCTGCCGGTCGACGAGAAGCGCCTCACCCGGGCCCGCCGCGCCGTCGAGAAGGCGGTCAACCTCCTGACCGAACCCGACGACTCGACCACCGTTTGACCGCTCGGCTCGGTGGATCCAGTGATGACCCCGAACCGGCGTGAGGTCGGGCATTCGGTGCCGCCGCCCGGTGTCGTCAGCGAGACGCCATCCGAGGGGCCACGACCGGCAGAGACGACGGTCCGCGCAGGCTGATCGAACGGCTCCACGTCAGCGTGTCGCGCTCGACCGTGTAGTCGGGGAAGGCCCGCACGAACGCCGGGACCGCGATCCTGGCGACGAGCGCGGAGAGTAGTCGTCGGCGGGTGCCCGCCGGCGCTGATCGTCCAGGGCACCGACCCGCGTTGCGACGTCGTCGATGGCGGCATCCATCTCGGCGGGAGCGAACCCGGTGAGGGGATCGACGAAGCGCGCGATCACATCCGACAGTCGCTTGAGGACGTCGCGATCCTCTCTCGGGAAGAGGGCCCGGCCGCGGTCCTCGTCTCCTCGTACAGGGGGCAGGGATCGCGATAGCGGCGCGCGTCGAGGGGGTTCATCCGTGCCAGCAGACGATCCAGCGGAGCCGACAGCCAGTCGCGCTTCGCCACCTGGCGCACGATGGGGAAGAGCACGCTCTCCAGACGCATCGGTGGGATCCTCTCACCTCGTCGCCGCCGACCGCCCATCGGGATCCGCCGGGGTAGGACGACGAGCTATCCCGTGGCGTTGATGGCTCGAACGAGGTGGTGGAGGCCGGCCATCTGGTGGACGTCGAAGGTGCAGGCCATACGTGGGAGGTCGAGGTGGTCGTCGTCGGCCCGCTCGGGGGAGAAGGGCTCGGAGCGCTCGATCCCGCCCCGGGCGCAGAGGTGGCCGAAGCGGGCGTTGAGGTCCTCCAGGTCGGCGTCGGACACCGCGGTCACGGTGCGGATCACCAAGCGCGTCCCCACCCAGCGGATCGAGTGGTACCGACGGTAGAACCCGGTGATGAGCCCGGCGGCCACGGCGACGTCGTCGGTGCGATCGGCCAGGTCGATGTCGTCGGGGTTGATGTAGCCGCCGCCCGCCAGGTCGTCGACCACGAAGCGGGCCCAGCCCTCCCAGTACGACCCGCCGGGCTGGTCGAGCATGATCACCGGCGCGGGCACGGCCTTGCCGGTCTGCTGGAGGGTGAGCAGCTCCATGGTCTCGTCGATGGTGCCGAACCCACCGGGCAGGGCGACGAAGCCGGCCGACTCCTTGATCAGCATGAGCTTGCGGGTGAAGAAGTACTTCATCGTCACCAGCTTCGGGTCGCCGGTGATGACCTCGTTGGCGTCCTGCTCGAACGGGAGGCGGATGTTGACCCCGATGGAGAGATCCCGGCCCGCCCCCTCCATGCCCGCCTGCATGATCCCGGGGCCGGCGCCGGTGATGACCATCCAGCCGGCATCGGCCAGCTCGGCCGCGATGCGGCGGGCCTGGTCGTAGAGCGGGCTGCCCGCCGCGGTGCGAGCCGAGCCGAAGATCGTGACCTTGGGGATGCCACGGTAGGGCGCGAACACGGCGAAGGCATCGCGCATCTCGGCCACCGCGGCCCGGACGATCTTCAGGTCGAGCCGCTCGGTGTCGTCGTGGCCGAGCAGCGCCGCGGTGCGGACGATGTCGTGGATGAGGTCGATCTCCTCGGGATCTCCCACCGTCTGCATCAGGGCGTCGATGGCCTCCTCGGTGGCAGCATCGAGGTCGCCCCCGAGCGTCCCGGCCGCGACGGCCCTGCCCAGGTCGGTCGGCGTCTCGGGGAGTGGGTCGGGCGCCATCGGGGCCAGCCTGCCACGCGTCCCCGTGCGAGCCTCGACAGCACGGCACCCTCGGAGCTGTGCCGGAAGGGCCTCGGCGCCAGGCGGCGCAGGGGCCCGGTCCGGCGAAGCCGGCCGATCGAGCCCGACCGAGGCCGATCGAGGGGGGATGGCAGGGTCAGCGACAGCCGACGGTGGCCAGCACACCAGCGTGGTCCGAGGGCCAGTGCATCCCGTTGCGGGGAGGCGACGCCGGTCGATCGGCGAAGCCCTCGGCCGAGATGTCCGGGGCGCAGTCCTGCGCCGGTCGCACCAGGACGTAGTCGATCCGGCTGTCGAGCTGGGGGCCGGCAGCGGTGTCCATCCCCACGAAGGGCTCAGGCTCGTCGCCGCCCGCCGTGCAGCCGACGTGGCTCTCCGGATCGCACTCGGGTTGGCCGCCGGCCAGCCACGCGTCACGGAAGCCGCCGTCGCGCAGGGTGGCGAGCGTCGGCGACCGAGGATCGGCGTTCAGATCCCCGCCGACGATGGCCAGAGCCGCACCCGGTGGCCGGTGGTCGAACAGGTCCACCACCTCACGGGCGTGGCACTCATTGGTCGAGATGCCCTCCGGGCACACCGGGGGACAGCGATCGGGAAGGCACGGTGGGTCGTTGGCGCTGCTGGCGAAGTGGGCGGTGAGGAAGTCGACCGGGCCCGGGGCGGCCTCGACGCGCACCCAGTAGGCCTCCCAGGGGAAGTTGGCCAGATCCAGGCTCCCGCGGTCGACCACGGGCAGCCGGGTGAGGACCATCGCCCGGTCAGGACTGTCGAGAGCCTCCCAGGCGATGGAGTAGCGCCCCCCACAGAGGTCGTCCACCGTAGGAGGCATCAGCTCCTCCAGCCGTGCCCCGATCTCCTGGAGCCCGATGAGGTCGGGGCAGTCGGCCGCCTCGACGAGGTCGCTGAAGATCGCGACGCGGTCGGGCGCCTGGCACGAGTCGGTCTCCTCGGGGCAGAAGAGCCCGTGCAACAGGTTCAGCGTGAGGACGCGGACCGATGACACGGCCGGCGGCGCAGTGGCGGAGGGCGGCGGACCCGAGGTCGGTGGGCTCGCGACCGGATCATCGGGCGTCTCGGAGCTGCACCCGCTCAAGACGACGACCATGGCCAGCAGCACCGTCGCCGAGCGTCGGCGAGCTGGTGGCCTCGGTGACCCCGGTCCGGTGCGCACGGCTCAGCCGGCGGGGGCTCCGGCCACCCGGTCGTAGAGGGTGGTGCGCTGCTCGAGGCGGCGACCGAGGGGCTCGACGATGGCCCGGAACCCGGCCTCGTCCATGCCCTGGCCGTGGGCGGCGCCGGCGGCGCGGGAGATGCTCTCGTCCATGAGGGTGCCCCCGAGGTCGTCCACCCCTGACTGCAGCAGCTGGCGGACCCCGCCGGCGCCCAGCTTCACCCAGGACGCCTGGATGTGGGCGATGAGGCCGTCGTAGGCGATGCGGCCGACGGCGTGCATGAGCACGACCTCCCGGAACGTGGGGCCCCGGCGGGCCTGGCCCTGCAGGTAGAGGGGGGCGGCCATGTGGACGAAGGGCAGGGGCACGAACTCGGTGAACCCCCCCGTCTCGGCCTGCAGCGCCCGGGTGCGCACCAGGTGTCGAGCCCAGGCGTCGGGGCTCTCGACGGCGCCGAACATGATGGTGACGTTGGAGCGAAGGCCGACCCGGTGGGCGGTGCGGTGGGCCTCCAGCCACTCGTCGGTGTCGATCTTGTCGGGGCAGAGGATCCGGCGGACGTCGTCGTCGAGGATCTCGGCGGCGGTGCCGGGAAGGGACCGCAGTCCGGCATCCATGAGGCGGCGCAGGTAGTCGGCCAGTGGCTCGCCCAGGCGCTTGGCCCCCTCGGTGACCTCGAGTGCGGTGAAGCCGTGGACGTGGATGTCCGGTGCTGCCTCCTTCACCGCCCGGGCCACGTCGATGTAGTAGTCGCCGTCGAAGCTGGGGTGGATGCCGCCCTGGAGGCACACCTCGGTGGCGCCCAGGTGCCACGCCTCGGCCACCCGACCGGCGATGTCGTCCAGGGTGAGGAGGTAGGGCGTACCTCGCAGGTTGAGCGACCTCGGGCCCTTGGAGAACCCGCAGAAGCGGCACTTGAAGGTGCAGACGTTGGTGTAGTTGATGTTGCGGTTGCGCGCGAAGGTGACCACATCGCCCACCGCACGGGAGCGCAGCTCGTCGGCCACCTCGGCCACCGCCGCCACCTCCCGACCCCGGGCCGAGAACAGGGTGACGATCTCGTCGTGACCGACCTGCTGACCCCCGGCCACGCCGTCGAGGACCTCGCGGACCGCACCGCCGATGGGGGAGGAGGGCCCGGGGACGAGCACCGTGGGCTCCACGTCGGCCCCGGAGTACCAGGCCGTCGAGCGCCGTCCCACCAGCACCACCTCGGCCCCGTCGCCCACGTTGCGCACCTCGCCCACCCGGTTCGGGTAGACGGCACCGGGATCGTCGCGGCCGAGACCCTCGGCGTCGGCCCGGTCCATGACCGCGGTGTGCAGGGCGGCATCGATCCAGGCAGCGGCGTCGGCCACGTAGCGGGGGTGGACGGTGAGCCGGGGGGCCAGCTGGCGACCGGAGGCCGCAGCGGCGCCGGCCAGGGCGTCGAGGTGGGGCCAGGGCCGCTCCGGGTTTACGTGGTCGATCGTCACCGGCGACACCCCGCCCAGGTCCGACACGCCGGCGTCGAGGAGCGGGCCCACGTCGTCGGCCAGGTTCGGAGGGGCCTGGACGTGGACGTCGGGCGGCAGCACCAGGCGGGCCAGGGCGATGGCCCGCAGGTGATCCTCCTGCGGGCACGGTGGGTGATCTCGCATGGCGGTGCCCGGCTTAGGCAGGAAGTTCTGGACGATCACCTCCTGGACGTGACCGTGACGCGCGTGGGCGGCGGCGATGGCTTCCAGGGCCTCGACGCGATCGGACTCGTCCTCACCGATGCCACAGAGGATCCCGGTGGTGTAGGGGATGCGCAGCTCGCCGGCGTGGTCGAGGGTGGCCAGCCGACGTTCCGGCACCTTGTCGGGCGCGCCCCGGTGGGCCAGGAGGTCGGCGCGGAGGGTCTCGACCATCATCCCCTGGCTGGGCGCGACCACGCGGAGTCGGGCCAGCTCATCGGCCGGCAGCGCACCCGGGTTGGCGTGGGGGAGGAGGCCGGTCTCGTCGAGCACGGCCCGGCAGGCAGCCACGAGGTAGTCGGTGGTGGAGACGTAGCCGTGGGCCGCGAGCCAGTCACGCGCCGCCGGGTAGCGCACCTCGGGTGCCTCACCCAGGGTGAAGAGGGCCTCGTGGCAGCCCGCCGCAGCACCCCGTCGGGCGAGGACCAGCACGTCGGCCAGCTCCAGGAACGGGGACCCGACCCGAGCCGGGGGCTGGGCGAAGGTGCAGTACCCACAGCGGTCGCGACACAGCTTGGTGAGAGGGATGAACACCTTGGGCGAGAAGGTCACCCGTCGTCCGAAGGCCGCGTCGCGGGCCGCGCCGGCGCGGGAGGTGAGCTCGGCGGTCGACAGGCCAGTGAGGTCGGCAGTCACCCGCGCAGGCTACCGGCGCGACGCCCCCGCCCTGGACGACGCGTTCCGGCGGCCGCATCGGTGCCCGCCCGTCGAGACCGCCGCAGGTTCGGGTGAGGGGGCGGCGCTCAGTCGGGCGGCAGGAGCGAGGCGGCGGCGGGATCGACCAGCCACACCACGCGGTCCCCCGTGATGCGACCGGCGGGGAGGTCATCGCCCCGGGCGACCGCGGCGAGTGCCTCGGCCTTGGCCTCGCCCTCGACGGTGACGACCACGGTCCGGCCGCGGGCGATGCCGGCCAGGGTGAGGGTCATCCTCTGGTGGGGGTTGGCCCCCGACGGGTCCTCGTTCAGTGCCACCAGCCGCCCGGGATCGGCGTCGAGCGCCTCGGACCCGGCGAACAGGGAGGCGGTGTGGCCGTCGGGGCCCATGCCCAGGTGGATCAGGTCGAACCGACCCAGGTCACCGACGCGCAGCTGGTAGGCGTCGACCTCGGCGCAGCGCATGAGGTGGGTGGCGTTGGCCGCTCCCACCCGGTCGAGCAGCGCCTCCCGGGCCAGGCGGTAGTTGGAGTCCTCGTGGTCGTGGGGCACGCAGCGCTCATCTCCCCAGTACACGTCGACCTTCCACCAGTCGATGCGGGTGGAGGCCTCCTCGGCCAGGCGCTCGTAGCACCGGCGGGCGGTGCCGCCGCCGGAGAGGACGAGGGAGAACTGCTCGCCCGCCCGGGCCCGGAAGGCCTCCATGACCGTCTCGGCGAACGCGCCGGGGACGTCGTCGACGACGGTCAGCCCCGGGACCGTCATGCCCCGCCTTCGGGGCGGAGCTCACCAGCCTTCTCGGACAGGGTGGACAGGAGGTCGTCGTAGGAGGCCTCGAAGGATTCGACCCCCTCCTTCTCCAGCAGCTCGGTGACGTCGTCGAGGTCGATCCCGACGTCGGCCAGCGCATCGAGGGTGCGTCGGGCCTCGTGGTCGTGGGCATCGATGGCGCGGGCGACGGTGCCGTGGTCGATGAAGGCCTCGAGGGTGGCGTCGGGGAGCGTGTTGACGGTGTCGGGCCCGATGAGGCTGTCGATGTAGAGGGTGTCGGGGTAGTCCGGGTCCTTGGTCGACGTCGATGCCCACAGGGGGCGCTGGACTCGTGCCCCGGCAGCGGCCAGCGCCTCCCAGCGCGACCCCGCGTAGCGTTCGCGGAAGAGGGCGTAGGCCAGGCGGGCGTTGGCCACCGCAGCCTGGCCCTTCAGGGCGAGGGCCGCCTCGGTGCCGATGGCGTCGAGGCGGCGGTCGACCTCGGCATCGACGCGGCTCACGAAGAACGAGGCGACCGAGGACACGCGGCCCACCTCAAGGGCGTTGGCGCCCGACGCCACCAGCTCCTCCAGACCGGCCTGGTGGGCCTCGATCACATCGCCGTACCGGCCCAGGCCGAAGAGCAGGGTGACGTTGACGCTGTGGCCTTGGGCGATCACCTTCTGGATGGCGGGCAGCCCCTCGGCCGTGCCGGGGATCTTCACGTACAGGTTGGGCTCGTCGATGCGCTGGTGGAGGTCGAGCGCGGCCCGGGTGGTGGCCTCGGTCTCACGGGCCAGGCTGGGCGCGACCTCGACCGAGACGTAGCCATCGCCCCCGTCGCTCTCGTCGTAGACCGGGCGCAGCACGGCCAGGGCGCCCTCGATGTCAGACACGACTATCGCCCAGTAGGTGTCCTCGACCGACATCCCCTCGTCGAGACAGGCGAGGAGCTGGTCGTCGTAGTCGTCCGAGCCGGCGATCGCCTTCTGGAAGATGGAGGGGTTGGAGGTGATGCCCCGCACCCCCTCGTCGACCCAGGTGGCCAGCTCGCCGCCCTCGATCCAGCTGCGGCGGAGGTTGTCGAGCCACGGGCTCTGCCCCTGGTCGTCGTAGAGGTCGTGCAGGCGGGTCATCGGGGTTCCTCCGAAGGTGGGGCGGTCAGGGATCGACGGGGCTGTCGAGGTCAGCTAGCAGGGCCGCGGCCCGCTCGGCGACCTCGTCCGCGGTGAAGCCCATGCGGGCGAGGACCTCGCCCCCCGGTGCGGACATGCCGAAGCGATCGATGCTGACGCTGGCGTCCGACCATCGGTCCCAGCCCAGCGAGACGCCGGCCTCGACGGCGAGGGTGGGGACACCGGCGGGCAGGACCTGTTCCTGGTAGTCGAAGTCCTCGGCGTCGAAGAGGTCCCACGAGGGCATCGACACGACCCGCACGGCATGGCCGTCCTGACGGAGGACCTCGGCCGCGTCGAGGCAGACCGAGACCTCGCTGCCGGTGCCGACGAGGACGACGTCGGGCTCGCCCTCGGCGTTGCCGCCGTCGTCGGCGAGGACGTAGGCACCGCGGGCCACTCCGTCGGCATCGGTGCCGTCGAGCACGGGCAGACCCTGCCGGGACAGGGCCAGGGCGGTGGGTCCGGCGCCATCGACCGCCACTCGCCAGGCGGCCGCGGTCTCGTTGGCGTCGGCCGGGCGGATGAACCGCAGCCCGGGGATGGCCCGCAGGGCCATGAGGTGCTCGACCGGCTGGTGGGTCGGGCCGTCCTCGCCCAGGCCCACCGAGTCGTGGGTGAAGGAGAAGATGACCTTGGCCTCGCTCAGCGCCGCCAGGCGCACCGCGGGGCGGCAGTAGTCGCTGAACTGCATGAAGGTGCCGCCGACCGGGAGGGTGCCTCCGTGAAGGGCCAACCCGTTGATGACCGCAGCCATGCCGTGCTCGCGGATGCCGAAGTAGATCTGGCGCCCGCCCGGATCCTTGGCCGACTGCACGCCCACGTCGGAGATGTCGGTGCCGGTGTTGCCGGAGAGGTCGGCGCCGCCGCCGAGGAGGCCGGGAACGGACTCGAGCAGGGCCTCGAAGCAGGCCCCGCTGGCCTTACGGGTGGCGATCTCCTCGCCGGGCTCGAAGGTGGGCAGGGCGTCGACCCACCCGTCCCGGCCGGTGCCGGCCTGGGCCGCGGCCCAGGCGTCCTTGTCGCCCTCCCAGGCGTCGAAGCGCTCCTGCCACTGGCGGTGGGCCTCGCCGCCTCGGAGCCCGGCCTCCTGGTACATCTCCCGGACGTCGTCGGGGACGTGGAACATCTCTTCCGGCGGGAGACCCATGACCTCCTTGGTCCGGGCCACCTCCTCGGCGTCGATGGGGTTGCCGTGGGCGGCAGGGTCGTCGGTGAACTGCGGGGACGGGTAGCCCACGTGGCTCCGTACCACCACGAGGGTGGGTCGGGTCTCGTCGGCCTTGGCGGCCAGGAGCGCGCCTTCCAGGGCGTCGAGGTCGTTGGCCACCTCGCCCAGGTCGAGGACCTCCCAGCCGTAGGCGCGGAATCGGGCCGGCACGTCGTCGGAGTAGCTCAGCTCGGTGCGGCCGTCGATGGTGATGTGGTTGTCGTCGTAGACGGCGACGAGACGACCCAGGCCCAGGTGGCCGGCCAAGGAGGCGGCCTCGTGGCTGACGCCCTCCATCAGGTCGCCGTCGGACACGATGCCCCAGGTGTGGTGGTCGACGACCTCGGCCCCGTAGGTGGCCCGGAGCCACCGCTCGGCCAGGGCCAGCCCGACGGCGTTGCCGATCCCCTGACCCAGGGGCCCGGTGGTGACCTCGACGCCGGCGGTGTGGTGGACCTCGGGGTGGCCCGGGGTGGCCGACCCCCACGAGCGGAACGCCTTCAGGTCGTCGAGGGTGAGCCCGTACCCGGTCAGGTGCAGCATCGAGTACTGCAGCACCGAGGCGTGGCCGCAGGAGAGCACGAAGCGGTCGCGGTCGACCCAGTGGGGCGAGGTGGCGTCGTACTTCATCACCCTGGTCCACAGCAGGTGGGCCAGCGGGGCGAGGGCCATGGCCGTGCCCTGGTGGCCGCTGCTGGCCTCCAGGGGCATGTCCATGGACAGGCCCCGGATGACGTTGATGGCGCGCTGCTCGAGATCGGCGTCGGTCACGGGTGCACTCTACCGAGAACCACCGGGCCGCCGACCCCGCGCCGCCGGCGCGGCACCTCTTCATCGCCCACCCGGGCCCCTGACGATGCGTCAGGGATCCGCGTAGAGTGACCTGGACACCTGACCAGGAGCACCGCGCCATGCCCGACACGCCTGTCCACGACCGCCTGTTCATCGGAGGCGACTGGGTCGCTCCCGCCGGCGCAGGGACCATCGACGTCATCAACCCGTCGACCGAGGAGCGGGCCGGCACGGTGCCCGACGGCACCGAGGCCGACATCGACGCCGCGGTGGCGGCGGCTCGCACGGCCTTCGACGAGGGCCCCTGGCCCCAGATGAGCCCCAAGGAGCGGGCTGCGGTCCTGGCCGCGGCCTCGGGGGCCATCATCGCCGACATGCAGGGGATCGCCGAGCTCATCTCGGCCGAGAACGGGTGTCCGGTGTCGTGGTCGGTCATGGGCCAGGTCTTCGCGGCCACGATGGTGGCCGACCAGTACGTGGGGCTGGCCGACTCCTACCCCTTCACCGACATGCGGGCCGGGATGATGGGCCCGTCCGAGGTGCGGAGGGTGCCGGTGGGCGTGGCCGCCGGCATCGTGCCGTGGAACGTGCCGCTGTTCCTGGCCATGATGAAGCTGGCACCCGCGCTCGTCGCGGGCTGCACCATGGTGCTCAAGCCGGCTCCCGAGACACCTCTCGACGCCTACATCCTAGCCCAGATCCTCGCCGATGCCGGTCTGCCCCCGGGGGTGCTCAACATCGTGGCCGCCGGGCGCGAGGTCGCGGAGCACCTGGTGACCCATCCCGACGTGGACAAGGTGTCCTTCACCGGGTCCACGGCGGCCGGTCGTCGCATCGGTGCCCTGTGCGGCGAGCGCCTCCGGCCCTGCACCCTGGAGCTGGGCGGCAAGTCGGCGGCCATCATCCTCGACGATGCCGACCTGGCCACCGTCGTGCCCGGCCTCGTGCCCAACGGGATGATGAACAACGGCGAGGCCTGTGTGGCCCAGACCCGCATCCTGGCCAGCCGGGAGCGCTACGGCGAGGTGGTGGAAGCGGTGACCGAGGCGGTCAGCGCCATGGCGGTGGGCGACGCCCTCGATCCCGCCACCCAGGTCGGCCCGCTGGTGGCCGAGCGCCAGCGCGACCGGGTCGAGGGCTACATCGCGTCGGGTCGGGAGCAGGGCGCCCGCATCACCGTCGGCGGGGGCCGTCCGAGCGGTCTCGACCGGGGGTGGTTCGTCAAGCCGACGGTGTTCGCCGACGTCACCAACGACATGAAGATCGCCCAGGAGGAGATCTTCGGGCCGGTCCTGTCGGTGATCGCCTACGACGACGTCGATGATGCCGTCCGCATCGCCAACGACTCCGACTACGGCCTCTCCGGTTCGGTGTGGGGGGCCGATCAGCCGTTCGCGGCCGACGTGGCCCGTCGCATGCGGACCGGCACGTGCAACGTCAACACCTTCACCCTGGACATGTGCTCACCCTTCGGCGGTGTGAAGTCCTCCGGCGTCGGGCGGGAGCTGGGCCCCGAGGGCCTGGAGGCCTACCTCGAGACCCGCACCATCGCCCACGCCTCCGAGGGTTGAGCGGCCCGCCATGGCCCTCCCCAGCCCTCGGGACCCCGAGGTCACCCGCAAGGACCTGGCCAGCTGGCTGAGGAGCCGGCTCGACACGGATGTCACCGTGGGCGAGCCGATGGGGCCGCCCGCCACCGGGTTCAGCAACGAGACGATCCTGGTCGACGCGACGTGGGACGACGGCGGAGGGCCGGCCCGCCACGGCCTGGCGGTGCGGGTCCAGCCCACGTCGCACACCGTGTTCCCGAACGACCTCTTCGCAGCGCAGCACCGGGTGATGTCGGCCCTCGGCGACCAGCCCGGGCTGCGCGTGCCCCGGCTGCGCTGGTTGGAGGAGGACCCTTCGGTGCTGGGCGCTCCGTTCATGGTCATGGACCGGGTCGACGGCGAGGCCCCCAGCGACAGCCCGCCCTACAGCACCGAGGGCTGGCTGAAGGACGGTGGGCCCGATCTGCAGCGGGCGGTCTGGGAACGGGGCCACGACGCCATGGTCGCGGTGCACTGTGTCGACTGGCGGGCACTGGGGTTGGCCGACCTCGACCCCTGCCCGGACGGCGGCAGCCGCCTGGGGGCCCGGGTGGACGAGTGGGAGGCCATGCTGGCCTGGGCGTCGCCCGAGGAGCGCCAGGTCGTGCCCGAGGCCGGTCTGGCCTGGTTGCGCGAGAACCAGCCCCCCGACGTCGATGAGCCCGCCCTGTGCTGGGGCGACAGCCGCATCGGCAACCAGCTCTTCGCCCACCGGGGGTCGGCCGACACCGTCGAGGTGGCCGCCGTCGTCGACTGGGAGATGGTCCACGTGGGCGACCCGGTGCAGGACCTGGGCTGGTTCACGTGGATGGACCACACGCTCTCGGCCGGGCTCGAGGTGCCCCGGCTGCCGGGCCTGCCCTCGGTGGCCGAGACCACGGCCCGCTGGGAGGCGGTCACGGGCCGTTCGGCCGAGCACCACCGGTGGGCCGAGATCCAGGCTGGCGTCGGCTTCGCCATCGTCATGGTCCGCCTCACGGCCCTGCTGAAGGACGTGGAGCTGTTCCCCCAGGACTCCGACTTCGCCCGCACCAACATGGGGGCCGCCACCCTGGAACAGGCGCTTCGGGACCTGGACATCGAACCCGACACCGACCTGGGCTGAGCTGAGCGGCCGGCGCGTCGTCACGGTGGCCGCGACCAGGGCGACGCCCACCAGAGCATCCGCCGTCCGCACCGTCGTGTCGCCGCCGGGCCGCGGACCCCACCGCTCGATCGCCGGGGCCACGCCGGAGGCGACGACAGCGCGCCGGCCAGGGCCAGGGCCGGCTCGCTCCCGGTCCCGCCCACGAGGATGACGTCGAGGGCCGTGCTGGCGAGGGCACCGACAGGGCGAGTCCCACCCACACCGGCGCGCTCGACGCGGCGCGGCGCACCGCCAGGACCGCGAGTCCGCCCGCCCCGGTTGACACCAGCGCGGTGGTGGCGACGGCCAGCGGCGCCGACGCCTCGGAACGGGGCCGCGTTGGGGTGGTCGGCCAGGAAGCCCTCGAGGGCGTCGTCGTCGTCCCACCAGGCGACCAGGCCACTCCGACGGGGCTGGACGTCGGGTCGCACCGCCGGGGAGAACGCCCCGCACAGGGCCTTGTTCGACCACCGCAACCCGTCCACCTGGGACGGCTTGGGGGACGTGCGGGTGACGGTGCGCAGCGGGCTGGCGTCGATGACGTGGACCGAGGCGATCATGGTGGAGGGCTCCTCCGGGCTGGTGACCTCACCGCAGTCTTCCACCGGTGCGGGCCACGGACCCATCCTGGCGGCCGCGGCCTACGGGCGGTCGCGGAGGAGCAGCACCGAGGCGGTGAAGCCGTGGAGGTGGCTGCGGTCACCGATGGGGCCGATCTCCCCGGCGCAGGCCATCCCCGCCACCGCAGGCCCGACCAGGTCGGTGACCAGCTCGGCATCGTGGTCGGGCTGGCCGAAGAACCCGAAGCCCCGACCGTTGCAGGTGAAGACCAGCGCACCCTGGTCCCGGTCGTCGGGCACCTCATCACCGACCTCGGCCAGCAGCCGTCGCAGCTCCTCGTCGGCACTGGCCGAGTCGCGGACGTGGAACTGCACCGTGGTGCCCACCTCCACCCGCTCGCCGATGGCCAGGCCGCGCCGGTCGGGGTCGGCTCCGACGATGCCCCGGATGAGGAAGTCGCCGGTGGCGAATGTCGGTAGGCCCTCGTCGACGACGACGCCGACCTGCGGTCCGGTCTCGAAGGCGGTCCTCTCGTCGTCTCCCAGGCTCTGCCCCACCTCGAGGAGCCGGTCGAGGGCGGGCTGGCCCGCCAGCTCGAGCAGCAGTGGGCCGTCGACGCCGGTGACGATCATGGGCTCGCCCACCGGCCGACACCCCTGGCTCACCAGCGGGACGGCGACGACGCCGGGCGGGAGGAGCAACCCCACCGCACCGTCGCGATGGACCTCGTCATCGACGATCAGCCGGTTGCCCCCCGGGCCCCGAGCACCCGAGGCCAGGCCGCCCACCACCGTGAGGTCGGGCAGATCCTGGGCCAGGCCCGCCAGCAGGGCTTCCAGGGGAAGCGAGAAGGGGTCGGCCAGCAGGAGGAGGGTGCGCGACCCACCCTGGGCCTGGGCCGCGGGCACGCCTCGGATGCGCATGCCCCCCTCGACCTGCTCACCCTCGAGGCGGACGGCCGTCGTCGGGCCCACGTTGGCGGCCCACAGCGCCACCGCCGGCCCCTGCTCCACCTCGCGGGCGCCACCGATCACCGTCGAGGCGGTGGTGCCGACCAGCGCACCGGGAGCGAGGGTGGCCGCCACGGTGGCGGCCAGGTCCTCGGCCGCGCCCGCCAGGGCGGGCGAGAGGAAGAGCACGGCCAGGTCCGGCGCAGGACCCACGCGGTCGAGCACGGCACCGACGACCTCACCGATCGCCTCGGGCGGAGACGGGTGCTCGGACAGGGCGGCGGCGAAGGTCACGTCCCGCCTCTCAGTCCACTGGTGGCAGGAGGGTGAGGGGGACGACGGTGGTGGGGCCCTGGTCGAGGCGGCAGTGGGCCTCGACGGTGCCGTGGTCGGCGAACTCGAGCTGGGCGCGGACCAGCCGGTAGTTGAACTTGCCCGGCTCCACCTGCAAGGGCTGCACGTTGCGGGCGATCTGCTCGCCGTCCCGCTGGTAGACGACCTCGAGGCCACCTTGGCCGTCCTCGTCCTCTCGGCACCGGACCAGGACGAGGAGGTGGGGTTCGACGGTGACGGGAACGGGGGAGGGGGCGGCCAGGGAGAAGTGCACGCCCGTCAGGTCGATGCGCGTCGAGGGCCCGGGGACCGAGCGCATCTCCATCTCCTCGATGAAGACGGCGGCGACGATGTCCATGGCCCCACCGTAGGCGCCATCGACCGCACGCCCTCCTCCCTCAGCCGTGGACCTGGACGCCGTCGATCCAGGTCTCGGTGCAGCGCAGGGTCGTCGGGTCCAAGGCGACCACGTCGGCGCGCCGACCCGAGGCCAGCGCCCCACGGTCCGGGAGGCTGAGCAGGGCGGCCGGGGTGGCCGAGGCGGCCCGTACCGCCCTCTCCAGGGAGACGCCAACGCGGGCCACGACGAAGCCCACGGCTGCGTCCATGGTCAGGCTGCTGCCGGCGAGGGTCCCGTCGGCGAGGCGGGGGGCCCGGCTGTCGTGGACCAGGCCGAGTTCCTCCGCTCCCGCCGCCCGCCACGCCACCGCGTCGGTGACGAGCAGGATCCGGCCGTCGGGCTTGCACCGGAACGCGACATCGAGGGCCGCGGGGTGGACGTGCACCCCATCGGCGATGAGCGACACCGCCACCCGGTCGTCGGTGAGGAAGGCCCCGACCAGGCCCGGTTCGCGATGGTGGAGCGGGGACATGGCGTTGTAGCCGTGGGTCACCAGGCGGGCACCGGCATCGATGGCGGCGGTGGCCTGGGCGATGGTGGCGTCGGAGTGGCCGACGGCGCAGAGTGTCCGACGCCCGGAGAGGGCGCGCACGGCGGCGACCGCACCGGGCCCCTCGGCGCCGAGGGTGACCAGGCGGACCACCGGCGGCAGCGACGCCAAGAGGTCCAGGTCCGGGTCTCGCACGTGATCGGGGGGGTGGGCCCCGAGGCGTCCGCCGAGGAAGGGCCCCTCCAGGTGGGCGCCCACGATGTGAGGCCGGGCCCCGGTGCGGCCCTGCGCCTCGGCCACCGAGGCCAGCCGAGCCGGGTAGTCCGCCCACGGACCGGTGATCAGGGTGGGGAGCCAGCTGGTGGTGCCCTGCGAGGCGAGCAGCGCGTCGAGGCGGTCCCATCCGGCGGGGTCGGCGGCGGCCACGTCGACGTCGTCGATGCCGTTCACCTGGACGTCGACGAAGCCGGGCGCCAGCACCCGGTCGGGCACGGGCCCGGTGGTGGGCACGACGGAGGTGATCTGGCCGTCATCCATCTCGACCAGCCCGGGGGAGAGCACACCCATGGGCGTCACCACCCGGGAGCCGGCCAGGACCGTCACCCGTCCGACAGTACCGGTTACCGCGCCCGGTGGGGCCGGCCCGTCGATCGCCTCCGGTCAGACGGGTACCCTGCTCCCGGTGACGACCGATGCGGCGGGGTCGACCCGCGACGCCATCCTGGTCGAGGCGCGGCGCTGCTTCGCGGAGCGGGGCTTCGACGGGACGTCGCTCAACGACATCGCCGCCGGCGTCGGCATCCGACGTCCGAGCATCCTCCACCACTTCCCCTCGAAGGAGGCCATCTACGCCGAGGTCTTCCTCGGGGTCATGGCCCAGTGGTCGGCCCAGGTGGAGGAGGCAGTCGAGGAGCCCTCGGCCGAGGGGTGGAACAAGGTCGATCACGTCATCACCGCCGGGTTCCGGTTCTTCCAGGAGAACCCCGACTTCGTCGGCATGGCCCGGCGGGAGGCGCTGGAGGGGGGCCGCCACCTGCCCATCGACCTGGGCAAGGTCCTGCGTCCACACTTCGAGCGGGCCGTGGCCTACTTCGAGCGGGAGATGGAGGCGGGCCACTTCCGCACCCACGACCCCGAGCAGCTCATCCTCTCCGGCTACGGCGCCTTGCTGACCTACTTCAGCGACGGACCGTTCCTCCAGGGGCTGCTGGCCCGGGACCCCTTCGCCCCCGAGGCCCTGGAGGCTCGCCTCCAGCACGTCCTGGCCCTCTTCCGCACCGCCCTGCTCCCCGAGACCGACCGCTGACCGGCTCCACCCGCCCGCGAGCTGCTCACGATGACCCAAGGATCGACCACCGCCTCCTGGACCCGGTGTCGACGCTGGCGGCCGAGCTGGACAAGGCAGCGAGACGGTCCCTGGTCGGTGTGTACGTGCGCGGCTTGGCGGGCTGGAGGACCTGATCCCCCCGACAGAGAAACGCGCCGGTGTCGCCCGCGGTGGTGAAGACGCCATCGGTTTGAGCCCTGGGCGACTCCGCAGCGTCAGCTGTCGGCCGGGTCAAGGCGTCTCTCGGAGAATCTTCTCGCACAGGGTTGTGGTACGAACGTCAGTTCGCTACGGTGACCACATCCCTTCGAGGACCAGGGTTCGGGTCCTTCCGTTGATGTCGCATCGGGTCCCCGCCACTGGGGGTCCGGACTGTCCCTCGGAGGTGATGCCCGTGCCCACGATGACCGACTCGTCTCAGGACGCCGCGGGGATCCACGAGCGGCGTGACCTGGCCGACCGGCTGGAGACGATCGAGGCCGATCTGGCCGGCCTGGCGGATGAGCTGGTCCCTAAGCGAGTGTCGGCCCAGGCGCTGGCCCGGGTGGTGAGGTCGTTGGGCCGCATCGAGCGACGGGCCGGCGGGGCCCGGCTGGTGCTGACCAAGGCGGCGGCCGACCTTGGCTCGTGGAAGGCCCAGGGGTACCGGTCGCCCGAGGAGTGGGCCGCGCGGGTCAACGGCACCACCACGAGCCAGGCCAGAGCCGACCTGCGCGCCTCCGGCCAGCTCGCCGCCCTGCCCTCGGCGCGGGCGGCGGTCGGCTCCGGCGAGGTGTCCACCGACGCCGCCAAGGCGGTCGCCGAAGGGGCCTCCGCCGACCCCACAGCGGAGGGGGACCTGCTCGGCTCCGCCAAGGCCGGGGACCTGGGTGAGACCCGCGACAGGGCGCGCCGGGCCCGCCAACGAGCCGACGGGCGCGACGGGAAGGCTGCGCAGCGGATGCACCGCCGGCGGGCACTGCGCACCTGGCTCGAGCTCGACGGCGAGGGCCGGGGCTCGTGGAACGTGCCCCCCGAGTACCAGGCTCGGTTCCTCGCCGCCCTCGAGCCCTACCGGGCCGAGGCCTTCCGCCTCGCCCGCGACGCTGGACGCCGAGAGACCCCCGAAGCGCTCATGGCCGATGCCCTCGACCTCCTCGCCCGCGACACCCTCGCCGACCTCCACATCCCCGACCCGACGGCCGATGTCGACGCGCCCGACCGGGGGCCACCGTCCAACGGAACGACCAACGAACCACCAGGGGCCACAGCCACCCCCACTCCCGGCGACCAGCCCGATCGCGGGCGACAGTCCGACGGAGCGACTGACGAACCACCAGCGGCGACAGCCACGCGCACTCCCGGTGATCAGCCCGACGACGGGGCAGGTCGGGGCAACCCTCCAGCCGGCCCGGATGGCACCGCGTGCTCGAAGGGACCGCCGGCACCAGACGGATCCCACTCCGGCCCGGGTGCGGCGGCCTCGGGCGCCGACGCCCGCCCGGAGCGACGCCCGACCCAGAAGCCCCGGGGGGCGGGCAACCGGCGACCGCCGGCGCAGCTGGTGGTCCACGCCAGCTACGACGCCCTCGTACGCGGCTTCGCCCTCGACGGCGAGGTCTGCGAGATCCCCGGCCTCGGCCCCGTGCCCGTCGCCTTCGCCCGCTTCCTCGCTACCGACTGCCTCCTCAAGGTCGTCCTCACCGGCGCGTCCGACGTCACCGTCATCAGCAGCGAACGCCGGTACGTGCCCGCCACCCTCCGCCATGCTCTCGACGCCCGTGACACCGAGTGCGTGGTGCCCGGCTGCCACGCCCGCCACCACCTCGAGCGCGACCACTGGGGCACCGACTTCGCCAAGGGTGGCCCGACCTCACTCGCCAACCTGGCCCGGCTCTGCCGTTACCACCACTTCCTGAAGACCCACTGCGGCTGGAGGCTCTCCGGCGGTCCCGGCCACTGGCGGTTCGAACCACCATGACCGCAGCGACCTCGGCTCCCGAGGGCGGGCAGGTAGGGCAGGGGTAAGGTCCCGCGCCGTGTCACCTGAGACTGTGTCGCACACCCTGTCCACCCAGGGGTCGACTGAAGGTGATCTCGGGTCTCACCGACAGGCAAGCGCGGCGCCGTTCAGGTATCGCAGGAGCAGGCCGTGCCGGCGAGGAAGGCATCGACCTCGATGAGCTGACGCCCCGGCGTGCCCCGGTTCCGAACGGTGACCGTGTGGGTCCCTCGGGTCATCAGGCGGTCGAACAGGATGCGCCTGGGACGAGCGTCGGGCGCGTAGGTGTTCACCGTCGTGACGCGTGCGCCGTCGACGAGGACCTCTGCGGCGCCGTGCCCCGGCCCTTGCGCCATGACGAGTCCGAAGTGGTTCCCGGCGGCGTAGGTCCGGGTGTAGGAGACGGTCGCTCCCGACTGGGTCGTCGCCAGGGCCTCCCCTCCGGACAGCTCCTCCCGCACCACCGTCGACCAGGCGGCACCCGGAGCCGACGACACCGCGCTGGCGTTGCGGCCGTAGGGGCTCCGACCGCTCTCCTGGACCACCGACACCCCGGCCGGCGCGTACGCTGACCCGGTGTTGCCGCTGCAGTCGTGGGCATCGACGCGCCAACCGCTGATCGTGGCTCCACCGAAGAAGCTGTCGTCGTAGTCGCTGTCGGTGACGCCGAGCTGGGTGATCGGCTCGTGGCTGGCCTCCTCGATCTCGCCCACGTCGTACTCAGTGGTGACCGAGTAGGTGAGCTGACACGACGTGTCATCGTCGGACCCGCCCCAGGCCAGCAAGCGCGGGACCTCGTAGGTGAAGCCGCTGCCGTCGTAGGGGTTGCCGTAGAGCTGGGTCCAGCGCTCGCTCGGACCGATCTGGCCTCCGACGCGGAACCCTGGCTGAGGCACCGTCACCTGCGGAGGAGTGGTGTCGCAACCGGTGAGACCCATCGCAACCACCAGGACCGCCGCAGCCAACGTCGCGGCCGACCGGAACCTGATCTTCTGCAGCGAACCACCCTTGGCTCGGGAACTCGGACAGATCGTAGCCCGGGGGTCTGGTCTGCGCCATGGGCCAGGTCCCGTCGAGTCCTGGAACCTCGGTCGAGGGGCGGCAGTAGGGTCCGTCGCGGTGTCTGCTCCGTCCTCGTCGCGCACCCTGTCGGAAGCCGCATCGAAGGAGCTGCTGCGCCGCCACGGCGTGCCGCTGCTCGACGAGCGGGAGGTGGCCACGGCCGACGAGGCCGTCGTCGCGGCCACGGAGCTAGGCCTGCCGGTGGTGGTGAAGCTGTGCGGCGACGCCATCACCCACAAGACCGAGCGGGGCCTGGTCCGGCTGGGCCTCGACGATCCGGACGCCGTGACGCGGGCGGGGTCCGAGCTCCTCGCCGCCGCCACCCCCGACGACGGCGAGGTGTCGCTGCTGGTGGCCCCCATGGTGAGGGGCAACCGGGAGCTCATTGCAGGGGTGGCGCGCGACCCGCAGTTCGGCCCCACCGTGCTGCTCGGCGTGGGCGGCATCCTGGCCGAAGCGGTGGGCGACGCGGTGGTGCGCCTGGTCCCGCTGACCCGGGCCGACGCCGAGGACATGATCGACGGGCTGGCCACTCAGGCCCTGATGGGCCCGTTCCGCGGCGAGCCCGCCGTCGATCGCGATGCCCTGTGCCAGGTCCTGCGCGGACTGTCCGCGGCCGTCGACGCCGACCCGACGATCGCATCGATCGACCTCAACCCGCTCATCGTCGTCGACGGCCGGCCCATCGCCGTCGACGCCCTGGTCGAGCGGACCGACCCCCCGCCCTCCTCACCGGAGCCCGGCGGCAGAGCGGTCCCGTCAGCGCCGACGGCGGAGCAGATGCGCGCCCTGTTCGAACCGAAGGGCGTGATCGTGGCCGGTGCCTCAACCCACCCCGGCAAGTTCGGCTTCGTCAGCCTCCACAACATCCTCGCCTGCGGCTACCAGGGCCGGGTGTTCGCCACCAACCGGGATGGGGCCGAGGTGCTCGGCATCACGTCGGTCACCGACATCGACCAGATCGCCGACGGGGAGGCCGACCTCGTCTTCGTCTGCACCCCGGCCGCGGCCAACCCGGACCTGCTGCGAGCCGCGGCCGCCAAGGGCGTGCGCGCCGCCTTCCTCACCTCAGCCGGCTACGGCGAGGCCGGCGACGAGGGCCGCGCCGCCCAGGACGAGCTGGTGGCCCTGTGCGACGAGCTCGGCGTCCTGCTGGCCGGTCCCAACGGCCAGGGCGTGGTGTCGACCCCGGTGTCGCTGTGCGCCCAGATCGTGGCCCCCAACCCGCCCCCCGGGCGCATCGCGGTGGCCAGCCAGTCCGGCAACTTCGTGTCCAGCTTCGAGAACCTGGCAGTGGCCACCGGCATCGGCATCAGCCGGGCGGTGAGCGCCGGCAACGCCGCCGCCGTCGACATCCCGGACTACCTGGAGCACTTCGCCGACGACCCCGCCACCGCCGTCGGCCTGGCCTACGTCGAGGGCGTGCCCGACGGGGCCCGCTTCGCCCGACGCATCGGCGCCGTGGCCCGCCGCAAGCCGTTGGTGCTGCTGAAGGGCGGGGCCACCGCCGGGGGTCAGTCGGCCGCGGCCAGCCACACCGGCTCGCTGGCCACCGACGACCGGGTCTTCGACGGGGCCTGTCGCCAGGCCGGTGCCAGTCGCGCTACCAGCGTGGAGGACGCGTTCGAGGCCGCCGCCACCTTCGCCACCCAACCCTTGCCGGCCGGGCCCCGGACGGCCGTGCTCACCACCGCCGGCGGCTGGGGGGTGGTGTGCGCCGACGCCATCACCCGGTCGACCCTGGTGCTGGCCCCCATGCCCGATGATCTCCGGGCTGCGATCGACGAGAAGCTGCCGCCCCGGTGGAGCCGGGCCAACCCCATCGACCTGGCCGGGGGCGAGACCCGCGACACCATCCCCGAGGTCATGGCCCTGGTCGCCGGCCACCCCGAGGTCGATGCCGTCGTCTACCTGGGCCTCGGCATCCAGTCCAACCAGGCCCGGCTGATGCGGGAGGGCGCGTTCCACCCCGACCACGGCCTCGCGCGCATCGTCGACTACCACGAGCGCCAGGACGCCCGCTTCGCCCAGGCCGCGGCCGACATCTCCGATGCCACCGGGAAACCGGTGCTCTGCGCCACCGAGCTGGCGGTGGCCGATCCCGACAACGCCGGTCCGGCCACCGTCGTGTCCACCGGTCGGGTCTGCTACCCCTCGGCCGACCGGGCGGTGCGGGCCCTGGAGCACCTCTGGGGTCGAGCCCGGTTCCTGGCCCGCCACGGTTCGCACGGTTCCTGAGGTGACCGCTCCTCGTCCGGTGCAGGTCATCGGTGGGACGCGCCGGGGACGGCCCGATGTCTGAGGAGGGCACCCGGTCCGGGGAGACGCCGTCGGAGGAGCCCTCGTCCGAGGAGCACCCGTCGGGGGGGCCGCCGTCCGAGGAGGCGCCGTCGGACGGGCCCCCGCCCGAGGGGCCACTGCCCGACGAGCTGCTCGCCATGGAGGCGGACCTGCTCCGCCTCGACGAGGAGGGAGTCCTGCCCATGTTCCCCCTGGGCTCGGTCCTCGTCCCCTCGATGATCCTGCCCCTGCACGTCTTCGAGCACCGGTACCGGCGCCTGGTTCGGGACTGCCTCAGCACCACGCCCGAGTTCGGCGTGGTCCTCATCGAGCGGGGCGGGGAGGTGGGCGGGGGCGACGTCCGCGCCGATGTGGGCACCGTGGCCCGGATCATCGAGGGCGCCGAGCTCCCCGACGGACGCTTCGCCATCCAGGCGGTGGGCACCCGCCGCATCCGCATCCGGCGCTGGCTGGAGGACGCCCCCTACCCCCGGGCGGTGGTGGAGGAATGGCCCGACGATCCCGGACCGGCGGGGTCTGACGCGACGGCCCGGCGTGACGTGGTCGTGGCCCGTCTCCAGCGCGCACTGACCCTCCAGCTCGAGACCGGTCAGCCCGGACCCGACCCCGCCATCGAGCTGAGCGAGGACCCCGAGGTCGCCAGCCACCAGGTCACGGCCCTGGCCCCCCTCGGTCCCCACGACCGCCAGGCGCTCCTGGTCACCCCGGGGACGGCCGCCCGCCTCGAACGGGCCGCCGCGCTCCTGAGCGATGCCATCGAGCTGCTGGAGGCCCAGCAGGACCTTCGCTGACCACAGCGTCAGACACGGACCGTGGGCCGGCGCGCGCCCATCGACCCAGGTCGGCCTACCGTCGGCGAAGGGGGCATGCTGTGTCGTCCGCCGTCGTCGGGGGAGGGGGTCGGTGTCCGCACGGTGCTTGCACCACCGGAGCGCGGCAGGTAGGAAGGGCCGACCCGGGCTCCATCCGGGACATCCGGCCGCGCCGGACGGGACGACGTGACGGAGACTCCGAGTGGCCCAGGGTCAGAGCGAGACAGGCAAGGACCGAGGCCCCAAGGAGAGCGCCACGGAGATCTTCGGTCTCGTCCGGGACTACGCCAAGCAGGAGACCGTCGAGCCACTCAAGGGCCTGGTCAGCTACCTCAAGTGGGGTCTGATCGGGTCGTTGTTGGTCGCCATCGGCGTCGTCGAGCTGGTGATCGCCATCCTCCGCGCCGTCCAGGCCGAGGGGGGCACCGTGCTCGACGGGCGCTGGAGCTTCGTGGCCTACTTCGCCACCCTGGTGGTGGCGACGGTCGTCCTCCTCCTCGCCAAACGGGGGATGTCCTCCGGCTCCTCGGGCTCGGACTCGTGACCCCGACCCGACCCGATCCCACCCGCCCCCCCAGGGAGCTCGCCTGATGGCATCCGTCGACACCCCCCCGCAGCGCAGCTCCGAGAAGATCACCCGCGACGACATCGAGTCCAAGCTGCGCGAGCTCCAGGGCGAGGTGGACGAGACCGCAGAGTCGGCCAAGGGCATCGCCATCGCCGTGGGCGCGGCCGTGGCCGTCGGGGTCGTGGTCGTCGTCTTCCTCCTCGGCCGGCGCCGGGGACGGTCCAAGACCACCATCGTCGAGGTCCGCCGGTTCTGACGCCGGTCACCGGGAGCAGCTCGTGGCCAAGAAGGTGAAGCCCAACCCGACCGGCATCTGGAAGCAGGTCGCCCGCGTCCAGCGGATCGCCCTGTCCGGGGGGCTGACCGGCAGGGGCGGCCACTGGCTGGCGGTCGGGGTCGGGGCCTGGGGCCTGCAACGCCTCCACTCCATGGCCGGCAAGGAGGACGAGATCCTCCTGCGCGAGCCCATCGGAGCGGGCGAGACCCTCACCATCACCAGCCTGACCACCACCCACGCCGAGGCCAAGAAGGCCGAGCAGCAGGCCGAGGCCGAGGGCAAGCGCCTCGAGAAGCGGGCCAAGAAGGCGAAGAAGCGGGCCAAGAAGGCCCGCAAGGGCCTGTCGCGGGCCGAGCGGCGCCAGCGTCACGCCCAGAAGTCCAAGGGCCGGGGCCGGAAGCGGCGCCGGCGCTCCCGCTGAGCTCCTCGCCCCCGGCGTGTGGGGCCACCCCGTCGGGGCGGCCATGATGGGCGTCGTGCAGGTGTGCCTTCCCCGGACCGGACCCGCGCTCGCGCTACTCGGCCGGGCGCGATGACCGACCCCGTCGCCCCCTCGGACGGAGCGGAGCCTGCGCCCACCCCGGTGGGCGCCCTGCCCGCCGTCGGCGAAGACGACGACGGCCCCCCGGCGCAGCCCCTGGCCGCAGGGGAGATGGTCCTGCTGGTGGACGCCAAGTCGCGGCGGTACCTCATCACCCTCGAGGCCGGAGCCGAGTTCCACTCCCACGCCGGCTACATCCCCCACGACCTGCTCATCGGGCGCGACGCCGGCCGGGAGGTCCGTTCCACCCGCAGCTCCCGGTACGTCGTGCTGCGCCCCACCCTCAGTGACTACGTGCTGAAGATGCCCCGCGGCGCCCAGGTGATCTACCCCAAGGACATCGGCCCGTTGCTGATGCTGGCCGACATTCACCCGGGGGTGCGCGTCCTGGAGTCGGGCGTCGGGTCCGGGGCGCTGTCGATGGCCCTGCTGCGCATGGGAGCCGACATCGTCGGCTACGAGCTGCGGGAGGACTTCGCGGCTCGGGCCCAGCGCAACGTCGGGAGCTTCCTGGGCACCGACGTCCTCGACCGCTACCGCATCGAGGTGCGCGACTGCTACGAGGGCATCGACGCGCCGGACCTCGACCGGGTGGTGCTCGACCTGCCCGAGCCGTGGCGGGGGGTCGGCCCTGCCGCTGGCGCGCTCCGGCCCGGCGGGCTGCTCGTGGCCTACACGCCGCAGATCACCCAGGCCGCCCGCCTGCGCGAGGCCCTGGAGCACAGTCCCTTCGCCATGGCCGACACCATCGAGGTGATGCAGCGGGGCTGGCACATCGAGGGCCAGGCGGTGCGCCCCAACCACCGCATGGTGGGCCACACGGGCTTCCTCACCAGCGCCCGCCTGCTCACCCCCTCGTGATGCCCTGGTCGTCCTCGGCCGGTCGGGCGGTGGCCGATCCGCCACCGCCACCCGCACCGCCGCCGATGACAGGGCGACGCCCCTGTCATCCCTCGGGGCACTAGACGATCCCCGTGGTCGATCTGGTCCTGGTGGTCGCCGTGGTGGGCGCGGCGCTGATCGGCTACCGCCTGGGCTTCGTGGCGCGGGCCGCGTCCTGGGCCGGGATGCTGCTCGGGCTCTGGGTCGCGGCCCGCCTGATGCCTCGTGCGGTCGAGGCGATGGGGGAGGAGGGCAGCGAGGCGACGGTGCTGCTGGTCGCCGGGGCGCTGCTCCTCGGCGGGGCACTGCTCGGCCAGGCCCTGGGGGTGCTGGTCGGGAACCGGGTCCGCCTGGCCCTGACCGGTCCGGTGGCCCGCCGGGTCGATGCTCTGGCCGGCGCGGCCGCCGGCGTGGTCGGGCTGCTGGTGCTGGTCTGGCTGGTGGTGCCGGCCCTGGCCGACATGTCGGGGGCGCCGGCCCGCGAGGTCCGCCGCAGCCGCATCGTCAGCACCCTGACCGAGCGCCTGCCGCCCGCTCCCGACGCCACCCGCACCCTCCGTGGCCTGCTCGGCGAGGGCTACCCGCGAGTGTTCGACGGAGTCGATCGCAGCCCCGACGTCGGACCGGTGCCGGCGGAGAGCGGGCTGGCCCCAGCCGACGCGACCCGGGTGGCGGGCTCGGTGGTGAAGGTGAGCGGCGAAGCCTGCAACCGCATCCAACAGGGGACCGGCTTCGTCGCCGCTCCCGAGCTGGTGGTGACCAACGCCCACGTGGTGGCGGGGGAGCCGAGGACCACCGTCGAGCGGGCCGACGGCACGTCGGTCGAGGCCGAGCTGGTCGCCTTCGATCCCGACCGCGACCTGGCCGTACTGCGCGCCCCAGGCCTGGGCCTGGCCGCCCTCTTGGTGGGCACCTCGGAGGTGGGCCAGCGCGGCGCCGTGTTCGGCCGGCCTGGCGGAGGTCCCCTCGAGCTGTCGCCGTTCGAGGTGCGCCAGAGGGTCGACGCTGTCGGCACCGACATCTACGGCACGCCGGGCACGACCCGGGACGTCCTGGTGCTGGCCTCGGACCTGGCTCCGGGGGACTCCGGCTCACCGCTGGTGGCACCGTCGGGTCAGGTGATCGGCGTGGCCTTCGCCATCGCTCCCGACCGCGCGGGCGTGGCCTACGCGGTCTCGACCGTCGAGCTGGAGGCCGTCCTCGCCACCGCAGGTGAGGTCGTGGCGGCCGGGCCGTGCGCGGCATGAGCGGGGCCCGGGATCTCTGGGCGCGGGTCGAGACGGTCCACGCCGTCACCTACTTCGCGCCGGAGTCGGTGGAGGCGGCGCGTCTCGCCGGGCTGAGGGGCTACTGGATGGGCTACTTCGGCTTCCGGGCGGCCCCGCTCGGCCCCGTTCCTGCCGCGGTTGTGGAGGCTGTGTTCGCCGGCTTCGCAGCCCGCATGGTGGCGCGGGCGGTGCCCGATGCCTGGGGGTACGCCCGCCCGGAGGTGCTCGTGGACCGTCGGGCCCAGGCCGCGGCCGACGCCCTGCGACGCCTGGTGCCCCAAGCCGAGCAGGTGGCGACCGAAGCGGTGCCTCTCCTCGAGCGGATCGTGTCTGCGTCATCGCCCCTCGGCCGGCCGCTCTTCGCCGCCAACGCCGCCCTCCCCCCGATCGACGACCCCGTGGCCCGGTGGTGGCAGCTCTGCACCTCACTCCGCGAGCACCGGGGCGACGGCCACGTGATGGCCCTGGTCCGGGCCGACCTGGACGGGTGCGAGGCCCAGCTCCTCCATGCTGCCGAGCACGGCACGCCCCACGCGGTGCTGCGCGACAACCGGGGCTGGACCACCGACGAGTGGCAGGAGGCGGAGGCTCGCCTCGTCGTGCGGGGCCTGGTGGGTGATGGGGGTCTGACCTCGGCCGGCCAGGCGATCCGGGCGCACATCGAGGAGGAGACCGACCGGCTGGGTCCAGCCCCCCGTCGGGCCGGGCTCTCCGACGAGGAGGCCCGTCACCTGCTCGACCTCATGGTCGCCCCGGTCAGGGCGGTGGCCTTCGCCGACGTCATCCCGTACCCGAACCCCATGGGGCTGCCCCGGCCCGATCGCGACTGAGGGCCCGCTCGGGGCCCTCAGTCGCTGTGCGGATAGGACCGGGTCGCGCCGGAGGCTTCTCCTCGGCTGCGCCTCGGAGAGGGCCCGTGCTTGCTGGGTCGCCTCGCCTATCGGCTCGTCTCCATAAGTCGATCAGCTGGTGGGGTGCCGACGCCGGGGCGCCGGCCGCATCACTCCGGCGGCTCGATGTAGATGCACTCGCCGGGGCACTCCTCGGCGGACTCGATGACGGCCTCGAGCTGGCTGTCGGGGAAGGCGGCCAGACCCTCGGCGCCCCCCGGGTCCGAGTAGACCTTGTCGCCCTCCTTGACGTACGCCAGACCGTCGTCGAGCAGCGTGAACACGTCGGGCGCGATCTCCTCGCAGAGACCATCGCCGGTGCAGAGATCCTGGTCGATCCAGACCTTCATCGTTGCCCTTCGCCTCCTGAGCGGTGAGCTCGTCGTCTGTCGCACCGGGGGCTCCCGGCGCTCTGTTGACCAGGGTAGCCCACGACGCAATAAACCCGGCATCATCCGTGCAAAGGTTCACGTCGATCCTGGCACCGACGCGGTCGGAGCCGGGGGTAGGGTGCCGATCGAGGCACCGTCGTCCACCCCGACGCGGGGTCCACGAGCGCCCGGGAGGTGGTTCCCGTCGAAGAGCACCGAGACAGCGACCCGCAGTCTGATCAGACCACCCACGAGCTGAGAGAGCAGGCGGCCGCCCTCGAGGAGGAGGTGCTGGTCCTGCGGCGCCGGCTTCAGGACGCCCCCAAGCGGGTCCGGACCCTGGAGGAGCGGCTGCTGGAGACCAAGGGCCAGCTGGCCCAGGCCGTCAGCCAGAACGAGAAGCTGGCCTACACGTTGCGCGAGGCCCGTGACCAGATCGCCGCGCTCCGCGACGAGGTCGACAAGCTCACCCAGCCGCCCTCGGGGTACGGCTCGGTGCTGGGCCTCAACGACGACGGCACCGTCGACATCTCGTCCGGCGGGCGCAAGATGCGCGTCGCCGTGCTCCCCGAGGTGGCCGACGACCTCCAGCGCGGCACCGAGGTCGTCCTCAACGACTCCTTCACGATCGTGTTGGCCCGGCCGGCCGACGGCACCGGCGAGATGGTGACGCTGAAGGAGGTGATCGACCACGGCACCCGCGCCATCGTCGTGGGCCGGGCCGACGACGAGCGTGTGTGCGAGCTGGCTGCGGCCCTCCAGGACGAGCCTCTCCGCTCCGGCGACGCCCTGCGCATGGACCCGCGCTCGGGGCTGCTCCTCGAGCGCCTCGCCCGCCCGGAGGTCGAGGAGCTGGTGCTGGAGGAGGTGCCCGACATCTCCTACGACGACGTCGGCGGCCTCGACGGCCAGATCGAGCAGATCGCCGATGCCGTCGAGCTGCCGTTCCTCCACGCCGACCTGTTCGCCGAGCACAAGCTGCCCGCCCCCAAGGGCATCCTGCTCTACGGCCCCCCGGGGTGCGGCAAGACCCTCATCGCCAAGGCGGTGGCCAACTCCCTCGCCCACAAGGTGGCCGACGCCGCCGGCGACGGCGAGGCCCGCAGCTACTTCCTCAACATCAAGGGCCCCGAGCTGCTCAACAAGTACGTGGGCGAGACCGAGCGCCAGATCCGCCTGGTGTTCCAGCGGGCCCGGGAGAAGTCCGAGGAGGGCTGGCCCGTCATCGTGTTCTTCGACGAGATGGACTCCATGTTCCGCACCCGCGGCACCGGCATCAGCTCGGACATGGAGTCCACCATCGTCCCGCAGCTGCTGGCGGAGATCGACGGGGTCGAGGCCCTGCGCAACGTCATCGTCATCGGCGCCTCCAACCGCGAGGACCTCATCGACCCGGCCATCCTCCGCCCCGGTCGCCTCGATGTGAAGATCAAGATCGAGCGCCCCGACGAGGAGGCCGCGGCCCAGATCTTCGGTCGCTACCTCAGCACCGATCTGCCCCTCGATGCCGACGAGGTGGCCAGCCTGGGCGGCGGCGACCGGAACAAGTGCGTCCAGGCCATGATCGAGTCCACGGTGGCCGAGATGTACCGCGTCGACGAGACCAACCAGTTCCTCGAGATCACCTACCAGAACGGCGACAAGGAGATCCTCTACTTCAAGGACTTCTCCTCCGGGGCCATGATCGAGAACATCGTCCGGCGGGCCAAGAAGCGCGCCATCAAGCGCCACCTGGCCGGGGCGGCCAAGGGCATCTGCACCCAGGACCTCATCGCCTCCATCCACCAGGAGTACAAGGAGCACGAGGACCTGCCCAACACCACCAACCCCGACGACTGGGCCAAGATCTCGGGCAAGAAGGGCGAGCGCATCGTCTACGTCCGCACGATCATCACCCACGACGATGAGGAGGGCGCGGGCGAGGTCGCCGGCGGCCGCTCCATCGAGCGCGTCACCACCGGGCAGTACCTGTAGGTTTCGTCGTCGTTCGCTCGCGCAGCGACCGAGTGACGACGAACCCGGCCGGTAGGGTCGTCTCGTGGCGATCGGCAAGGTCTGTGGGATCGAGACGGAGTACGGGATCGTCCACCGCGGCGTGGCCGAGTCCAACCCCGTCACCGCGTCCAGCCTGCTCATCAACGCCTACGTGTCGGGCCTGACCGTCACCGCCGCGTCCGGCAGCCCCTCGGTGGGGTGGGACTTCGAGGACGAGTCGCCCGGCAACGACGCCCGGGGCCCGGCCCCGGCCGATGCCGCGCCGCCGGAGGTCGAGACCCACCTCGTCAACGCCGTGCTCACCAACGGTGCCCGCTTCTACGTCGACCACGCCCATCCCGAGATCGCCACCCCTGAGTGCGCCGATGCCCGCTCGGTGTTGGTCTTCGACCGGGCCGCCGAGGTCATCGTGGCGCGGGCCATGGCCGCGGCCATCGGCGTGCTCCCACCCGGCCAGGAGCTCGTCGTCCACAAGAACAACTCCGACGGCAAGGGCAACTCCTACGGCTGCCACGAGAACTACCTGATGGACCGAGCGGTGCCCTTCGGGCGCATCGTCACCGCCGCGACCACCCACTTCGTCACCCGGCAGGTGTTCACCGGCGCCGGCAAGGTGGGCTGCGAGGTCCCCGGCACCAGCCGGGAGGACGTCCGCTACCAGCTCAGCCAGCGGGCCGACTTCTTCGAGGCCGAGGTGGGCCTGGAGACCACGCTGAAGAGGCCCATCGTCAACACCCGCGACGAGCCCCACGCCGACGCCCAGCGCTACCGGCGCCTCCACGTGATCGCCGGCGACGCCAACCTGGCCGAGGTGGCCACCTTCCTCAAGGTCGGCACCACCGCCATCGTGCTGGCCATGGTCGAGGACGAGGCGCTGGACCGGAGCCTCGCGCTCCGCAACCCGGTCTCGGCGGTGCGGGCCGTGTCCCACGACCCGAGCCTGGCGGCCACGGTCGAAACCGTCGACGGCGCCTCCCTGACCGCCCTGGAGGTCCAGTTCGAGCTGCTGGACCGGGCCAAGAAGTGGGCCGAGGAGCGGGGCCTGGACGCGGTTGGGACCGAGGTGGGCGCCGAGGTGCTCCGGCGCTGGGAGCAGGTGCTCACCGGCCTGGAGGCCGACCCGACCTCGGTGGCGGGCCAGGTCGACTGGGTGGCCAAGCGCCGTCTCATCGACGGATGGGTCGACCGCCACGGCACCGACTGGGACGACCCCCGGGTCGCGGCCCTCGCTCTGCAGTACCACGATCTCCGACCGGCGCGAGGCCTGGCCCGCCGGGCCGGCCTGGAGCGCCTCACCGACGACAGCGAGGTCGCGGCGGCGGTGACCGACCCCCCGACCGACACCCGGGCCTACTTCCGGGGTCGCTGCCTGGACAAGTTCGCGAGCAGCATCGTGGCGGCGAACTGGGACTCCCTCGTCTTCGACGTGGGCCAGGAGCCCCTGCGCCGGGTGCCCATGATGGAACCGTCCCGTGGGACCGAGGCTCATGTCGGTAGGTTGTTGGACGAGTGCTCGACCCCGGCCGAGCTGGTCGCCCGGCTCTCAGGATGACCGGGGTGAGACGACCCCACGGAGAGCGACGACATGGCTGAACGGGAGCAGAAGAAGCGCACCGCCCCTCAGAGGGAGACCGAAGAGGTCGAGGACGCGCCCCAGACCAATGAGCGAGGCGAGGAGATCAAGGCCGACATCGACGAGCTCCTCGACGAGATCGACGACGTGCTCGAGACCAACGCTGAGGACTTCGTTCGCTCCTACGTCCAGAAGGGCGGCCAGTAGGCCGGGGCTCGGGCCGGTCGGCAACGGCCAGGCCAAGGCCGATCTGGCCCTGGCCCGCGACCTGCGCTCCCACCCTCACATCACCGCCGCCCACGGGAAGGGGAGGTTGACCAGGGACCGGGTGCGGGCGTTGTTGAAGGCGTGCGAGCCGGGTCTGGAGGAGGTGTTCGCGGCCTGTGAGGCGGTGCTGATCGAGGAGATGACCAGCGACACCCTGGCTGCGGGGCGCCGGTTCCTAGCCCGCTGGGCCCGGGAGGTCCGCGAGGCCCTCGGGCTCAACGACCCCGACGGGTCCGAACCCGAGGGGGGCACGGGCCGGTCGCGGGCGTCGCTGTCACCGGTCGGAGACCGCTGGGCTGGCGATCTGGACCTGTCCGCGGAGGACGGCGAGAAGGTGGCCAACGCCATCGACGCCCAGGTCGATACCCTGTGGAACGAGGGGGTGTTCACCACGAACGACGGCCTCGACCCGTCGGAGCGGCGGGCCATCGCCCTCGTGCAGGTCATCGAACGGGGCACCGACACCACCGACCCCAGCCCACCGCCACCACCCCCCTCCGCGCCTGAGCGCCTCCGGCCGGCCCGCTCAACGATGGCCAGGGCTCTCGCCTCGCGACGGACACGTTCCTGACCGCCCCCGAACTGGGTTCCGCAGCTGGGTTGAGGGTCTGGGTGCCGGATGAGGGGGGTTGGGGTGTGATCTGGGGTGATGCGCGTGGGGGCGCGGGAGGCTGTGAACCTATGGAACCCCGGCCGGACCCGGTCGGGCGGTGGCCGGCAGAGCCGCCGCTAGGGTCGGCGCCGTGACCTTGCCCCAGTTCACCTCGCACGACGACCCCGGACCCGACTTCGCCGGTCTGGTCCGTTGCGTCGGCCTGGCGCCCGAGCCCCCTGCCGGCGCGCTGGCGGCCGAGCTGTTGCCCCCTCACGGCACCACCGTCGTGGCCGTCCGCTACGCCGATGGCGTGATCATGGCGGGCGACCGGCGGGCCACCTCCGGCAACCTCATCAGCCACCGGACCATCAAGAAGGTGTTCCCCGCCGACCGCTACTCCGGGGTCGCCATCGCCGGGGCGGCCGGGCCTGCGGTGGAGATGGTCACCCTCTTCCAGCTCCAGCTCGAGCACTACGAGAAGGTCGAGGGCTCGCACCTGTCCCTCGAGGGCAAGGCCAACCAGCTGAGCCAGATGGTGCGCAACCACCTCCCGGCGGCCATGCAGGGCCTGGCGGTGGTCCCGCTGTTCGCCGGCTACGACCTGAGCCGCGAGGCAGGCCGGCTGTTCCAGTACGACGTCACCGGAGGGCGCTACGAGGAGAGCGACTTCGCCGCCTCGGGCTCGGGGATGCTCCACGCCGGCACCGTCGTGAAGCTGGGTTTCCGGCGCGACCTCGACCGCGACGGCGTGGTCGACCTGGCCCTCAAGGCGCTCTGGACCGCCGCCGACGAGGACAGCGCCACCGGCGGGCCCGACGCCCGCCGCGGCATCTGGCCGGTCATCGCCACCATCACCGCCGAGGGCTACCAGCGCGTCGACGACGAGGAGATGGCCCGGCGGTTCGAGGATCTGTTGGAGTCCGAGCGCCTGAGCCGAGGCGCCACCGGCGGAGGAGGCTCGATCTGATGGGCATGCCGTTCTACGTCGCCCCCGAGCAGGTCATGAAGGACCGGGCCGACTACGCCCGCAAGGGCATCGCCCGGGGCCGCAGCCTGGTGGCCGCCATCTGCGCCGACGGGATCCTCCTGTGCGCGGAGAACCCCTCGGCCACGTTGCGCAAGATCAGCGAGATCTACGATCGCATCGCCTTCGCCGGCGTCGGCCGCTACAACGAGTTCGACCAGCTGCGGGTCGCGGGGGTCCGCCACGCCGACCTGAAGGGCTACTCCTACAGCCGCGAGGACGTCGATGCCCGCAGCCTGGCCAACGCCTACGCCCAGTCCCTGGGTCAGGTCTTCACCCACGAGATGAAGCCCCTCGAGGTCGAGATCCTGGTGGCCGAGGTGGGCGCGGAGGGCGGGCGCGACCAGATCTTCCACATCCTCTACGACGGCACCGTCATCGACGAACCGGCCCGGGCCGTGCTCGGCGGCGACGCCGAGGCCATCGCCGGGCGCTTCGAGCAGACCCACTCCACCAGTGCGTCGGTGGCCGAGGCCCTGGCGGCGGCGGTGGCGGCGCTGGCCGGCCCCGACCGCACCCTCGGCGCGGCCGAGGTGGAGGCGGCCGTCCTCGACCGGGGCAACGGCCGGCGCGCCTTCCGACGTCTCACCGACGCAGAGATCGCGTCCGCCATCGGGGGCGACGGATCCGAGGTCTCCACTGATCGGGGGGAGGGCGGCGCCGAGGCCCCCGGTCCCGACGCCGCCGGCGCTCCTGCCGATGAGGTGGCTCCGGAGGACCCAGGCGGGGCCTGAGATCGCCGCCGATCGGGTGCGGGGGCGGGGCCGCGGGGCACCGGTAGGGTGCCGCGGGTGGAGAAGCGCATCTACGGCCTCGAGAACGAGTACGGGGTCACGTGCGTCTCCCGGGGCCAGCGCCGGCTCAGCCCCGACGAGGTGGCCCGCTACCTGTTCCGCCGGGTCGTCTCCTGGGGTCGGTCCTCCAACGTGTTCCTGGCCAACGGAGCCCGCCTCTACCTCGACGTGGGCAGCCACCCCGAGTACGCCACCCCGGAGTGCGATTCGGTCCACGAGGTCGTGGTCCACGACAAGGCCGGCGAGCGGATCCTCGAGCAGCTGCTCGGCAGCGCCGAGGCCCGCCTCCGCGACGAGGGCATCCGGGGCGACATCTACCTGTTCAAGAACAACACCGACTCCGCCGGCAACTCCTACGGGTGCCACGAGAACTACCTGACCAGCCGGCGCGACGACCTGGGGCACTACGCCGAGGTCCTCATCCCGTTCCTGGTGTCGCGCCAGATCTACGCCGGTGCCGGCAAGGTCATGCACACGTCGCGCGGCGCCCAGTTCTCGATCAGCCAGCGGGCCGAGCACATCTGGGAAGGGGTGTCGTCGGCCACCACGCGGAGCCGGCCCATCATCAACACCCGCGACGAGCCCCACGCCGACGCCGAGCGCTTCCGCCGCCTCCACGTGATCGTGGGCGACTCGAACATGAGCGAGTACGCCACGTTCCTCAAGGTGGGCACCACCAGCATCATGTTGCGCATGCTGGAGGACCCCGGCGTCGTCCTTCGGGACATGACCCTCGAGAACCCCATCCGAGCCATCCGCGAGATCAGCCACGACCTCACCTGCCGGGCGTCGGTCAAGCTGGCCAACGGCCGCGAGGTCAGCGCCCTCCAGATTCAGTCGGAGTACCTCGACCGGGCCCTCCGCTACGCCCAGAGCCGCACCCTCCAGCCCAACGAGGCCAAGGCGCTGGAGATGTGGGAGCACTGCCTGAAGTCCATCGAGTCCGACCCCTTCGGGCTCGACCGGGAGTGCGACTGGGTCATCAAGCACCGCCTCATCGAGGCCTACCGGGAGCGCCACGACCTGCCCCTGTCCCATCCTCGAGTGGCTCTGCTCGACCTGCAGTACCACGACATCAGCCGGGGCCGGGGGTTGTTCCACCGGATGCAGTCCAAGGGCCTGGTCGAGCGCACCTGCACCGACGAGGAGATCGACGAGGCCGTCGACCGACCGCCGCAGACCACCCGGGCCCGGTTGCGAGGCGAGTTCATCCGCACCGCCAAGGAGAAGCGACGGGACTACACCGTCGACTGGGTGCACCTGAAGCTGAACGACCAGGCCCAGCGCACCGTGCTCTGCAAGGACCCCTTCAAGGCCCACGACGACCGCGTCGAGCGCCTCATCGCCTCCCTGTAGCGACGTGGGCGACAGCGGACACATCTGTCCCGCATCGCGGACTGACGCCGACTACGACGACGACCCGGGGCGCTTCCGCGCCGCGCGTCAGGCGACCAGCGACTTCGCCGTGGACGGTGACGTGCACGGACCCGTCGCCCGCCGGCTGGCCGAGCTCAGGGGGACCCGGATCCTCGATCTGGGCTCGGGCGACGGCGAGCTGGCCCGCCAGCTGGATGCCGCCGGCGCGACGGGCGCCTGGTGCGGACTCGACCGGTCGACGACGCTGCTCTCGGCCGGACCCCGACCGAGCGTGCGGGCCGACCTGGGTGCGCTGCCGCTGGCGCCATCGTCGGTCGACGCCGCGGTGGCCCTGTGGGTCCTGTACCACCTCGACCGTCCGGCCGAGGCGCTGGCCGAGGTCCGGCGGGTGCTCCAGCCCGGCGGCTGGTTCGCGGCCTGCACCACCGCCCGCGACGACTCACCCGAGCTGCTCCGATGGTTCGCCCCGCCCCCGCCCACCCCCTTCGACGCCGAGGAGGCCGTCGCCGTCGTGGCGGCCGAACTCGACGTGGTCGACGTCGCGCGCTGGGACGCCCCGCTGGTCCGCCTGCCCGACCCCGTTGCGGTGGCGACCTACCTGCGGGGCCGAGGTGTGGACGACACCGATGCCGAGGCGGTGGCGGCCGACGTCGAGGTGCCGTTCACCGTCACCAAGAGGGGCGTGCTGGTCTGGGCCCGGGCGCCCGGCTAGGCAGGAGCGGTGCCCACCTTCCACACCGCCGCAGTGACCGAGGTGCTGTCCGAACGTTCGGGGCTCCAGCGGGTCCGGGTTGACATCGAGGACCGGGAGCCGTCCCCGGCCTACGTGCTCTCCGACCTCACCGGGCCCGTCGCGGTGGGCGACGAGGTCATCGTCAACACCACCGCGGTCGACCTCGGCCTGGGCACCGGGGGCTGGCACGTCGTGCACTGGAACCTGAGCCGCCAGTCGTGGTCGGGGGGCTCCGGGGGCCATGTGATGAAGGTCCGCTACACCAGCCTCCAGGCCGACGTCGGGGTGGACGAGGAGCACCACCCCGACCGGCGGACCGACCTGGACGGCACTCCCGTGGTGGCCTGCAGCGTGCACAGCCAGGTGGGGGTGGTGGCCGCCACCGTCGCCGCCACCCGCCCGGGCACCCGGGTGGTCTACGTCATGACCGACGGCGGGGCCCTGCCCCTGGCTCTCTCCGACCTCGTCCACGCCCTGGTCGAGCGGGGCGTGCTGGCCGGCACCGTCACCGCCGGCAACGCCTTCGGCGGCGACTGCGAGGCGGTCTCGGTGCCGTCGGCCCTGACCATCGCCCGCCACGGCCTCGACGCCGAGGTCGTGGTGGCGGGCATGGGGTTGGGCGGGGTGGGCACCGGCTCCCGGCTCGGCTACACCGGGCTCGACCAGGCCGCCACCCTCGATGCCGCCGCCTGGCTCGGCGGGGTGCCGATCATCTGCGTGCGGGCGTCGTCGGGCGATGCCCGTCCTCGCCACCAGGGCGTCAGCCACCACACCAGGACGGTCCTCGACGCCACTCGCTCGGGGGTCGAGGTCCCCCTCCCGGTCGGGCTCGGCCTCGACCTGGCCGAGCGCCACCGTCGCCTCACCGTCGATGGTCCCGACCCGGCGTCCGCCCTCCACGCGGCCGAGGTGCGGGTCACGACCATGGGACGAGGGCCGGAGCAGGACGCTCTCTTCTTCGCCGCCGCGGCCGCCGCCGGCGCCCACGCGGCGTCGCTCCTCAGCCCGGAACCGGCCTCGTAGCATCCCCGTCGTGGCATCGGACAAGGTCACCCGGCTGCTGGCCCTGCTCCAGGTGCTGCTCGACGCCCCGACGCCGCTCACCGCCCGTCAGCTGCGGGCTCGGGTGGCGGGCTACAGCGACGACGACGACGCCTTCCGGCGCACCTTCGAGCGAGACAAGAAGGAGCTGGGCGAGATGCTCGGCCATCCCGTCCGCCCCGAGACCGTGCCCGGCTCGGATCCCCCGATCGACGGCTACCGGCTCCGGCCCGACGACGCCTACCTGGCCGACCCGGGTCTGACCATCGAGGAGCGTCGCGCCCTGGTCGTGGCCGCATCGGCGGTCCGCCTCGCGGGCATCGACCCCTCCGGCGGGGTCACCAAGCTGGGTGCCGGCGTCGCCGACGACGCACGGGGAGGAGCGGTGCCGACCGAGCTGCCAGTCGACGAGGCCGTCGTGTCGCTCTTCCAGGCCGTCGCCGAACGCCGGGCGGCCGAGTTCCGCTACCGCGAGGAGGACCGCCTGGTCCACCCGCTGCGGCTCCGCTTCACCAAGGGTCGGTGGTACCTGAACGCCTGGGACACCGGCCGCCAGGCCGAGCGCCAGTTCCGACTGGACCGGCTGGGCGGAGCCGTCCGCACCGGGGACCCAGGGGGCTTCGAGGCCCGACCGGTGACCGCCGTCGACGCTCTGGACGAGCCGTGGGCCATGGGGGAGGGTCCGACCACGGAGGTGCGCGTGCGCATCGACGCGGTCCGGGCCGACGCCGCCCGGCGGGCCGCCCCCGGTGCCCCCGTCGAGGAGGAGGCCGACGGTGCGGTGGTGCTGGCCCTCGGGGTCCGCAGCCTCGACGCCCTCGTGAGCTTCGTGCTCGGCTTCCTCGACGAGGCCGAGGTGCTCTCGCCGCCCCAGGTGCGCGACCACCTCGTCACCGTGCTCCGCGCCCGCGTCGCGGCGACGGGTCCCCGACCGTGAGCTCCCCCCGGCGCGAGACCGCGGTCGAGCGCATGCAGCGCGTCCTGGCCGAGGTGCTCTGGATCGCCGAGCGCGACGGCCCCCTCGCCACCGAGGCCGCGGCCCACTTCGGCGTGGAGGAGGCCGAGCTGCACCGCGACCTGGAGATGGCGTCGATGATCGGGGCCGATCGCGACGAGTTCGTCGACATGCCCGTCGAGATGTACGTGGAGGGAGACCGGGTCTTCGTCCACCTCCACGCCTTCGACCGGCCCCTGCGCCTGACCCCGGCCGAGGCCCTCTCCCTGGTGGCGGCCGGTTCCGCCCTGGCCGGGATGGATCGCAGCTCGGGCGCCCTGGGCGGCGCCCTCGACAAGGTCGCGGCGGCCCTCGGCATCCAGGTCGGCCAGCAGGTGGACGTCGACCTGGGGGTGGGCGACACCGAGGTGTTCATCGCGATCGAAGCTGCCGTCGAGGGCCGCCGTGCGGTGGACATCACCCACCTCAGCGTCGAGCACGACACCCGCACCGAGCGGGTGGTCGAGCCCTGGGCCCTGTTCCGGGAGCGGGGCGCCTGGTATCTGAGGGGGCACTGCCGCCGAGCCGACGCCGAGCGGCAGTTCCGCGTCGACCGCATCGTGACGGCCACGGTGCTCGACGAGGAGGTCGAGGTGCCCGCCGACCTCGACCCGCCCACCGCACTGCGTCCCCACCGCCATGCCCCCCGCATGCTCCTCGACCTGGGGTCAGAGGCCCAGTGGGTGGTCGAGAGCTACCCGGTCGAGGATCTGGAGGTCCGCCCCGACGGGTCCCTGCGGGCGACCCTCGTGGTGGTGTCTCGGGGCTGGGCCGAACGTCTGCTGCTGCGCCTGGGCGACGCCGCTCACATCGTCCACCTCGATCCGGATCTGGGGACCGAGGACCCGGGGGTGGTGGCCGCCGAGCGCGTCCTGGCCCGCTACGAGGACCGCGCCCCCCGACGCTAGCGTGGCCCCGGTGACCCCCTCGGACGACCCTCCTTCCTCGAGTTCGTCCGTGGCCGGCAGTTCGTCCGTGGCCGGCCCCCCGTCCCGCTCCGCCGGTGAGGCGTGGATCGACGAGGTCCCGCCCGAGGGGGAGCGCTCATCGGAGGAGGGCGGCGACACCGCCGACGAGGTCGACGGTTCCGCCGGGGCCGCCGAGGACCCCGACCATCCCGATGAGCCCGCCCCGCCGTCGGCGGCGGACCGGCGGATCCGTTCCGCCATCGAGTGGGTGGCAGTGATCGGAGGGGCAGTGGTGGTGGCCCTGCTGGTGCGGACCTTCCTCTTCACCACCTTCTGGATCCCCTCCGGGTCGATGGAGCCCACCCTGATGGGCGCCGGGCGCCGCGATCGGGTGATCGTCAACCGCCTGAGCTACAAGCTCCACGACGTGAACCGGGGCGACATCATCGTCTTCGAGGTCCCGCCGGGCGAGCCCACCATGGTGATCGACGGTCAGAAGGTCGAGGACCTGATCAAGCGGGTCGTCGGTCTGCCGGGCGAGACGGTGTCGCTGCGCGACGGCGACGTGTACATCGACGGCGAGAAGCTGGACGAGCCCTACCTGCCCGACGGTGTGGAGACCGAGCCCATCTGTGGTGGCGAGCCCGAGTGGGTCGTCCCCGACGATTCGGTGTTCGTCATGGGCGACAACCGGCCCCGGTCCCAGGACGCCCGCTGCTGGTCCACCCACTCGGTGGAGGAGCCCGCCATCGTGGGCCGGGCCTTCGTCCGCATCTGGCCGCTGACCGAGATCACCCTGTTCTAGGGATGCTAGGGCGCGACCGGGCCCTGGGCGGCGGCGCGGGCCAGGGAGTCGGCCAGGCGGTCGGCGTGGTCGGAGAACAGGGCGTCGATGCCCATGTCGAGGAGACCGTCGAGGATGCGGGGGTGCTGGGCGTCCCACCCCCAGGCCCGGACGCCGAAGCGGTGGTAGAGGGTGACCAGCCCGCCGGTCCAGTCGCTGTGGTGGAGGTTGACGGCATCGATCCCGAGGGACCGGAGCCGGGCCGCGTGGCGCTCGGGCCCCTGGTCCAGGGCCTTGCGCCGGGTGGAGTCGACCAGGCGCACCGGCCCCGCCCGCTCCCGCCACGACAGCAGGAGATCGTGATCGTGGTGGCACAACCACACGCGTGACAGTCGGGTCGGGTCGCCGACGGCCAGGGCCTCGATGAGCGGAGCGGCGGCCGCAGGATCCTTGATGTCCACCGACAGGTGCACCGGGTCGTCGAGCAGGGCGACCACCTCCGAGGCCGAGGGCACCTCCGGGGGCACATCGGCCCGGGTCAGGCCTGCGATCGATCGGCGTCGGGGGCGACGTCCGACCAGGCCATCGTGGTCGAGCACGGTGATGCCGTCAGTGGTGACCCAGGCATCGGTCTCCAGCCCGGTCGCCCCCAGGCGGAGGGCCAGGGCGAAGGCCTCGACGGTGTTCTCCGGAGCGTGGGCGCGAGCGCCCCGATGGGCGAAGCCGATCGGGGGCTGCTGGAGCGACGGGTGGCGCAGGGGCATCACGCCATCTTCGCACCAGTCCGACGACCGGCTCCGTGCCGAACGTCAGACGCTCGTCAGCCGTAAGGCCTCAACTGGTTGGCGTTGCGGCCGACGGGGTGAGGGACGCGGCGGGTGGACCGTCCCGATGACGGAGGAGAGCAATGGCCACGATCAGGGCGACCTGCGCGGACTGCGGTGACATCGAGATCATGAGCGGCGAGGTCGTCGTCCGCGTGTGCGTGGACAACGGCCACGGGTCCTACACGTTCCGGTGCCCGGGCTGTGCGATGGCGATGGCCAAGCCGGCCGAGCCGCGGGTCGTGGAGCTCCTGATCGCCTCAGGCGTCCGCCTGCACCGCTGGCGCCTGCCGGCCGAGCTCGACGAGCGTCGGGAGGGCAACCCGATCGACCACGACGACCTCCTGGACTTCCACCGCCTCCTCGGCGACGACGGCCGGCTCACGACTGAGCTGGGCCGGCTGGTCGAGGGCTGACCGGGCGGCTGATCGTGTCGACCTACTCTCTTGCCGTGATGTGGATCTGGACCGGCGCCGTGCTGGCCACCCTCGTGGGCCTGGCCCTGGCCTGGCGGGCCGTGGCTCGGGCCGACGCTGCCGTCGTGGCCCTGGGCGCCGCCAGCGATGGAGCGGTCGCCCTGTCGGTGCCGACCGCCGCCGTGCGTGACGAGGTGGCGATGACGGCGCAGGCCCGTGCTGACCTGACCGTCCGGTCGGTCGACCCCTCCCGCTGAGGGGCCCACCCGCAGGGGTGCCGGTGGGGTCGTTCGGTAGGCTCGTCCCATGTTCAACGTCGGCGGTGGTGAGCTGTTCGCCATCTTGCTCCTGGGCCTGTTGATCCTCGGCCCCGAGCGCCTCCCGAAGGCCATGGGTGAGATCGGCAAGTATGTGGCCCAGCTCCGTCGCCTGTCCTCGGGGTTCCAGGACGAGATCCGCCGGGCCATGGACCCCGACGACGCACCGTTCCGGCCCGGCGAGGAGCGCCTCGGCGCCGGCAACGTCGACGACGAGGTGCGGGTGATCGGGGCCGACGTCGACGAGGAGGTCCGGGTGGTGGGTGCCGACCTCGACGACGAGGACGGCGTGATCGACACCTCGGCCACCGAGCACGACCCCCGCCACGCCGCCCTCGACGACGACGAGCCCGTCCCGTCCGACCCACCGTCCCGTCCCGCCGACGGGGATCAGCCCGACGAGGGCTGGGTCGCAGAGGACCGGGCCGGAGCGGACGAGACCTCCGACCGCCCTGTCCGCGACGTCCACCCCTCGGACAGCCCCACCCGGGTGACCTCCCTCCACGGCCGCGACGAGGGCGGCACCCGAGCTGCGGGCTGACCGCCCCCCGTCATGAGCGCCGAGACGACCCCCCGCATGGACACCGAGGCCGGGAACATGTCCCTGGTCGAGCACATCGCGGAGCTCCGGACCCGGCTCATGCGGGCCCTCTACGCGGTGGGCATCGGGGCCGTGGTGGCCTGGTTCCTCTACCAGCCCATCTTCGACCTGCTACTGGGTCCGCTGCGCTCCACCGCCCCCGACGACAACCTCGTCGACGCCCTGTCCGGTGGTGCGCTGCTGGCCGACGGGCCTCTGACCGGCTTCCAGATCCGCATCCAGCTCACGACCTACGCCGGGATCATGTTCGCCATGCCCATGATCCTGTGGCAGCTCTGGAAGTTCGTGTCACCCGGCCTCTACGAGAACGAGAAGCGCTACGGCGTCACGTTCATGACCGTGGGCACCGTCCTGTTCGCCACCGGCGCGGCCATCGCCTTCTGGACCCTGCCCAAGGCCCTCGAGTTCCTGCAGTCCATCGGGGGCGACGGCAACTTCGTCGAGTTCTACACGCCCCAGAAGTACCTGAAGCTGATCGTCTTCATGATGCTGGCCTTTGGCATCGGCTTCGAGTTCCCGCTCATCGTGACCACCCTCAACGTCCTCGGCGCGGTCACGACCGACACCCTGCGTCGCATCCGGCGCTACGTGATCGTGATCGTGGCCGTCTTCGTGGCGGTCGCCACCCCCTCGGGCGACCCGATCAGCATGCTGGCCCTAACGATCCCCATGTGCCTCCTCTACGAGGTCTCCATCATCATCGGCCGGGTCCGGGACCGGAGGCGCAGGAGGGCAGAGGCGGCTGCCGCGTGACCGCCACGGGCGGCCACGATGGGTACCCCGCCGCGTCGACGTCGGAGGACAGGGGCTTCACCCTCGACCCCTTCCAGCGCGAGGCCATCGCCGCCGTCGACGAGGGGGCGTCGGTCCTCGTCGCCGCACCCACCGGGTCGGGCAAGACGGTGGTCGCCGACCACGGCGTCGACCGGGCCCTGGCTCAGGGTCGGAAGGCCTTCTACACCACCCCGATCAAGGCCCTCTCCAACCAGAAGTTCGCCGACCTCCGGGCCCGCCACGGGGCCGCCCGGGTGGGGTTGGTCACCGGCGACACCACGGTCAACAGCACCGCGCCGGTGCTGGTCATGACCACCGAGGTACTGCGCAACATGCTCTACGCCCGGTCTCCCGCCCTCGACGGGCTGGGCCTGGTCGTCCTCGACGAGGTGCACTACCTCCAGGACCGCTACCGGGGTCCGGTCTGGGAGGAGGTCATCATCCACCTGCCATCCTCGGTCCGCCTCGTCGCCCTGTCGGCCACGGTCTCCAACGCCGAGGAGCTGGCGGCGTGGATCGAGGCGGTGCGCGGCCGGACGGTGACGGTGGTGGAGCACCGGCGACCGGTCGAGCTCTCCAACCTCTACGCGGCCCGCGACCGGGCCACGCGGGACATGGTCGTCCTCCCGGTGGTGGTCGACGGCGAGCCCAACCCGGTGGGGGAGAAGCTCGATGCCGAGAGCCTGACGTCCCGGCGCGACCACCGGTCCCGCAGCCGGCGCCGCTACGCCACCCCCCGCCGCCTGGAGGTGGTGGAGCACCTGGAGGAGGAGAACCTGCTGCCGGCCATCTGCTTCGTGTTCAGCCGGCGGGGCTGCGACGACGCGGCCCGGGGCCTGCTGGAGGCCGGCGTCCGCCTCACCGACCCGGCGGAGCGGCGCCGCATCCGGGTCATCGCCGAGGCCCACACCGCGTTGCTCAGCGAGGCTGACCTGGACGTGCTCGACCACGACCTGTGGCTGGCCCAGCTGGAGCAGGGCATCGCCGCCCACCATGCCGGCATGGTGCCGCCCTTCAAGGAAGCGGTGGAGGCCTGCTTCGTGCAGGGCCTGGTCAAGGTGGTCTTCGCCACCGAGACCCTCGCCCTCGGCATCAACATGCCGGCCCGGTCGGTGGTCATCGAGACCCTCTCGAAGTTCACGGGCGAGGCCCACGAGCCCCTCACCCCCGGCCAGTACACCCAGCTCACCGGCCGCGCCGGGCGACGAGGGATCGACTCCGTGGGCCGGGCGCTGGTGCTCTGGAGCCCCTTCACCCGGTTCCAACAGGTCGCCGACCTGGTGATGAGCCGCCGCTTCGACCTGCGCTCAGCCTTCCGGCCGACCTTCAACATGGCCGCCAACCTGGTCCGGCGCCACCCCCGGGAAGAGGCCCACCGCCTGCTCGACCGGTCCTTCGCCCAGTTCCAGTCCGATCGCAGCGTCGTGCGCCTCCGGACCCGGCGCGACACCCGGGAGGCCGCCCTCGACCGCCTGGTCGACGAGGCCCACTGCGACCGGGGTGACGTGGAGGAGTACCGGCGTCTGCGCCGCCGCGACGACGAGGTCCGGCGGGGGACGGCGTCGCGCCACGATGTCCTGACCGCGCTGGCCCGACTCCGACCCGGCGATGTGGTGTGGCTCGGCGGCTCCCGCCTGGCCGTGCTCTCGGTGGGCTGGCGGGGTGCGGAGCGAGGTCGGCTCCACGCCGTCGACGACCGCGGCCGGGCCCGCACCATCGGCAGCGACGACATCCACGAGGTCCTCGCGCGGGCCGGCGAGGTGGAGCTCCCGCTGCCCTACGCGCCCAACAACCGGGCCTTCCAGCACGAGGTGGCCGAGAGCCTGGCCCGGGTCCGGGGGGCTCGGCGCAAGGGCAGGGATCAGAACGGGCAGCACCCGGGCGACGCGGTGGCACCCGGTCATCCCGTGGCGTCGTGCCCCGACGCGTCCGCCCACCTGCGTGCTCTCGGCCAGGCCGACCGGGTGCGGCGCGAGCTGGCCGACATCGACCGACGGATCGAGGGCTCGGCCGGGTCGGTGTCGCGCGAGCTCGATGCCGTGCTCGGTGTGCTGGAGCGCCGGGGGATGGTGGAGGGGTGGTCGCTGACGGCGCGGGGCGCCCTCCTCGTCCGGATCTTCCACGAGTGCGATCTGCTCATCGCCGACTGCCTGGCCGCCGGCCTCCTCGACGGGCTCGATCCCGCGGCCCTGGCGGGGGTGGTGTCGTGCTTCACCTACGAGCACCGCAGCAAGGTGCCACCGCCCCCACCCTGGTTCCCGGATCGTCACACCCGCCAGCAGGTGGAGGCGGTGATGGCCCGGGCCGACGGGCTGCGAGCCGAGGAGCACGACGCCGGTCTGCCCGGCACCCGTGCCCCCGATCCCACCTTCCTGCGCGTCGCCCACGCCTGGGCGTCGGGCCGTGACCTCGACGCCGTGCTCGACGACGAGGAGATGACCGGCGGTGACTTCGTCCGCAACGTGCGCCAGCTGATCGACCTGTTGCGCCAGATCGGCGACGCCGCCGCCGACCCGGCCACCAGCCGGTCGGCCCGGGCCGGGGCCGAGGCGCTGCAGCGGGGGGTGGTGGCCGCCTCGTCGCTGGCCACCACCGGGGGACACAGCCCCAGTCCCGCCGCGCCGGCCGAGGTCCGGTGACCGTCGAACGGGGTCGCGACTGGGGCGGCGTGGGCCCCGCCCCCGAGGGCCTGGTGGCGGTGCACTCCGACGCCGAGGCGCGCGCCGTCCTGGAGGAAGCACGGCGGGCCTCGGAGCCCCTCCCCACCCTCGGACTCCTGGGCGGCGACCTGTGCCGCACGGTCGGCGGCCGGGGCGACGAGGCCCGGCTCCGCGACGCCCCCACCCTGCTCACCGTGGATCTCGGCGTCGTCCTCCTCGACGGCCGGGTCCACCTGTTCGTCGCCCACCTGGTGCTGCGCCGGTCGTGGTGGCGGGGCCGGGTCGTCGCCCTCATGAACGCCGAGCACCTGGGCCCGTGGGACGTGGCCCCCCGGGCCCATCCGGGTGACGGGCGCCTCGACCTGCTCGACGGCGACCTGTCCCTCGGCGACCGGTGGAAGGCTCGCCGCCGCCTCCCCTCCGGCACCCACGTCCCCCATCCGGATCTCGTCGCGCGGCGGGTCGCGGCGTGGACGGTCGAGCTGGACCGTCCCACCGGCGCCTGGCTCGACGGGGAGCGGGTGGGCGAGGCCCGCACCGTCGCCGCGCGCCTCGAGCCCGACGCCGTGTCGGTGGCGATCTGACCCCCGGTCGGATGGGTGCCCACCCCCGCCTCGGCGACGACCCCGGCCCTCGGTGATCACCTAGCGTCGGGGCATGCGGGCGACGACGGGGTGCTCGGGGGCTGGTCGTGCTCGCAGCCCTGGCCGTCGCCCTGCCGGCCATGGTGAGCGGGTGCAGCCTCTCCGACGTGCTGGTGGTCGTGGCCGGCCGGGACGCCAACGGCACCCTGGTGGTCGGGTCGACGGACTGCAGCTTCGGCGGCGAACGGGCCGACGAGATGCGGCTGGTGCACCTGACCGAGGGCTTCGGACGGACGGTGCTCTGGTCGGTGGGGAACGGCCCGACCGATCCGGTGGGGATCTCGTCGGGCCCGGCCCAGGGTCCGCCCCGCGCCCCCGTCCCGACCCGCCTGGACGAGGTCCGCCTCGTCGCGGTGGGAGACCCTGATCCCGTCGGTTGGCAGGTCCAGACCGAGCTCACCGAGCCCATCCCCGAGGACGGGCAGCTCCTCGTGGAGGTCGACCAGGAGACCATCGAGACCACCATCACCACACGGCTCGACGTGCCGCCGGACCGGGCTCCGGACCGCTTCGTCGCCGAGGTGGACGGGACGAGCTACGACCACATCTCGGCCGCCGACCTGGCCGCGAAGATCGCTCAGCGGTGCCACGAGGCCGACGGCCTTGACGGCGGGCGGTTCCTCGTCGTCGTGGGCGGCTCCGGCGCCGTCGTCGCCGCCCTCGGGCTGGTCGCCGGCATCCTGACGGTGCGCCAGTACCGCCGTGCCGGTCGCGCCGTCGCCGACCGCCGTGCGGCCACGGGCTTGCCGGGCCAGGGGTGGGTGCCCTAGGGAGCGGGCATGGACGCGTGGATGCTCGACGAGGCCCCCGGCGAGTACCGGTGGGGGACCCTGCCCGACCCGGAGCCGGCGGCGGGCGAGGTGCGGGTGCGGGTGGTGGCCAGCGCCCTCAACCACATGGACCACTGGCTGACGGTGGGTCGACCGACGCCCCCCGACTTCCCCCACGTGCCCGGCTGCGACGTGGCCGGTGTCATCGACGGGTGCGGTGAGGGCGTGGTGGGGTGGTCCGACGGCGACGAGGTGGTCGTCAACCCCACGGTGACGAGCGTCGCGGCGCTGGCCCGGTTCGGCATCGACGCTCCCGCGGCGCCCGGCATGCGCCTGGTCGGTGAGAACCGTTGGGGCGGCCACGGCACCCACCTGGTGGTCCCCGCTCGCAACCTGGTCACCCGCCCCCAGGTGCGGACCTGGGCCGAGTGCGCCGCCTACCCGGTGGCCTACTCGACGGCATGGCGGATGCTGCGCCGGGCCCGCCTGCGCGCGGGGGAGACCCTGCTGGTGGTGGGCATCGGCGGCGGGGTCTCCAACGCCCTGCTGGCGCTCGGTCAGGCGGCCGGGGCGCGGGTCGTGGTGACCTCCCGCGACCCGGCCAAGCGCGACGCGGCCATCGCCCTGGGCGCCGCCGGCGCGCTCGACTCGGAGGCCGACCGCTGGGACGTGGAGGCCGACGTGGTCGCCGAGAGCGTGGGTGCGGCCACATGGGAGCAATCGCTGCGGGCCCTCGTGCCCGCGGGACGCCTGGTGGTGTGCGGCGCGACCTCGGGTGGCACCGTGGAGCTGGCGCTGCCCCGGCTCTGGTTCAAGCAGATCGAGGTCATCGGCTCCACCATGGCGTCCTACGAAGAGTTCGCCGAGGTCACCCGGCTGGTGGAGGCGGGCCTGCCCATCGCCGTCGACAGCGAGCACGGCCTCGACGCCTACCCCGAGGCGTTGGAGCACCTCCGCGCCGGCGCCATGCAGGGCAAGATCGTCCTCACCCACTGACCCCTCGCGAGCAGGGCGCAGACGGTCGGTAGCCTCGGGACGATGAGCGCTGTCGCCGACGAGGTCAAGGGTCGCATCGACACCGAGGTCGACCGGCTGGCCGATGTCCTGATCGACATCTCCCATCGCATCCACGAACGACCCGAGCTGGCGTTCGAGGAGCACCACGCCCACGACACGCTCACCGATGTTCTGGAGACCGAGGGCCTCGCCGTCGAGCGCTCCGCTTACGGCCTGGACACCGCCTTCGTGGCGCGCGCCGGCACCGAGGGTCCCACCGTCGTGGTGTGCTGCGAGTACGACGCCCTGCCCGGCCTGGGCCACGCCTGCGGGCACAACATCATCGCCGCCGCGGGACTCGGGGCGGGACTGGCTGCGGCCGCAGTGGCCGCCGACGCCGGCGGCCGGGTGCTGATCCTCGGCACCCCGGGGGAGGAGGGGGGCGGGGGCAAGCAGCTGATGATCGATGCCGGTGCCCTGGAGGGAGTCGATGCCGCAGTGATGGTCCACCCCGCCGGGGCCGACCTCCGCACCATGGACAGCCTGGCCATCCAGCGGGTCACCGTCACCTACTCCGGCCACGCGGCCCACGCCGCGGCGGCACCCGAGCGGGGCCGCAACGCCCTCGACGCGGCCGTGTTGGGCTACGTGAACGTGGCCGCCCTGCGCCAGCACATCGGCGCGGCCGAACGCATCCACGGCATCTTCCTGGAGGCGGGCGACGCCGCCAACATCGTCCCCGACCGCACCCGGGCCCAGTGGTACGTGCGGTCGCCCACCAAGGAGGGGCTCGACGCTCTGCGCGACCGGGTCACGGCGTGCCTGGCCGCCGGCGCCGATGCGGCCGGCTGCACCATGGACATGGACTGGTACGAGCCTGCCTACGACGAGCTGGTGGGCCTCGACTCCTTCGACGACCTCTACGTCGCCAACGCCGGCCGGGTGGGACGCACCCCGGCCCGCCCCGGCGATCCCGGCGTTGCTCCGGTCCTCGGGTCCACCGACATGGGCAACGTGAGCCAGCACGTGCCCTCGATCCATCCCATGATCGCGGTCTCGCCCCCGGACGTGGCCATCCACACCAAGGCCTTCGTGGGCCACGCTCGGGGCCCGGAGGGCGACCGGGCCGTCCTCGACGGGGCCAGGTCCCTGGCCGCCACCGTGGCCGACCTCTGGCTCGACCCCGACGCTCTGGCCCGGGTCCAGGCCGACTTCGCCGACCGTCGACGCTGACCCCGAGCCCCGTCAAGTTTGAGGCGTGGCCACGACGAGCTGGTGAGCGGCGCGGGAGGCAGCCAGGTAGAGCTGGGCGGGGTCCATGCCCCGGGCGTCGACCACCACGCCGTCGTACTCGACGCCCTTGTGGGTCCAGGCGTCGCTGGCGCGGATCAGGGCCACGTTGGGCCACCGCCCGGCCAGGTCGGCATGGGCCGCCTCGGGGTCGTTCGTCTCGGCCACCGGGACTCCGGTGGGGCGGATGCCGACGAGGACGACGGCATCGATCTCGTGGCGGTCAGCGTGGGTGTTGAGCCAGTCGGCGATCTCGGCTGACATGCGGTAGGCGGTGGCCATGACCGCCGGCTCCACGTCGAGGACCGAGGCGGCGCGGCGCAGACCGATCCCGTTGGCGTGGGAGCGCTGGGCGTCGTCGCCGACCAGGGACACACCGGCGGACCGGCGCTGGACGGCGCGCAGCTGGAGCAGCGTCATGTCCTGGGCCTCGTCCACGATCACGTGCCCGTAGGTCGACGGCACCCCCTCGAACCGGGCCCGGACCTCGTCGTGCAGGGCACCATCACCGTCGACCCCGCGCCAGGCGGCGATCCACTCGTCGTCGGCGCCGAGGGCCTCGAGCGTCGACCGGTTCCGGATCTTCCGCCACGCCTGGTTGGTGGTCATGGTGGGCCAGACCCGGGCTGTGGCCTGGCTCAGCTCACCCGTGTGCTCGAACCCGTGCCGGTTGGCCAGCACCGAGAGGAACACCTTGCGTCGCTCGCGCCAGGGCAGCGGCCGGGACCGCAACGAGTCGATGAGCTCGGTCACCTCCGGTTCCCCGATGCGGCGGAGCCCGACCTTGACCTCCGCCGGGGCGTAGAGGCTTTCCTCGAAGCGGTCAAGCAGCGCCAGCCAGCGCTCGTCGCTGCCGGGCCCGGTGGACGGCCCCAGGAGGCGGTCGAAGGTGGTCTGGGTGATGCGGGCCTCGCCGAGGGTCGGCAGCACCGCCGACACGAACCGCAGGAACTTGTCGCTGGGACCGATCACCAGGATGCGCCCGGCGGTGAGGCGGGTGTCGTTGTAGACGAGCCAGGCGGCTCGGTGGAGCCCGACGACGGTCTTGCCCGTGCCCGGTCCTCCTCGGAGGACGAGGCGCTCGGTGGGGTCGAGGCGCACCAGCTCGTCCTGCTCGGACTGGAGGGTGGCGACCGCGGCCCGCATCTCCGAGCCGCGACTGCGGGACAACTCGGCCATGAGGGGTGAGGAGCCCGACACCTCGCCTCGGGAGAAGTCCTCCACGAACAAGTCGGTGATGGAGCCGACGTAGGTGACCCGGCGGTCCAGGCCCATGGGGTCGTCGAAGCGGGCCTGGTAGAAGCCGCCGGCGAAGCGCGACCTCCAGTCGATCACCAGCTGGTCTCCGCCGTCGTCGATGCCGTAGAGGCCGACCCGCCACGGTCGGTCGTCGTCGATGCGACCGAACACCACCAGCTCCTGCTGGAGCTTCTCGACCGCACCCCGCACCACCGCGTCGATGTACTCGTCGGCCAGGGCGTCGGCCCCGCCGCCCGAGATGCCGGCCAGGGTCGCCAGCTTGGCCTGCACGGCCTCCCGGGCGCGAGCCAGCTCGGCGCGCTCGACCTCCAGGTCGACGGAGGGGGACGGTGAGGGAGAGAGCGGTGCAGACATGACGACGACCCCCGACCGGCGCCGATCGGGGGAGTGCGACGTTACCGGCGCTGTCAAGAGGACCACGGTCGCTCTCATCTCGCGACGAATCCTGCACGCATACGTGTCGGATCCGTCGCGAGAAGCGTCCCGAACCGTCGGCATCGGCACGCAGCGCGGTCCGCGGGCCCACGCGGGCGAGGCCCTAGGGTCACCGGCCGTGTCGGTCTACGTGCCCGAGGAGTTCACGTCCGAGGAGGGCGACGTGCTCCGGCGGTACTTCACGAACCTCGACGGACCGGTGTTCGCCCTGGTCAACCTGCCGGAGGTGGTGAAGGGGGCGCTGTTTGCCCGCTACTCGCGTTCGTCGAAGAGCCTGCGCCGACTGTTCCTCGACGAGTTCGTGGGCGAGCTCGACATCAGCGGCGACGCCACCATCGACGCCACCGTGGGGCTGCGTCGAGCCGAGGAGCTCTACGACCGGATCTTCTTCGAGTACGGCGACGACTCGGTGGCCCAGCTGGGCGGGGTCCACCTGGCCTGCGAGCAGGCCTCGAACCTGCTCACCAAGGTCCTCGAGTGGGGCCGGCTCATGGCCTACCTGGAGCAGTCCACCCGCTACATCGCCTACGACAGCCGCCTGGGGGGGCGCTACCGCTACCTCCGGGATCCGGACATCCTGGGCTCACCCCTCGGCACCCGCTACGTCGGCGACATGGACCGGCTCTTCGACACCTACGCGGCCCTCGTGCCGCGCCTCCAGGACTTCTTCCGGGACCGGTTCCCCAAGGAGGCGGGCGACTCCGACCTGGTCTACCGCCAGGCCGTGCGGGCCAAGGCCTTCGACGCTCTGCGAGGCATCCTGCCCGCCGCCTCGTTGTCGAACGTCGGCATCTACGGCACCGGCCAGGGCTACGAGCAGCTGCTCCTGCGCATGCGGACCCACCCCCTGCCTGAGGCCCGCAGCTACGCCGAGCTCATGTTGAGCGACCTGCGCAAGGTGATCCCGTCGTTCCTCAAGCGGGTCGACCTCGACGACCGGGGAGTGGCCTGGAGCACCTACCTGGCCAGCACCCGCTCTGCCACCGAGGAGCTGGCGGCCCGGTTCTTCCCGTTCGACACCACGCCGGAGCCGGCACCTGGTGTGACCCTCACCAGCTTCGACCCCGACGCCGAGGTCAGGCTGGTGACGGCCATGCTCTACCCCTCCACCCACGTGCCCGAGGCCCAGGTCGAGCGGCGGGTGCGGGACATGACCACCGCCGAGCGCCTGGAGGTGGTGCACGCCTACGTGGGGGACCGGTCCAACCGGCGCCACAAGCCGGGCCGGGCCCTCGAGCGACTCACCTACCGCTTCGATGTGCTGGCCGACTACGGGGCCTTTCGGGACCTCCAGCGCCACCGCATGCTCACCGTCGAGTGGCAGGCCCTCAGCCCCCGCCACGGCTACACCCGGCCCGAGGCGGTGGACCTGGCGGGCCACACCGCCGAGTTCGACGAGGCCATGGCCCGCTCGGCCGAGCTCCACGACGCCCTGATGGACCGCTTCCCGGCCCAGGCGCCCTACGCCACGTGCCTGGCCTACAAGGTCCGCTTCGTGATGCAGCTCAACGCCCGTGAGGCCATGCACATGCTCGAGCTGCGCTCCACCCCCCAGGGTCACCCTGCGTACCGGGAGGTGGCCCAGGACATGCACCGCCTCATCGCCGAGGAGGCCGGCCACCCGGCGGTGGCCGAGCTGATGCGCCACGTCGACCACACCCCCGAGCCGGCGCTGGAGCGCCTCGATGCCGAGCGGCGGGCCGAGGCCCGCCGGCACTCGCGCTGAGCTCACCCGCCGGCGCGCGCATGTTCTGACCTGGGACGATACGGGTCGTAGGGCCATTCGCGCGGTCGGTGACGCACTCTCGGTGCCCCTCGGCCAACGAGGGGGGTTCACAGATCGCGCGCCAGGGTGTATCTTGCTCGGCCACTTTCCGGGCCACGACCCAGAGGCAGTGCCGATGACGACCGAGCAGACCCGAGACCCCCGAGCGGCGACCCGACCCGCGACCACCCGTGGTGGCCGGCTGAGGTCCCGACGGCGGCGCCGGATCGCCTCCCTGGCCATGCTGGCGCCCGCCGCCGCGGCACTGGCGATCGTGATCCCGGCCCACCCCGGCGCGGCCGGGACCGCCGCTCCGGCCGCGGCACCGGCCGCACTCGCGCCGGCTCCGACGGCGGCAGTCGAGGTCGCCGCCACTCCGGTCGATGTGGCCACCCACACGCCGTCCGACGGCCACCGGGTGAGCCCGGGCGAGACACTGTCGGGGATCGCGGTGCGCTACGGCACCACGGTGGCCGCCCTGGCCGGCGCCAACGGTCTCGGCGACGCGGACCTGATCATCCCGGGCACTGGGCTCACCGTGCCGGTCGCGGGATCGAGCTCCACCGCCGGGCTGCCGGCCCGCCTTGCCGCCTCGCCCACCCGGCTGTCGTACCGTCCCACCTTCGCCTACTGGGCGGCGGCCAACGGCATCCCCCTCGACCTGCTCGAGGCCATGACCTGGCTGGAGTCGGGCTGGCAGAACCATCTGGTGTCGCCTCACGGGGCCATGGGGATCGGCCAGCTGCTACCCGGCACCGTCGAACACGTGGAGCAGCTCATCGGCGTCGACCTCGATCCCACCGTCGTCGACGACAACATCCGCATGGCCGCTCGCTACCTGCGCTGGCTGCTGGCCCGCACCTCCAGCACGGACGACGCCCTCGCCGGGTACTACCAGGGCCTCGCCTCGGTCCAGGCCAACGGACACTTCTCCGACACCGAGACCTACGTGGCCAACGTGCTGGCGCTCCGGCGCCGGTTCTGACCCCCGCCGGAGCCCGCCGCCGAGCGTGAACGATGCCACAGGCGGCCGCGGCGCGAGCCGGGTTGCATCGAGGAGATCGCCGCCTATGATCCGCCGCGACCGCCCCACAGGGGCCGATGACGAAGGATCTCATGGCTGAAGACGACCCGATCGACGACGACGGCGTCGTCGATGACGCTGCTCCCAACGAGGATGCCGACGAGGACCTCGACGAGGACGCCGACCTCGCTGAGGACGTGGTCCTCGACGATGAGGTCGTCGAGGATGCCGACACCGAGGAGGAGGACGAGGACGAGGACGAGGACGAGGACGACACAAAGACCGAGGACGACGCGCCCGACGACCCCAAGGGGAAGGGCAAGGGCAAGGGCAATGAGGAGGACGACGACGACGAGCCCGACCCCGACGACGTCGAGGAGGACCTCGACACCATCCTCAAGGACAGGATCGCCGCCAACGACGACGAGGACGACGAAGAGGACGACGAGGCCCCCCAGGTCGAGGCTCCGCCGGCCGAGAGCGGCGGTCGGGTCCAGCCCAAGCGGCCCGGCGAGTTCACCTGCCAGTCCTGCTTCCTCGTCAAGCATCCCGGCCAGCTGGCCGATCCCGACGAGATGCTCTGCGCCGACTGCGTCTAGGTCCTCCGGGCCCGGTCCGGGGCCCGAGGTGATTTCTGCCCCTCCGACCCTGTGGGCCACCATGGGCCGCGTGGAAGGCGTCCGATGACCGACCAGGAGCACAAACCGCCCGTCGAGGCGGCGATGGACTTGCTGGTGTACGCACCGCTGGGTCTCGCCCTGGAGGCGCGCACCCTCATGCCCACCCTGATCGAGCGGGGTCGCAACCAGGTCACCATGGCCCGCATGGTGGGCCGCTTCGCCGTCCGCCAGGGCCAGGTGGAGGCCAACCGTCGCCTCGGCCCGATGCAGGAACAGGTGGAGTCCGTCCTTGTCGACCTGGGCCTGGTGCCCCGATCCGGCGAACCCACCGCAGGCTCGTCGGCCGCGTCGACACCGAGCGCGGCGGCCTCACCGGAGACGACGATCCCGCCCGACCCGGTGCTGGAGGTCGTCCCCGACCCCACGCCCGAGGGCCCTGCCATGGGTGACCTGGCCGTCACCGACTACGACAGCCTGGCCGCCTCACAGGTCGTGCCTCGCCTGCGTGCCCTCACCGAGTCCGAGCTGGAGGACGTGCGGCGCTACGAGGCCGCGGGGCGAGGCCGCAAGACGATCCTGAACCGGATCGCCCAGCTGCAGAGCCGCTGAGTCACGTGGAGGCCGTGCGGGTCGCCTCCGAGGGCGACCTCGACGAGTTGGTGCGCCTGGCCGAGCTGGCTCGCGACGAGCTGGGGGAGGAGAGGGGGGGACCGATGTGGCAGCTGCTCCACGGTCGGCCTGACCCGCTGCCGGCCACCCTCCACGCCGACCTGGCCGAGGCCGACCTCGATCAAGGGGTCGTCCTCTTGGGCACCGTCGCCGAGGCCCCCGCCGGCTTCGCCGCCGCGCACCGGGAGGAGCTGGGCGACGGCACTGCCCTGGCCGTCATCAGCGATGTCTACGTCGAGCCGGGCTTCCGCGACGTCGGCCTGGGCGGAGCCCTCATGGACGAGCTCCTGGCCTGGGCCGAGGCCCATGGCTGTCGAGGTCTCGACGCCCTGGTGCTGCCCGGCATGCGCGGTAGCAAGAACTACTTCGAGCGCTTCGGCCTCACTGCCCGCGCCATCCTCGTCCACCGGGACCTGCAGCCCCGCCCCTCGTGAGCGCCGCCACGCCGGAGGCGGTCGGGCCCCCGCCGGTGGTCGCCGTGGGCGCCATCGTCGTCGACGCCCTTGACCTGCTCCTGGTGCGCCGGGCTCGCGCTCCGGCGGCGGGGACCTGGTCGGTGCCGGGGGGACGGGTGGAGCCGGGGGAGACCCTGGCCGAGGCGGTCGTGCGCGAGCTGGCGGAGGAGACCGGCCTGGAGGGCGCGTGCGGGGAGCTGGTGGGCTGGACCGAGCTGCTCGATGAGGAGCACCACGCGGTGATCCTCGACTTCAAGGTCTACCTGTTGGAGCGGGCCGCACTGCGAGCCGGCGATGATGCGGCCGAGGCCCGATGGGTGCCGGTGGGCGATGTGGCCGCCCTGCACCTGGCGCCCGGCCTGGCCGAGTTCCTCCACGACCACGGGGTCATCCCCACCATCGCTTGACACGAGCCTGATCGGACGCGCCGCCCCGACCCGCTGCGGAGGCCGGCGACGGCGAGCATCCGGAGCACATGGTGCGGACCCTTCGAGGCGAACGACGTGACGGCGGTGGGGCCATGCGACGGGTGTTCCCCGTCGCACCTCACCAGCGCTGTTGCTCTCCTCGTCGGTCGCACTCGCTCCGATGTGAGCCGCTGGGCTACTTGCCCTGCCAGACCGGGTCGCGCTTCTCGGCGAAGGCGGTCAGGCCCTCGGCGAAGTCCTCGGTGCCGAACATCTTGGCGATGCCCTCGACGCTCATCTTCCAGCCCACCTCGTCGGGCTGGTCGGTGGCCTCGATGACGATCTTACGGCTCTCGGCCACGGCCAGGGGGGCCGCGGTGCACACCTGCTCGGCCAGCTCCCGAGCCCGGTCGAGGGCCTCGCCCTCGTCGGTGAGGTGGTTGACCAGACCGAAGTGATGGGCCCGCTCGGCCGGGAAGTCGAGCCGCCCGGTGAGGGCCAGCTCCATGGCGATGTTGCGGGGGATCTTGCGGGGGAGGCGGAACAGCCCGCCACCGGCGGCGACCCGGTTGCGCTTGACCTCGGGGATGCCGAACACTGCGGCGCGCGACGCCACCACCATGTCGCAGGCCAGGACGATCTCCGTGCCCCCGGCCAGGGCGGGACCGTCGACGGCGGCGATGACGGGCTTGGTCCGCTCCCGCTGCACGAAGCCGGCGAAGCCGCCCTTCTCGGTCGACATGCCGCCGGGGTCGGTGGCCATCTGCTTGAGGTCGGCGCCGGCAGAGAAGATCCAGCCCTTCTCGGTGGGGCCGCCGGTGAGGACGGCGACCCACGCCTCGCTGTCGTCCTCGAGGCGGTCGATGGCCTCCTCCAGACCCTGGGCGACGGCGGTGTTGACCGCGTTGCGGGCCTCGGGGCGCTTGATCGTGATGACGGCGATGTGGCCGTCGAGCTCGTACTCAACCATCGCGGGCACCCTAGGCGACCGACGCGACCGACCTGACCGAGCGGTCAAGCAGGTTCCGGCCTCACCCGGCGAGATCGCCGTCGTCCTGTGGGGCGGTCGGCTGGTCGGGGAGCTCTGAGGCCTCAGGCGCTTCTGACGCTGTGGGAACGTTCTCCCCGTCCGCCGACGCCTCGGCCACCGCATCCGACGCCGCGGTCGCGGGCGGTGCGGGATCGGGCGTCGCCGCCTCAGAGGCCTCCGACGCTGGGGGAGCAGTGTCGGTCCCCGCGGAGGCCTCGGCCACCGCACCCGACGCCGCGGTCGCGGGCGGTGCGGGCTCGGGCGGCGCCGCCTCGGGAGCCTCCGCCGGCGGGCGTGCGGTGTCGGCTCCCGCCGGGGCCTCGGGGGCGGGAGGGGGAGGGGGGACGGGGCGACTGTCGGGACCCTTGCCGCGGGGGCCCTTGGGGCCGCGTCGAGGGCCGCGCCGGGGCTTGGACGCCATTGGTTCCACGCCGAGGGCCTGGGCCACCAGCGGGACCTTCTGTCCCGCCGCCGCCACCGCCGCCTTGAGCTCGTCGGACGGCTCGGCCGGCACGGACTCGGGGGCGACCCGGGCATGGACGGGGGAGAGGGACAGGGCGTCGAGCACGGTGGCCCACCGGTCGGTCGGGGTGTCGGCGGTCAGCGAGCCCGACGCCGCCTCGGTGAGCCGGGTGGCCAGGTCGGCCGGCAGGGGGACACCGGCCTTGGGTGGGCGAGAGCTGACACGCAGCGCCCGCACCACGCGCCCTTCACCCAGCAGCGAGGCCATCTCGGCCAGCCAGGCGGCCTGGTCGGCCTCGATGCGGCGCTCGAGTCCCTCCTTGAGCTGGCCGGCCAGGGCCCGGCTCTCGTCGTCGCGCGCCGCGGAGTCGGCGGCGACCACGACGGTGCGCAGGTCGCGCAGGTCGAGCTCGTCGAGGTCGGCGAGGGCGGCGTCGGCCCGGTCGCGCCACTCGGCGGTGCGGAGGCGGGGGAGCAGCCGCTCGGCCAGAGCCTCGAGCTGAGCCGGGTCGACCTCGGGTCGCCCCTCGGCCCGAGCCTGGGCGTTCTGCTTCTCGACGGCCTGGCGGACGGCGGGGATCCCGCCCCGCAGCACCTCCTCGGCGATGGGGCGCTCGTGCACCTCGAGGGTGTCGAGCACGGCCTTGCGATGGGTGCGGCGCGCCCGCAGGCGCTTGGGCTTGGGCTTGTCGTCGGGCCGGGGCCGGCGTGACCGCTCTGGTCGGGATCCGCCCCGGCCTCCGCCCTCGGCCCGCCCGCCACGGTCGTCTCGGCTCCGTCGGTCACCGCCATCACGGCCCTCGGGTCGGCCGCTGCGCCCACGCCCGTCGCCACCAGGGCCGCCGCTTCGTCCGCGCTCCTCGCCGCCCGGACGACCGTCACGCCCCCGCCCGTCGCCCCCGGGGCGGCCCTCGCGCCCTCGACCCTTGCGCCCGCCGCGGCGGTCACCGTCGTCGTCTCGGTCCCGGCGGCCCTTCTTGCCGACCAGCTTGGAGGTGACCAGCTCGTCGTCGGAGAGGTCGTGGGTGGCGAGCTCGAGGCGCTCGGGCTCGGACCGGGTCGCCTTGGGGGGAAGCACGGAGGTGACCTCGGTGCCGTCGAGGCCCATGTCGACCTCGGCCCGGAGAACGTCGCCCACCGCGGCGGACCCGGGGAGCACGGCGGCGTCAACCACGCCCTTGGGCTGCTTGGCCCCTGCGGCACGCCAGGTCCACGTCCCGTCGTCGCGGGTGCTCGTCAGCTCGATCTCGATCCGGCGGGACATAGGCCGGCCACCGTACTCCGCACCCCCGCACCGCCCCCCACTCCGTTGCCCGTGTCCGACTACCTGGCGGGCGAGCTCGGGGTCGAGGTCGAGTACGTGCCGGTGACCGACTACGCCGCGTCGGTGTCGGCCTTCCGCATCGGCGATCTCGACGCGGTGTGGTTCGGTGGGCTCACCGGGATGCAGGCGCGCCTCCAGACCCCGGGCTCCGAGCTGCTGGCCCAGCGCGACATCGACGAGGAGTTCCAGAGCGTGTTCATCGCCAACTCCTCGGCCGATGTCGAGCCCTTCACCGAGACCGGCGGCCTCGAGGCCATCATGGGCAAGACCCTGACCTTCGGCAGCGAGTCGTCCACCTCGGGTCGGCTCATGCCCCAGTTCTTCATGGACGAGGCCAGCGTCAGCCCTGACGACCTCAAGGGCACGATCGGCTTCTCCGGGGCCCACGACAAGACCATCGCCGTCGTCGACGCCGGCACCTACCAGGTCGGTGCGCTCAACAAGGCGGTCTGGGACCAGGCGGTGGAGGAGGGCACGGTCGACACCGACCGGGTCGAGGTGATCTACACCACCCCGACCTACTACGACTACCACTGGGTGGCCCGGCCCGACCTCGACGAGGCGTTCGGGGACGGCTTCACGGTGGCCCTGGAGGACGCCATCCTGGGTCTCGATGCCAGCGATCCGGCCCAGGCGGAGATTCTCGAGCTGTTCTCGGCGGAACGGTTCATCCCGACCAAGCCCGAGAACTACGACAAGATCGAGAGCATCGGCCGCAAGCTCGGCCTGATCAGTTGACGTCAGCTGACGCGGCACTGCGTCTCGACGGCGTGTCGCTGTCCTACGGCGCGCTGGAGGTGCTGCACCGCGTCGACCTGCAGGTCGAGGCGGGGGAGGTGGTGGCGCTCGTCGGACCGAGCGGGGCCGGCAAGTCAACCCTCCTGTCGCTGGCCAACGCCACGCTCCTGCCCGACCACGGTCGGGTCTCGGTCCGGGGCGAGGACACCCGGGACCTCCGACGCCGGAAGGCGCGACGTCGGGTGCTGAGCGAGGTGGGCACGGTCCAGCAGCAGCCGCAGCTGCCTGGCAGCCTGCAGGTGATCCACAACGTGAACGCGGGTCGGTTGGGCCGGTGGTCGCTCGCCAAGGCGATGTGGTCACTGGTCCGACCGCGGGGCGGGGACGAGGTCGACGCCGCGCTGCGCCAGCTCGGGATCGGAGATCTCAGCCGGGCCCGGACCGAGACCCTGTCCGGGGGCCAGCAGCAACGGGTGGCGCTGGCCCGAGTCCTGGTGCAACGGCCCCTGCTCGTGCTCGCCGACGAGCCCGTCTCCGCCGTGGACCCGGCATGGAGTCGCGAGGTGCTGGGGCTGCTGGCCGCCCTCGCCTCCCAGGGGGCCGCCGTCCTGGTCGCCATCCACGACATCGACCTCGCGCTCGAGTCTGTCTCCCGGGTGGTGGGCCTGCGCGCCGGGCAGATCCAGTTCGACCTCGGCACCGCATCGGTCGACGCCGGACGCCTGTCCGACCTCTACGAGCTGATCGACCGTTGAGCCGGCCGTGACCCTCATGGGTGACCGGGAGGGAATCGGGGTCACCGCCACCGCCAGCCCACCCCCACCGGAAGGCGACCGGTCGCTCCCAGGCAGTGGGGACGGGGAAGGGTCGGGACCCCGACACGCCTCGACCCGGGCCCGGCGCACCCTCCTGTGGTTGGCCGTCGCCGCCCTCGGCGCCTCGGTGTGGGCCACCGGCTGGGGGCGTGAGCCCCTCGTGAACGCCGGGGGATGGGAGCAGCTCCAACGCTTCTTCGCCGCCGCCCTCCACCCGGAGCTGGACCCGACCTTCCTCCGCCTCACCCTCGACTCCACGTTCGTCACCGTGGGCTACGCCCTGCTGGGCACCGCCCTCAGCGTAGGGATCGGACTGGTGGGCGGCATGTTGGCCACCCGGGCGTGGGCCGACTCCGCCGTCCCTGGTGGCGTCGGGCGCATCGGGCGCGGGATCGTCCGCTCGATCACCCTGCCCCTGCGCTCGGTGCACGAGGCGGTGTGGGCCGTGGTGCTGATCACGATCCTGGGGCTCGACCCCCTGGTGGCCATCCTGGCCATCGGGGTCCCGTTCGGGGCGGTGACGGCCAAGGTCTACGCCGACATCTTCGACGAGCTGCCGCGCGGACCCTTCCTCGCCCTCCGCGCCGCCGGGGTCGGCCGGCCGGCCGCTTTCCTCTACGGCGTGGTCCCCGCCGCCCTCCGTTCGCTGGTGTCCTACGGCTTCTACCGCTTCGAGTGCAGCATCCGGGCCGCCGCGGTGCTCGGGGTCATCGGAGCCGGGGGGCTCGGCTTCCAGATCCGGCTGAGCTTCCAGTCCCTCAACTACAACGAGATGTGGACCCTCATCGCGGCCCTGGTGATCCTGTGCGGCATCGCCGACTCCTGGGGATCGGCACTGCGCGACAGCCAACGGGGCGGGCGCGACGTCCGCGTCCAACGGTGGATGGTCGGCGCTTCGCTCGTCGCCATGGTCGTCGCCCTCGTCCTCGCCTGGCGGCACCTGGACGTGGACCCCTCGAGCCTGCGGTCGAGCCGGGCCCGGCTCAACCTGGAGCGGTTCGTGGCGGTCTACAACTTCGGCGTGCTCGGGCGCCTGCTGGCCGAGATGGTGGAGCAGCAGGACGACCGCTCGACCGAGGTGCTGCGCGCCGGGGGAGCGTCGTCGACCCAGCGGGTGCTCTACGACCGCGCCCCCCGGCTGGCCACGCCCTTCCTGGCCTACGGCGTACCGCTGGGAGGTCACCATCCGCGAGACCGTGGTCGTCGGCCTGGTCGCCGCCGGCGGTCTCGGGGTCGTCCTCAACCAGCAGCTGGCCGCCTTCGACTACCACGCCGTGACCGCCACCCTCCTGGCCCTCGTCACCATCACCATCCTCGTCGACATCGCCGGCACCCTGGCCCGAAGAGCCGTCCGCTGACGAGCCTTCGACCCACCGCCCGCGTTGCAGAGTGAGAGCTCCGCGTGCGACTCTCACCGCAGAGTGGTCCCGCCCGCAGAGCATTGATCGGGGTGCGGCTCTTCTGAAGGGGCCTCATGCGGCGTGGGGGAGGGCATTGTCGGCGTAGCGTTCTTCGTGGTTTCGCCGTCGTTCCTGGCCGAGATGGAAGATCCAGTAGTCGGGGAAGTCACCGTTGCTGTGTAGCGCTCGCAGCTTGAGGACGGCTTCGGCGCCGTCGAGGTCCCATCGTGCGCCGGTGATGTCCATGCGGTCCTTGACGAGGTGCCGACAGGCGCCCTCGATGATCCCGGTGGCGATCGGCCAACCGGCCTCGAGAGCGTTGGCGTAGTCGAGGTAAGGCGCCTTGTTGGTGGCGGTGCAGACGAAGGGCAGCGGCAGCAGGGTGAGGGCCAACAGCCCGAGGGGCGCCAGCATGGAGTCGTCCCCGTCGGTGGCCTTCGCGTTGGTCGCGCGCCGACGCCAGCGCCGCTCGTTGCATCTCGGGCTGGGACATCCCGACTGCGACATCCTCGGGGGGCACCGAAGGGTCGCCGCGGTCTGGATCGAGGCCCGCTCGCGCGGAATCAACAGGATCCTGGCTATAGATCGTGCGGTCTCACCCATAGAACCGATCGAGACCGTGTCGTAACGTGCGGACGCCGATCGGGTTCTGGATGCGTAGGCGGGCGGGCGACCGACTAGCTCCAGCATCAACCAACGAGCGGGAACCCCCTCAACCAGGAGCAAGCGGATGCCTCACCTCAAGACCCGATGGATGGTCGGAGTCCTGGCCCTCGTGCTGGTTGGGCTGACGGCGTGCCAACCGCTGCGCGAGCCGGCGGACGTCTCGATGATCTCCAAGGTGGGCTCGTCCACCGTCGACGGGTGGCGGTACGACTTCTACCGCAACACGGCCTATCCCTGTTCGGTCAGCGGGTACCAGACCTTCCTGATCGCCACCCGGGTCGGCTCCTCCGCGACCGCCACCCGTCCGCTGTGGGTGCACATGCACGGTGGTGGTGTCGGCTACTTCTCCCCCGACGGCGTCCCCCGCGAGGCCGGAGGTCGGGAGAGCACGATGTTCATGACCGAGGAGGGCGGCCCGGCGCTCGGAGCGGAGCTCAACAAGGGCGACCTGATGGAGCGGATCCGAGATGAGCCCGACGGGTTCCGCATGATGGCGGTGTCGATGTGCAACCGCGACATCTACGGCGGCGACGACACCCCCGACCCGAACAACCCCAATACCACCCCCGATGGCGAGACCCGGACGGCCAACGGGTTCTTCGCCACCAAGGCGGCGGTCCAGTTCGCCCTGGACCTCTACCCGACGAACGACTACTTCCTCCACGGCACCAGTGCCGGTTCCTACGGCTCCTACTCGGTGTCGTGGGGCCTCGAGCAACAGGGGATTCCGCCCACCGGCATCGTGGCGGACTCCGGGGTGCTCAACCCGCCCTGGCTCGACGCCCAGGTCGACGGGGAGAACTGCGCACCACGCGAGGCCGCCAGGGCGATCATCGACGAACGGCTCCACCCTGACATCGGCGAGCCCGACAACGCGCCGGACCTCCTCGTCGCACGCGGCGAGCTCACGGTGCCGATCCTCCAGGTGTGGAGCGCGGGTGACTTCCTCGGCTGCGGGCTCAAGCCGATGGAGTGCCCGCTCCGCGACGGCTCCACGGTGACCATGGGCTCGGTCGACTGCCAGAACGAGCTCATGCGGGCCACCATCGCCGCTGAGGGACCGGAGAGCCGGTCGCTGAGCATGCGGCTGTGCGTTGACCGCCCCCAGACCCCCATGCCGTGCGACGAGCACGTCCCGACGGTCCGTGACGGGCTCAACACCGACCCCGCCTGGCCGGCGGACTTCACCGCTCCGATCCTGGACTGGGTCCGGGCCCGTCTCGCCGACGAGGGGCCCCCTATTCCGCCGGGGCCCACCGCCGAGGACCGGTTCGTGGTCGCGGCCTACGAGGACTTCCTGGGCCGGGCACCGACCGATGCCGAGCGCGACGCGGCGGCCACCGGGCTCGAGCGGGGCACGCGCACCCGCAGGTCCGTCGTTGGCGAGCTGGCCCTTTCCGAGGAGGGCGTCGGCGTCGTCGTTGACGATCTGTACCAGGCCAACCTTCGTCGCCCGGCGGATCCGGGGGGCAGAGCGTTCTGGATCGACCGCATCCGCTCGGGACGCGCCACCGTGGCCGAGGTTGCGGCGCAGCTCTACGCGTCTGACGAGCACTTCGACGGTCCCGGGGACCGAGACGAGCGGACCTGGGTCGGGCAGCTCTACCGGCAGATCCTCGGTCGTGAGGCCGAT
>JBBSMQ010000012.1:0-106927 GCA_038233075.1 Acidimicrobiales bacterium
CCACGGCGCGGGCGGCGGGGCCGGGGCGGGTGTCGTCGGGGCCCGGTCCCCCGACGTCCTGGGCCGGCCGGTGGCCGCGCCCCCCCCCGGCGCCCGGTACTGGCCCGACCGCGGCGCCGCCGGCGGCGACCTCTCCCCCCGGGGGCTGGCGGCCGCCTTCGTCTTCTCCCTCGAGCGGCTGCGGCCGGCGGTCGACGACGCCTACGACCGGCTCCTGGCCCGGGTCTCCGACGCCGCCGGCCGCGAGTACTGGGTCAACCGCATCCGGCGGGGAGGGGGCATCCTCGACCTCGACCGCAACCTGCTCGCCAGCGGCGAGGCGTGGGGCCGGGGCTGCAGCACCTTCGACGCCGGCCGATGCCTGCTGCCCGTCCCCAACGATGCCTACACGTTGTCGGACCCGTCCACCGACACCGGCCGGCGGGTCGTGTTCAAGTCGCCGTGGGTGCCCGCCCCCGAGGGCGGTCCCGCGTTCGACCCCACCGAGTGGAACCGCCAGGACGGCTTCAGCCCCGGCTCGGCCATCCTCGTCGCCAGCAACGGCATCGACCCGGCGCAGTCCGGGCTCCCGCCCCTGACCGACATCGGATCGTCCCTCGACGCCGGCTCGCCCATCGTCCTGGTCGACGTCGACACCGGTGCGCGGGTCCCGTTCTGGGCCGAGCTCGACGCCAACGCCCCGACCGACGCAGAACGGGCGCTGTTCATCCGTCCGGCCCGGAACCTCCGCGACGGCCACACCTACGCGGTGGGCATCGGGGCAGTGCGCGACGCCTCCGGCGCCGCCGTCCCGGCCCCGCCGGGCTTCGCACGCTGCACGAGCGGCGCACCCCAGCCCAGCCGGCGGGTCCGGGAAGAGTGCGAGGCCGGCCAGCAGGCGCGGGACGAGGTGGCCGCGGCCGGCATCCCGGTCGCGGACCAGTACGTGGCATGGAGCTTCACCGTGGCCAGCACCCGCAACTTGGCCGAGCGGGCCGTCCACATGCGCGACGAGACCCTCGGGGGTGCGTCGGGACAAATCCCCGCACCGTTCACCGTGACCAGCAGCGAACGCAACGACGAGGACGGCACGACCCGGATCGACGGGACATTCGAGGTTCCCAGCTACCTCACCGGGACAGGCGCCCCCGGGTCCCGCCTTAACCTGGGCCCCGACGACCTGCCGGAGGTGAACGGCAGCTCCACGGCGCCGTTCACCTGCACCATCCCGGATGCGGCGGCCAGCACCCCGGCCCGACCCAGCCTCTACGGCCACGGCCTGCTGGGCACGGGGAGCCAGGCCAACTCGGGGTACGTGCGGGTCTTCGCGGCCGAGCACGACCTCGTCCTGTGTGGCACCGACTACATCGGCCTGTCCTCGGAGGACCTGCCCAACACCGTCGGCATCATCGGAGACCTGTCGCGGTTCCCCGAGCTGGTCGACCGCAACCAGCAGGGCCTGCTCAACCAGATGGTCCTGGGCCGGCTGATGACGCTTCCGGGTGGGTTCACCAGCGACGCCAGCTTCCAGAACGACCTCGGCGCCCCGCTCATCGACCTGACCAGCGAGCTCTTCTACTACGGCAACAGCCAGGGCGGGATCATGGGTGGGGCCCTGATGGCGCTGAGCACCGACATCCGGCGGGGCGTGCTCGGCGTGCCCGGGATGAACTACAGCACCCTGCTCCAGCGCAGCGTCGACTTCGACCCCTTCTTCGGCCTGCTGGCCGCTCGGTACCCGAGCGCCCTCGACCGCACGATCATGATCTCGATGATCCAGATGCTGTGGGACCGGGGCGAGGCCAACGGCTACGCCAACCACGTCACCGCCGACCCACTGCCCGGCACCCCCACCCACGAGGTGCTGCTGCACGTGGCCTTCGGCGACCACCAGGTGGCCCAGATCACCGCCGACAACATGGCCCGCAGCTACGGGGCGGCCACCAACGACCCACCCCTGGCACCGGGCCGGGTCCCCGACGTGACCCCGCTGTGGGGCATCGACCGCATCGACGCCTACCCCCATGCCGGCTCCGCCCTCATCTACTGGGACAGTGGCACGCCGACGCCGCCGATCGTGAACCAACCCAACCGGGCCGGCGACGACCCCCACGGTGATCCCCGCAACGACCCCGACGCCCGGGTCCAGATGAGCGACTTCCTCCGTCCCGGGGGGACCGTCACCGACGTGTGCGGCGGGGCGCCCTGCGTGGCCGACCGTGAGTGAGGCTCAGCCGGCGTTCGGCTCGTAGGTGTCGATCAGCAGGGTGCCGTCGTCGGCGGGCACGAAGGTGATGCGGACCCGTTCCTGGCTGCTCCCGCCGCGGCTGCGGACGAAGAGGAGTTGCGCCGCCACCGCCCGGGCGTCGGCATCGACGTCCGGACGCCCCAGCACCTCGACCGAGCGGAACTGGTCCCAGAACTCGGTGTAGCCCGCGAAGGGCTGGCGATCCTGGTAGGCCGGTGACAGCCGGTCGTAGCCTGCCTCGAGGTCACCGTCGTCGACCAGGTCGTAGTAGTCGGTGACCGCGGCGCGCAGCTGGTCCGCGCTCGGCGCCCCGCCGGCCTCGGTGGTCACCGGGGCCTCGGTGGTCGTGGTGGGGGCTTCGGTGGTGGTGGTCGGCTCGTCGATTGACGACGGGGGTGAGGTGGCCGGCTCGGTGGTGGTCGTCGTCGTCGTGGTCGACGAGGGCGCCTCGGTGGTGGTGGTCGACGACGTCGCGGTGGTCGACGACCCCGTGGCCACCTCGGGAGCGTCGTCACCGCCGCGGGTCAGCGCCCACACCACCACCCCGGCCAGCAGGATCACGGCGACGGCCACCAGTGTCCCGACCAGCACCAGAGATCGCCGGTCGGCGTCCTCGGCCTCACCCGGGGCCGAGATAGGCGCCGGCGCCGGGTCGAGGGCGGGCTCCGGGTCCGGCGCTTGGGGCGGGGCGGGGGCGACCGCTACGGGCTCGGTGAGCTCGTCCACGGGCGGGGCCGCGACCGCCAGGGCCGCAGGGTGCAGCGCCTCCAGGCGGAGGCGCAGGTCGTTGGCGGTCTGGGGTCGGTCGGCCGGGTCCTTGGCCAGGGCCGCCTCGACCACCTCGGCGAGGGCGGGGGCCACACCGAGGGGACGCAGGTCGGGCGGCGGCTGGGTCATGACCCGACCGATGCGGGCCGCGAAGGACTCACCCTCGGTCCCGGCGAAGGGCGCCTGGCCGCGAAGAGCGGCGTGGAGGGTCGCGCCCAGGCCGTAGACGTCCGACGCGGGGGTGGCGGGGTCGCCCCCGAGCACCTCGGGGGCGGCGTAGCCGATGGTGGCCCGGACCGACCCGGTCGTGGTCGTGGCCGCATCGACGAGACGGGCGATGCCGAAGTCCGTGAGCTGGGGCTCGCCGTACTCCGACATGAGCACGTTGGCCGGCTTCACGTCGCGGTGGAGGACCCTGGCGGCGTGGGCCGCGGCCAGGCCGCTGGCCACCCGGGCGCCGATGCGGGCCACCTCCGCCGCCGGCAGCGGACCGTGGTCGCGGATCCGATCGTGGAGCGAGCCGCCCGGCACGTAGGGCATGACCAGGTAGGGGTGACCGTCGGCGGTCACCCCGGCGGAGAAGGCGGCGACGATGTTGGAGTGGTTCGACAGCCGCCCCATGGCGGTGACCTCTCGCCGCCACAGCTCCACCGCCCGCTCGTCGGCCCCGGGGGCGGAGAGGACCTTGACGGCGACGTCGCGGCCCAGGTCCCCCTGGTGGCCCCGATAGACGACCCCGAAGCCGCCCCGACCGATGATCTGGAGGTCATCGACACCGGGCACCGTCGGGCTGGCGGGGGGCGGGCCCACGGGGCTGGAGGTCCGATCGGGCATGAGAGCCACCGTACCCAGGGCCCTCGGCGTCCATCCCGTCGCCGCCGGTTGCTCGGCTGGCCCCCTCGGGGGCTGGGACCGGGACATCGCCACCTCCGAGAAGATCATCGTTGCGGCCACCACCTACGACGCCGACCGGTGGCCCGGTAGGGTGGAAACCTGACGGATCGTCAGATCACCACCCCGGAGACCCCGATGCCCGCCCCCGCCCCCGCTCTCGGCGCCGACGGCTGGTTCACCACCGAACCCGAGCCCGCCCTGATCGGGCACCGCTGCCCGGCGTGCGCCACCGTGGCCTTTCCCCGACCTCCGTTGGGGTGCCCCAACCCAACCTGCGGCTCCGATGAGATGGAGCCCACGCCGCTGTCGCGCCGGGGCCGCATCTGGTCCTACACCGACGCCCGGTACCCGCCACCGGCGCCGTACATCCCGCCCACCGGCGAGCACGAGCCCTTCTGCATCGCTGCGGTGGAGCTGCCGGCGGAGAAGATCATCGTGCTGGGCCAGGTGGTGGCCGGGGTGACCGTCGACGATCTGGCCGTGGGCCAGGAGGTCACCGTCACCATCGAGATCCTGTTCACCGACGACGAGGCCGAGCACCAGATCTTCAAGTGGCAACCCGTGGAGGAGAACCGATGACGACCCCCGATCCCGTCGCCGTCCTGGGTGTGGGCATGCACCCCTGGGGCAAGTGGGGGAAGAACTTCGTCGAGTACGGCCGCATCGCCGCCCGCCAAGCCCTGGCCGACGCTGGGGTCGACTGGACCGACATCGACTTCGTCGCCGGGGCCGACACCATGCGCAACGGCTATCCGGGTTACGTGGCGGGGGCGACCTTCGCCCAGGCCCTGGGCTGGACCGGCAGCCGGGTGGCGTCGTGCTACGCCGCCTGCGCCTCGGGGGTCACCGCCCTGGAGGCGGCTCGCACCCGCATCCTGGCCGGCCTGTCGGACCTGGCCCTGGTGGTCGGGGCCGACACCACCCCCAAGGGCTTCCTCGCCCCCAACGCCGGCGACCGCCCGACCGACCCCGACTGGCTGCGCTTCCGCCTGTTCGGGGCGACCAACCCCACCTACTTCGCGCTCTACGCCCGGCGTCGCATGGACCTCTGGGGCGCCACCGACGAGGACTTCGCGCGGGTCAAGGTGAAGAACGCCCGCCATGGCATGGCCAACCCCAACGCTCGGTACCAGCAGGAGGTCACCGTCGACGAGGTGCTCAACAGCCCCGTGGTGGCCTCACCGCTGCGGTTGCTCGAGATCTGCGCCACCTCAGACGGGGCCGCCGCGGTGGTGCTGGCCTCGGAGTCAGCCGCCCGCCGGCTGGGGAGCGACGGGGTGACCATCCGGGCCGTGTCGACGGTGACGCCCACCTACCCCAACACCGTGCCCGACCTGCCCGACCTGGCCACCGACTCGGCCGCGGTCGTACCCGCCCCCGATGCCACCTTCAAGGCCTCCATCGCGCAGGCCTGTTACGAGGAGGCCGGCATCGGCCCCGACGACCTCTCCCTCGCCGAGGTCTACGACCTCTCCACCGCCATGGAGCTGGACTGGTACGAGGACATCGGTCTGTGTGGCGCGGGCGAGGCCGAGAAGCTGCTGCGCGACGGTGCCACCGAGATCGGCGGGCGCATCCCCGTCAACGCCTCGGGCGGCCTGGCCAGCTTCGGCGAGGCCGTCCCCGCCCAGGCCCTGGCCCAGGTGTGCGAGGTCACCTGGCAGCTGCGAGGCCAGGCCGGCGACCGCCAGGTCGAGGGCGCCCGCACCGGCATCACCGCCAACCAGGGCCTGTTCGGCCACGGCTCCTCGGTGCTCCTCGCCCGCTGACCGGCTGCGCCCACGGGCCGTCCCGGTGGTGACCGGTACGATCTGCCCATGCTCCGCATCTCCGCGCGTCCGTCGCTGGTGCGCGGCGCTCGCCTTGTGCTCACCCTCGTGGCCGTCGGGATCGTGCTCGGCGGGTGCGGATCGAGCGACGACGGATCCACCGCCGAGATCACGACCACGACCGCCGCGTCCGCGTCGGCGGAGGGCGCCACCAGCACCACTGCGAGCCCCGACCCGGCGGACCTGACGCTCACGTCGTCGGCCTTCGATGACGGCGCGAGCCTGCCAGCCCGCTTCTCGTGCACTGCGGAGGGCGTGTCGCCGCCTCTGTCGTGGTCTGGCCTCCCCGAGGGCACCACGTCGCTGGCACTGCTCGTGGTGGACTCCGGTGCGTCGTCGGCGACGGCCGTGCCGTGCCACTCGCCCGCGAACCGGGCCCGCGGAACCGTCACCCGTCATCCCCATGCTGGGCGTCAGTGGTCATCGCTGGTGGATTGACGCCGATGGTGACAGCCGACGCCATGGAACCTCTGGGGGACGGCGCGTGAGGGGCATCGAGGTCCCGGCTCGGACCGAGGACTTCACCGCCGATCCGGTCGAGCTGTTCTTCGACCTGGCCTACGTCTTCGCCTTCTCGCAGCTGGTCTCGGTGCTGATCGACGATCCGACGTGGGCCGGCGTCGGGGAGGTGGCGCTGCTGTTCGGCCTCCTGTGGCTGCCGTGGCAGCAGCTCACGTGGTCGGCCAACGCGGTCTCGGGCAACGGGCGGGCGGTGCGTCTCGTGTTCCTCGGGGCCACCGCCGCGAGCGTGCCCATGGCCGCGGCCACCTCGTCGGCACTCGAGTCCGGCGGCCTCCTCTTCGCCCTCTGCCTGGCCGTCATCATGGGCCTCGGGTTCTGGATCCAGGCCCTCGGGGTGGACGACGGGGGCGAGCGGCGGGCCACCGTCGTGCGGTGGGTCGTGCCCAACGTCGTCGGCATCGGCGTGCTCGTGGCCGGCGCACTCGTCCACGGGGACGCCCGCATCGCCCTCTGGCTGGTCACCGTCGCCATCGTGGTCGGCGCCATGGTGCGCGCCGGTCGGGGCGAGTGGCTGATCCGCTCCGGTCACATGGCCGAGCGCCACGGGCTCATCGTGATCGTCGCCCTGGGCGAGGTCATCGTCGCCATCGGCCTGCCGGTGGTGGAGGCCCTGGAGGGCGACGAGGGCATCTCGGGCCTGACCGTGGTCGCCCTGGTCGCCTCCGGCGCCTTCGCCGCCCTGCTCTGGTGGTCGTACTTCGACCGTCCTGGTCCGGCCCTGGAGCACCGTGGCGGCGAGGTCGAGAGCGACCGTGACCGGGGTCGCTACGTGCGCGACGTCTACACCGCCGCCCACGCCCCGTTGGTGGCCGGGGTCATCCTCTCGGCCGCCGCCCTGGAGGAGATCGCCCTCCACCCCGGCGACCCCGTCGACCTCTCCTTCCGGCTGATGCTCGCCGGGGGCCTCACGCTCGGCGTGGTCGGTGTGGCGATCGCGGTCTGGCGCGCCTTCCGGGCCGTCGCCCGTGAGCGCCTCGTCGCCGTAGCCGTGATCGCGGTGGCCGCCGTCGGTGCTGCTCCGTCGCCGGTGTGACCCTGCTCCTGATGGTGGTCGCAGTCCTGGTCGCCACCCTCGTGGTCGAGCACCTGCGCATCGAGCGCTGAGGCCCGACCGCGGCGGGGCCCCGGTTCGCGGCGAAGGAGAGCGGGGTACTCCCGGGAGCGGAGGTCCAGGCGCCCCGACCCGGCCTGGAACGATGATGAGCAGCCCCTACCCCGGACAACGCCCCCGCTCCGTGGACGGGGACCGGCCCGCCATAGATCGGCGCACCACCTCCTCCGCAGTGGCCGCCCGGCGGTCCCCCGGCGCCGCCCCCTGGTGCTCCCCGCCGCCCGGACCATCAACCGGGCCGGTCAACCTTCGGACCGCCCCCGACCGCACGATCCCCGCGGTCGCGGACGGGCCCGCTCCTGGTGCTCGCCGCCGTCATCGTCGTGGTGATGGTGACCGCCGGTGCCCTGTTGTCGCCGCCCTGAGCGGCGACGGCGGAGCCGACACCGTCCTCGGCGTCGGTCCCCGAAGCGAGCCCGAGGAGCAGTGGAGGGTGGACCTCGACGGCGAGGACCGGTGGGAGGTGGACGGGGAGCCGGTCGCTGTCTACCGCAACGCCCTGGTGCGACGGATCGACCCCCGGGTGGTCGACCCCGAGGTGGTGCTGCTCGTCCGAGACGACGACGAGACCACCATCGCGGCCATCGACCCGAGCTCGGGCGACGAGCTGTGGGAGGAGGAGGCCACCGACGCCAATCCCCTGCGGCGACGGGGTCCTCACCACCACCCGGCTCTCCGGTTCCTCGGGCGACGAGCCCGGCGAGGTCGTGGCCCGCGACCTCGACGACGGAGCAGAGCGATGGAGCCGAGATGGCATCGCCGGCTTCTGCGCCGACGGCGAGGTGGCCGTGGCCGAGGACGACGTCGTGGACATCCTGGACGCCGACGATGGCCAGGAGCGCGCCTCGATCAAGGTCGGGGCCTCCGACGAGGCGAACGTCGCCTACCCCCTCGATGGCGCCGTCCTGGCCCAGAGCGTCGTCCCCTTCGACGAGGGCGGTGCCGCGATCTACCCGCGCGACGGGGGCGAGCCGACGTGGGAGCAGGAGGGGGTGAGCGCCCTGCCGCTCGACGAGGACCGGGTGATCGTCGTCGAACCGGACGACGGAGAGGTGAGCATCGTCGGCACCGACGGCGAGGAGCGGGGTGAGGCGGTGATCGATTCCCCGGGCAACGACTGCGACGGCGACCTGACCGCCGACACCCTCGTCGTCTGCGAGACGGGCGAGACCGAGGTCAGCTCCCTGGACGTGGGCGATGGCCTGGACGGTCGATGCGCCGATCGAGGTCGAGCAGGTCGCGGTCGGAGGTGACCAGGTGTTCCTCACCGACGGCGAGGAGCTCATCGCCTTCGGGTGACAGACCCTCGCTCGGTCGCCAGGACCGCTAGGCCAGCCAGCGGCTGAGTGAGTCGACGATCACCGTGGGTTCACCCGCACCCTCGGCCTCGACGGTGATGCGGATGGTGGTCTGCACCCCGCCGCGCACCTCCTCGGCCGCGGTGATCCGGGCGCGGGCCCGCACCCGACCTCCGACCGTCACGGCGACCGGAAACCGGACCGAGCCGGTGCCGTAGTTCACACCGCTGCCGACGCCCCGCACCTCCAGCAGCCGGGGCAGGAACAGGTTGGTCAACGAGAGCAGCAGCCACGGGGACACCACACCGTCGGCCGGGACGGCGTCACCGGTGGCCTCGGCGTAGAGGGCGACCTGCTCAGCGGTGACCGTCTCCCACGCGGTGGCGCCGAGATCGGTGCCGACGGAGTCGCGCACGGCGTCGAGCCCGTCGAGGGCCGTGGGGGGCCCGGTCACGGGTGCTGGCTCGACACGGAGACGACCTCACCGGTGACGAACGAGGAGTAGCCGCTGGCCAGGAAGACGATGACGTTGGCCACCTCCCACGGCTCGGCCGCTCGTCCGGTGACCTCGCGCTCGGTGAGCTCGGCCAGCAGCTCGTCGCTGGTCACCTTGGCCAGGAAGGGGTGCATGGCGAGGCTGGGGGCAACCGCGTTGACCCGTACGCCCATGGCGGCCGCCTCCACCGCGGCGCAACGGGTGAGGGCCATGACCCCGGCCTTGGCCGCGGCGTAGTGGGCCTGGCCGGCCTGGGCCCGCCAGCCCAGCACGGATGCGTTGTTGACGATGACGCCGCCCTGGCCCCGGTCGCGCATGTGGCGCAGGGCGGCCCGGGTCATGCGGAAGGTGCCGGTGAGGGTGACGTCGAGGACCACCGACCACTGCTCGTCGGTCATGTCGACCAGGTCGGCGGTGCCGCCCAACCCGGCGTTGTTGACCAGCACGTCGACGCCGCCCAGACGCTCGGTGGCAGTCGTGAACAGGCCCGCGACGTCGTCCTCGATCGTGACGTTGCAGAGGGCGGTCTCGGGGCGAGTGCCGGTCTCGTCGGCCAGGCGGTCGGCCGTCTCGCCCAGCCGCCGCTCGTGGAGGTCGCTGATGAGCACCCGGGCCCCCTCCTCCAGGGCCCGCCGGGCCACGGCGGAGCCGATTCCGGTGCCGGCGGCGGCGGTGACGACCAGGCTGCGGTCGGCCAGCAGCCCGTGGCCGCCGACGTAGTCGGGCGGGGTGCGCAGATCGGTCATCGGTGTGCCCTCACGGTCGGGGCTCGCGGGGAAGTCCCAGGCCCCGCTCGCCGATGATGTTGCGCTGGATCTGGTTGGATCCGCCGTAGATGGTGTCCGAGCGGGTGAACAGGAACAGCCGCTGGGCGTCGGTGAGCTCGTCGCCGGGCTCGGGTGCGGTCAGCTCACGGCCCAGCAGCGCGTCGGTGCCGGCGGCGTCGACGGCCAGCTCGCCCAGGGCCCGGTGCCAGGAGGCCCAGTAGAGCTTGGTGATGAGGGCCTCGCGCGGCACCTCGGTCACCGACTCCGAGAGCACCCGCAGGCTGTTCCAGCGCATGATCTCCAGCTCGCCGTGGAGCCGGGCCACCCGCTGGCGCAGCACTGGGTCGGCCAGCCGCCGGGTCGCTCGCAGGTCTTCGACCACCGCATCGAGCTCGTTGCGGAAGGCCAGCTGCTGGCCGAGGGTCGAGGCCCCGCGCTCGAAGGCGAGCAGGCCCATGGCGACCCCCCAGCCCTCGTCGACGCCGCCGATGACATCGGCGTGGGCGGCGCGGGCCCCGTCGAAGAACATCTCGTTGAACTCGGCGGTGCCGGTGACCTGGCGGATGGGGCGGATCTCTATGCCGGCCTGGTCCATGGGCACCATGAAGAAGGTGATGCCCTTGTGACGGGGCCCGTCCTTGCTGGTCCGGGCCAGCACGAAGCACCACTGGGACCACTGGGCCAGCGAGGTCCACACCTTCTGCCCGTGGAGCACCCAGTCGCCGCCGTCGCGCTCGGCTCGGGTGGCGATGTTGGCCAGGTCGCTGCCGGCGTTGGGTTCGGAGTAGCCCTGGCACCACAGCTCGGTGCCCTTCTGGATGCCGGGCAGGAACCTCGCCCGCTGGGCGTCATCGCCGAAGTGCAGCACCGTGGGCCCGATCAGGCCCTCGCCGATGTGGCCCAGCCGGCCTGGGCCCTGGGCCCTGGCGTACTCCTCGTACCAGATCACCTGCTGGTGCAGGGTGAGGTCGCGCCCGCCGAACTCCGACGGCCAGCCCAGACATGTCCAGCCGTGGGCCCCCATGTGCTGCTCCCAGGCCCAGCGCTCCTCGAACAGGGAGTGCTCGTCGCCCGGCCCGCCCCGGCCCCGCACCACCGCGAACTCGCCGGTCAAGGCATTGTTCAGCCACGCCCGCGCCTCGGCCCGGAACGCCTCGTCGTCGGCACTGAAGTGCAGGTCCATGGCGGCGTCGAGGGTATCTGACGCCCCGTCAGATGGCCGGATCAGGCCCAGGGCCACAGGCCCAGGGTGAGGCCGGATCGCATCACCGAGGTCGTCCGCCGTGAACCGAGCCCGACGCCGCCGCATCGGCGTGGTCGTCCCAGACCGGTACCTGGGTCGTACCGACGAGAGGCCGAACCACGCACACCACGTGCGCGCACACCGGAGGTCAGGCTGCTTCGTTCGGGTCCGGGCCGGGTGGCCAGGCGAGGGGTCGAGCGGGATGCGGTTGGTGAGATCGTCGGCGTTCTCGGCACGGGGTGAGCGGCAAGCCGTCAGGTCGGCGGACCTCGATGGTGCCGTCGGGCCGGCGCGACATCTGGTAGCCGTCGTCGTGGACCCGGTGGTGGTGGAACCGGCACAAGAGCACCAGGGCTGCGGACCTTGACCAGCAGGTGGACCTTGTCGCGCCCGAGATCGCCGGCCCGCGCCGTGGACTCCTGCCCCTAGACACAGGCGGCCGCGGACGATGCGGCCACTGCGACCAGTGACCACCAACGCCGCCAAGCGAGAGCACCCAGCGCCGCCGGTCCCACCAGCACCAACCCGACGGCCAGGGCATCGATCGGGCGGCGATCGGCCTGATCCTCCGCCGCGCCGAAGGTCCCCACCACCTGGAAGACGGCCACCGTCGCCGCAAGGGCGAGCAGCCTGAGCCGGCGACGCGACACCACAGGGCAACGGTAGGGCGGGATGCGGCTCCTGTCGTCCACCACCGGGTGGAGCGTGGCCTACTCCTCCGGGCGCAGCCGTCCCGCCCGTTCTCGTGGCCGGATCGCGCCCTGCTCGGCGCGATCTCACCACCAGAACGCGGCTCGCTCCCTGGGCACCCGAGCGACGGGAAGCCCGGCCTCCTACGGTCCCCGCCGTGGCCGACCGCCCCTCCGTCTCGCCCCTGCCCCCGGTGGCCGATGTGTCCCTGCCGTGGGACGAGCTGGTGGCGGACCCGATCGCGGCGCTGGCCGCCGCTCGGGCGACCCACGGCGACACCTTCCTGGTGGACGGCGAGCGCGACCGCTTCATGTTCCTCTTCTCGCCCACCGGCGTGCGCAGCTTCTACGCGCTGGCCGAGGAGGAGGCGAGCAAGGGCGTGGCCGACTGGCGCATGCTGCGGCGCAAGCTGCCTGACGAGCTGTTCACCGGACGGCGGACCCTGCCCCACGAGCTGTTCGGGCGCAGCGACGTGGCCGGGTACCTCGACCACCTGGAGCAGGCGCTCGACGACACCGAGGCCGAGCTGGGCGACGACGCCGACGTCGAGGTGTTCGCCTTCACCCGGCGCCTGGCCCATCGCATGGGCCTGGCCTCGTGGGCCGGTCCGGGCTCGGCCCGGGGCGAGCGGTTCGAGGCGCTGGTGTCCGCCCTCGATGCGCTGGATGCCTCCGACGCCTTCGTCCGTCCCGACCTCATGGCGCAGGTGGCCGCCGACGACAAGGCCACCGAGCGTCGCGCCCTCGACGAGGCCACCGACCTGCTGGCCGAGACACTGGCCGAGCACGACGCCGGCGGCGCCGACGCCGCCCCCGACGGCGACCTGTTCTCCCGCATCGTCGAGCGGTGGGACGACGAGGACGCCGAGGTCCGCCGCACCGGGGTGGCCCACGACGTGGTGCTGGTGCACCTCGGGTCGATGTCGAACCTCTTCGCCGCCCTCGGTTGGACGATCGTGGACCTGGTGCTGCGCCCCGATGTGCTCGAACCGGCCCGGGCCGACCGCGGCCTGCTGGAGCGGTGCGCCCTGGAATCCACTCGCATGGCCCAGCGGTCGATCATGCTGCGCCACGTGCTCGCGGCGGTCGAGGTCGACTCCGGTGAGGAGCACGGCACCCTGTCGATCGAGTCGGGGGCGACCATCGCCACCCTGCTCCCCCTGACCAACACCTCGGCCGCGCCGGGCCTGGACCGCTGGGACCCCGACCGCTGGCGGGGCCGCCGCCTCGGCCCCCACCCAGGGCTGGACGCCCCCGAGCTGGTCACCGCATTCGGCCACGGTGGTCACACCTGCCCGGCCCAGCCCTTCTCGCTGGCCGTCATCACCCGCACCGTCACCCGCCTGGCCGATGCCTACGTCCTGGCCCCGGCCTTCGCCGCCGCCACTCCCCTGCCGACCCAGGTCGGAGGGGTCGCCCGAGCCGCGGAGCCATGCCCCCTCCACCTGCTCCGGCGCGACGCTGCGCCTCCGGTCTGACCTCGCCACCGACGAGAGGGGGTGGATCAGACGTCAGGCCGACGATCGGAAGCTGGGGTCGAACGGGCGGGGGGTGGAGTCCGTGGGTACCGTCTCGGCATGGCCCTGGAGCTCGTCCCGCTGTGCACCATCGACATCACCCTGGCCGAGGAGCAGATCTTCGTCGGTGAGGGACCGGCCGGGATGCGGGTGGTGGCCGAGGTCGAGTCCGTCACCGTCACCGGTGAACGGCTGTCAGGGCAGCTGAAGGGCACCGCCACCGCCGACTGGCTCACCGTCGTCGGCACCGTGGGCTCGGTCGACGTGCGCTCGACCATCGAGACCGACGACGGCGCCATCGTGTACCTCACCTACGGCGGCCGCATGGACCTCACGAACGGACCCGGCGGCGCCCCGATCTACACCGCCCCCCGGTTCGAGACCGGCGACCCCCGCTACGCCTGGCTCAACCTGGTCCAGGCCGTCGGCAAGGGCACCCTCGACGGCACCCAGCTCACCTACGAGGTCGCCGAGGTCCGCTGACGCTCACCCGACAGGGGCGCGGGTCGCGGTCACGACCCACGCGGCCTGCCATGGTCCCCCGAACCAGAACCTGGGCCCGAGGCCGCGGACGGCCACGTCGTGCGCCCCCTGGATCCTCAGGTGCTCGGCGTAGTCCTTCACGTGGCGGATGTCGACGATCACCAGTCGACCGCCGGGACGTAGCACCCGCAGGACCTCCTCGAGGGCCGCCCCGCGGCGGTCCGGAGCACCGATGTTGTGGATGGCCAGCGAGCTGGTGACGACGTCGAACTCCCCGTCGGGCAAGGGCATCGACGTCATGTCGCCGGTGTGGAGCTGCACCCGCTCAGCGGTGCCGACGGCCTCGGCGTTGGCCCGGGCCACCGACTCGTCGTTGCCGCTCTGGTCGACCGAGCGCCACAGGTCGAGACCGTGAGCGGTCCCGCCGGGCAGGCGCGTCGACGCCTCCACCAGGACCGCACCGCGGCCGCAGCCCACGTCGAGCAGCGCCTCGTCGCCCCGCAGGGAGAGGTCATCGAGCAGTCCGCGCCAGACGGCGTGCTTGCCCCAGAGGGTGGTGAACAGGTAGGTCCCGGCCTGGACCAGGAACAGCACGCCGGCGATGAGCACCCAGGCCGACCCACCGATGAGCCCGAGGACGATCGCTACCAGCCCGACGACGACGAAGATCCCCGGGACGTAGGGCGCGTCGATGCCGTAGGCGAGGAGGCCAGGTCTTCCGGTCGCCGCCGCAGGCCGGGGCGACGAGGTCACGAGATCGTCCGGTGCATCGGCGGATGATGGCACCTCCCGCCGCCGGCCGCACCGCTCAGCGGTAAACAGACAGGGCGTGTCCGAGGCCGAGCGTCGGTCGCGGCTCAGGGCCTCGAGAGCGCCGTCTGCGTGCCTTCATCCGTCACCGATCGAGCGTCCCTCTCAGCCCGCTGGGGGCGGCACCCGGCGGTAGAGGCACTGGCCGCCGCCGGAGGCGTGCAGGGCCCCGCCCGGTGACCACACCCGGGCCGTCCACCCGAACAGTCCACCGGTGGACAGCGGGGCGGCCCCGTCGCAGAGCAGCCACTCCTCGTCGGTCGGGGGCTGGTGGAAGGCGACGTTGAGATCCAGCGTGGGAGCGATGAAAGGCGGCTGGCGCCAGGCGTGGGGCCGGTGGGCGGAGGGCCAGCTGGGCAGGTCGACGAGGATCAGCGACCGGGCCGCATCGACCCAGGCGTCGTCGAAGGTCGAGGTGGGGAGGAAGCGCAGCCACTCCCGCCAGCGGGCCGGACGGGGCCCGTCGGGCGGCCACCCGGCGACGAAGTCGAGCGGCCTGGCCTCGAGGTTCTCCCAGAACGGGAAGGGAGGAGCGCCGTCGGGCACCAGCTCGCGCATGCTCGGGAGGTCGCCGGGACCGGGGACGTCGGGGGCCATCGTCTCGTCGTGCTCCAGGCCCTCGACCTCGCCCACGCTCCACACCGTGGCGTCGAGCACCGACCGGTCCTCCTGGGTCACCTCGACGCGGTGCGAGGTCACCGTCCGGCCCTGCTTGCGGGTCTCGACCGCCATGTCGACGGGTCCGAAGCCGGCCACGCTCAGGTAGTGGCACGAGAAGGTGGCGGGGCGGGCATGGGTCGACGCGGCACCCGCAGCCCGCAGGGCGCAGGCCGCCACATACCCGCCCATAGGCCCCCAGATCTCCCAGTCGGCGCTGAGCGTGGCCCGGTAGCGCCCCTCCCCCACCTGCTCGACCGCTGTGTCCATCGCCAGGTCGCCCATGCGACCAGCGTGGCCCACCGTCGCCTCGCCGGCCACCTGGTTCCCTGCGCCGAGATGAGGCGCCCACTTCAGCCACACGGCGCAAGGACGGATCCGGGGCCGGGCCGCGATCAGGGGGAGGGACGGTCGAGGACCTCATCCCGATCGACGACCATGACGCAGCAGGGGCCGTCGTCGTCCTCCACCAGGCCGACGTGGTGGAGCCCGGCCTTCTCCAGCGCCCGCCACGACGGCACGTTGGCCCGGTAGGGGGCCACGGCGACGGCCCGCCACGTCGCGTGCGCGCCGAAGCAGACCTCGGACACGAAGGCCCGGATCACCGCCGCACCCATGCCCCGACCCCGGTCGGCGGGGTCGGCGATCAGGTAGTCGATGCTGCCGAGGGCCGGGTCCACGCCCAGGGCGACCCAGGGGCGCACCTCGTCGGGCTCGTCGCGAGCGTCCCAGCACTGGATCCAGCCCACGTCGCGCCCGTCGACCACGGCGATCCAGTACTCGGTCAGGTCGTCGGGGGTGCCGCCGTAGTCGGCGACCACCGCGTCCCACGACACGTCCTCGCCCTCCCACCAGCGCACCACGCCGGGCTCGTTGAGCCAGCGGTGCAGCATTGGCAGGTCCTCGTCGGTCAGCGGGCGGAACGTCACCTCCACGACCCCAGCCTCCCACCCCGGCGCGCCGGACCTCCCCGGAGCCGGGTGTCGCAGTCGCGCCCGATGCGAGCCCGGTCCGCAGCTCCGGGGGTCGTGAGCTCCAGCGGGCTCGGGGGCGGCCACGTAGGGTGCGGGCATGGTCGACGCCTCCACTGCCCGCCACCTCTACGAACGGCTCGAGCCGCTCCACGCCTTCATCTACTTCTCGCCCGAGGCCAACCTGAACTACGCGGCCCTGGGCATCGAGGGGCACGCCGGCTACTTCGCCTCCCGCTCGGCGGCCATGGGTGCGGTGGGCTCGGAGGTGGTGCTGGCCACGTTCTTCAACTTCCAGCCCTCGCTGGTCCGCTCGGCCCTGCCGGCGGCGTGGGAGATCGCGTCCCCCCAGCAGCTGCTCGACGCCCGGGCCGATGGCGCCGACAAGAACCTGCGCCGGATGTTCGGCGAGCTGATCGACGACCCCACCCTGCCCGAGGCCGCGGCCCTGGCCCGGGAAGCGGCCGAGCAGTGCCGCCCCGAGGGCCGGCCCCTCTACGCCGCCCACGCCGCGCTCCCGTGGCCCGACGAGCCCCACATGGTGCTCTTCCACGCCATCACCCTGTTGCGCGAGCACCGGGGCGACGGCCACATCGCCGCCCTCACCCTGGAGAACCTCGACAACGGCGAGGTCCTGGTCACCCATGCCGCCAGTGAGTCCATGGGCCTGCCCGAGAACATCCTCCAGATGACCCGCGGGTTCAGCGACGAGGAGTGGGCCGAGGTCAAGGACCGGCTCCGCACCCGGGGCATCCTCGACACCGAGGGCCACCTCACCGCCGAGGGCAAGGAGCTGCGCCAGCGCATCGAGGACCGCACCGACGCCGCCGCCCTGCCCCCCTGGGCCTGCGTGGGCGACGAGAAGTGCGCCCGCCTGTTGGAGGTGGCGGCCCCGTTCAGCCGCGCCGTGGTCAAGAGCGGCGTCTTCGGTGGCGCCGGCAACGACACCTTCCCCGACGACGAGAGCTGACCGCCGGCACCCCGAACCAGCGACCACGCACGAGCGCCCCAGGGCACGAATGGTCGCTGCCACCGGCGAGCGAGGGCGTCAGCGGGGCTTGGGGTCGAGGCGGTCCATGAGGCGGGAGCGGTCGATGATGGCGTCGCTGGTGACCACGCCCCGCAGCCGACCGCGGGCGTCGACCACAGGCAGGTGGTCGGTCTCGCCGTCGAGCATGGCCCGCAGGGCCTGGCCCAGGTTCCAGTCGGGACGACCCACGGGCGTGTCGGTGCGCGCCACCTGGGCGAGGGTCGTGGTCGGCCACTCGTCGGGGTCGATGCCGAGCACGTCGTCGAGCACGACCAGGCCCTCGAACGTGCCCTCGCCGTCGACGATGGGGACCGCCTTGCGACGGGCCAGAGACACGTGCTCGGTGAAGAAGAGCGCGATGGTGTCATCGCCGTCCGCAGTGGCCGGGTCGATGGACAGCACCGACTCGATCGGCAGGTCGGCGCGCTGCTCCAGGTGCCCGTCCTTGCGACGGCGCTGGTAGGCCGACACCGAGGCGGTGCCCATGAACAGCTGGGCGCCGGTGGCGGCCAGCAACGCGGGGACGACGAAGGCTGGTCGTCCCGTGGCCTCGGCCACGAACATCACCGCCGCAAGGGGCACGCGGTAGCCGGCGCCGAGGAAGGCGGCGACCCCCACGACGACCCAGAGCGAGGGGTCGTCGGCGTTGAAGAGGCCCGCCATCAGCCGGCCGGTGAGAGCGCCCTGCACGACGAGGGGGATGAACAACCCGGCCACCCCCCCACCGCCGACGGTGGAGGCCGTCGCTACGGCGCGCACGGTGGCCAGGCCGGCGATGATCCACAGACCGGTCTCGGGTCTGAGGACGAAGTCGACGGAGCGGTAGCCGGGACCCAGGGCCAGGCTCTGACCGTCGAACCAGTAGTTGGAGAGGACGACCAGGCCGGCCATGATCACCGCCGCCGAGGCGACGCGCGGGAGAGGTGACACCCGGGCACTCAGGCGCTTGGCACCTCCGATGACCATGGCGAACACCCGGGCACCGATGCCGCACGTGAGGGCGATGATTGCGGCGACGCCGAGGTCGGCCAGGACCACGTTGGTGTCGCCGGAGACCGGGAAGAGGCGGTCCGTCCCGTTCACCAGGACGAAGGCGGTGTAGCCGGAGGCGGCCCCCACGAGGGCGGGGAGGACCGACCGGGGGGCCAGGTCATCCTGGAAGGGGACCTCCAGGGCGAACACCGCCCCCGTCGCGGGGGCCTTGAAGATGGCGGCCACGCCGGCCGCCGCGCCCGCGACCAGAGCGGCCCGACGATCGACGCCCCGCAGCCGCCGGCTGACCGGGCCGACCAGGCCCGCCCCCACCGCCGACCCCATGTAGATGGAGGGGCCCTCCAGTCCGCCGGCCCCGCCCAGGCCGAGGGTGGCCAGCGACGCCAGTATCTTGGCCGGCACCACCCGCAGGTTGAACGGCAGCTCTGGGTCGGGCACCGCCTTCACGTACTCGTCGGCGGTCGACGGGCTGGCGAGAGGCCCGACGAAGCGGAGCACCAGGGCGGTGAGGACCAGCCCGATGCCGGGGAGGGTGGCGCGGATCCACAGCGGCGAGTCAACGACGCGATCCAGGGCCACGTCGATGGTGACGCGCTCGAAGAGGGCCACGCTCAGCCCGGTGATGACACCGATGACCGCGGTGAGCAGCACGAGGTCGCGGGAACGCAGCACCAGGGCGCGCAGCTCGTCCACGCCCGCGCCCAGGACACCGTGGTGCTCACCGCCCCCGCTTCGTCCCATCATGGGCGGGCCCCGGTCGGCCCGGGCTCGTCGAGCCGTCGGCGGGCCGCGGCCAGCACCGCCTCCTCCTCGGGGTCGACGACCTCCTTGGCCAGCACCCGCAGCGCGTGGCGCCACCGATCCCGGACCCGGGTGGTCACCTCGTCGGACACCGAGACCGCGGGGCTGTCGATCCAGGCCAGGTCGGCCTCCATCATCGCCACCTGGTGGGCCACCTCGGTGTGGCGGGCCACGACGAGGGGGAGGCGATCGGCCTTGGCTACGGGGTACTCGGTGCCGGCCACCACCTGGTGGGGCTCGAGGCCGAAGGCGGCGCCGAGGAGGGTGACGGTGCGGGCGTCGGGTGAGTTGATCCCCGCCTCCAGGTGCGACACCGCCACCCGCGTGATGCCGAGGCGGTCGGCGAGCTGCTGCTGGGTCCAGCCGCGAGCGGTGCGCAGCACCCCGATCCGGGTGGCCAGCGAGGTGGTCCCCGACGGCCGTCCCGGCCACGTCGGTTCCCAGGTCGTCACGGTCCCAGGGTGCCACGGCGACACGGCGACACGGCGCGACCCATTCGAACCGGACAGGGGCGTCGGAGCGACGGGCGTGCTCTGCCAACCCAGTTGGCAGACGCCGACGACTCCGTCGGTCACACTCCTCCCATGGCAACCCGCGCGCTCATCACCGGCATCACCGGCCAGGACGGCTCCTACCTCGCCGAGCTCCTCCTCGACAAGGGCTACGAGGTCATCGGCATGGTGCGCCGCAGCTCGACGGTGAACTTCGAGCGCATCGCCCACCTCCAGGACCGCATCACCTTCGTGCCCGGCGACCTCCTCGACGAGGTGTCGATGATCCACATCCTCCAGGAGCACCGCCCTGAGGAGGTGTTCAACCTGGCCGCCCAGTCGTTCGTGCAGACCAGCTTCGGCCAGCCGGTGCTCACCGGAGAGGTCACCGCCCTCGGCGTCACCCGCATCCTCGACGCCGTCCGCATCGTGGATCCCTCCATCCGCTTCTACCAGGCGTCCTCGTCGGAGATGTTCGGCAAGGTGGTCGAGGTGCCCCAGACCGAGGACACCCCCTTCTACCCCCGCTCCCCCTACGGGGTGGCCAAGGTCTACGGCCACTGGATCACGGTCAACTACCGGGAGTCCTACGACCTCCACGCCTCCAGCGGCATCCTCTTCAACCACGAAAGTCCGCGGCGGGGGCTGGAGTTCGTGACCCGGAAGATCAGCCACGCCGCGGCCCGCATCAAGCTGGGTCAGCAGGACGAGCTCCGGCTCGGCAACCTCGACGCCCAGCGCGACTGGGGCTTCGCGGGCGACTACGTCGACGCCATGTGGCGCATGCTCCAGCAGGACGAGCCCGGCGACTACGTGGTCGCCACCGGCGAGACCCACCCGGTGCGCGAGTTCTGCGAGCTGGCCTTCGGTCACCTCGACCTCGACTACGAGCAGTACGTCAAGGTCGACGAGCGCTTCTTCCGCCCGGCCGAGGTCGACCTGCTGGTGGGATCGCCGGCCCGGGCCAAGAAGGTGCTCGACTGGGAGCCCAAGACCCCCTTCGGCGAGCTGGTGCGGATGATGGTCGACGGCGACATGGCCCTGCTCTCGGGCAAGCTCAACTCCCTCAGCTGACCCCGGTCAGCCGGAGGACCGGTCGCGCGACACGGACCGGGGTGAGCCGGACCGCAGCGGTGGTGGGTTCTGAGCCACGAGCGCGCCACCAATGACGCGTTGGTGGCTCAGAACGGAGGGGCGCGGTCAGGCGGGCTCGTCGAGGGTGAAGCTGAGGACGCGGGGGTCGGTGCCACCCGCCCAGCAGGGGGAGAACACCCGGTCGGACTGGAGCTCGACGAGCTGGCCGGGGCGACCGGTGAGCTCCAAGGTGGCCCCAGGCTGATCGCGGGAGAGGGTGACGGCGCCGCCGACCTCCACGCCGGCCACGATGCGCACCGTCTGGGCCTGGCCGGGGGCCAGATCGACGGTGGCCAGCGCCAGCTCGTGGGGACCGGGGCCGTCGAGGCGGAGAAGCACGCGGGGGCCGCACCAGCGGAAGCGGCTCTGGTCGGGACGGTGCTCGACGAACAGGGCGCCGTCGAGGGTCGTCCACCCCGAGCGCACCTGCTCGATGGTGCGGGGCTCGAGGCCCAGGCGCTCGAGGCCGGCGGCGGTGGGTGAGGCCAGGAAGATGTTGATGTTGTCGGCCCGGGTGAGCTCCCAGACCAGCGGGCTCACGCCGTCGACGTGCTGGGGGAACAGGCCGTTCACCGGGCGCAGGAAGCTGACGTGGGAAAGCCCGGCCAGATCCAGCATCTCGATGAGCTGCGATCGGGTGTAGGGCCGCTCGATGGTCTGGTAACGGTCCATGATCTCGACGTTCTGACGATCCCACTCCGAGCCCTCGGGGGGAGCGGCGGCCTCGATCACGGCCACGACGCCATCGTCGGCCAGGTCGGCCACGGTGTTGCGCAGCGCCGCCACCGGGTTGAAGAAGTGGTGCAGCGTCGATTCGAACAGGGCCAGGCGGGCCGGACGGCCCAGCCCGAGGGGCGCGGCCTCGATGTCGTGGACGCGCAGGTCGTACCGGAACGGGACCCCGATGTAGGGCGGATAGGGATCGGTCTGCATGCGCCGCTCGGCGATGTCGAGGAGCTCGGCGGAGATGTCCAGACCCACGACCTCGTGGCCCAGCTTGGCCAGCCACTGGATGGTCCAGCCCGGACCACACCCCACGTCGATGACCAGGTCGCCGGGGGCCAGGCGGGCGGTGCGGACCACGTCGAGGAAGTGGAACACGTCGACCCAGAACGGCTCGTAGTCCGGTCCTCCGAGGAAGGGCTTCAGCAGGTGGAACCACTCCTGGGTCTCGCCTCCCTCCTGCACCAGCTCGCGCAGGTAGGTGACCGCACCCTGCTTCCAGTCCACCCCCTCGGGCAGGCGGGCGTTGATCTCGCGGAGCAGCTCGGCTTCAGTGCTGGCCATCGGCTCGACACTACCGAGCGGCCCGCCGGGCCCTCACGGTGCGGAGGTAGGGTCGGCCTCGATGATCTGCGTCCTGGCCGGCGGCGTTGGCGCGGCCCGGCTCCTCACCGGCCTGGTGCGGGTGGTCGACCCGGCGGAAGTCACGGTGGTGGCCAACGTGGGCGACGACGTCGTGCTGCACGGGCTGCACATCTCCCCCGACCTCGACACCATCACCTACACCCTGGCCGACCAGGTCGACCCCGACCGGGGCTGGGGCCTGCGCGACGAGAGCTGGCAGGCCATGAAGATGGTGGGGCGCTACGGCGGTGTCGACTGGTTCAACCTGGGCGACCGGGACCTGGGCACCCACCTCTACCGCACCCACCGCCTGACCGAGGGGTCGACGTTGTCGGAGGTCACCGGCGAGATCACCCGGGCCTGGGGCCTCGGCCTCAGGCTGGTCCCGGTGACCGACGACCCGCTGCGGACCCGGGTGACCGTGGTCGACCCCGATGCCACCCGCGAGGTCGGGTTTCAGGAGTGGTTCGTGCAGCGCCGCCACTCGGTGCCGGTCACCGCCCTCCGCATGGCCGGGGCGGCCGAGGCCGGACCGGCGCCGGGCGTGATCGAGGCCATCGAGGCGGCCGACGCCGTCCTCGTCGCCCCGTCCAACCCGCTCGTCTCCATCGGCCCGCTGCTGGCGGTCGCCGCAGTGGACGAGGCGGTACGCGCCGCGCGCGATCGCGCCGTGGCCGTCTCGCCCCTCGTCGCCGGGACCGCGCTGCGGGGCCCGGCCGACCGGCTCATGGTCGACCTGGGTCACGAGGCCTCCGTCGCCGGCGTGGCCCGTCTCTACCGCGACCTGGCTGCCACCCTCGTCATCGACCAGGCCGACTCCGCTCAGGCCGACGCCGTGGGTGCGGAGGGCATGGAGCCGGTGGTGACCGAGACGGTCATGCGCGACCCCGACGTGGCCGCCACCCTGGCCCGGACCATGCTGGCCTGCGTCGGGGTGGAGGTCTGAACGTGCGCGCCCGGACGTTGTCCCGCAGCTTCGTGCCCATGTCGTCGACGCATGGGGCGGACACGACGCTCGTGGGGACCGGGGTGGGGCAATGAGCGAGCGCAGCGAGCGAGACAGATGGCACGGGCTCTCCGGCGGCGGAGCTTGCGGAGCCGACGGCGCTCATTGGTGCTCGGCGGCGATCGAGGGTGCAAGCGTGGTCCACGACCGGATGGAGCACCAATGAGCGAGCGCAGCGAGAGGGACCGGCCCACGCCGGCGCGGCGGGAGGGGTGGGGCGTCACCGGCCTGCCCGAGGTGGGCCGGGCCGACGACGTGGCCGGTCTCATCGCGACGGCGGTGGCCACCCAGGGCGACGGGCTGCGCGACCGCGACGTCGTCGTCGTGACCCAGAAGATCGTGTCCAAGGCCGAGGGGGCCATGGTCGAGGTCGACCCCACTGACCCTCGTGGTCACCGGGGCGTGGTGGAGGCCGAGTCGGTCCGGGTGCTGCGGCGCCGGGGCGAGCTCTCGATCACCGAGACCCGCCACGGCTTCGTGTGCGCCAACGCCGGGGTCGACCTCTCCAACGTGGAGGCGGGGTGGGTGGCCCTGCTGCCCGAGGACGCGGACCGCTCGGCCCGCCGGCTCCGCGACGGCCTGCGGGCCCGCACCAGCGCCGACGTCGGCGTGGTCGTGTCCGACACCTTCGGCCGTCCCTGGCGCCGGGGCCTCACCGACGTGGCCATCGGCAGCGCCGGGCTGGCTGCCCTGGTCGACCTCCGGGGGTCGAGCGACTCCCTGGGCCGGGAGCTGCACGCCACCGAGGTGGCCCTGGTCGACGAGCTGGCCGGAGCGGCCGAGCTGGTGATGGGCAAGGCCGACCGGGTGCCGGTGGCGGTGGTGCGGGGCGGCCCCGACTGGTGGTTCCGCCGCGGCAACGTGCGCGACGAGCTGGTCCGTCCACCCGCCGAGGATCTCTTCCGCTGACCGCCACCCGCGCCGCCGTCGTGGCCGACACTCGCGGCCGACGCCAGCGCCCGGCGAGGGCGGTGGACATCTCGATGGCGAGATATCATCGGTGATATGAGCGATCAGGGGCAACCTCGGCGCTCGGTCTTTCCCGGCTTCGGCGCACTGGCCGATGACCCGGCCGAGCGCTCGGCCTCGTCGACCGCGTGGTCGAACGATCGTCGCCCGCCACGTGACCGACCTGTCCCTGATGCGCTCCCCGGCGACGACCGTGCCGCGCCCATGCGCACATGTTGCGCACACTCGCTCCCCTGCTCGACCTGGCTCAGCGGGAGGCGAGGAGGCGGGCGTGGGCGTCGTCGTCCCAGCCCGCGAAGAACGTGGCCAGGACCTCCTCGGCGTGGTCGAAGGAGCGCGCCGCGAACAGCACCGGCTGGTACTGCGTGATGTCGTAGGCGGTGGAGGCCATGGCGGCCACGTCGAGGTCGCGGATCGTGGCGTCACGGAAGCACTGGATCTCGCCGTAGGAGCTCAGCAGCCCGGCTCCGTAGATCCGCAGCTCGCCGTCCTCCCAGAGCACGCCGAACTCGAGGCTGAACCAGAACACACGACTGAAGGCCTCGAGGGTGGCGGCGGACCGACTGCGTCGGGCGGCCTGGCCGGCCAGCTCGTAGAGGGCGGCGAAGCGGGGGTGGGCCAGTGCGTTGGCGTGGCCGACCAGCTCGTGCACGATGTCGGGCTCGGGTGTGTAGAACGGCACCGAGTGGTGGCGGACGTACTGGGTCGAGCAGAAGCGGCGCTCGGCCAGGGAGCCGTAGAAGGTCCGGGTGGGGACGAGCCCCGGCACCGGGGTGATGGCCCAGCCCGTCAGCTCGGTGAGACGCTCGGAGACCCGGCCCAGCTGGGGCACCCGGTCGGCGGGGAGGTCAAGGCGGCCGCCTCCCTCCCTGTAGGCGGCCACCGCGAAGCTGCGGTGGAGGTCGCCCAGCTGGCCCGAGACGGTGGCCCAGAGGTCGTCCTCCTCGGCGGTGTAGTCGACCTCGCGAATGGCGTCGCCCGGCTGGTGGGCCTCGCCCACCGCGGCGATGGCCGCCCGTCGGCGGCGGTAGTCCAGGTCCGAGACGCCGGGGTGATCGGCGGGGAGGGCGAAGGCGGTCGTGTCGGTGTTGCGGTCCATCGGGTTCTCCCGGGGCTCACCCCCAGTGAACCCGCTCCGCCCCCCAGATTCCACCGCGGGCACGCGGGAATCAGAGGTCGAACCGGCGCCGCTCGACGTCGGTGAAGGGCTCGGTGAGGAACGCGAAGAACTCGGGCTTGCGGCGCCGGATCTCCTTCTCGATGACCACCAGGTCCTCACCGACGGGCACCAGGTCGCCGCCGAAGCGATCCGACAGCGGGCCGAGCGGGCGAAAGGTGATGCCGTAGTCCTGGCTGAACAGCTCGGTGGTCAACGTGTCCAGCGACGTCACCAGGCTGAGCGCGCCCTGTCGTCGGGCGTCGCAGTACACGGAGCGGTAGAGGAGCTCGGTCACGCCCAGGTCCGCCCCCGCGGGGTGGATGGCGAGGGTCGGGCACTCGCAGATGGGCGACGAGAGGCGGACCTCGACGTCGATCGTGTCGGCCAGGATCAGCTCGCGGAGCGACCCGACGCGGGCCAGCAGCGCCCCCAGCACCATCCCGTGGGCGTCCACCACGACGTGGAACGACGAGCGCCGGGCCAGACCCTCCTCGGGCAGCTCCGCCTGCGGCGCGTCGTCCATCCCGGCCCGGCCCAGCATCTCCCGGTAGATCTCGGTGGCCCTCGAAAGCGGCGGGAAGCCGCTGAGGACCTGGACCGTCAGAGACCCCCCGATGGTCGGGGACTCGGCATCGTCCACTCGCCCGCTCCTGTGATCGACCGCCTCCTGGCCGGGTCACGGTAGCCGGGCCGCGACCACGGGGTTGGTCAGGGTGCCCAGGCCCTCGACCTCGAGCTCGACCACGCACCCGGGGGACAGCCAGGGCGCGGCCTCGGCCCCGTGGATGAGCGACTGCTCGAGGATGCAGCCAGTGCCGACGGTGCCCGAGCCGAGCACATCGCCGGGGCGCAGGATGGTCGACCGGGAGGCGTGGGCCACCAGGTCCCCCCAGGGGTGGTGGATGTCGGCCAGCTCGCCCCGGCTGCGTTCGACGCCGTCGACTCGGGCGACCATGGTTCCCGAGGGTCGGCCGGTGGCGATGCCGGGCAGCTCGTCGGGCGTGAGGAGCACGGGGCCGAGCGAGAGGGCGAAGTCCTTGCCCTTGGCCGGGCCCAGGCCGTGGCGCATCTCCCGACGCTGGAGGTCGCGGGCCGACCAGTCGTTCATGACGCAGAACCCGGCGACCACCTCGACCCAGCGGTCAGCCGGGACGTCGGAGACCTCCCGACCGATCACGGCGGCGACCTCGAGCTCGTAGTCGAGCTCGGTGCAACCAGCGGGGACCGCCACCGGCGTCCCCGGGCCGACGACCGAGGCAGGGTTGGAGAAGTAGAAGACGGGTAGCTCGTACCAGTCGGGGTCGACGTCCAGGCCCCGCCCCCGGCGCGCGGTGGCCACGTGGGCCTCGAAGGCGTAGAAGTCCCGGACCGACGGCGGCCGACCCACCGGCGCCAGCAGGTCGACCTCGGCCAGGGCCAGGGCATCGCCCGCGGGGCCGATGTCGCCGGCGACGGCCGCGGCGAGCACGGCGTCCTGGGCCCCGCCCACCGCAATGAGCCCCGCACCCTCCACTGCGAACGGCACCAGGCGGTCGCCGTCCACCAGACCGGCGAGCACCGTGCCCCGGTGCCGGGCGCGGGCCAGCCTCATCGGTGCGCCATCACGTCGGAACCGCACCCCTCACGGTCGCCTGACGTCTCTCATCACTGCGGTTTGGGGATGGCTTCGACGCCCAGGACATCACGTAGTCGGCGACCTCGAGGGCGGAGGCCTCGGGTGTCGGGTGCAGGGGCTGGCGGGTGTCGACCATGACCGCGACCTCGTCGTAGGTACGGGGCGCAGTGTCGAGCCCGTTGCCCGCCGCCGCGGCGGCCGCATCGGCGTCGCGACGGCGGGCCCCGGGCTGGGGTCCGTGGTGGAGACCGGAGGGGTGGAAGGTGACGAAGCCCTCGCCGATGCCGACCCGGGAGGAGAACCGGCCCCGGTGGTAGAAGATCATCTCGTCGTAGTCGACGTTGCGGTGGAAGAACGGGAGGCGGACCACCTCCGGGTCGGTCTCGACCGGTCGGGGGACGAAGGTGGCGACCACGGCGCCGTCGGTGACCCAGGTGGTGTGGGCCGACGGGGGCAGGTGGTACCGGGGCGACACGACGGGACGGATGGCCTCGACCGACAGCTTGAGGGGAGCCAGGTCGCCCTTCCACCCGACGACGTCGCAGGGGTGGAACGGGTAGTGGACGCGGGTGTCGTCGCCGCCGCGCCGCACGACGACCGTGAAGTCGCCCTTCTCCTCGACGGCCTCGGCCTCGGGCACCTCGACCACGGAGGGGTCGAACTGGGCGTGACGGCCGAGCAGGCCCCGGTCAGGGAGCCGGAACCGGGAGCCGAGGGCGGTGATGACCAGCAGGGCGGTCGGGGACGAGGGCTCGACGCGATGGGTGGTCCCGCGGGGGACGACCAGGTAGTCGCCGGGGGCGTAGGCGAGTGGTCCGTACTCGGTGCGCAGCGTGCCCTCGCCCCGGTGGACGAACAAGCAGCGGTCACCGTCGACGTCGCGGAGCAGCTCGGGCCGGCCCCGCCGGACCCGCTGCAGGCCGATGGCGACCTGGGCGTTGGCCAGCAGCGGCGTGGGCCACAGGGCGTCGGCCCCCTGGTCGGCGTCGGCCAGGCGGCTGCTGTCGTAGGCGCGGTGGGCGGCGGCGCCCTCGACCGAGGTCCAGTCGGTGGGCGGGTGGAGCCGGTAGAGGTGCGAGGCGGGTCCGGAGAAACCCTCGCGGCCGTGCTCCTCCTCCACCGTCCCCGCCGGCGGCGCGACGTGGGCCTGGCGGGCGACGCGCCCCGAGGTCCACTGCGCCATGCCGTCCATCAGCGCCGCTCCGGGCCGTCGTGTGCTCGGGACCTGACCGCGCCACCGGGGCACCGATGGACGCCGACGGCTCCGCTCGCTCGGCTCGCTCCGTCGTCGGAGAGCCCGTTCTGTCTGGTTCGCTCGCTGCCCTCGCGCATCGTCAGAGATTCCCCCGTCGGTCCTGCTCGCGCTCGATGGCCTCGAACAGGGCCTTGAAGTTGCCCTCACCGAAACCGGTCGCGCCCCGGCGCTCGATGATCTCGAAGAACACCGTGGGCCGATCGGTCACGGTCTCGGTGAAGATCTGCAGCAGGTGGCCGTGCTCGTCGCGGTCGACGAGGATCCCGAGCTCCGCCAGCGCGTCCCACGGCAGGTCGATGCCCGCCATCCGGGTGCGGGCCTCGTCGTAGTAGGTGGGGGGCACGGTCATGGTGCGCACGCCCCGGTCCGCCAGGGCCCGCACCGTGGCCACGATGTCGGATGTGGCCAGGGCGATGTGCTGCACGCCGGGACTGCGGTAGGCGTCGAGGTACTCCTCGATCTGGCTCTTGCGACGCCCGACGGCGGGCTCGTTGATGGGCATGACCACGTTCTCCCGGTCCCACACGACCGTCGACATCAGCGCCGAGTGCTCGGTGGAGATCTGGTCGTCGTCGAAGTGGGTCATCTGGGCGAAGCCGAAGACCTGCTCGTAGAACCTGACCCAACGCTCGAGCGTGCCCTGCTCGACGTTGCCGACGACGTGGTCGATGGCCTCGAGGCCGACCTCGGGTCCCGGCGCCGGGTGCAGGTCGGTCGGGGTGAACCAGGGGGCGAAGGGCCCGTCGTAGCGGCGGCGATCGAGCAGGGTGTGCACCGTGTCGCCGTAGGTCGCGACCGCGGCGTGGCGGATGACACCGTGCTCGTCGGCATCGTCGGCCGGCGGGCGGATGCTGCGGGCGCCCCGCGCCAACGCGGCGTCGTAGGCCTCGTCCACGTCGTCGACGAGGAAGGCGACGTCGCGGACGCCGTCGCCGTGGAGGGCGACGTGGGCGGCGATGGGCGAGCTGGGGTCGAGGGCGCCGGAGACCAGCAGCTGCACCCGCCCCTGGCGCAACAGGTACGACACCCGGTCCCGCCGACCGGTCTCGGGCCCGGCGTAGGCGACGGGCGCGAACCCGAAGGCCGAGATGAGGAACCCGGCGAAGGCTCGGGCCCCACCCACCCACCACTCGAGGTGGTCCACCCCTCGCAACCGGGGCGGCGCACTGGTGGGGGCAACGGCAGGGGCGGGCATCGGCAACGGCTCCGGATGGCGATCTGGAGCACCATGCTGCCCACCAGACCCACGAGGACGTCAACAGGTGACCATCGGGCTGCACACAATGATCATCAGCGGCAAAACATGATGTACGATCTGCCCATGAGCATCGACACCCTCGACGCCGGACTCATCACCGCCCTCGCCGCCAGCCCCCGGGCCGGGGTGATGGAGCTGGCCCGCCAGCTTGGCGTGGCCCGCGGCACCGTACAGTCCCGGCTGGACAAGCTGCAGGCGCGTGGGGTGGTGACCGGCTTCGATCCCGACCTCCACCTGCCCTCGCTCGGCTACGAGGTGCTGGCCTTCGTCACCCTCGACATCGCCCAAGGCCGCCTCGACGACGTCATCTCCCACCTCCAGGACGTTCCCGAGCTCATCGAGGCCCACAGCACCAGCGGCCCCGGCGACCTGCACTGCCGGGTCGTGGCCCGCACCAACCAGCACCTCCAGGAGGTGCTGAACCGCATCCTCGAGGTCTCCGGCATCGAGCGCACGGCCACCCACATCGCCCTCACCGAGCAGATCCGGACCCGGGTGCTCCCCCTCGTCGCCCAGCTGGGCGACGGGTAGCCGACCACCCGGCACCGCGGCCGTCGTCGACGCGGGGCCGGGGTCGGGTGTCAGGTCTGGCCCGCGGGGGTGCGGTCGGTGCCGGGTCCGGTCGGGTCGCCGCCCTCGGGCACGTCGGCGTCGAGGCCCTTGCCACCGCGGCTCTTGGCCAGGTCCTCCTCGTCGACCAGGCGGCGCGACACCCACTCGCGGCCCTCCTGGTCGGCCCACACCAGCATCGGCGGCAGGATGATCAGGGCCGAGAGCAACGCCACCACGACGTTGAGGGCCACGATCAGGCCGAAGTCGCGCAGCAGCGGCAGGCTGGAGGTGGCGATCACGCCCACACCGACCACACCGGTCAGGGCGGACACGATGAAGGCGCGGCCGGTGCGCGCCGCGGCCACGTCGGCCGCGCCCTGCGGGGCAAAGCCACGTTCTCGCTCCTCCACGAAGCGCAGCAGGATCAGCGAGGTGAACTCGGTGCAGATGGCCACGATCAGCGGCCCGCCGACTGCGGTCATCGGGCTCAGCTCGAGACCCAGGGCGAAGGCCACCAGCGAGGCCAGGCCGGTGGCGATGAGCGCGGGGACCAGCGACAGCAGGGAGCGGATGAGGCTGCGCAGCCGGACCATGAGGAACAGGCCCACGAACCCGATGGCCAGGTAGGTGAGCTGGGCCCGGTTGGCCTCAGCACACCGCTGCGGAAGTCCTTGCCCTTGGTGGGCGAGCGGAACTCGCGCGTGCCGAGCAGGGCGATGGGCAGGATGATCGAGGTCAGGCAGATCACGATGATCCCGACGATGAGCAGATCACCGAAGTCGCGGATCATCGGCACCCGGGCGAACTTGAGGGCGGCGAAGGCCAGCACCGCGTCGAAGGTGACCACCAGCAGAGCCGGGCCCAGCTTCCGGGCCGCCTCCTGGATCGGGTGCGCGACGCGGTCGATGATCACCTCCTCCTCGATGCGCGCGTGCATCTGGATCGCGTAGTCGATGCCCACACCGAGCATCACCGGGAGCCCGGAGATGGTGACCAGCGACAGAGGGATGCCGACGTAGCCGGCCAGGCCGAAGCCCCACGTGACCCCCATGAGGATCACGGCCAGGGGCAGCAGGCGCCAACCGCACGTGGAACAGCAGGACGAGCACGACGACCATCACGCCCACGGCGATGGCCCCCAGGCTGACGAGGCCGCCCTTCAGGTAGTCGTTGATGTCGCTCAGCAGCCTGGGGCACCCACGGTGGTGGAGACGGCGACGTCGCTGAACTCGGCCCGTTGACGATGTCGACGACCTGGTCCGCGGCGGCGCCCTCGTCCTCGATCGACAGGTTGCCGCCCAGCCGGGTGACGATCTGGGCCGTCTGCTCGTCGGGGAAGAAGGGGCGCAGGGCCTTGCGGATCTCGCCCTGGTTGTCGCGGAGGAGGAACTCGACCCAGGCCGGGTTGTCAAGGGTGCGCTCGGCCTCGGGGATGGCGAGCAGGCGCTCGAGGGTCTTGGTCGATCCTCGGTGCGGGCTGCGGCCTCCGGCGTGTCCGGCTCCTCCTGGAGCTCCGGGGGACCGTCGGAGCTGAGCCCAGCGGCGAAGGCCAGGGCCCCGCCGGCGATGCTCTGGGTGGGATCCGCAGCCGGCTGCCCGTCGCGCGTCTTCTGGATCAGGCTGTCGCTGAACTGGAGGGCGGCTGTGCCTCCCCTCCGGGAGCGGGTGGCATGGTAGTCACGTGACGGAGGCCACGGGGCACGACGGACCCGTGCTGCCGCGGGACCAGTTCCCCGTGGCGGGGACCAGGGCCTACCTCGACACCGCGTACATGAGCCCGCTGCCGACGCCGGTGGCCGAGGCCATGGCCGCCGACGCCCGGCGTGCCGGCGCTCTCGGTTCCCGAGGGCAAGCGGCACGGGCCGAGGCCGAGGAGGAGGTCCGGGCCGCCGCGGCGCGGCTCATGGGCAGCGAGCCGGACGACGTGGCCTTCGTGGCCAACACGACCCAGGGGATCGGCCTGGTGGCAGCCGGGCTCGACTGGACCGTCGGCGACCGGGTGCTGGTGGCTGAGGGCGATCACCCGTCGGTCGTCCTGCCGTGGCGGGCACGGGCCGACGTAGGCGTCGAGGTGGTGGAGGTTCCCGTCGGGCCGGGAGCAGCGCTCGCTCTGGCCGACGTGGCCGACGCCCTCGAGGCGGGGGCCGGGCGGGTGCGCGTGGTCGCCGTGTCCTGGGTGCGCGCCGACCGGGGGTGGCGGGTCGACCTGGCCCCCCTGGCTGAGCTCGCCCACAGCCACGGCGCCCTGCTCTGCGTCGACCTCATCCAGGGCCTAGGGGCGCTGCCGTGCGACCTCGGCGCCTGGGGCGTCGATGCCGCCGCGGCCGGCGCCCAGAAGTGGCTGCTCGGTCCTCACGGCGTGGGTGTGGCCCACCTCTCGCCGGTGGTGCGCGACCGTCTCCGGGTGCTGGCCCCCTCCCAGCACGGTCTCGCCGATCGTCCCGGTCCCCTGACCTACGGACCCACGGCCCGCCGCCACGAGTCCGGCGCCCCCAACCACGCCGGACGAGCGGGGCTGGGCGCGGCCCTGGCGCTGCTGGCCGGCGCCGGGCCCACCGCGGTCGCCACGACCGTCGATGCCCTCGCGACCCGCCTGGCCCACGGGCTCTCGGCCCTCGGGGCCGAGGTGCTGACCCGGCGCGACGGGGCGTCAGGGTCGGGCATCGTCGCGGCCGTCCTCGGCGACCTCGACGCCGCCGATGCCGTGGCCCACCTGGACCGTGCCGGCGTGGTGGTGGCGGCTCGGGCCGGCGCCGTGCGCTTCGCGACCCACGCCTGGAACGACGACTCCGACGTGACCGCCGCCCTCGACGCCGTCGCCGCCCTGTAGCCCATCTCCCCCCACGCCCCGGCCGAGCCCGCACGGGGAGAGGCGACGTGGCGGGGTCCCCCACCCGTCGGGGTGGGGCGACCGCCACCGGCGGGTAGACGTGGGACGATGCCCGTCGACCGCCGTCCCCCGAGGTGATCCGTGCCCCAACGCAGCTGCCCGTCGTGCGGCGTGGACGTCGCCGCTCACCAGACCCTCTGCCCGGCCTGTCGGACCCCGGTCCCCTCCGAGGCGGGCCCGGTGGCCACCTCCAGCGACGGCAGCTCCTTCTCCTTCTCCGCCCCTCCCCCCCGCTCGGCTCATCCCCGCACACCCCCAGACCTACCCGACCCGTCTGTCACCGCCAACCGCGACCCTGCGTCGGTCTCCTCCCCGGGGTCCGACGACGAGCCCACGATCGCGACCGGCGGCCAGGTCGAGCCCACCGTCGACGCCTTGCGCCTGTCCGAGCCGACCGTGCGGGCCCCCGAGCGCGAGGACGGCTCGGCCCGCGCCCACCCGTCCGACACCGCCGTGGCCGCCGGTGGGCAGGGCCCCTCGTGGGCCCCGCCCGCGGGTACCCCGTGGACCGCCCCCACCGGCCCGTCGCCAGATCCTGCGCCCGATCGACCGATCACGACAGCCGACTCGGGAGAGGGCCGGGGCGGGGCCGGCGCACCCACCTGGTACCAGGGCTCGGCTCCGGCCGCCTCGCCGTCCCTGCCAGCGGGCTCGGGTGCGGGCGCGGCACCGTCGGCCGGCGTCCTGGGCGTGCCCGGCGCCCCCACCCTCGACGACCGCGGCAACCTGCCCGGTGGGGTGCTGGGCGTGGCGGGGGCGGTGCTGGTGGCGGTGGGTGTGGCCCTCCCGTGGATGGACGTGGCCGGGGAGTCGGTGTCGGGGTGGGCGGCCAGCGACGACGCCAAGGTGCTCGTCGGGCTGGCGGCGACCGCGGCGGCGGCCGGGGCCCTGGTGGTGGGCGGAGCCCGCTCGCTCATCCTCCGGGTGCTGCTCGGCGTCCTCGGCCTGGCGGCGGTGGCTCTGGGGGTGTTCGAGCTGTTCAGCGTCAGCGGGATCGAGGACCTCGACCCCTCACCGGGGATGGGTCTGTTCGTCGGGCTGGCCGGAGGTGCGCTCCTCGTCGCCGGCGGTGTCCTGACCCGCCACCGCCGCTTCAGCTGACCCTCGACGCGAGCGCGGTCAGGACTCGGGGGCGAAGCCCTGGCGGACCGTGTTCTCGCTGCTGGCCCGGGGGACCATCATCTGGAGCAGGTAGTCGGGCCCCCCGGCCTTGGAGCCGACCCCCGACAGGCCGCGCCCTCCGAAGGGGTGGCGACCGACCACGGCGCCGGTGATGTCACGGTTGACGTAGATGTTGCCGGCCCGCAGCTCCTCCCGGCACCGGGCGAGCGTGGACGGGGACCGGGTGCACACCCCCGCCGTCAGGGCGTAGTCGGTGTCGTTGGCGAGGGCCAGGGCCTCGTCGAGGTCGACGGCGCGCAGCACCGACAGCACCGGACCGAAGTGCTCGTCGCGGGCGAGCGGGGACGACCGGTCGACGTCGGTCACGAGGGCGGGACCCACGTAGTAGCCCTCGTCGGGCACATCGTCACGGGCGAGGGCCACGGTGCCGTGCTGGCCCGCGGCGGCGATGACGGCACGCAGCCGGTCCTGGGCCTCGGCCTCGATGACGGGCCCGACCTGGGTGGCCATCTCCTGGGCCGAGCCGACGATGAGCTCCCGGACGGCGTCGACCAGGCGCGGCACCACCGCATCCCACACCCGGTCGGCGACGATGAGGCGGGACAGGGCCGAGCACTTCTGGCCCGAGTAGGCGAAGGCGGAGCGCAGCACGACGGGGATGATCTGGTCCGGGTCGGCGTCGCCGTCGACGATGAGGGCGTTCTTGCCGCCCATCTCGGCGATCACCCGCTTGATCTGACGCTGGCCGGGGCGGTGGACCGCGGCGGCGGCGTTGAGGGCGAGGCCGACCTCCTGCGACCCGGTGAAGGCGATCACCGCCACATCGGGGTGCTCGACCAGACGGGCGCCCACGTCCTCACCCCGACCAGGGAGGAAGCCGAGGACCCCGTCGGGCAGACCGGCGGCGGCGAAGGCGTCGACGAGGGAGGCGGCGATCCCCGGCGTCTGCTCGGCCGGCTTGAGCACCACCGGGTTGCCGGCCGCCAGGGCCGCCGAGGTCATCCCGCAGGGGATGGCGAGGGGGAAGTTCCAGGGGGCGATGACCGCGGTGACGCCCTTGCCCTCGTAGGTGAGGCGGTTCGCCTCGCCGGGCGGCGACTCGACCGCTCCCCCGGCATCGACGCGGCGGGCCTCACGCCCGTAGTACTCGCAGAAGTCGATGGCCTCGCACACGTCGGCGTCGGCCTGGTCCCAGGGCTTGGCCGCCTCGTGGACCTGGCGGGCGGCCAGCTCGTCGCGCCGGGACCGCATCCACGCCGCGGCCCGGAAGAGCACCGCGGCCCGCTCGGGGGCGGGGGTGGCGCGCCAGCGCTCGGCGGTCTCCGCCGCCGCAGCCACGGCGTCATCGGCCTCGGCCGCGCCGCAGGCGGCGGAACGGGCCACCACCCGATCGGGCCGTCCGGGGTCGACCGAGTCGATGGTGCCGCTGGTGGTGACCCGTTCGCCGCCGATCACGGCCGGTACGTCGATCACCTTCGCATCGTCGCCGTGGTCGACCGCCGCCGCGAAGGCCGTGCGGGCCGCGGCCCGGCGCCACTCTCGCACCGGCTCGGGTCGGTACGGAGCCGGTGCGTCGACGTCGGTGTCGTCGCGGTGGGCGTGGTCCCACTCGGGCAGGTGGTCAACCTCAGGGGCGGCGATGAGACCGTCAAGCTCGTCGCCGGAAGCGAAGTGGTGACGCACGAAGGACTCGTTGCTGGTGTTCTCAAGCAGGCGGCGCACCAGGTAGGCCATGCCGGGGACCAGCTCGCCCACCGGGGCGTAGAGGCGCAGCCGGTGGCCGAGGCGCACGATGGCGTGGGCCAGCGGCTCGGCCATGCCGTGCAGCATCTGGATCTCGTAGCCGGTGTCGGGGATGTCGCGGCTGCGGGCGTACTCGATGGCGAAAGCCAGCGAGCGGGGGTTGTGGCTCCCGAACGCGGCCCGCACCTCTCCGTGGTGGTCGTGGAGGAGCCGCACGCAGCGCTCGTAGCTGGCGTCGGTCTCCTGCTTGTCCGCGAACACCGGCGATGGCCATCCTGCGGCCTCCGCCTGGACGGTCTCGGTGTCCCAGTAGGCCCCCTTCACCAGGCGAACGGTCACCGGCTGCTGCCGCCCGGACGACAGGGCGATGAGGTCGGCCAGGTCGGCACGGGCGTCGCGCCGGTAGGCCTGGATGACGACGCCGAGGTCGACGTGGGCCCGATCGGGGTCGGTCGCCACCGCGCGGAACAGCTCCAGGGTGAGGTCCTTGGTGTCGGCGTGCTCCATGTCGATGTGGACGGTGGCGCCCCGCTCGCCGGCGACGTCCATGATCCGGCGCAGCCGGGCCGCAGCCGCCTCCACCCCCACGGACCGGGTCAGGGGCTCGTAGTGGGCGGCCAGGGCGGAGGGCTTGACGCTCACGTTGACCCGGGGCAGGGCGCCGAGGTCGTCGGCCTCCAGACGGAGGTCATCGGTCCAGCCCGGGGCCGCGTCGGCCAGGGCGGTGAGGACCTCGAGCACCCGGGCCTGGTAGCGGTCGGCATCGGCCGCCACGAGCGTCTTCTCCCCGAGGAGGTCGACGGTCGTGGCGATGCCCGCGGCCCACAGTCGGGCCGCGCCGTCGACCACCTCGTCGGTGCCGGAGCCGAGGATGAACTGCTCGGCCATCCGGGTGATGTTGCGCCGCGCGACCCGAGCCTCCAGCCGGTGGCCGAAGGGCACGTGGTCGGCCACGCCGACCCCCAAGCCGAGGGCTCGCGGGGCACCGTCACCGCCCATGTACTCCTCGATGTGGCGGGCCACGTCGTCGTCGCCGTCGAGGGCGGGGAACACGTCGACGAAGCGGAACAGCTGGGCCTTGAAGTCGGGCTGGTCCATGGCTGAGTCGAGCAGCCGTTCGCTCCACCAGGACAGGTGGTACACCGACGATCCCTCGTCCCCGCCCTGTTCGGCGATGCGTCGGGCGGTGGCCGCCACCCTGGTCTCGAGGTCGTCGGCCATCGCGGCCACGCTACCCACGAGGTCAGCGGGCCCACGCCGACCGAGACCCCCGGCGCGACGTCGGTGACGCGAGACCCGGTCAGTCAGTCAGGGCGGGCCACCACCTCCACCCCGCCGACCATGCCGTAGTCCTCGTGGCGGGGCAGGTGGCACACCGTGCGCAGGGTGTCGACCCGGTCGAAGTCGTAGACCGTCGCCCCCGTCGGGCCCGGACCGAGCGACAGCTCGCCGGGCCCCGGCGGGTGGGCCGCCTCGGTGCCCTCGGCGTGGCGGGCGTGGACCGACTCGGGGCCGACCACCATCTCGTGGGCGATGGGGTCCTCGTTGCGGACCACGAAGCGGACCTGGGTGCCCTCCCGGGCCCGGATCCGGGTCGGGTGGAAGCGGCTGTCTCGGATGGTGACGGTGACCGTGGTGGTGCCCGGCCCGTGCACGTCGGCCGACCCCGCATCGTCGGTTGCCGCCACCGCGTAGCCGCCGCCGGTCACCGCCCCGCCACCACCAGTGCGGCCAGCGCGGTGCCCAGGCCCCTCACCGGTGGTCCCCGGTCGTGACCCGCACCGGCGCCGCGGTCATCATCCGCACCAGGGCGACACCGGCGACCAGGGCGGTCGCCGCGATCGCCCCGACCGCCAGGGGCCACCAGACGAAGCCCCCGCCGTCGGACGAGGTCACGGGCACGGCCTGGCGGGTCGGGATGCCGGCGTCGTCCACGTCGGGGGCGGCGTCGGCGTCGGTGGAGATGGCGAGGTCGTAGTCCAGGTCGCCGGCCGACACCTCCAGGGGCATGTAGGTCAGCCACATGTCCTCGGGCACCCACTCCATGCCCTCGTCCGTGCGCAGGTCCGTGAGCAGGAAGCGGTCAGCGGCCTCGCTGCGGTCCAGACCCAGGCCCTCACCGCCGGCGAGGAGCTGCGGTCGGTCCTCGGTGAGGAGGAACACGTCGGCCCCCACCGTCTTGTCGGCGTCGAGACCGAGGCCGAGGATCCGCAGCGGCACCCACGGCTCGTCGGTGGGGATGGTGAGCATGATCGGCGTCCCGTCGCCAGCCTGCTGGCCCAGCGCCGCGGCTCGGTCGGCGTCGAACCGGGCGGCCATGAAGATGGGGCTGCGCTCGGCGTAGAAGCGGAGCACCTCGGGGCTGTCAGGGGTCAGCAGGAACCCGTTGTCGGTGGCCCACCGGCCCACCTCGTCGGCTCCACCCCGCAGGATGGTGATGTCGAGGGCGTCGATCTCGACCTCCTCGAGGACCTCAGCCGACTCGGCGGCGCCGGCGTCCGCCGTGGTGGCGAACTGCTCGTCGTCGGCGATCTCCTGCTGGAGGCGCTGGAGGGTCCAGTCGCCGCCCCGCTCCACCTCGGTGGGCACATCAGGCAGGGGGACGAGGGAGCCGACCTCCTCGCCCTCGCCGGTGAACTCGAAGGAGGTGACGTAGCGCTCGACACCGTCGTGGTAGGCGGCCAGGGTGGTGGTGCGGACCAGTGAGACGGTGCCGTTCTCCCCCACGAGGCCGCCGCAGGCCAGGACGGGCCCGGCGCCGAGGACGAGCGACGCACCAGCGGCACCAATGGCGGCAGCGACCTGGCCGAGACGGGTGCGAGGTCCGCGTCGAACGCTCGAAGGTCGATCGGATCGGGCGCTGGGCATGGGAACCTCCGGGGTCGCGGTGTCGGAGGGTCCGACGTCGCCGCGTCCCGTCTGGTTCCCCGTGCCCCTCCTTCTTCAGCACGGGATCGGCCGGGCACCGGGCCCCCGCCCGGTCTCGCACGCGGCGCGCTCGGCCTCGGCCGCCTCGAAGTCCTCGGTGCGGCGGCGGTTCTCGCGAACGCGAACCCGGTGGTCGGTGTCACCGACCTGGACCCCGGTGCCTCGACCGACGCCTCGCTCTCGGTCCCCCTGCCACTGACCGACGAGGGCCCCTACGCCGCGTTCGGCCAGGAGGCACCGTCGGATCCCGACCAGGTCCGGTTCTGCGTCGGTGCCCTGGGCGAGGGCGGCGGGAGCGATCTCGCCGTCAGCCGGGGCGAGGCCGGCCCGAGGGGGTGGACGGCCTGGTGAGCCACGTCGGCGCCGTCGCCGACGCCCAGGCCATCATCTGCTCCGACCCCGTCGTCCTCGCCTGACGACCGGCGGGATGGTTGTGGAGGCGTCGGCGGGAATCGAACCCGCGTAGAGGGATTTGCAGTCCCTTGCCTAAGCCACTCGGCCACGACGCCTGGACCTGCGACCCTAGTCGCGACCCGCCGGCCGCCTCCTCGGGCGAGCCTCAGCTGGTGACGTGCAGGACGCCGCGGAGACCGCTCACCTCGAACAGCTCCCGCACCGGGTCGCTGGGGCAGGTCACCTCCACGGTGCGGCCCTGAGCCGCGGAGTCACGCTGGGCGTCGACGAGCACCCGCAGGACGCTGGAGTTGCAGAAGGACACCCCGCTGAGGTCGATCACCAGGTCCGCGGCGCGAAGAGCATCGGCCACCGCGGCGCGGAGCCGCGGCACCGAGAAGACGTCGACATCGCCCGAAACGGTCATCACGATGCGGCCCTCGTCCCGGCCGCTGCGGTCGAGCTCGATGGCGGCCCCGATGGGGCCCGAGGACTCTGACGCGCGCGACACCTTCATGACCCTTAGTCGTAACCACTCGTCACCCTCGGGAAACAGGGTCATCCGACCCATTTCGCGACCTCATGCAGGGGGATCTCCCTGCTTGTCAAGCGATCTCGATGCTCTCCGCACACCGATGACCCGATGACGCAGCGCGACTCGCGCCCGGGACCGGCCGGGGCACCGACCGCACTGACCCGGCGGTCAACCGAGTCGCTACCGTGGCAGGCGCCCCCGAGGACGAGGAAGGGCCAACCCGATGACCACGCAGGCGCATCCGGAGCCGACGGACTTCGCAACCGACTGGGATCACACCCACGACGACTACGCCGCCGCCGCGCCGGAGATCTGGGACGACCTCCGCACCCGCTGCCCGGTGGCCCACACCGAGCGCTTCGGCGGCGGCTGGCTGCCGACGCGCCACGAGGACGTGGCCGCCATCGCCCACGACACCACCCACTTCACCAGCCAGAGCGTGGTGGTCTCGGACTTCCCGCCCATCGTCTCGGCTCCGGTGGGCTTCGCCCCGCCCATCACCTCGGACCCGCCCTTCCACGAGTTCGCCCGCCGGCTTCTGCTCCCCGCCTTCTCGCCCAAGGCCATCGGCCCCCTCGAACCGACGACGCGCGAGCTCTGCGCCGACCTCCTCGACGGGGTGCTCGCCGACGGGGCCACCGAGGTCGACGCCGCCACCGCCTACGCCCAGCACATCCCCGTCCAGGTCATCGCCCACATGCTGGGGGTCCCCGCCGAGGACGGCGACCACTTCCGCCGCTTCATCCACCGCATCCTCGAGAAGCCCGGTCAGAACGGGCCGGTGGCGCGGGAGGAGACGATGCTGCACTACCTCGAACGGGTGATCGAGGACCACCGCGCCGAGCCCCGCGACGACCTCATCGGCTACCTCCTCGGCCTCGAGGTCGAGGGCGGGCCCCTTCGTGAGGACCACATCACCGGGACCCTGGCCCTGCTGATCATCGCCGGCATCGACACCACCTGGTCGGCCATCGGCGCCAGCCTCTGGCACCTGGCCCAGCACCCCGACCAGCGTCGTCGCCTCGTCACCGAGCCCGAGCTCATGACCTTCGCCATCGAGGAGCTGCTGCGGGCGTTCGCACCGGTGACCATGGCCCGCATGGTCGCCCGGGACGTCGAGGTCGGCGGGGCGGAGATGAAGGAGGGCGACTGGGTGCTGCTGCCGTTCCCGTCGGCCAACCGCGACCCGGAGTTCTTCGACCGGGCCGACGAGGTGGTGCTGGACCGCGCCCGCAACCGCCATGCCGCCTTCGGCCTCGGCATCCATCGCTGCCTGGGGTCCAACCTGGCGCGCATGGAGCTGCGGGTCGCCCTGGAGGAGTGGCTGCGCCGGGTGCCGGACTTCGAGCTCGCCGATCCCGCGGCGGTGCGCTGGTCCAGCGGTCAGGTGCGCGGTCCCCGCACCCTTCCCCTGCGCCTGCTCGCCACCGCGCCGGGGGGCGACCGATGAGGATCGCCTACGACCGCGACGCCTGCCAGGGCCACAACCGCTGCTACCTCCTCGCCCCCGAGCTCTTCGACGTCGACGACGAGGGCTACGCCGTGCTGCTGGTCGAGGGCGAAGTGCCCGCCGCGCTGGAGGACAAGGCCCGCCTGGCCGCTGACAACTGCCCCGAGTACGCCATCACCCTGGAGGGCTGAGCGCAGGGCTTCCCCGCTTGGACGTGGCGAGCCGCCGGGCGTGGGCGGCGACTGCGGTCCGGAGCGCGGGCGGGTCGAGCACCTCGACGGCCACGCCGTTGCCGGCCGCCCACGTCGCGCCCGACGTCGCGAGCGGCCAGGTACCACCGGGGCCCGGAGCGCACCAGCCGGTGAGGATCGACCAGCCGCTCGGTCTCCTGGCCCTCGCGGTCGCGGTACGCCAGCCGCAGCCGCTCGCCCTGGCGGCAGGCCTGGGCCAGGGTCACGAGCAGGTCCGACGCCACCACGTCGGGAGGCCGTCCCCGCAGCTCCTCGGTGGCCCCGTGGACGGTCCGCACCCGCTTGACCAGCGGGGCCGGCAGCACCTGTTCGAGCTTGGCCAGAGCCGACAGGGTGGCGTCGTCGAGGCCCGACACGCTGCCGTCGGCGGCCAGACGCAGGCCCAGGGCGACCGCCACCGCCTCGTCGTCGTCGAGCAGCAGCGGGGGCAGCGACCCGCCCCGGCCCAGGCGGTAGCCGCCGTGGGGTCCGGGCTCGGCATCGGCCGGGTAGCCCAGGTCGCGCAGCCGGGTGACGTCGCGCCGCACCGTGCGGGTGGTGACCCCCAGGCGCTCGGACAGCTCCGGGGCGGTCCAGGTGGGTCGGGCCTGGAGCAGCCCCAGCAGACGCAGGAGGCGGGCGGAGGTATCGGCCACCGTCGCATCTTTCCCGATGATGCGGACCGAACCTGTCCGGGTCCGTCTCTACCGTGCCTTCCCATGACAGCCGACATCACCTCCACTGCCTCCGGCGCCTACCAGGTGGGCCACGGCACCCAGGAGTGGCCGTGGACCCTGGGGCGCGCGTGACGGCGCGCCACCATGGGGTGGTGAGCGACGACACCCCCGCAGAGATCGACCGGCACCAGGTGCTGGCCTACCGGGTGGCGGCCCAGGGCCTCGACCGGACCACCGACGACCCTGCCGCGCTGGACCTCATGGACCTCGGCCTCCAGGACTCGAACGCCGGCTCTGCGGTCGCGGCCGTGGTGGCGCGGGTCTCAGACCCGGCCACCACCTTCGACGACCGGCGCCGGTGGGCGACGACCTGGTCCCTGCGGGGTGCTCCCCACGTCCACCGGCAGGGCGACCTGCGCGGTCTGGCCGCGGCCCTCTGGCCCGTCGACCGCGACGACGCCATCGCCCGCCTGGCGGGCAACGGCGCCCAGATGAAGAAGGCCGGGGCCGACGCCCTCGCCATCCTGCGGGCCACGGCCGAGGCCCTCGCCGCCGTGGTCGACCACCGCATGACCAAGGGTGAGGCCAGCGAGGCGGTGACACCTCGGGTCCCCGAGGACGGGGTCACGTGGTGTCGCTCCTGCGACACCCACCACGTCGGCGAGCAGCTGCTGCGCCTGGCGGCGCTCCCCGCCGGGCTCCGACTGGTGCCCGGGGCCACCCCGGCCACGCTCGAACCCATCCCCCGCTGGCCGGGACCGCCCACCGCCACCGACGGCCTCGGACGGTTGATCACCGCCGTGCTCCGCACCCACGGCCCCGCTCGTCGACCCGACGTGGCGGCCTACCTCGACGCCGTCCCCGGGGCGGTCAAGGCGGCCTGGCCCGATGCCGACCTGGCCGAGGTGCACGTCGACGGCCGGTTGGCCTGGGTCGCGGCCGACGCCCTCGACCCCCTGCTCTCTGCGCCCGCGCCCCGCCTCACCCGGCTGCTGCCCCGCAGCGACCCCTGGTTGACGGCCCGGGACCGGGAGCTCACGGTCCCCGATGCCGACCGCCGCAGGGCGGTCTGGAAGATCCTCGGCTCCCCCGGTGCGGTGCGGTCGACGGCGAGGTGCTCGGCACCTGGCGAGCGCGAGCGAAGGGGAGCACGCTCAGCATCTCGGTCGAGACCTTCGAGGACCTCCCCCGCCGGGCCCGGCGCGACCTCGATGACGAGGCCGAGCGCCTCGCCGCCGCGCGCGGCGCCGACGACGTCCGCCTGGAGGTCGCCCCTGGGTGACGGCGCGTGCCGCCCCGCCATCAGGCCGCGATGTGGCCGTCCTCGATGGTCACCGTGCGGTCGGCGATGTGGGTGATGCGATCGTCGTGGGTGACCATGACCGCAGCCGTGCCCCGGGACTTCATCTCCTCGCGGATGAGCTCGACCACCTGCTCACCGAGCTTCGAGTCGAGCGACGAGGTGGGCTCGTCGAACAGGACCAGCGCAGGCTCGTTCATCAGCGCCCGACCGATCGCGACCCGTTGCTTCTGACCGCCCGACAGCTGGGCCGGTGTGTTCCCCGCCCGATCGGCCAGGCCCAGCTCCTCGAGCAGCTGGTCGGCGCGACGCCCGGCATCGCCCCGGCGCGCCTTGCGTCCGGCCAGCTCGTCGACGACGACCAGTTTCTCCCGGGCGGTCAGGAAGGGCACCAGGTTGACGCTCTGGAAGACGAAGCCCACACGGGTGCGGCGGACGTCGGTGAGCTGGCGGGCCGAGTACCGGGAGATGTCATCACCGGCCAGGACCACCGAGCCCTCGGTCGGGCTCAGCAGGCCTCCGGCGATGGAGCAGAGGGTCGTCTTGCCCGAACCCGAGGGTCCGACCAGGGCCACGATCTCATCGGATCCGACGGTGAGGTCGGCGTGGTCCAGGGCCACGACCTCGTCGTCGCCCACCTCGTAGGTCTTGCGCACGCCGTCCATCCGGAGCGCAGGGGTGTCGGTCACGGTGATCTCCGGAGCGGGTGAGGGGGTCGAGGGCAGTCGGTCATCCGCCCGTCCCGATGGCAGAGGCCGGATCGACGCGCAGGACCCGCCGCAGCGAGAAGGCGCAGCCCGCCACCGCGGCCACCAGCAACAGGATCACGCTGCTGGTCAGGCGGCCCGTGGTGGCCTCGAAGGGGATGGCTCCGGGCGGGATGGCGGCATCGAGGGACACTGCAGCGCCGGCGCCGACGGCCGAGGCGAGGAGGGTGACGACGACGGCCTGGGTGACCACGCCGACGAACAGTGTGGGTCCCGAGGCGCCGATGGCCTTCAGGATGCCGTAGAGGGCGGTGCGCTCGACGGTGATGAGGGCGAAGAACAGGGCCACCACCACGAGCGCGACGACCACCGTCACCCCGATGATCTGGTTGAACGTCGCCCGCTGCTCGCTGACGCCGGGCAGGGCCTCGATGGCCCCGGCCACGGTGAGGGAGTCAGTGGCGCCCTCGGTGGCGGCGTCGATGGCGGCCGGGACCCCGGCCGCCCCCTCGGTCCGCACCACGAGGGCCTGGACCACGTCGTCACCCACCGCCTCCCCCGGCCGGTTGGCCCGGGTCACCGCCCGCCAGGTGCCGAGCGAGCCCCAGAGGCTGCCCTGGCCGGAGTAGCGGGTGTCATCGACGAAGCCCGTGACTCGCACCGGCGTGCGGGCGGGGCCGAGCAGCAGGGTGGTGCCGGCGTCGACGCCTTCGGCCTGGAGGGCGGCGTCGGCGACGACGGTGCCCTGCGGGGGCGCCACGTCGGGGAGGCCCCGGGGAGCCAGCTCGTAGCCGAACAGCACGGTGGCGACCAGGTCCTTGCTCCCGGGGTCGCCGCCGGGTCGACCCCCCAGCTGCACGCTGCCCAGGCCCCCCACCGCGGCGACGCCCTCGACCCCCTCGACGTCGGCTCGCACGTCCCCGTCGATGCGGCTGCGGACCAGCGAGTCACGCGCCTCGGACGAGTAGACGACGAGATCAGCCTCCTGGGCCCGGTACGCACCTGTCGACGAGGCAAGGAGGCCATCGAGCAGCCCGCCGAGGAACATGAGCAGGAGGGCGATGAGGGTGAGGATCACCGTGGCCACCGCGAAGCGACCCGGGCGACGGCGCAGCTCCCGGAGGGCCAGCCTCATCCCCCTCCTCCCCCGGTGGTCGCCTCGACGGGGTCGATGCGCAGCACGCGGCGCACGGCCACCAGGGCGCTCCCCAGGCCCAGGGCCATGAGCAGCACCGACCACACCAGCACTGCGGTCGGGTCGAAGCGCAGGGTCAGGAAGCCGAGGTCGACACGGGTGAGGGATGCGTAGAGGGCCACGCCCACGACCAGCCCCAGGCCCACGATCACCACCACCTGGAAGAGCAGCGAGCGGGCCAGCACGCTCCCTCGTGCGCCCATGGCCCGCAGGAGCGTGAGGGCCCCCGACTTCTGGAGGGTGACGATGAGGAAGAACAGGCCGGTCACCAGCGGGACGACCAGCCCGTAGAGGAGGAAGATCACCTGGAACGACTGGCGGACCTGGGCCACGCCCGGCGACTCGTCGGCTGCCTCAGAGCGGGTCAGGGCGTCAGCCTCCGGCGATGCCGCGCTGAGGCGCTCGGTGAGCTCGTCGACCTCGACGCCGGGCGCGGGCCGGACGGCGATGGCGTTGGGGAGGACCTCCGTGGCGTCAGGGTTGGAGGCCCGGACGGCTGCCTCGTAGGTGGCGAGGTCGGTGAACAGCGTCGGCGTGACGTTGAGCTGCACGTCGGCGGCCAGCCCGACGACGGTGAGGGTGACCGGCTCGGCGCTAGGCCCCGCCGCCGGGACGGTGACCTCGTCACGCAGGTCGAAGTCGGCGTCGCTGCCGACGGCCTCGCCGGCCACCTCGGGCCGGGCTCCCGACGACAGGGCGGTCGGCGTCGCCAGACCGGCGACATCGGCGCCGACGATGGCGGCATCGGACAGGCTCCCGTCGGGCTCGCGCACGGTGAAGGTGCTCTGCCCGAGCCGGGCCGCTTCGCCCACCCCATCGGTGCGGCGGACGGCCTCCTCCAACGGAGGAGGGATGATGCTGCCCTGGAGGGCGCGCTGGCCGTCGACGCTGTACACGAGGACGGGGGCGCTCTGGTTGCGGATGCCCCCCACGAAGGCGGTCAGGAGCCCCTCCTGGAGGGCCTGCTGGGCCAGGATCAAGAAGACCAGCAGAGCAATGGCGAGGACCAGCAGACCGAAGCGCACCACGGCGCGACGCATCTCCCGCACGGCGAGGAACACGGGCCCATCCTGCCCCGCGGATCGAGTCGGCCCCCACACCCTGCGGGCGGGTTTGGGCCCACGGGGGCGCGGGGAGTGGCGTGGGATCACCAGCCAACCAGGAGATCGACCATGAGCACCGACGCCGGGACCACCCTCACCTGCTCCGACAACGACTGCGGGTGTCGGATCAAGGTCCTCCAGCCCTGCCCTCACGGAGAGTCCTACACCTGCGCGTGCGGCCACGCCCTCACCCCCGAGGGCGAGTCCACGCCCCCCACCCCGGGGGCCTGAGCTGTGGGCCCGTTCGATGCCGTCCGATCCCAGGACCCGCTGCACCCGTGAGCAGGGTCCGCCAACCATCGCCGCACCTCAGGGAACCACCAGTTGCGCGCTCGGCGCGTCCTCGCCATCGGCCTGCTCTCGCTGGCACCCCTCGCCTGCGGCGACGACGGGGGCAGTGACGACGCCGCTTCGACGACGGCGCCACCCTCGGAGGACACGACCGCTCCCCCCGCGGACGACCCGACGACCACGTCGCCATCGGGGTCTGCGGTCGAACCCGGCGCCGGCTTGGTCGCGGTGGACACCGATGGTGACGTCGACACCCGTCTTCCGCGGCATCGTCGGGATGCTCGAGTCCAACCCCGACATCACCGTGATCGCGTGGAACGATCCCGCCTTCGTGGCCCCGTCGGGCCGGCATCGAGGGCGAGCAGGAGAGCATCGACAAGATCACCGCCGCGTTGGAGATGCTCACCTCAGGAGCCGCATCGGGCTAGCCCCGCGCTCGCCCTCGCAGGGTGCGGCACCGCTCGTCTCGTCAACGGACCGCACCCCGGCCCCACCCCGGGCCGGGCGGTACCCTGGTCGAGGTGAAGGTCATCATCGCCACCGACGGATCCGAGGCCGCGGTCACCGCTGCTCACGATGCTGTGAGCCTGCTGCGGGCCGACGCCGAGGTGATCGTCGTCGCCGTGGTCCCTGACCGGGAGGACCCGTTGGAGACGGCCGGGGGGATCGAGGGCCCGTTGCTGACCGACGAGCAGGCCGACGAGGACGCCGAGCGCGCTCTCGCCGCCGGGGAGCAGGTCGTGGCGCGCACCGCCCGGGCCACCCCCCGCCCCACCCACACCGAGGTGGTGCCCTCCCACGAGCGCACCGAGGAGGCGCTGGCCGCCCTGGTCGAGCGCGAGCACGCCGACCTCCTCGTCATCGGGTCCGACCAACCCGGGTGGTTGCAACGCCTGCTGGGCTCCTCGACCGTCGACCGCATCGTCCACCACGCCCCCTGCCCCGTGCTCGTCGTCCCCCACCCCCACTGAACCCACCGGACCCCGAAGCCGCCGTCGACCGGGGGCCGGCGGCGATCCAGCCCCGATCAGGTGCGGGTCCGGGCCACGTAAACGGTGTTGGCCGAGTCCTCGCCCGTGTAGGGGTTGGGGAAGGTGACGACGTGGGCCTCCGTCGCCGGGAACACCCTGTCGGCCACGGCGAGGAAGTCGTCGTCAGGCGGGTCGTCGGACCACAACCCGAAGACACCGCCCGGTGCCAGCACGGCCGACAGGCGCGCCAGCCCGTCGGGCTCGTAGAACGAGGCGTGGCTCGGGTGCAGGACGTGCCGGGGGGTGTGGTCGACGTCGACCAGCACAGCATCGCTCGGCGTTGAGCCACCGACGACGCCGTCGCCTGCGGCCACCAGCGCGAAGAAGTCGCCCTCGACGAGGTGGCAGCGGGGGTCAGAGGTCAGACCGACAGAGAGGGGGAGCAGGTGAGCCCGATGCCAGCCGATCACCTCGCCCAGAGCCTCGACGACGGTCACCGAGCGCACCCGGGGGTCCTCCAGTACGGCGCCGGCGGTGTAGCCCAGCCCCAGGCCGCCCACCACGACGTCGAGCTCGGTGCCCGACGTCGCCGCCCGCCCGAGCCGGGCCAGCGCCACCTCGGCCACGGTGAACAGGCTGGACATCAGGAACTCGTCGTCGAGGCGGGCCTCGTGGACCTCGACCTCCAGCACCGGCTCCCACCGCCGGCGCAGGCTGATCTCCCCCATCGGCGTGCGCCGACGGTCGAGCTCCTCGAACATCGCCCCATCAGAGCACGTCGATCGCGACGGCTCGCTCAACCGGGGCCGCAAGCCGAACCGCTGACATCGACGATCCCACAGCGTCGAGCCTGGTGGTGCGTCAGAGGACGCGGTTGCGGTACTCGGCCGAGTTGAGGAACAGCGAGATCAGGCGCTGGGGCGGGGTGCCGCTCTCCGCCCGGGCCACCCAGTAGTCCCAGCCCTGCTGGTCGGGGCCCCGGGCCAGCAGGCCCACGTAGGTCATGACCACCTGCACGCGGACCGCCGTCAGGAGCGTCGCCTCGTCGGTCGTCGACAGGTCGGCGAACCACGCCGCCCGCCCCCCGGACGCGATGTCGGCGCGGGCCGCGTCACGCTCGGGGTCCGACGCGACCCGCCGGAGGAGGGTGAAGTAGGCGCGGGTGATGAGCTGGTCGTCGCTCTCGGAGGCCCAGGGCCCGTCGGCCAGAAGGTCGGCGGCGATCGACGAGAGAGGCTCGCCCCCGCGGAGGCGCAGCATCTGGGAGCGGACCTCGCCGCCCGCGATCGGCGGTCCGCCCTTCAGACCAAGGTCGAGACGGCTGACCGGCGCCGCCACCACGCCGAACTCGTTGCTGTTCAAGAAGCTGGCCACGACCCGGGCGCCGGACCACGTGGTGCGCAGGCGGGCGGTCCAGAACGTCGCGCCGGCGGTGTCGAGGTCGCGGCCGAGCAGATCCCGATACTGCTGGGCCACGAAGGGGCGGCCACAGGGGAACGGGTTCCAGGGCGGTCGGGAGGCGAGCAGCGCGTCACGGGCGGCGGTGCGCTTGAACCCGGGCCAGTCCTCGGCACAGAGCGGCTGGTCGGTGGTGAGGACGCTGGTCCGGACCAGGTCGCCGGCGCGGGCGGGACCGCTGTGGCCGTCGGTGCGGTAGAAGTACGACTGGGCCATCACGGTGGAGCCGTTGATCTCGCTGATGGCGACCACCGACGTCGGTCCCAGGATGCCGTTGCCGGTCAGGCGGTAGTCCGCCTCGACGAGGCGGTCGAAGCCTCGGTACACCCGCAGGCGCTGCGACAGGGCGGAGATGACCTCCTGGTTCCCGTCGTCGTCGACGTCGGCGATGGCGACACCTCCGTGGCTGGGGAGGTTCGGCCACCCCGGGCACTGGTTGGTGGCCGCCGCGTTGCACGTCGACCACTGGCGAGCACCGTTGTGCGCCAGGGCCGTCAGGTAGCCACCCTCCGAGGCGGCGACCACCTCGAGGCGGCCGTCGTTGTCGATGTCGCCCACCGCGGGCTGGTTCACCACCCGGCCCGGCATGGTGACGGGCCATCCTGGCAGGTCGCGCCGGTCGGCCAGGGTGAAGGCCCAGAGCCGGCGGGCGTCGGCGCCGTCGCCGAAGGGCCCGTTGGTACCGCTGCCGACGATCACGTCCAACCGGGTGTCGCCGTCGAGGTCGGCGATGGCCGGCGAGGACCAGGTGGTCTGACCCGGCAGGGACCGCGGATACCCGGGGAAGCGGGTGCCGTTGCGCCCGTTGAGCACCCAGAGCAGCCCGCCCCGGGGCAGCCCGAGGGGGTTCCCAGCGTAGATGTCACCGCCGAGCACGACCTCGAGCCGGCCGTCCTTGTCCACGTCGACCGCGGCCGGCGAGGACCACAACGTGTCGTAGAGGAACGACCGCCACAGCAGGGTGCCGCCCACGCTCCAGGCGTAGACGGAGTGGTCGTAGCTGGGGGCGACGATGTCGTTGCGGCCGTCGCCGTTGACGTCGGCCACCACCGGGGTGGCGTAGAAGCCGTCGGGCCGGCAGTCCACACCCGACGGGCAGAACTGGGGCGCCCCCTGGCGGTACGTCCGCTTGACGCCCCCGGTCTGACCATCGAGCAGCAGCACCCGGCCGTCCATGGTCGCGACCACCACGTCGACACGGCCGTCGTTGTCGACGTCGGTCACCACCGGAGAGGCCTGGATGGCGGTACGGCCGAGGGAGCGCCGCCACCGCGTGGCCCCGTCGGTCAGGCGGGTGGCGGTGACGGTGCCGTTGGGGGCGGCGACGACGAGCTCGGGGCGGTTGTCGCCGTCGAGGTCGGCCAGGGCCGGAGAGGAGGCGTACTCCGACGAGCCCGGCGGCACCGTCAGGGTGTCGAGGGAGACATCGACGTTGCGCAGCGCCCGCAACGTGGTGGCGGCGCCGGCGGGTGAGGGCGCCAGGACCCGGTCGGGGCCGGGCACGACTCCGGCCGTCATGGCCACGGCCAGGATGGCAGCCACGAGGACCCGCGAGCCCCGGCCCGTCATGGGGCCGCCTCCGGTCGGATCACGCCGCGAACCAGCTCGACTTGAGCGAGAGGATCACCCGCATCTGCTCGCCGGTGACGGTGATGTCGCCGTTGCTGAAGCGCGCCCGGACCCGCACGACGCGTCCCCCCAGGTCGCCGTGGCCGTCGCGCTCGTAGCGGTCGAAGCCGCTCCAGGTGCCGACGTCGCGACCCATGTACGAGTCGAACGAGGCCTCGATCTGGGCCGCGGTGCGGGTGGTCGACCAGGAGTGGTGCGGGTTGCCGGCGTAGTCGTCGCCGTCGTCGCGCACGGCCGGGAAGGTACCGCCTGCGGTCCAGCCGCCGGTGGAGGAGGAGAACTCGGTGGCGGCGATGCGTCCGTCCGGGAAGGCCCGCACCTGGTCGGCGGTGTCGCGCACGGCCCGATCGGTGCGGGGGTCCTCGTTCTTGACGATGGTGCTCGACCCCGTGGCCCGAGTCCCGTAGCCGGCGTAGACCTGGCAGGTGGTGCTGTCGCACGTGGTGGCGAAGGGGCGCCAGGGGGTGTCGCCGGCCATGGCGTAGGAGCGGGCGGCCAGGGCCTGGGCCCGCACCGCGTTGAGGCCGAGGCCCCCGCCGGCATCGGCCCAGGACGCTGACACCTCGCGGGGGACGATGCCCCGCACCATGTCCTCGGTGGCGACCTGGTTGACCGTCACCACCGTGCCCAGGGCCCGGACGAGGCGCAGCGACCCCCGGTAGTAGCGGGTCCGGCCGGCGGTGCAGTGCTGGAGCATGAGCGACGCGTCCTCGCCGGCGGGGACGGCCGAGCGGACCTCCACGTCGCCGGCCGGAGCATCGCCGACGAGGGTCCACGGGCCGCCGCACCCGCTCCCCCGGTAGGTGCGGTAGTGGGTGGCCGAGAGGCGGATGAGCCGGACGGAGCCGACCTCGCCCCCGTAGCCGTCGACCCGTAGCCGACCCTGGGCCTGGGTGACGATCAGCTCCTGGCCCTTGGTGGCCGTGAGGTAGACCCGCTGCTCGGTGGGCGCCACCTCCTGGGTCGTCGTGCCGCCGTAGTAGTGGTTCAGGATCCGGGTCCCGCTCCACCCGTGGTCCACGGCCAGGCCCAGGGCGCCCCACTGACCCATGCCCCGTCCGTGGCCCCAGCCGTGGCCCCGGAAGGTGGCGGTGTCGGGCGTGCAGCCCACGAGGGAGAGCAGGGTCACCAGGGCGACGAGGGCCCCGGCGAGGCGAGCGGAGGTGGGACGGGCCATATGCCCCCATCGGTCACCCACGACGACGAGTTGAGGGCGGCTCCAGCGGAGCGGCGGCTCCCGTAGGGTTCCGAGGGTGGATCTGGTGCTGACCGCGGTTGAGGCCCGTGTTCTCGGGAGCCTGCTCGAGAAGGAGCGGACGGTGCCCTCCACCTACCCGATGACCCTGAACGGGCTCACCTCCGCCTGCAACCAGACCACGAGCCGGGACCCGGTCATGGAGCTCTCGGAGGCCGAGGTGGAGGCCGGCGTCGACCGGCTCAAGGCCGAGGACCTGGCCCGCAAGGTGCTGCCCACCCCCGGCAGCCGGGTGGTCAAGTACCGCCAGGTCGCCCAGGACGCCCTCACCGTCGACGACCCCCAACGGGCGCTGTTGACGGTGCTGCTGCTCCGGGGCCCGCAGACCCCGCAGGAGCTGAAGACCCGCACCGAGCGGATCCACCCCTTCGCCGACGCCGAGGAGGTGTCGGCCGTCCTCGACGACATGGCGGGGTGGGGTGAGCCTCTCGTGCGCCTGCTCCCCCGCAAATCGGGTCAGCGCGACGCCCGCTGGGCCCACCTGCTCGCGGGCGAGCCGTCGGAGACCACGGCCCCGGCCGGGGCCGCACCGGCCCCCCGGGCCGACCACGGCCAGGTGGCCCCGCCCGCACCAGCCCCCGACCCGAGCCTCCACGGGCCGCTGGCGGCGCTGGCGGGAACCTGGACGGGCTCGGGTGAGGGGCACTACCCCACCATCGAGGACTTCTCCTACCAGGAGCGGATCGAGGTCGTCCCCATCCCCGGCAAGGCGGTGCTGGCCTACCGGTCCACCACGACCGCGGCCGACGACGGTCGCGGCCTCCACGGCGAGAGCGGGTTCCTCCGCCTCGCCGGCGACGGAGCCGTCGAGCTGGTGGTGGCGGCTGCGCCCGGCGTGGTCGAGGTGGGCTCAGGACTGGTCGAGGCCATGGCGACGGGCCTGGTGCTGGAGCTGACCTCGGACACCGTCGCCGCATCGGCCACGGCCAAGGAGGTCACCGCCACCGAGCGGACCTACCGCGTCGAGGGCGACGTGCTCACCTACGACCTGGCCATGGCGGCCGTGGGCCAGCCCCTGACCCACCACCTCCGCGCCACCCTCCACCGCACCTGACCGGCCCAGCCACCCCTCACCCGAAACGGCAGTCCTGAGAGACACCAGGCGACCGGCAGGGGTGCGGTTTCGCTGTCGGTGGGTCAGGCGGAGGTGGCGAGGCCGCTGGTCCACGCCGCGTAGAGGGCGCGGTAGCGACCGCCCTCGATGGTGAGCAGCTCCTCGTGGGGGCCGAGCTCGACCAGCTCGCCGTCGTCGACCACGCCCACCCGGTCGGCCCGGGCCGCGGTCGAGAGCCGGTGGGCGATGACGATGGTGGTCCGGCCCTCCATGAGCCGCTCCACCGCCTCCTCCACCACGGCCTCGGTCCCCGGGTCCAGGCTGGACGTGGCCTCGTCGAGCACCAGCACGGTGGGGTCGGCCAGGGCGGCGCGGGCCATGGACACCAGCTGCTTCTCCCCGGCGGAGAGGCGGCTGCCCCGCTCGCGCACCTCGGTCTCCAGCCCGTCGGGCAGGGCCTCGAACCGGTCGCGCACGCCGAGGGCATCGAGCGCGGCCTCCACCTCGGCGTCGGTGGCCTCGGCCCGGGCCACCCGCACGTTGTCCCTGATGGTGCCGTTGAACAGGAACCCCTCCTGGGGCACCACGGCGATGCGGTTGCGCAGCGACGTCGCCGTCGCCCGACGCAGGTCGACCCCGCCGTAGGCGACGGTGCCCTCGGTGGGGTCGTAGTAGCGGGCCACCAGCTTGGCGAGGGTCGACTTCCCGGCGCCGGTGGGACCCACCAGGGCCAGTCGCTCGCCTGAGGCCACGGTCAGGTCCACCTCGCGGAGCACCGGGTCGAGGTCGGGCCGGTAGGCGAAGCCGAGACCCGACGCCACCAGTGCCCCCGTCCCCGGTAGATCGACGGCGTCGGACGCCTCGGGCACGTCGATGCCGGTGTCGAGCAGCTCGTAGAGCTTCTTGAGCCCGGCCCCACCCGACTGCACCTGGTTGAACAGCTGGGAGAGCTGCTGGACGGGGTCGAACAGGTTGGACAGCGACAGCACGAACAGCGCCACGGTGCCCACCGTGAGGCTGTCGCCGATCACCAGCCGGCCGCCGACGAGCACCACCAGGGCGGTGGCCCCGGTCCCGGCCAGCTCGATGACCGGGAGGTCCCAGGCCTGGATCCAGACCGAGCGCATGTGGGCCCGGTACAGGGTGCGGTTGCGGTGGGCGAAGCGGTCGGTCTCCACCGACTCGCGGCCGTAGGCCTGGATGACCCGCACGCCGGACAGGCCTTCCTGCAGGTGCGAGAGCATGAGGCCGATGCGGTCCCGCACCGTCAGGTAGGCCCGGTTCGAGTCCCGCTGGAACCGGATGCTGGCCATGACCACGAACGGCAGCGGGATGGCGACGACGAGGAGCAGCTGCCAGGAGGTGAGGGCGAGCAGGCCGAGGGTGAGCACGATGAGCAGGACGCTGGAGACGAACTGGAGCAGACCCTGCTGCACCAGCTCCTGCATGGAGTCGATGTCCGAGGTCATCCGGGACACGACCACGCCTGCCTTCTCGCGGTCGTAGAACGGCATCGACAGCCGGAGCAGGTGGGCGAAGACCCGATTGCGCATGTCGCGCAGGAACCCCTCACCGATCTGGGAGATGACCACGATCTGGTGGCGGTTGACGAGGAACCCGAGCAGGGCGACGACGACGTAGCCCACGACGGCCAGGTTGAGCGCCCCGGGGTCGTCGTCGCTGATGCCGTTGTCGATGCCGTAGCGCACCAGGTAGGGCCCGGCGATGGTGCAGAGGGTGAAGGTCACCAGCAACGCCAGGGCAAGGACCAGGCGACGCCGGTAGGGGCGCAGGGTGCGTCCGGCCCGGCGCATCACCTGCCCGGCGGCCTTGGCGTCGAGGCGGTCCTCCTCGGTGACCGCGGCGCCGGGCATCACGAGCCACCACCCCCGATGGGCACGGACCCGGGCTCGGCGACGCCGGCACCCTCTCCACCGTCGACGGCGTCGGCCGCGTCGACCGCCTCGGCCCCGTCGGGCGAGGCGTCCTCGGCCGCGGCCGAGGCCAGGACCTGGCGGTAGCGGGCACTGGTGCGCAGCAGCTCGTCGTGGGTGCCGTCGGCGACCACCCGGCCCCCGTCCACCAGCACCACCCGCTGCGCCAGGGCGATGGTCGCCGGACGGTGGGCGATGACGATGGTGGTCCGGCCCCGCATCACCTCACCCAGGGCGTCGCGGATCTCGTGTTCCTTGGTGGGGTCGACGGCGCTGGTGGCGTCGTCGAGCACCAGCACCCGCGGGTCGGCGAGGATGGCCCGAGCGATGGCGACCCGCTGGCGCTGGCCGCCGGACAGCGAGTAGCCCCGCTCCCCCACCAGGGTGGCGTACCCCTCGGGGAGGGCGGAGATGAACTCGTGGGCTCCGGCCAGGCGGGCCGCCCGCTCGATGGCCTCGAGCTCGGCGTCGGGGTGAGAGAAGGCGATGTTGCCGGCCAGGGTGTCGCTGAAGAGGAAGGTGTCCTCGAACACCAGCCCCACGGCCTGGCGCAGCTCGCCGAGGGTGACGGCGCGCACGTCGACGCCGTCCAGGCTGACCGTCCCCTCCTCCACGTCGTAGAAGCGACACAGCAGGCGGGCGATGGTCGACTTGCCGCTCCCGGTGGCGCCCACCACGGCGACGGACTGACCCGGGGGGATCTCGAGGTCGAAGCCGTCGAGCACCGGTGCCCCGTCGACGTAGCCGAAGCCGACGCCCGTGAAGCGCACCCGACCCGCGTCGGGGCCGGTCGGCAGCGCGGTGGGGTGGTCGGACTCGGCCACCTCGACCTCGGTGGCCATCAGGGCATCGACCCGCTGGGCGGCGGCGAAGGCTCGCTGGGCGACGGCCACGATGAAGCCGAGCATGCGGAGGGGGGTGACGAGCAGGGCAACGTAGGCGCTGAACGCGACCAGCTGGCCGATGGTGAGGCCGCCGTCGATCACCAGGTGGCCGCCGTAGCCCAGCACCACGATGAGCCCGACGTTGGGCAGCAGCTCCAACCAGGGCACGTGGCGGGACCGGACCGAGGCGGCCTCCATGGACGCGCCGTAGAGGTCATCGGCCTCGATGGCCAGGCGGGCGGCCTGCACCCGCTCGGCGCCGAAGCCCTTCACCACCCGGACCCCGGCCACGGACTCCTCGACCACCCCGGCCAGCTCGGCCGACTCCTGCTGGACCTGCATCATGGTGGGGAACAGCCGAGAGCTGAAGCGCCGGGTGACCACCAGGACCAGGGGCAGCACGCCCAGGGCGACGACGGTGAGTCCGAGGTCGATGCGGGCCAGGATGACCGCGGTGGCCGTCACCGTGAGCACGTTGGCCATGGTGAGGGGGACGAGGACGACGAAGTTCTGCACCTGCTGGAGGTCGAGGTTGGCCCGGCTGAGCAGCTGACCGGTGGGACTGCGGTCGTGGAAGGGGAACGACAGCCGCACCAGGTGGGCGAAGAGGCGGTCCCGCAGGGCGGCCTCGGCGAAGCGGGCCTCGCGGAAGGCCATGTAGCGGCGCAGCCCGGTGCAGAGGGCGGTCACCACGGCGACGGCACCGATGAGGGTCGCCCAGTGCACCACCTCGGCCTCGTCACCGGGGTCGATGCCTCGGTCGATGGCCCGCTGCACCAGCGTGGGGATGGTCACCCGGCCCGCGGTCCAGATCAGACCCACCAGCACCCCGAGGGCCAGGCCGGTCCTCCGACGCCACAGCTCGGCCCGGAGCAGGTGCCAGCCCTCGCCCGCCGTCGCCAGCGAGGTCGAGGCGGGCGGAGACGTGCCGGGGGGGCGCGCGGGTGCGGCCGGCGCCGTCACCGGGCGTCCGGCGGGACCAACGCGGTGCTCCGGTCCTGACCCACGGGTCAGGAGGCTACCGGGGGCCAGCGCGCCGGCCCCAGGCGGTTTTGCCGGTCCGGGCGCGGACGACCGGCCCGCATCGACGACCGGCCGTCCTCGCGTCGAGCAACGCCGGCGGCGGCGGACGGCGGACGGCGCGGGAACCGATCGTGCCCGACGGCGCACGGTCAGCTGACGGGGTGGACCCCACCGGTGGCCACTAGCGTCCAGCCGCGTTGTGGGACCTTCGCCGACCTCTCGCCCGGCCGCGGCCGCAACCCCCCGCTGGCCGGCACTGGACGGGCTGCGGGGCCTCGCCGTCCTCGCCGTCATGGCCTACCACCTCGGCCACCTCGAGGGTGGCTACCTGGGCGTCGACCTCTTCTTCGTCCTGTCCGGGTTCCTGATCACCTCGCTGTTGGTGCGCGAGGGCACCGCGACCGGCCGGGTCGACCTGCGCCGCTTCTGGGTCCGGCGGGCCCGGCGCCTGCTCCCCGCCCTGGGCGTGGCCCTGGTCGGCGTGGTGGTGGCGGCCCGGATCTGGCTCGACCACAGCACCCTCCCCGCCCTGCGCGTCGATGCCCTGGCCACCGCGGGCTACGTGGCCAACTGGCGCTTCGCGACCCAGGCCGTCGGCGGGTACTTCGCGGCCGATCCCTCGCCCCTGCGCCACACGTGGTCCCTCGCCATCGAGGAGCAGTACTACCTGGTGTGGCCCCTCTTGGTGGTGGCGGCGTTGGTGGTGGCCCGCCGCCGCGGCGCACCATCGGCCCGCCTGGTCGGGCTCATCGCCGCCGCCGGCGCCGTGGCCAGCAGCGTCTGGATGGTCGTCCACGCCGGGGCGTGGAGCACTGACCGCCTCTACCTGGGGACCGACACCCGTCTGGTGGCGCCCCTCACCGGCGCCGTCCTGGCCTGTCTGCTCCACGGTCGCCTCGACCGCCGACCCTCGCCGCGGGTGCGACAGGCGGCCACCGTCGTCGGCTCGATCGCCCTCGTCGGCCTGGCCCTCGCCGTGGCCCTCGTCCCGGCCTCATCGGGCTGGATGTACCGGGGCGGCTTCGCCCTCATGGCCCTGCTCGGAGGCGCCGTCGTCGGAGGCGGGGTGCTGGGCGGGGACGGGATGCTGGCCCGCGCCCTCGGGCCGGCGCCGCTGCGCTGGGTCGGTGAGCGCTCCTACGGCCTCTACCTCTACTCCTGGCCCATCCAGATCGTGCTCCGCGCCGAGGGCGCCGACGGCATCACGCTGGCGGCGACGACGGTGGCAGCCTCCTTCGCGGTGGCCGCGGTCAGCTACCGCGTCCTCGAGATGCCCATCCGCCGGGGTGGTCTGCGAGCCGTGGTGCCGGGAGGACGAGCTCCCGCAAGGGCGACCGCCGCACCGGCCAACCCCCGGCGCCGGGCCCCGGCCGCCCTCGTCGCCGTCTCCGTGGTGGCCGTGGTGGGCGTGGTCGTGGCCGCCACCACCACCGCCGCCCGACCCGACCCCCTGGCGGCCCTGGACCAGGACGAGCTCCAGCAGGGGGCCTCCCGCCCCGCCGTCGCCGGGTCCCCTGGCGGAGCCGACGGGGAGGGGTCGCGGGTCCTGGTGGTCGGCGACAGCGTCGGCTACACGGTCGGCCGCTTCGCGCCCGCCTCGATCCCCGGTGTGGCGTCGGTGGACTCCCGGTCCCTGCCCGGGTGCGGGCTGCTCACCGAGGGCGACCGGCCGGCCGCCGCCGTCGCCGCCGGATCCCCGGAGGACTACGAGGGCTGCGCCATGCCCGTGGCCGATGCGGACCGCCTCGGCCTCGACGGCGACCCCGACGTCGTCCTGCTCGTCACCGGCGCGTGGGAGTCATCCGAGCACGAGCGTCACGGCCGGACGGTCGGCCCCGGTGACCCGGGGTGGACCACCATGACCAGGGAGCTGCTCGACGCCCGGGTGACCGACCTCAGCGCCGACGGCGCCGTCGTGGCCCTGTGGGCCGACCCGTGCGGACCCGACGAGGCCACCCGGTCCCGCCAACGGTGGTTCACCGAGGAAGTGCTCCACCCCATCGATGCGGCGCGCGACGAGGCCGTGGTCATCCGCCCCGAGGAGATCACCTGCGACGAGGACCGGGCCCGCACCGATGTCCCCGAGGTCGGCGATCCCCGCCCCGAGGACGGCCAGCACTGGTCCGAGGAGGGGGCCCGCTGGCTGTGGCAGCAGTGGCTGGGCCCGACGCTGCACGACCTGGACGGGTCCGACACCGGCGACGGTGGCTCGGGGCCCGCCGCCGCCGGCCCGCCGGCCGCCGATCCGACCCCCATCCGGCCCGTCTCGCGGGTGCCCCCGGGCCTCTTGGAGCCCACCCGCGTCGTCGTGGCGGGCGACTCCGTTGCCTTCACCCTGGTCTACGACGGCGCGCCGGGCGCTCGTGAGGCCGGCATCGCCCTGCGTCGCAGTCCGGCCACGATCGGCTGCGGGGTGCTCCGCGAGGGCACCACGGTCACCGGGTCCCGCCCGCTGGCAGAGTCCTGCGGGCCGACCAGTGCGCTCGAGGTCGCGTCGCTGGCGGCCGATCCCGATGTCGTGCTGGCCCAGTGGGGCGCCTGGGAGATGAGCGGGGTCGCCGGCGTCCCCTCGGCCGGTCAGGGCCGGCCGGGCGATCCGGCCTACGACGCCTACGTGCGGCTCCGCCTGGCCGACCGGCTGCTCGCGCTCGGAGCCGGGGGCGCCGCCGTGGTCCTGCTCGGTGTCGACTGCTGGCCCACGGTGGAGCGCCGCGGCGCCGACGAGCTGGGCTGGTGGCGCGCGCTCAGCCGAGACGTGGCCGACCAGGTCGGAGCGATCTACCTCGACCCGAGCGGTCTGCTCTGCCGGGACGGCCGGGCTCGGACCGATCTCCCGGGCGTCGGCAACCCTCGTCCCGGCGACGGCGCCCACTGGAGCGGAGCCGGGGCGAGCTGGTTCTGGCGCACCTGGCTGGGCCCCGCCCTGCACTTCATCGCCGGCAAGGTGGGCTGAGAGGCCGAGTCGCACCCTCCGGCAAGGCGGGTACGGTCACCCCGATGTCGGCCATCGTCCCCACCGCCTCGCGGGGAGGCATCGCCCGCCGATCGGTCGACATCAGCGCCACCTTCGCCCGCCACCTGGCCCGGGTGCGTGACCCCCTCCCCCGGCGGCTGCGGACGGCCTTCACCGAGCTTGGTCCCACCTTCATCAAGGTCGGACAGGTCATCGCCTCCAGCCCGGGCCTGTTCCCCCGGGAATGGACCCAGGAGTTCGCGTCCCTGCGCGACGCCGTGCCCCCGTTCCCGACGGCCCAGGCCCGGCGCACGGTGGAGGAGGACCTGGGCCGCCCGCTGTCCAGCGTGTTCTCCTCCTTCGACGACCGGCCCCTGGCCGCGGCGTCCATCGCCCAGGTCCACGGGGCCACGCTGCTCGACGGCCGGCGGGTGGTGGTGAAGGTGCAGCGTCCCGGCCTGGGCGTGCAGGTCCGTGACGAGCTGCGCGCCCTGCTCATCGTGTGCGAGCTGCTCGAACGCATCCCCCAGGCATCGGTCGGCTCACCCCGCGCCCTGGCCGAGGACTTCGCGCGCACCCTCCACGAGGAGATGGACTTCCGCCTCGAGGCCGACAACATGGAGCGGATGCGCCAGGTGCTGGTGACCTCGCGCATCGATGACTGCCGGGTGCCCGAGGTCCACCGGGAACTGGTGGGGCGACGGGTGCTCACCATGGAGCGCATCGACGGGCTGCGGTTCAACGACGTCGAGGCCATGCGGGCCCACGGCATCGACACCGAACGGCTGCTGCGCCTCGGGGTCCAGACCGTCGTGGAGGGCGTGCTCATCCACGGCTTCTTCCACGGCGACCTGCACGCCGGCAACGCCTGCGTCCTCCCCGACGGAACCTTCGTGCTGTTCGACTTCGGGATCGTGGGTCGCCTCACCGAGTCCACCCGGGCCCGACTGGCCATGTACCTGATGGCGGTCACCACCAACGACTACGCGTCGATGGTGCGGGCCCTGCGCGCCTTCGGCTCGGTCCCGCCCGACGTCGACGTGGCCGAGATGACCGCCACCATCGCCCGCCTCTACGAGCCCTTCGTGGAGAAGGGTGTGGTCACCGCCCAGCTGGGTGAGCTCATGGACACCATGATCCGGGCCATGGTGCGCTACCGGGTCCGCATTCCCAGGGAGCTGGTGCTGCTCACCAAGCAGATGCTCTACCTGGAGGGGGCGGCCGCGACCCTGGCCCCCCACGCCGACCTCCTGCAGGAGCAGACGCTGATCTACTCGACGCTGATGAGCAAGTACCCGGACCTGGCCCAGCAGATCGCAGCCGGGGTCCAGCGGGGTCGGGAGATGGACGACGCCATCGCCGCCGGTCGGGCCCTCCCCTGACCCCGACCCGGCGGGGGCCCGATCCCCCAGGGCGCGGGCCACCTGACCCCCACGCTCGCGTCAGCCAGGGAGCCGGTCGAAGGTGAGGAACAGGTTGGCCCGGTGGAAGGCGAGTCCGTCCACCCGCATGACGGGATCGAGGGCCGAGCGCGCCGCGGGGCCGCCGAGGAGCTGGGCCGCATGGACGAGCCGGCCGAGGAGGTTGGCCCCGTCGCGCCACCGCGGCTCGAACCCCATCGCCGCGATCCGCTCGATCAGGGGACCGGCCCGGTAGTTGGTGTGCTCCCGGCGCGCCCACGCCAGGTCGCCCCGGAGCCCGTCGCTGCGATCGACGAAGCGGCGCCGGTACTCCTCACCGCCGTAGCGGGCGGTGTAGGCGCGCCGGTGGAGGGTCGGCACGCGCAGCTTGGCGTTGTCGGGGTCGAGGAAGGACAGCGCGTGGCGAGCGGGCACGGTCACCACCAGCAGCGCGCCCGGGCACAGGACCCGGGCCAGCTCCGCGAGGGTGACCTCCTCGTCGGCCACGTGCTCGATCACGTCGAGGGCGGTGGCCGAGTCGAAGCAGGCGGCCGGGAAGGGCAGGTGCCCACCCACCTCGGTGCGGGCCAGAGCCACCCCGGGCAGCTCCCGGTGGGTCTGGGCCACGTAGCCAGGGTGCGGGTCGACGGCCACCACGTCCAGCGCGGTGTTGGCGACGAGCGGCCCCAGGAACGGGGCTCCCTGGCCGATGCCCAGCTCCAGGTGGCGCCCGGTGCGGACGGCGATCTGGCTCCACGCCCAGGCGTAGCGGCGGATGATGTGGTCCCGGAACGGGTTCGTGGGCTCGCGACCCACCCGGCCGCCGGGGCCGACCGTGCGGAGCACGTCGTCGAGGAGCTCGCCGGCGCGACCCCGGTCGACCCGATCCACCGGTGCCGTTGCCAGCAGCCCGGCCTCGACCTCGGGGTGGCGCGCCACCGCCGCGCCCAGGTCTGCCAGCTCGCCCGAGAGCACCACCGCCGGTCCCAACACATCAAGATCCCGCACGTAGACCTGCTGGTGGTGGTTGCGCAGCTCGCCCCGGCCCGGCTCCCGGGCCACCACCACCGGCACCTTGCCCGCTCGCTGGACGAGGCGCACCGAGTTGCCGGCGTGGGTGAGGACCACATCGGCCTCGGAGATCCGCCGTTGCACCTCGTCGAAGCCGGTGAAGTCGGCGTGGGGGCAGTCGGGCACCACGGCCGAGCTCCCGGTCTGGACGAAGACGTCGTGGTCCCCGGCCAACGCCGCCGCCGCGATCACCAGCCGATCCATGGGCCATGGCCCCATCCCCACGGTCGCGAAGACCCGCAGCCGGCGCCAGCTCAGAGGCGGCGCAGATGGAGGGACGTCGACTCGCCCGCCGGAGCGCCGCCTCTGAGCAGCCTCGGCTGGCGCCTCGGCGCCGTGCCATCGCTGAGAGGCCTCGGGGGCATGTTGCGCGACCTCGCCTCGGTGGCGCCCATCCGCTCGGCCTCTCAATAGAGCTCCCCGACGTGGACCGCCCTGCGGTGACGGCCGAGGAGCCGGCGGTGCTGCACCAACACGGCGCTGGCCAGCGCGCCCCCGACCCGCGCCGCCAGGCCGGGGCCGGTCAGGACGTTGCGGGTCTCCAGCCACAGGCAGGGGATGCCCCGGAGCCGGGCCGCGACGAACACCGGGACGGCGACACCGGACCCGGCGGTGAGGACGCACCCCACCTGCTCCCGACCCAGCAGGCACCAGCTGGCCACCACCGCGGCGGGGATGCGCAGGACCTGGCGGGGCCCCAGCTCCGCGGCGTGGCGGACGTCCTCGCCGGCCAGCGCATCCCGGGTGTCGGGCCCGTCCACCACCAACCAGGTGCGATCATGATCGCTCCACCAGCCCTCCAGGGCCAGCAGGTCGAGCAGGACACCCCCGCCGGAAGAGACGAGCAGCAGCCGCTCCCCGTCCTCCACGGCGGCCGAAGATACCACCATCGCCTACGATCGCCCGTCGGTCGGTGGCTCGGGTGCTCCGTCCGTGAGCACTCGGAGGAGAGGGGGTGACCCAGCGCATGCAGCCGCGTCCCGGTCGTCCCCCGGAGCCAATCGTCGTGGTCGGCGGGTCCGGGTTCATCGGCCGCCACCTCGTCGAGGCCCTGCTCGCCGCCGGCCACCCGGTCACCTCGATCGACCGCCATCGCCCGCACCGGGCACCTCACCCGCACCTCCGCACCCTCCAGGTCGACCTCCTCCGCGACCCGCTCGACCTTCCGCCCGGCCGGGTCGTCGTAGCGGCCGGGGCGAGCGACCCGCGCACGCTCCACCCCTGGACCCTGGCCCTGGACAACGCGGTGGCGACGGCGCGCCTGGCACCATCGCTCACAGGGCGAGAGGTGGTGCTGCTGTCGTCGGTGGAGGTCTACGGCCGGGCTCGGGGCCCCATCGACGAGGACACCCCCACCCAGCTGCCCGTCGACGACGAGGCGCTGCGGTCCTGGTGCGAGGAGGCTGGCGACCTGGCCCGCCGGCCCTGCCCGCCGGAACGGGTGGCGGCCCTGTGCCGCGACCTGGACGACCCCGGGGGCCGCTGGACCTACGGGCTGAGCAAGAGGGCCCAGGAGCTGGTGCTCGGCGACGCTCTGCCCGTCTCTCACCTCACCACCATCCGCCTGGCCAACCTGTTCGGACCCGGGCAGGAGCGGGTGGTCGCCCGCCTCGCCCGCCGAGCCCGGGCGGGTCTCCCGCTGGTCGTGACCGACACGGTGCGGAGCTTCCTCCCGGTCGAGGACGTGGGTCGGATCGTGCGCGCCGACCCCGGGCCGGGAACGTGGGTCGCAGGCTCGGAGCCGGTCTCCCTCCCGGACCTGACCTCGTGGATCGCGGCGGCGCTGGACCAGCCGGTGGTCATCGAGCGGCGGCCGGCTCCTGTCGATGACGCCAGCGGCGAGGTCGACGCCCGACGCCTGGTCGAGAAGATCGGGCCCCCGCCGACCCTCCGCCCGTCGATCGAGGCCTTCGCCCGGAGCCTCGACCAGAACCGCGGACCCTTGCTCCAGCCCGCCCTCCCGGTGGTCGTCCCGCCCCGTCCCCGCCGGCCCGACGTGGTTGCGGGCCGGACCATCGAGGCCCTCTCCACCGGTCGGCTCAAGCACGGCAACCACTGGACCACAGAGCTCACCCAGCGCCTGGCGGCGCGACTCGGTCTCGGCGCCGATCGGACTCTCCTGCTGACGACGTCGGGGACCAGCGCCCTCACCCTCGCGGTGGTGGCGCTGGCCGGCCGAGCCGAACCCGGAGCCACCGCGGTGCTGCCCTCGTTCACGTTCGCGGCGACGGCCGACGTGGTGGCCCAGCTCGGGTACCGGCCCGTGTTCTGCGACGTCGATCCCGACAGCTGGACCCTCGACCCGACGTGCCTGGAGGATGTCCTCGCCCACCACCAGCCGCAGGTGGTGATCACCGTCGATGCCCTCGGCCTGCCCTCGGACTACCCGGCCATCCGTGCCGTCTGCCGTGGAGCCGGAGTCCCGCTGGTGGCTGATTCGGCTCCCGCCCTCGGTGCGGCGCAGTCAGGTCGGCCGATCGGCACCCAGGCCGACACCCACGCGTTCTCGATGTCGTTCGCCAAGGTGCTGACCTCGGCCGGCGCCGGCGGGGCGGTGGTCGTCCCCACCGACGCGGTGGCGGCGCTCGACCGGCCGGTGCACTGGTTGCGCTCGGCGCTGATGTCGGAGACCCACGCCATCGCCGCCCTCGACCAGCTCGACGACCTCGACCTCCTGCTGGCTCGTCGGAAGGCGGTGGCCGACGTCTACGCCGAGCTCGCGACCCACCGACGCGAGCTGCGACCGCAGCTCACCGCGCCAGGGGATCGCCACGCCCACGTCCACTGGGTGACGCGCATCGGCGTCGCGGGCGATGGCCGCCGCGACGCCGTGCGGGCCGCACTGGAGGCACAGGGCGTGCGGACCAAGCCGTACTACGGGCCGGCGTTGCACCGGCACCAGTGGCCGGGCACCCCTCCCGGCGACGACGCCGACCTGCCGGTGACCAGCGACCTGGTCGACACCGCGCTGGCCCTGCCCATGTCCTCGGAGATGACCGTGGAGCAGGCTGATCTCGTCACCGTCGCACTCGACGCGGCGCTGGTCGAGAACGGTCCCCCCATCGAGCTCAACCCGCTGACACAGGGGGACGCCGTGCGGTGAGAAGGAGCTGCTTGCCCAGGTCGGTGAAGGGCGGGATGGCGCTCCACCCTCGCTCCCGGTCGAGCTGGCGCTCGTAGTCCTGCTCGAGGGCGGCGTCCAAAGGGTGTCGGCCGAGCAGGGAGAACCCCACGAGCAGGCCCCTCACCTCGACGTCGACCAGTCCGGCGCTGGTTGCGGCGGTCGCCAGGGCCTCGCGGTCGAAGAGGTGCATCGCCGCCCGTCGACCGTGCTGCTCCCACACCCCGCGACGTTCGGCTGCACATCGGGCCGCCTCGTCGGCCCGCCCGGAGCGACACAGCTCGAGGCACAGTGCGACCACTCCGTCGACCAGCACGCTGAGCGTCCCACCCGGCACGAGCCACCCGGTCATGCGCGCCAGCGCCCCCACGGGATCGGCGGAGTACTGGACCGAGCCCATTCCGATCGCGAGGTCGACCGACGACGGCTCCACGAACGCCTCCTCGATCCCGACCTGGCGCAGATCGAAGCCGGGGCGGCCGCCGAGACGGCGTCGGGCTCCCGTCGCCATGGCGGGGCTGGGTTCGATGCCGACGACCTGGTGACCGGCCGCGAGGTAGCGCTCAGCCCACCGCCCGATGCCACAGCCCACATCGACCACCCGCGGGCCTGGGTCCAGCGCCGTGGTCGCCTCCCAGGCCAGGTCGTCGTAGGCCCGACGGGACAGGACGCGGAAGTGGTCCTCGTAGTCGACCGCCAGCTCGTCGAACAGGGCGACGGCCGGGCCGACGGCCGATGGCGCCACGCCGTCCTCGCCGCTCACCCGATCGATCGGCGACCCAACCGCCACAGGAGGTCCTGGACGTAGGTCGAGGGTCGCCACCGCAGGTTCAGCGCGTAGTTGCTCCCGCAGCCGACGCAGTCCTTGCGGTAGAGGCGCTGGTGCTCCTCGCGGTAGTCCGGAGCGTCCACGATGGAGGCGATCGGCCGGTCGCGGACGTTGTGCGTCGCGTCGTGGCCCCAGCAGCCGCCGACCTCCCCCGTCGAGTGGACCATCAGCTTCAGCTGCGATTCCGCGCAGGGAGGGGTCCGGGGCGTCGGCTCGGTGAAGTACCGCCGCAGGTAGCGCCACTCCGAGTACCGAGGCACATGGCGACGGTCGGCCCGCAGCATCTCCTGCACCTGGCCCAGCACCCCGTCGAGGTCGGTGGTGGAGAGTCGGCGCTCGATGGTGACCTGCTCGTGGCGGAACAGGAAGGTCGTGTCGGAGGTCAGGTTGAGGGAGAGGGGTACCTGCCACTCCTGGGCCCGGCGCACCATGAGGGGCAGCGAGCCCAGGTTGGAACGCATCACGGTGAAGTTGACCCGGACCCGGAGGCGCCGGGCGGCGCGCTCGCCGAGGAGCCGCTCCAGGTGGGCGACGGTCCGGTCGAAGGAGCCCTCGACGCCGCGCACACCCTCGTGGGTCGTGGCGTCGGGGCCGTCGAGGGACAGGTTGAAGCTCGTCACCCCGGCGTCGAGCACCGCTCGACGCCGGCGGTCGTCGAGGAGGACAGCGGTGGTGTTGAGGTGGATGTTGGCGATGCCGGCGTGCCGGGCATGGGCGATCACGGTGGGGGTGTCGGCCCGCAGCAGGGGCTCGCCGCCCGTGATGTTGAGCTTGATGATCCCGAGGTCAGCGAGCTGGTCGACCACGTCGCACCACTCGGTGGTGGTGAGCTCGCCCCGGGTCGTGTCCCGCCAGCACGCGCAGCTGACGCACCGCAGGTTGCAGTTGTCGGTGATGAACAGCTCGGCGGCGAGCGGTCGGACGTGGAGACCGGGAGCCAGGTGCTCCTTGACCGCGAGGAGAGCGAAGAACCGGGCCAGGCGGATCCGATCGGACGCGGCAGTGACGGCCCCGGGGCTGGTGACCGGGCCGGTGCGACGCCCCGCCGGCGGACGGACCAGAGTGGTGGCGGTGATGGGGACTGTCTAGCGTCCCGCTCCTGTCACTGCTCGACCTGACGCCGGGCACGGCGCTGATCACGGGGGGCGCGGGGTTCGTCGGCTCCCACCTGGCCGACGAGCTCGTCCGTCGCGGCTGGCGGGTCACCGTCATCGACGACCTGTCGACCGGCGATCAGACCAACCTGGGTCGGCGCCTCGCCGAGGGCACCGTGCGGATGGTGACGGCCTCCTGTCGCGACGATGCCGTGGTCGACCGGGAGGTCGCCCACCACGATCTGGTCTTCCACCTGGCCAGCACCGTCGGGGTGGACCTGGTGGTGGCCGACCCCGTGGGCACCATCGATGCCATCATCGGGGCCTCGACGACCGTCCTCGATGCGTGCACCCGCCATCACCGCCCGGTGCTCGTCACCTCGACGAGCGAGGTCTACGGGCCGAGCACGGCGGTGCCGTTCCGTGAGGATGCGCCCCTCACCCTCGGGCCCACCGAGCGACTGCGGTGGTGCTACGGCGCGGCCAAGGCGCTCGTCGAGGTGCGCGCCCTCGGCCTCCACCGCGACGCCGACCTACCCGTGTCGATCGTGAGGCTGTTCAACACCGCCGGGCCCCGCCAGCGGCCCACCTTCGGCATGGTGCTGCCCCGGTTCGCAGCGCAAGCCCGACGGGGCCAGCCCCTGACCGTCCACGGCGACGGCCTCCAGCGGCGCTGCTTCGCCTCGGTGACCGACGTGGTCGACGGGGTGGTACGAGCCGCGACCACCCCGGCCGCGCGCGGGCGGGTCATCAACCTGGGCTCGACGGAGGAGGTGACCATCCTCGAGCTGGCCGAGCGGGTGCGGGCGGCGGCCGGCTCGACCTCGACGATCGCCCACGTCTCCCACGAGCACGCACGCGGGCCCGGCTTCGACGACCTGCCTCGTCGCATCCCCGACCTCGGCCGGGCGAGGTCGCTGCTGGGCTGGCGGCCCACCACCACCCTCGACGAGATCATCGGCGGGGTGCTCGCGCACCAGGCGCACGCCGCGGACCAGACCACCGCCACCGCGGTGACGAGCGGCGCGCTCGCCCCCGCCGACCCCGACCCCGCCGCCGACACCGTCGACCCGCCCTGACCGGGGTCACCTCGGCCCCTGTCCCTGCGGTGATGCGGGGGTCCGAGCAGGTAGGGTTCTGGGTTGTGACCGCCGTCGATCCTGAGCTCAGGGCCGTCGCACCCCCTCGTGTCCCGTCCGAGCCGCCCATCGGCCCCGGGCCCCACAGGCCTGCGGGTCGCACCCAGCAGGACGGGGCCGACGCTCCACCGAGTCGGTTCACACAGGCCTACGAGCAGCGGCCGTGGCTCGCCCCCGCCGCCACCGGTGTCGCCCTCGCCCTCGGATCGCTCTACACCGGCGGGCAGGACCCCAGCACCGGAGGAGTGTTCCCCGGGTGTCCGCTGCGATCCCTCACCGGCTGGGACTGTCCCGGCTGCGGAGGCCTTCGTGCCACCCACGACCTGCTCCACGGCGATCTGGTGGGCGCCCTCGACCACAACGTGTTCCTCGCCGTGGCCGTGCCCATCGCCGCCCTGCTGTGGCTGCGGTGGCTGCTACGCACCCTCGATGTCTCGGTGCCCCGCCTGCCCCGGGTGCCCCGACCCGTCTGGGGTGTGCTCGCCACCGCCGTCCTGGCCTTCACCGTGGTCCGCAACATCGACGGCGTCGGCGCCTTCGAGTACCTGAACAGCTTCACCTGACCGCGGCCGCCTGGGCTGCCCGTCACATCCTGAGAGGCTTCGGGAGCGCCGTCTGCGAGGGTGCCGTCGTCGCCGACCCGCTCGGCCTCTCAGTCCAGGCGGCGGAGGTGGTCGCGGTAGCGGGGGATGCGGTCCCGGTAGGCCTGGGCCCCCATCTGGATCATGGCCTCGGGATCGACCCGGTCTTCCTTGATCACCGCCGGCACGCCCAGGGCCATGGCCCGGCTGGGCACCTCGGTGTCGTTGGTGACCAGCGCCTTGGCTCCGACCAGGGCCTCGGTCCGCACCACGGCCCGGTGCAGCACCACCGAGCCCGAGCCCACGAGGGCGCCGTCCTCGATGGTGCAGCCCTCGAGGTGGACGTTGTGGCCGATGACGCAGTCATCACCCACCACCGTGGGCGTGAAGGGGGTGGTGTGGACGACGGTCCCGTCCTGGATCGAGGTGCCCGAGCCGATGATGATGAGGCCGTCGTCACCCCGGAGCACGGCGTGGGGCCACACCGACGAGTGGGGCCCGATCCGCACCGAGCCGATGACCACGGCGTCGGGGTGGACGTAGGCCTCGGGGTCGATGTCGGGTTCCTGGTCGCCGAGGGCGTAGATGGCCATGCGCCGACCCTACCCAGCACGGCGGACGCCCCCGGTCGGACGCACCGACGGCAAACGACCACCCTGGTGGACGCCAGGCGCCCCTCAGGGCCGCGGTCTCGAGCAAGGGCGGCGGCGGAGCGGTGCGGCCCCGGGGGACCGAGCCCGTACCCTCCCCGGCCATGACACCGCCGCCGACCCCGCCCCGCTTCGCGTCCGCCGAGGCCCCCCGGGCCGAGCGACGCCGCGCTCGTCGAGCGCGCCACGGCACCGACGAGGCCGACGACCTGAGCTGGATGCGCGACCACGGCGACCCCGCGCTGCGGGCCGTGCTGGAGGCCGAGTCGGCCCACACCGATGCGGTCCTGGCTCCGCTCTCACCTCTCGTCGACCGCATCGAGGCCGAGATCAGGACCCGCACCCAGGAGGACGACCTGTCGGTCCCCCATCGCAAGGGCGCGTGGTGGTACCAGTCGCGGACCGTCGAGGGGGCGTCCTACGCCATCCACGAGCGTCGTCCCGACCGCGGTGATGGCGGCGGCCCCGCCATCGACGCCCCGGCGGAGGTGGTCCTCGACGAGAACGTCCTGGCCGAGGGCCACCCGTACCTCTCGGTGGGCGCAGCCGAGGTCAGCCCGGACGGGTGGCTGCTGGCCTACGCGGTCGACCACGACGGCTCCGAGGCCCACCAGCTCCGGGTGCGCGACCTGCGCACCGGCGTGGATCGGGCCGAGGCCATCCCCGACGTCTCCTACGGCGTGGCCTGGTCGGCCGACAGCGGCTCGCTCCTCTACACCACCCTCGACCCGTCCCGGCGGCCCTGGCGGGTCCACACCCACCACCTGGGCGCCGACCCGACCGGCGCCGACGACGCGCTGGTGCTGGAGGAGCTCGACGACCGCTTCTGGGTGGGCCTGGGTCCCAGCCGCAGCGGGGACCTCGTGGTCATCGACGTGAGCAGCGCCGTCACGTCGGAGATCCACCTGATCGACGCCCACGCTCCCGAGGCCGGGGCCCGCCTGGCCATCCCCCGCCGGCCCGGCGTCGAGGTCCAGGTCGTCCACCACGGGGACTGGCTCTACCTCGTGAGCAATGACGAGGCCCTCGACTTCGCCCTCTGGCGGGCGCCGGTCACCGCCCCCGACCGCCGCCGGTGGCAGCCGGTCATCCCTCACTCCGCCGGCACCCGTCTGCTCGGCGTGGAGGCCTTCGCCCACCACCTCGTCGTCCACCTCCGCACCGGCGGCCGGCCCGCGCTCCGCCTCCTCGACGTCGACGTCCTGGCGGCGCACGGCGACGAGGCGCCCACCCCCGAGGCGGTGGCCACGGCCAGCCGGGACCTCGTCTTCCCCGACGCCGGCTACTCGTTGTCGGGATCGGCCAACGAGGAGTGGGAGACCGACCGCTACCGGTTCGGCTACCAGTCCCCCACCACCCCGGCCACCATCCTCGAGGAGGACGTGCCCACCGGCACCCGGGTCGAGCTCAAGCGGGCGCCGGTGCTCGGCGGCTTCGACCCCGACGACTACGAGACGGCCCTGGTGTGGGCCATGGCGGACGGCGGCACCCGCATCCCGATCTCGTTGGCGCACCGGCGCGGCGTGGCCAGGGACGGCACCGCGCCCCTCGTGCTCTACGGCTACGGGGCCTACGAGATCAGCATGGACCCGTGGTTCTCGATCCCCCGCCTGTCCCTCCTCGACCGGAGCGTGATCTTCGCCATCGCACACGTACGAGGGGGCGGCGAGATGGGCCGGGGCTGGTACGAGGACGGCAAGCTGGCAGCCAAGGCGCACTCGTTCTCCGACCTGGTGGCGGCGGCCGACCACCTGGCGGACGAGGGCTGGTGCGCGCCCGACCGCATCGCCATCCGCGGCGGCAGCGCCGGCGGCCTCCTCGTCGGCGCAGCCCTGAACCTGGCTCCCCACCGGTTCCGGGCTGTGGTCGGCGAGGTGCCCTTCGTCGATGCCCTCAACACGATCCTCGATCCCGACGCTCCGCTCACCGCGACCGAGTGGGAGGAGTGGGGCAACCCGATCACCGACCCTGCGGCCTTCGCCACCATGCGCGCCTACAGCCCGACCGAGAACGTGGGGACCGGGCCCTACCCCTCGGTCCTGGCCACCGCGGGACTGTCCGACCCTCGCGTCAGCGTCCACGAGCCCGCCATCTGGGTCCAGCGCCTGCGGGAACGCACCGACGTCGCTCCCGACCGACCGGTGCTGCTCCGGGTGGAGATGGGTGCGGGCCACGGGGGGCCGTCGGGCCGCTACGAGGCCTGGCGCAAGGAGGCCGAGGTGCTCGCCTTCCTCCTCACCGCCCTGGACGTCTCCGAGCCACCGTCACCGCCGTGAGCAACCGGGATGCCTCCTCAGGGGACCGCAGGCACCAGAGAGGTTGGCATCTCACTGCGGTCACGCCCGGCGCAGCCGCTGGGGGTCTGGGGGCGCAGCCCCCAGAAGAAGCGAGCCGATCCAGCTTGCTGGTCGGCGAGCATGGGCGTCGGCGAAGCCGTTCCGACTAGCTCGTCGGAACGGAGCGAGCGCTAGCGAGCGAGTGACGACGAAACCTCAGCGCTCGAGCTGGGCGTAGCCGCCTCGGAAGAACACGAGGGGATGGCCCTCGTCCGCGACCTCGAGGTCGTGGACCCGGCCCAGCACGATGTCGTGGTCGCCGCCGTCGTGCACCTCGTGCAGCTCGCAGTCGATCCAGGCCAGCACGTCGTGGATGCGCGCGGCGCCCGAGTACGGCGCCGGATCGTACCCGAGCCCGGCGAACTTGTCGTCGGACTTGCCGGCGAACACCCGGCACTCCTCCTCCTGCTGGGAGCCGAGGATGTTGACGCAGAACCGGCCGGCGGCACGGATGCGCGGCCAGCTCGACGACTGGGCTCCTGCGCAGAACCCGACGAGCGGCGGATCGATCGAGACCGAGAAGAACGACCCCACCGCCAGTCCGACCCGGCCGTCCCCGTCCTCGGCGGTGATCACGGTGACCCCGGTCGGGAAGTGGCCGAGCACCTGGCGGTAGCGGGCCTGATCGATGACGGGTTCGGGCATGCAGTCTCCTGGTCAGCGCAGGCCGCACCGACCTGACGGCACGTCAGGGTAGCGAGCCGGTCCCCGAAGACCGTCGAGGCCTTCTGCCCCTTGCCGCCAGAGGCGGGCCGATCCGCACCGGCCCGATGCGACGCGGACTAGGTGGGGTTGACGGACCGACCGACCGCCATGGGTTCGGGCGTCAGCACGCAGGGCAGGTCGGCCTCCTCGGGCCGGGGGGCCGCCAGGGCGAGGGTGGTCCCCTCGGCCGCGGCCATGACCTCCTCGAGGCCACGCTCGGCGCCGAGGCGCTGGGCGTGGCGCAGCAGCCGGTCGACGGCGTGGTCGTTGCGCTCGGGGTCGTGGTGGAAGAGGGCCAGGCGGCGGGCGCCGGCAGAGGCGGCGACGTGGACGGCGTAGTCGACGGTGCAGTGGCCCCAGCTGGCCTTGGCGGCGAACTCCGACGGGACGAACTGGGCGTCGTGGATCACCAGGTCGGCGTCTTCGCACAGGGCCAGGGCGCCCTCGGCGATCCCGTCAGTACCGTCGGCGGGTTGCTGGTGGTCGCTGATGTAGGCGATGACCACATCGTCGACCTCGACGCGGTAGCCGTGGGTCGCACCCACGTGGGGAACCGAGAGCGCTCGCACGATCCCACCGTCGACCTCGACCACCGCACCGTCGTCGAGGTCGACGAAGTCGATCTGGCCGTGGAGCTGCTCGGTGCGGACGGGGAAGTACGGCGGGCGCATGAACTCGCCGAAGGCACCGGCCAGGTCGAGGTCAGGCCCGGGTCGGGGGGCGTGGACGGTCAGGCGGGAGCCAGGGGCCAGCACCGGCGTGAAGAACGGCAGACCCTGCACGTGGTCCCAGTGCAGGTGGGTGACGAAGGCCCGGGCCGAGAAGCTGCCGTCGCAGGGCTGGGTCTTGCCGAAGAAGCGCAGTCCCGTCCCGAGGTCCAAGATGATGGGGTCGCGGCCGGGTCGCTCGATCGAGACGCAGGCGGTGTTGCCGCCGTAGCGCTGGTTGTCGGGACAGGGGCAGGGCGTGGAGCCCCGAACGCCCCAGAAGGTGATGTCGACCATCTCGTCCCCTCACCGTCGCGGCCGTGGTGGCGACGCACCGTAGTAGAGGTTTCCCCAGTGTGAACGGGGTGTGACCTAAATGACAGATATCCCTGCTAGCAGAGCACGTGCTGGCCGCGAGCACCGGACTCGGTCGCCGGCTCCGCCGGGCCGGGCCGGACCGACCCCGAACCGCGTGCCGCCCCGGCGCCTAGCCTGCTGCGCCATGCCGCCGCCGCCGCCGCTCACCCCTGACGACCTGGTGGAGATCCATCACATCAGCCAGCTCAAGCACGCCTACTTCCGCTGCCTCGACCAGAAGCGCTGGGAGGAGATGGCTACCCTGCTCGACCCGGAGGTGGAGGCCACCTACTCCGGCGGGACCAACTCCTTCTCTGGGCGCGACGCCGTGCTCGACTTCCTCGAACGCGCCATGGGCGCCGAGACCTTCCACTCCGCCCACCACGGGCACCACCCGGAGATCACCCTCACCGGAGCGACCGAGGCCACCGGCACCTGGGCCATGGAGGACACGGTGATCATGCTGGACTTCGACATCACCATCCGGGGGGCGGGCTTCTACGACGACGCCTACGCCAAGCGCGACGGTCGGTGGGTCGTCACCCGCACGGGCTACAAGCGCCTGTGGGAGGAGATGGCCCCGCGGGCATCGACCGAGGGGCTCACCCTCACCGCCTCCTGGTGGCGCACCGACGGGCGCAGCAGCCTGGCGGGCTGATCGCCCTGCGACGCGGCTCAGGACGCGCGCCGCAGCGGTGGCGCCAACGGGTGGTCCACCAGGTGGGACACCACGTACCCACACCGGGCGCAGGTGCCCCTCCACTCGTGGCCTCCGGCGGACACCAGGGTCACCAGGTGGAGGTCGATCTCGCCGTTGCAGTACTCACATGTCTCCATGCCCGAGACCCTACGAAGGGGGTGTGACAGCGAACCCGGAGGCTCCATCCCGGTGACGTTCTGGTCCCAGAGAGAGCCCCGCAGGGCACATCTGTGGACCAGGACGGCTCGTTCCCTCCGTTCTGGTCCACCGACAGCCCTGGAGGGCCCGATCCCAGACCAGAACGGTTGCGCCGGCCGGCGAAGGGCTCAGGCCCGGTGCAGCCAGGCCACCAGGTCCGGCGGGGCCATCGCCGCGACCCGTCCCTCGTAGGTTCGGATCTGGTCGTCGTCGAGGAGGGCCCGTCCCTGCCCCGACCGCCCGGACCGGAAGAAGGCGCGAGGGTCGCGGAGCACACCCAGGCGATCGGGCACCCGATCGGCGGCCCACTCCCGCATGGCGTCGAAGGAGGCCGCCTCGACGAGGGCGGACCAACGCTCCTCCGGGATCGAGATCCCGAGGCGGTCCGCCAGCCGTGCCATCTGCCCGGCGAGGTCGTCCTGCAGGTCCTGGTAGTGGACGAGCACGACGTCGGGCTCGTGGCGCCGGGCCCACGCGTCGGCTGCGTGGTGCACCACACCGGGCAGGCGGTCGAGGTGCTCCTCGGGCGGCTCGTTCGTGGCGATCCACCAGGCCATCCACGTGGCCGGGTCGACCTCGGGCGGGGCGACCGACGGCACCCCGCTCAGCTCCTCCATGCGGGTCCGGTCGATGTTGGCCGCGTGGTGGTGGAGCGAGAGGCCGACGTCGAGTGGGTGGCGGCACACCACGAGGTAGGTCACCCCTGGGTGCCGCGGGAGCCCGTCGAGGGGCGTGTGGGTCTTCAGGATGCGGCGGTGGGTCTGGAGCTCGAGCCGGGCCCGCACCGCCGCGACCGGCTCCGCCTCCCAGTCGACCCACGGCGAGATCTCGGCCAACGACGCGGGCAGGTCCGGGGTCTGGAACACGAGCAGGGCGCAGATCACCTGCACCCAGGTGGTCCCGCTCTTGGACCGGGTGCTGACGACGACGTCGCCGGGGCGGTGGGCGAACCCGACCCACCGCTCGTTGGCCTCCGACCGGTAGTCTCGCACCACGCGAGCGTAGGTGTGCGTCGGCCGCATGCGTTCTGGTCGCAGAACACGCCCGAAAGGGCTCGATCCCCGACCAGAAGGGCCGGCGACCGCTCAGGGGAGGCGCCAGGTGCCGGCGTCGTCCACGACCGCCAGGCCATCGGCGACGAGGGTCGCCGCCACCTGCTCGGCCCGCTCACGGTCGGCGGGCCAGCCCATCACCTCGGGCAGCGCCGATCGCTCGACGGCACCGGCGCGGAGGGCGTCGACCAGCCGGCCCCTTCCCTGACGGTCGCTGCCCTCGAAGCGGGACTGGCGTCGAGGACGGGGCCAGGGGTCGTCGCCGGCCAGGCCCCGGGCCCACCAGCCGCAGTGCGCCGAGACGGGGCAGGCGTCGCACAGGGGCCGGGGCCGACAGGTGGTGGCGCCCAGCTCCATGATGCCCTGGTTCCAGGCCCAGGCTCCGCCGGGTGCGTCCCCCTCGGCCGCGGCGGCGAGAGCATCGGCGTCGGTCTGGGCGACGGCCCGACCGATCAGGCGCGAGAGCGTGCGGGTCACGTTCACGTCGAGCACCCCCACCGGCTCCTCGGCGGCGAAGGCCAGCACGGCCCGGGCCGTGTAGGGGCCGATGCCGGGCAGGGCGAGCAGGGCGTCGAGCTCGGTCGGGAGCGAACCACCGTGGTCGGCGACGACCGCCCGGGCGCAGCGGTGGAGGTTCACCGCCCGGCGGTTGTAGCCCAGGCCCCGCCACTCCTCGACGACGTCGCCGGCTGGTGCTGCGGCGCAGACGGCCGCCGTCGGGAAACGGTCGAGGAAGGCCCGGTAGCGGGGCTCGACCCGGGCCACTCCGGTCTGCTGGAGCATGAGCTCCGACACCAGCACACCCCACGGGTCACGGGTGCGTCGCCACGGCAGGTCGCGTCCCTCGACGCCGAACCACGCCGCCAGATCGGCAACGAGCGCCGGGCGATCGGCCGGGACCACGCCCCTCGTCGGGGCGGCGCCATCGCCTCTGGTCGCATCGGGCTCGCCCCGCACACCGATCGCGGGTCCACCCGTGCCTCCGTCCACGGCGGTCACCGGTCAGGGGTCGCGCCGGCACCAGTGGGCGACGGTGATGTAGGGGAGCTCGAAGGACTCGCCCAGGTCGCTCACCAGGTCCCGCACCTGACGGGCCAGGAGGGCCCGGTCGGCCTCGGGCCGGGAGGCGATGTAGGACGTGGACAGGACCCGGGCCACGAGCGTCTCGGGATCCATCGGCTGGCGGTAGGTGGTGTCATAGCGCGCGACGGGGCCGAACGGCGCCCCGGCCGCCTCGATGCGCGCCGCCCAGTCCTCCTCCACCGTGTAGGGCACCCGCCACTCGCCCCGCTGGTCCCACCGGATCAGCCGGCTGAGCTCGGCCACCCACGGCTCACGGGCGTCCCGCTCGTTCCAGATCAACCCCAGCCCGCCACCAGGGCGTAGCACCGCGGCGATCTGCGCCAGAGCGACAGCGGTGTCGAACCAGTGGAAGGCCTGGGCCACGGTGATCGCATCGACCGCACCGCCGAGGTCGGGCAACCGCTCGGCCGTGCCGTCGAGGACGACGACCTCGGGCACCGAGGACCGCAGGCGGTCCCGCATCTCCGCCACCGGCTCGACGGCCACCACCTCGGCCCCGGTGGGGACGAGGAGCCGGGTCAGCTTGCCGGTGCCGGCGGCCAGGTCGAGCACGCGGGACCCCGGGCCGATGGCCAGCTCGGAGCACAGCCGCTCCACCGCGTCGGCCGGGTACGACGGCCGGCCTCGCTCGTAGTCGTCGACCCCGGCGGAGAAGCCCGACGCGGCCGCGGGCAGCACCCGGGGGTCGGGGCCGCCGGGAGGCGCACCCGTCGAGGACACCGCCCTCAGTCCTCGTCGGACCAGACGGCGTCGACGTCGTAGGGGCGGGGACGGCCGGGGGCGGCTGCATCGGTCCACACCATCACCTTGCGCCGGAAGTAGCAGACCTCGTCGCCGTGCTGGTTGAGGCCCTTGGTCTCGACCGAGACGATGCCCCGGTCGCCTTTGGAGGTCAGCTTCTTGTCGAGCACCCGGGTCTCGGCGTGGATGGTGTCGCCGTGGAAGGTGGGCTTGGAGTGCTTGAGCACCTCGACCTCGAGGTTGGCCACGGCCTGGCCCGACACATCGGGCACGCTCATGCCCAGCACCAGGGAGTACACCAGGTTGCCGACCACCACGTTGCGGCCCTGGGGGGCCTGCTCGGCGAACCACTCGTTGGTGTGGAGCGGGTGGTGGTTCATGGTGATCATGCAGAAGAGGTGGTCGTCGTACTCGGTGATCGTCTTGCCCGGCCAGTGGCGGTAGACGTCTCCCACCTCGAACTCCTCGAAGGTGCGGCCGAAGGGACGTTCGTGGACGGTCACCGGGGATCTCCTCCAGAGGTGGGCGGCGGCGACAGCGTAGGGCCCCCGGTCCCGCCCACCCGGCCTCGGACCGCCTCCACCCTGGGTGACCGCTCGATCGCTGTGAGCGCCGGTAGGGTGCCGCGGATGGGACGGGTGGCGGGGCGGATGCGATCGTTGCTGCCCGACGACCCGGCCAACCCCGAGGACTGGCCCTTCCACCGGTGGTGGCGGGTGCTGCGGGTGCGGTACCTGGGCATCCTGCTGGTCGGCGTCGCCGCCGGTGCCCTCTTCCACTGGTGGCTGGCCCCGCTGATCATCCTGGGTGTCGGCGCCTACAACCTGCTGCACGAGGTCCACCTGCACCGCCACCGTCGCCCGCCGGTGTGGCTACCGATCTCCGATGTGCTGATCGGAGCAGGGGTGATCGCCCTCGAGCCTCGCTCCCTCCTCCCGGGCACCCTCGTCATGCTCACCGCGGTCGCCTTCGCCGCCTCGTCGGGATCGCCCACCACACTCCGGTCGGTCACCCCCGCCATCGCCGCCATCGTGAGCGGCACCGTTGCGCTGGCTGGCCTCGCGGCCGTCGGCCGGATCGACGACCACGGGGCGAGCGCGGTGGCGTTCGGGGTCAGCAGCGCCATGGTCCTGCTCGGTCTGGGCACGCTGGTCGACAGCGAGGCGCGGCTGCGACGACGGCTGGTCGGTCTCGTCGATCAGATCGACGCCGTGGTCTGGACCTGCGACCCCGAGACCCACCGCTTCACCTACGTCAACGGCCGCGCTCAGGACCTGCTCGGGTTCTCTCCACGGGAGTGGCAGGAGGAGGGCTTCTGGTGGGACCGCCTCCACCCCAACGATCGGGTGCGGGTCGCCGAGGCCATGGCCGCCGGCAAGGTCCACGACCTCTCGTACCGCATGGTCGACGCCCACGGGGCCACGGTGCACGTGCTGGACCGGGTCGCGCCCGTGGCCGACGGGGCCGGCACCACCACCGAGCTCCACGGCGTCACCCTCGATGTGACCGAGCGGCGGTGGATCGAGCAGCGGTCTCGGCAGTTCGCTGACATCGTCGAGCACATCGAGCTCCCGCTGCTCGTGACCCGAGCCGACGGGTCCCCCGACGAGGGCCGGCTGGTCGTGCTGCTGGCCAACCCCGCGGCGCTGCGCCTGCTCGAGGATCGCGCCGGCGATGTGCGGGGCCGGCCCCTGCGCGACCTGCTCCCGGCCCTGGCCCCCCTGGCCACCCGGTTCGTCGAGGTGGCCACCACGGGACGGGCGCTGCGCTTGGACGACCTGACCCTGGGGGGGACCGGCGGTGACGACCGCCGAGCGGTGATCGACGCCTTCCCCCTCCCGGGCGGCCTGTTGGCCATCTCCCTGCAGGACACGACCGAGGTGTCCCAGGCCACCCAGGCCCTGCGCCGCCAGGCCCTCCACGACGCTCTCACCGGTCTCCCGAACCGGGCCCAGCTCGACGAGGTGATGCGGGCCCAGGTGGCCGCAGCCCAGGCCGCGGGCCACCGGGTGGCCCTGCTCATGATGGACCTGGACCAGTTCAAGGAGGTCAACGACGCGCTGGGCCACGGGGTCGGCGACCGCCTGCTGGTCGCGATCGCGGCTCGGCTGCGCAGCCTCCTCGGCCCCACCACCTTCGTGGCCCGCCTCGGCGGCGACGAGTTCGCGGTGCTGATGACCGGGCCCCACGTCGACGAGGAGGCGGCCCGTTCGACGGCCGAGGTGGTGGTGACGAGCCTGCGCGCTCCGTTCACGGTCGACGACCTCCGCCTCCAGACCAACGTCAGCATCGGCATCGCCCTGGGGCCCGACCACGCAGCCGACACCGACGAGCTGGTCCGCCGCGCCGACGTCGCCATGTACATCGCCAAGCGCTCCGGCACCGGCTCGGCCACCTACCGCCCCGAGGCCGACTCGTCGAGCGTGGCCCGCCTGACCCTCATCGGCGACCTCCGAGACGCCGTCCCGGCGGGCCAGCTCGTCCTGCACTACCAACCGGTCATCGACCTGGCCCGGCGCACCGTCGTGTCCACCGAGGCCCTCGTGCGCTGGCAGCACCCGGAGCACGGGCTGATCATGCCCGACGAGTTCATCTCGCTGGCCGCCCTGTCCGGCGCCACCCGGCCCATGGCCCACTGGGTGCTGCGGGAGGCAACCAGGGCCGCGGCCGCATGGCAGGCCGACGGCCACGACGTCAGCGTGGCCGTCAACCTCTCGGTGCGGAACCTCTTCGACCGGGACCTCCTGGGAGTGACCGAGGCGGCCCTCGAGGCGTCCGGGCTCCCCGCGTCCCAGCTCATCGTGGAGCTGACCGAGAGCGAGCTGATGGAGGATCCCTCGGTGGGTCTGGCCCAGTTCGAGGCCTTCCAGGCCCTCGGGGTGCGCACCTCGGTCGATGACTTCGGCACGGGATACTCCTCGCTCACCTACCTGCGGGACCTGCCCCTCAGCGAGATCAAGGTCGATCGCAGCTTCGTGGGGGCCATGCACCTCCGGGGCGGGGCCTTCACCATCGTCCGCTCCATGATCGACATGGGCCACAACCTCGGTCTCGAGGTGGTGGCCGAGGGCGTGGAGCACGACGACGACGTCCCGACGTTGACCCGGTTGGGATGCGACCGGGCCCAGGGCTTCCACTTCGCCCGACCGATGCCCTACGAGGATCTGCGGGCCTGGATCGATGCGTACGGGCGGAGAGACGACGCGCCCCTCTCCGTGGCGGCCGATCAGGCGCCACTCGTGTCGAGCGGGGACAGGCCCGCTCCGTCGGTGGCAGCGAGCGGCCGTCAACGACCTGAGGCTCGGAGCGACACGGCCCCGGCTGAGATGTGAGCGGGTCGGCGGTGCTCGGTAGCCTCGCCGACCATGACGACGACGACGACCGCGACTCCTGATCTCGCTGCTGCCGCCGCAGCCCTCGACGACGCCCAGGCCGTGGTCGACGCGGCCGTGACCGTCCTCGCTCGCGAGTCGATCGACGCCCGTCAGGTGCTGGCCTACGAGGCGGCCCACGCCGCGGCGGCCATCGCCACCGGGCGGGGACTGCTCGACTACGCGGGCAAGGGGGACCTGGAGGCCCGGATCACCTGCGCCTTCGTCGCCGACGCGGTCGGTGAGCTGGCCGGGAAGCTGTTCGGCCGGGAGGGTGAGTGGGGCGTCGAACCCGGCGCGCTCGACGGCACCCGTGGCTTCCTGGCCGACTTCCGAGACCCCGCCCTGCTCACCACGATCGACAGCGACGGCCCCCGCCACCTCGACGGTGACTTCGAGCTGGTGGCCGACACCTTCCGGCGCTTCGCGGAGAAGGAGCTGGCCCCGATCGCCGAGCACATCCACCGGGAGAACAGCGACATCCCGGAGGAGATCATCACCGGGTTGGCCGAGCTCGGTGCCTTCGGTCTCTCCATCCCCACCGAGTACGGCGGCTACGGCGAGGGCGGCGAGGGCGAGTACATCGGCATGGTCGTGGCCACCGAGGAGCTGTCGCGGGGCTCCCTCGGCGCCGGCGGCTCGCTCATCACCCGGCCCGAGATCCTGGCCCGAGCCCTCATCGCCGGCGGCACCGAGGAGCAGAAGGCGCACTGGCTGCCCCTGCTGGCCTCGGCCGAGATCATGAACGCGGTCGCCGTCACCGAACCGGACTACGGCTCCGACGTGGCCGGGGTGAAGGTCACCGCCACCCCCACCGACGGCGGCTGGCTCATCAACGGCGTCAAGACCTGGTGCACCTTCGGCGCCCGGGCCGACGTGCTGCTACTGCTGGCCCGCACCGACCCGGACCGGAGCAAGGGCCACCGGGGGCTGTCGATGTTCATCGTCCCCAAGCCCCGAGGCGAGGGGCACGGCTTCCAGTTCACCCAGGAGGCCGTCGACGGCGCCCCTGGCGGCGGGAGGATGGAGGGCCGTCCCATCGACACCATCGGCTACCGAGGCATGCACTCCTACGAGGTCGCCCTGGAGGACTGGTTCGTCCCGGCCGACAACCTGATCGGCATGGAGGGTGGCGAGGGCCGCGGCTTCTATTACCAGATGGCGGGGTTCGAGAACGGGCGCATCCAGACCGCGGCCCGCGCCATCGGCGTGATGCAGGCCGCCTACGAGGCCGCCCGCCAGTACGCCCTCGACCGCAAGGTGTTCGGCCAGCCCATCGCCGAGTACCAGCTGACCCAGGCCAAGCTGGGTCGCATGGCGGTGTTGATCCAGGCCAGCCGCCAGTTCGCCTACGTGGTGGCCAAGCTCATGGCCAAGGACGAGGGCCAGATGGAGGCCACCCTCATCAAGGCCTACGTGTGCAAGGCGGCCGAGTGGGTCACCCGCGAGGCCATGCAGATCCACGGCGGCATGGGCTACGCCGAGGAGTACGACGTGAGCCGCTACTTCGTCGACGCCCGCGTGCTCTCGATCTTCGAGGGTGCGGATGAGACCCTCTGCCTCAAGGTCATCGCCCGCAAGCTGGTCGCCGACGCCGGCTAGCCCAAATGCCGTGCGAGGACGACGGGCGCGATGGAGGTGCTGCCGGGGACCGTGTTGCCGTCAACGGACGGGAACGGCCCATTGTTCGACCCCCGGAACACCAGCGAGTCGTCGCCGCCCGGCGACCAAGGCTCGATGGAGTAGGTGCCAACCGGCCCCTCGCCGTTACTGAGCACCTCACCTCCGTTGTTGCCGTCGGCGACGCAGGCCTCGATCTGATCCCGCGCGTCGTCGAGGACACGTCGGCCTCGGGCAGGGCCACCACGGAGTGGATCACGCCGTGTGTCGTCGGGCAGGGATCCGAACCAGATCCCGACGCCGTCCACGTCGATCCCGGATGAGGTCGGCCAGTGGGTTCCCACGGTGGCCGGCGGGGCACAGCGGCGGCGACTCCTCGGCTCGCAACTGAGCCTCGCCGGTGCCGAGGTCCCAGTCGCCCTCGGGCAGGTCGTCGACGGTGAGGAGGGCCGTGCGGAGCTCTGCTTCCGATGGCGAGCCGGGCGGCGGCTCTATCCTCCACCGATCGTCGGACGGCCCCTGTCAGCGCTCGGTCCTCGGATGGGCCTCGTCGGCGTCGCTACCGACGGCCTGCCCGACGGTCCGGCCCTTCTCGGGTCGTGCCGTGCTGGGGGCAGGGGTCTCGGTGGTGGGGGCACCGGCCGAGGCCTGCTCGGCGGCGTCGTCGGTGACGCAACCGAGAGCACCGACCGCCAGGGCGACCACCGCAGCCGCCTCCGCCACCCGTCGGCCGGACGACACGCATCGTCTCGTCATCGAGCCCCATCGGCCCCGGACGCCCGAGCATGAGGGTGCCGCACCCCCCGATCCCCAAGCGGAGACCGGGTGGACACCCCCGAGTGTCCACCCGGTCGCGTCGGCGGGAAGAGGGACGGCGGACATCCCCGGCGAGCGACGCGGACTACATCGACAGGAGCTCGAAGGCGGAGCCCGGCACACCGCCGAAGCGGGTCGCCACGTGCTCGGCCATGCCGCGCAAGAAGGTGTCAGGGTCGGTCATGGGACCGTCGCCCAGACCGTCGAGGTAGGCCCGGTGGGCCGCCAGCGACGCAACGGCCCGGTCGATGGTCGCCCCCACGTCGACCGCGTGGGTCGCCTCGGGCGACCCCGACACCGCCACCCAGCGCACGCCGTCCCACCTCTCCAGGCCCTCGCCCTCGGCCAGCTCGCGGAAGACCCACCGGTTGGCGGCATCGCGGACGGCATCGATCGTCGCCTGCCCCGCCACCGTGTGGTCGGCCATGTTGATCGCACCGGGACCGAAGGTGGCGCGGTGGTTCAGGGTCAGGACCAGCTCGGGCCGGACCCGGCGGACGGCCCGGGCGATGTCGCGCCGCAGGTCGAGGCCGGGCACGAGCATGCCGTCGGGGTGGTCGAGGATCTGGAGGTCGGTCACGCCGACGGCGGTGCACGCCAGGCGCTGCTCCTCGGCCCGCAGCGAGCGGGCCTCCTCGGGCGCCATAGAGTCGATGCCGGCCTCACCGGCGGTGATCAGCAGGTAGGCGACCTCCTTACCCTGGTCGGTCCAGCGGGCCACCGCGCCCGAGCCGCCGTACTCCATGTCATCGGGGTGGGCCACGACGGCGAGGGCCGTGCTCCAGTCCTCGGGCATCGGCTCCAGCTGCGGTGCGGCGGTGTCGTCCATGCCCGCATCATGGACGCGCCGCACCCTGCGCCGCACCTACCCGCGACAGGTCGACCTCGGAGGTGAGCGTTGGTGCGGCAGGGTCGATTTCGTCGCCGCCGACCTTCCCTTGGTGGCGGAGGTCGACAGCGAGACGTACCACACTGCGCTGAGCAGTGGGGCTGACGATGCCGTCCGCGAGGCAACCTTTGACCGACGCGGGCTTCACGGTCGTCCGGGTCACCGACCAGGAGGTCTGGCACGACCCAGGGTCGTCGTCGACCGTGTGCGAGCCACGCGCCACCTCCTGTTGCGTCAGAGGAAGGCGGCCTGACGCCGTTCTGGGGCAGGTCTCGGGGGTCCCCACCCCCGCGGTCGACCCCACTTCGCGACCCCATCGTTCTGGGGCAGGTCCCGGGGGTCCCGACCCCCACCATCGACCCCACTTCGCAGGGGCTCCGTCAGGCGGCGGGAGCGACCAGGTCCTCGGGGGCGACCTGCTCGGTGAGAAGGCGCTCGAACCGGGCCGGGTCGCCGGCCACGAAGCGGCGGCACAGCTCGACGCCCTCGGTGTAGCAGAAGATGTACGCCCGCCAGGTCGGGTCCGAGATGAAGGAGATCTGCTTCTCGGCCCGGGCCCTCGGCAGCAGCAGCCACCGCTCGGCCCAGGCCACCACCTCGTCGGCCGGGCGACCCTCGGCGTGGAGCATGAGCGCCAGGTTGCCCCGGGCGCCGCTGACGGTGGCCAGCGCCCGACGCACCTCGGCCGCCCCCTCAGCGTCGAAGGTGACCCCGGCGGCGGCGAAGTGGGGGGCGACCTCGACCTCGTGATCGACGCCGACCAGGCTCTCGAGAGCCAGGTCGGCCAGACCCTCCGCCACCAGGCACTGCGGGGTGCCGACGAGGAAGATCGACTCCTCCACCTGGCCCCGGCTGCGCACCAGGCCCACCTCCTTGCGGCAGTGCTCGGTGTGGTGGCCGGGGTAGGCCTCGTGGGCCACGAGGTGGGGCAGCACCAGCGACGGGACCGGCAGGTCGACGTTGATGGCCACCCGGCTCCGCAGCTCCCCCAGGTAGTAGTTGAAGCCGGACCAGGGCTTGTCGGTCTCGAGCACCCACTCCACCTGCTCGCCCTCGGGCAGACCGAAGGCGCGCTGGGTGCGTTCCCTCAGGTCGTCGGCCAGGTCGCGGATCAGCCCCTCCAACCACGCTGACGGCACCACTTGGGCCTCACGCCACGCGATGATGCGTTCGCGCACCGACCCGGTCCCGGGGAGGACGGCCTGGAGGAGCTGGTGGGCCTCGGCCAGGGCGTCCTCGGTCACTCGGCGAGGCCGGACGCCGTAGCTCAGCTCGACCTCGTCGAGGTAGGCCACGTCCTCCCCGGCCAGCTTGCGGGCCAGGGTGTGGAGCCCGACGGCCTGGGCCCGAACCCACGCTCGGCGGCGCCCGTCCACATCGGGGTCGGCTCCCCCGTCGAGGTCGGCCACCAGCCGGGCCGCCTCGGCCACCAGCGCGGGCAGGGGGGCCGGGGCACCCTCGTCGGCATCGATCCGCCACGCCTCCGGGCCGTAGTAGGCGTCGACCAGGCCGTCGAGGTGGCGGCCCAGGGCCAGGCCGAGTCGCACGTAGCGCTCGGCCAGGCCCGGCTCGTCAGCCGTCACGGGTGCACCTGCGCATCACGGGTGCACCTGCGCCGCGCCGTCGTGGGTCGACGCAGCTCGCCGATCGGAGCACGGTGCTGGGCGGCGGTCGGGTCGCTCCAAGAGCCGGGATCCAGCCCAGGTCCGGAGAGCCACGGTCGGCTGCTCAGAACCCGCGCGGATCGGTCGTCGCGAGACATCGCCTCGTCGAGCTCCACGGCGGGTTCTGAGCCGATCTGGCCTGGCTCGGTCATGCCTATCCGCTGGGCCTCTCAGTCCAGCTCGGCGTGCAGGAAGGCCACCGTCTGCTCCCACGCCTGAGCCGACACCTCGGCGTCGTGGACCTCGGGACGGGTGTCGTTGAAGAAGGCGTGGTCGACGCCGGGCCAGATGGTGAGCTCGACGTCGACCCCGGCCTCCTTGAGGTCGGCCTCGAGGGACCGGGCCTGGTCGGGGCCGAAGTTCTCGTCCTGCTCGGCGAAGTTGCCCCGCACCTTGGCCTGGAGGTTCGTCCAGTCGGGCTGGGCGTGCTCCCAAGGGATGAGGCCGTACCAGGGGGCGCAGGCGACGAACGCGGCGGGCCGCTCCGCCGCCACCACCAGGGCCAGACCGCCGCCCATGCAGAACCCGGTGACGCCGAGGTGGGTGCTGCTGGTGAACTCGTGCTCCTGGAGGTAGGCGATGGCGCCGGACATGTCCGCCACGGCCTGGTCGAGGTTCAGCGCCATCATCAGCTTGCCGGCCTCATCGGGCTCGGTGGTCGTCTCGCCGTGGTAGAGGTCGGGCGCCAGGGCGACGAAGCCCTCGGCCGCGAAGCGGTCGCACACGTCACGGATGTGGTCGACGAGCCCCCACCACTCCTGGATCACCAGGAGTCCGGGTCCGGATCCGGACTCGGGCACCGCCAGGTAGCCGTGGCCGGCGTCGTCGCCGATCGAGAAGTCGATGTTCTGACCCATGGCGCCGACCCTATCCAGACCGGGTGCGAGCGACGCCCCCGGCCGAGACCTCAGTACCCGCCTTCGAGCTTGCGGTGGTCCCAGGTCACGGTCCGGTCCCGGCGCAGGAGCAGAGCGACGCGCTTCTTGATGACCATCTCGGCCGCGACCGTCCGATCCGCCTCGGACACCTCCGGGTGGTAGCGCGCCAGCACATCGAGGGCGATCGCCAGGAGGGTGTCGTGGTCATCGATGACCTCCATGGTGCCCACCAGCTCTACGCCCTGGAGGGTCTCGTAGGTGTCGCCGTCCTCGACCAGCGCCGTGACCCTGGGATCCCGCTGGAGGTTCTTCACCTTCTGGGACCGACCGAAGGTCTCGAAGCCGATGGTCCCGTCGGCCAGGAAGCCGTACCACATGGCCACGAGGTGGATGGTCCCGTCGTGGTTGTGGGTGGCCAGGTTCATGGTGTGGCGGCCGTGGAGGAACGCATCAGTCTCCTCCGCGGTCATCTTGATCAGCTCTCGACGGGACATGCGGGGCTCCTGGGCGAGGTCGGACCCCGATGATGCCCGACGCCGCCGATCAGGGCTGGTGGGAACCGGGCGTGCGGGCCGCCTTGAGCAGCTCGGTGGCCACCGGGCACGAGGTGGCCGTGCCCTCAGAGACGGTCACGGGGCCGTCGGGACCGACGATGCGGTCGACGAGGTCGAGGGGCACCACGTCGACGTCGGCCTCCCAGGGCTCCTCGTCGTCGACGACGGCTTCCAGGCAGGCGCCCCAGAGCGCGCCGGGCAGGACCCGGCCCACGGCCGCGACCAACCACACCGACCGTCCGGACCTTCGGGCCACCGCCGCCGCGGCCAGGCTCGACGGAGCGCAGAGCGCCGCGCCGGGTCCCACCGCGTCGGCTTCGAGCACCACCACGTCCGCCACTGCGGCGGCGGCACCGACCCCCTCGGTCGGCACATCGAGGACCTCGATGTCGACCCGGCTGAGCACCCGGCCGACATCGACACCGGTGCCATCGTCGGCCGCGAGCACCTCGACATCACCTCGGCGGGCCAGACCGGGGACCACGGTGGAGGGCCACCCCACGATCAGCACCCGCGCCTCGTCGGGCAGCGCGGCGGCGAGGATCGCCGCGGTGTCGTCGCCCTCGATCTCCATCGAGGTCCGCCAGCCCTCCTCGGCGGGATCGGCCGCGACGAGCACACGACTGCACATCCACCACAGAGGTCCCACCCCCGGGTGCCGGGCCACCAGTCGGCGAGCGGCGGGGACCACGCCGGCCGGGTCGCCGGCAAAGGACCCCAGGGCGTGAGCCGCCTCTGAGACCAGGTCGACCGGATCGGTCCCCCCGACCCGGGCCACGTAGCGCAGCCGCTCGATGGGGTGCACCGCGCCTAGACCCCGGGCTTCCAGACCATGACGATGAGCATGAGGACGAGCAGCAGGTGGAGCATGCCCCCAAACATGTTGACCCGGTCGTCGGCGCCCGCCGTCTCCTCCGGGCGCGCCGCCTTGCGCTCCGCAGGGACCACGCCCAGGAACAGGACCCCGAACATCAAGAACCAGAGCACGAAGGCGATCGAGACCCACGTCTGGGAGAACTCCCACGTTCCGTCGGACGCGACCACCATGAGGATCCCGAACAGCCCCGTGAGCAGGAGAGCCGGGCCGTAGACCAGGACGTTGTTGGCCGGGATGCGGGCTCCGACATCGGAGGGGAGCGACCCGCCGGCCTTTCGCAGCGAGACCCGCATGATCGGCCAGACGAAGGCCGGGGCGAAGGCCACGATCGCCGACAGCACGTGCAACAGGAACAGCACCTTGAAGAAGAAGTTGTTCGATCCGACGACGGCGAGCACAGGCGCCTCCAGGCTTGGCGTCTCGGCAACCTAGCCCCGACCCCGGTCGCGGTCGCCCTGGGGCGGCGGCTCGGTGACCGAGAGGGTCTGCACCCGTACCGTCGGGTCCAACGCCTGTCTCGTCCGGCGCCGTGGGCACGGGGGCCGGGAGTTTCTGGGCGTCGAGGGCGCGTTGCTACCTTCTCCCCGTGGCCGTGGCCGAACAGGTTCCCGAGTCGATCTCTCTCACCGCGCTGTCGGGCGATGAGGCGACCCTCGATGACTGGCTGACCACGTTCCAGCTGGCGGTGGTGGTCATCGACCCGTACACGTCCGAGAGTGCCTGGCTCATCGACACCGCGGGCCGGCTGCTGACCGAGTTCAAGGGCGCCGACTGCCGGGTGGGCTGGGTCGTCACCGCCGACGCCGAGGATGCCCGCACCTTCCTGGGTCCCTGGGCCGACGACCTGCTGACCTTCTGCGATCCCGACCGTTCCTTCGTGCGGGGCGTGGGCCTGGCCCACCTGCCCGCCTTCGTCCACCTGCGTCAGGACCGGGTGGTGGTCAGCACCGCCGAGGGCTGGGACCCCGTCGAGTGGGATGCAGCCATCGCGGGGCTGACCCGCATGATGTCGTGGACCAAGCTCGAGGTCCCACCGCCCGGCGCCCCCGGCCCCTTCCCGGGCTCCCCGGCGTGAGCCGAGCCCTCAGGGGCGGCCACCACGGGTGAGGGCGAGCAGGTCGAGGGCCTCGTCCAGCGCGGCCTCGTCGAGCAGACCGGAGTCGAGCACGACCTCGCGGATGGTCTTGCCGCTCTTGGCACTCTCCTTCACCAGCTCGGCCACCTTCTCGTAGCCGAGGACGGGGTTGAGGGCGGTGGCGGCCTGGGGCGTGGCCTCGGCGTAGTGCTGGAGGCGGTCGAGGTCGGCCTCGATGCCGTCGACGCACCGGTCGGCCAGCAGCCGGGTCACGTTGGCCAGCAGGTCGATCGACTCCAGCACGTTCCGGGCGATCACCGGCAGGTAGACGTTGAGCTCGAAGTTGCCCTGGCTGCCGCCGAAGGCCACCGCAGCGTCGTTGCCGTAGACCTGGGCCACCACCTGGCTCACGGCCTCGGGGATCACCGGGTTCACCTTGCCGGGCATGATCGACGAACCCGGCTGGAGGTCGGGCAGGCGGATCTCGGCCAGGCCCGTCTTGGGCCCCGAGGCCATCCAGCGCAGGTCGTTGGCCGCCTTGAGCAGCCCGGCGGCGAGGGCCCGCAGCTCGCCGGAGAGGGCGACGAGCTCGTCGCGCGCGCCCTGGGCCGCGAAGTGGTCGGGTGCCTCCACCAGCTCGACGTCCAGGCGGGCGGCCAGGAGGGCCACGACCGACGAGGCGAACGTGGGCGGGGCGTTGAGACCCGTGCCGGTGGCGGTGCCGCCGAGGGGGAGCTCGCCCACCCGCGGCAGCGTGGCCGCCAGGCGCCGCCGGGCTGCCGCGACCTGGGCCGCGTAGCCCGCCATCTCCTGGCCCAGGGTCACCGGCGTGGCGTCCATGAGGTGGGTGCGGCCCGCCTTGACCAGCGCGGAGAAGTCATCGGCCTTCCGCCGGAACGCACCCTCCAGGTGGTCGAGGGCGGGCAGCAGCCGGTGCTTGACGCCGACCGCGGCGGCGACGTGGATGGCCGAGGGGAAGGTGTCGTTGGACGACTGCGAGGCGTTGACGGTGTCGTTGGGGTGGACGTCGCGGCCGAGCGCCTCGGAGGCCAGCGAGGCGACGACCTCGTTGGCGTTCATGTTGGTCGACGTGCCCGACCCGGTCTGGTAGACGTCGATGGGGAACTGGTCGTCCCACCGCCCGTCGGCCACCTCGGTGCCGGCGGTGGCCACGGCTCGGGCCTCCTCGGCGTCGATGACGCCCAGGTCGCCGTTGACCTCGGCCGCCGCCGCCTTGATCGCCCCCAGGGCGTGGACCAGCTCACGGGCGACGGTGAGCCCGGAGACCGGAAAGTTCTCGACCGCCCGCTGGGTCTGGGCCGCCCAGCGCGCCGAGGCCGGCACCCGCACCTCCCCCATGGTGTCGTGCTCGATCCGGTACTCCGTGTCGTCAGCCATGGGTCCGGTCTACCGGCGTGGGCCCGGGATGGCTCCCCCCAGACTGGGCTCAGGACGCGCGCCAGCGGGTGCCGTGGCGGTCCGTCAGGTCATGACGACCTTGAGCGGTTCACGTCGCATGTGACGCTCAAGCGCTCAAACCTCGTGACCTGGTCTGGGGTGCGATCCTGCGTCCACCTTGAGGCGTCGCGACCTCAGCGGGGCGTCTGCTGGTGCACGGCCAGCCGCCAGGTCCCGTCAACCCGGACATAGGTGCTGTGAAGAGGGACGACACCTCGACCTCGCCCCGGGTGGCTGTGGCGCCGTAGCCGACCACGGCGGCGTCCTTCCCGAGCGGGACCACCCGCAACGGCTCCTCCAGGTCGTAGGACTCCCACGGGGCGCCGCTCATCGAGTCGACGATCACCTGGCGGTCGTCGAGCACCATGCCACCGGGCAGCAGCATCAGCGGCTCGTCCACGAGCACCTCGTCGTAGAAGGGTCCAGCGGCGCCCTCGGTGGAGAGCGCCTCCCAACCCGGGCGTTCCAGGTCGGTCAGCTCATCAACATCCATGCTGCGGTTCTACCCATCGCCGTGACCACCACCCACCCGCTGGCGCACCCGACCGGTACGGTGCGGGGACCGTCCCCGGATGACACCCGATCACCGGAGGACTGTCATGTCCCTCACCGCCAAGAGCCGCTCAGCGATCCTGCAGGGACTGAGTACCGTCATCCCCGAGTCGGAGGCCGTCGAGGAGATGCTCGCCAACTTCGCCGCCCGCGACGCCGACGAGGGGGCCACCAAGGAGTTCATCCGGGCCGAGGTCTCCGGCCTCCGTAGCGAGATGACCTCCGACATCTCCGCACTCCGAGTCGAGCTCCACACCGAGATCCAGAAGGTCATCCTCTGGACCGTCGGGGCCAACGTGTCGATGGTGGCGCTGCTCTTCACCCTGTTGCGCCTCACGGCCTGAAGGCGACCGGTCGGACGGCCGCTCACTACCGTCAGCGGCGATGACGGACTTCACCCACACCCCACTGCTGCCGACCGGACCCGACGCCACCTCCTACCGCAAGCTCACCGACGAGGGCGTGGCCACCTTGGAGGCGGCCGGGCGCACCTTCCTCACCGTCGAGCCCCAGGTGCTCACCGACCTGGCGGCCGAGGCGATGCACGACATCGCCCACTTCCTCCGCCCTGGGCACCTGGCCCAGCTGGCCCGGATCCTCGACGACCCGGAGGCCTCGGCCAACGACCGCTTCGTGGCCAACGACCTGCTCCAGAACGCCAACATCTCCGCGGCCGGCGTGCTCCCCATGTGCCAGGACACCGGCACCGCCATCGTCAAGGGCAAGAAGGGCGAGCTCGTGCTCACCGGCGGGGGCGACGAGGAGGCCCTGGCCCGGGGCATCTTCGAGACCTACCAGCGCGACAACCTGCGCTACTCCCAGATGGCCCCGCTCTCCATGTGGGACGAGCAGAACACCAAGACCAACCTCCCGGCCGAGATCAAGCTGGCCGCGGTCGACGGGGCCGAGTACTCGTTCCTGTTCATGGCCAAGGGCGGCGGCTCGGCCAACAAGTCGTTCCTGTTCCAGGAAACCAAGGCCCTGCTCAACCCCGAGGGGCTGAAGGCATTCCTCGACGACAAGCTGCGCCTGCTCGGCACCTCGGCGTGCCCGCCTTACCACCTGGCCGTGGTCATCGGGGGCACGTCGGCCGAGATGGCCCTGGAGACCGCCAAGCTGGCCTCGACCCGGTACCTCGACACCCTCCCCACCGAGGGCTCGCCCGCCGGCCACGCCTTCCGCGACCTCGACATGGAGCAGGAGGTGCTGGCCCAGACCCAGGCGTTCGGCATCGGCGCCCAGTTCGGCGGCAAGTACTTCTGCCACGACGTGCGGGTGGTCCGCATGCCCCGCCACGGCGCCTCGTGCCCGGTGGGCATCGCCGTGTCCTGCTCGGCCGACCGCCAGGCCCGGGCCAAGATCACCGCCGAGGGCGTGTTCCTGGAGCAGCTGGAGCGCAACCCGGCCCAGCACCTGCCCGAGGTCACCGACGAGCACCTGGGCGGCGACGTGGTCGCCATCGACCTCGACCAGCCGATGGCCGACATCCGGGCCGAGCTCAGCCGCCACCCGGTGAAGACCCGCCTGGCCCTCACCGGCACCCTCGTCGTGGCCCGCGACATCGCCCACGCCAAGATCGCCGAGGTGCTCGACGCCGGCGGGGAGATGCCCCAGTACCTGCGCGACCACCCCGTGTACTACGCCGGCCCGGCCAAGACCCCCGCCGGCTTCGCCTCGGGCTCGTTCGGGCCGACAACCGCGGGCCGCATGGACGCCTACGTCGAGCGCTTCCAGGCCGAGGGCGCATCGCTGGTGATGCTGGCCAAGGGCAACCGCAGCCAGCAGGTCACCGACGCGTGCCGGCGCCACGGCGGCTTCTACCTCGGCTCCATCGGCGGCCCGGCCGCCCGCCTGGCCCAGGACTGCATCCGCTCCGTCGAGGTCCTCGAGTACGAGGAGCTGGGCATGGAGGCCGTCTGGCGCATCGAGGTCGAGGACTTCCCCGCCTTCGTCATCGTCGACGACAAGGGCGGCGACTTCTTCGCCGAGGTGTCCCGTCCCGTCGACCTGGGCCAGAAGACCATGCGCGCCGGCCGCTGAAGGTCTCACCGTTGCGCCCGGACGGTGGCCCGCCGCCCCACTGTCGCGCTCCCGCGATACCGTCGCCCGACCTTCCCCGGTTGACACACGATCACCGGAGGACTGTCATGTCCCTCAGCGCCAAGAACCGTTCAGCCATCCTTCAGGGGCTGAGCACCGTCATCCCCGAGTCGGAGGCCGTCGAGGAGATGCTCGTCAACTTCGCCGCTCGCGACGACGAGGAGTGGATCAGCAAGCAGTTCCTCCGCGCCGAGCTGGCCGGCCTCCGCGCCGAGCTCAAGTCCGATGTGGCTGCACTGCGTGTGGAGCGCCACACCGAGATCGGCGGCCTCCGCTCCGAGGTCCACGCTGGGACCCAGCGGCTGATCATGTGGATGATCGGCACGAACATCTCGCTGTTCGTCCTGCTGTTCGTGCTGCGGCGTGTGACGGCCTGAGATCAGCCGGCTAGACCCTCTCCGCCACCTCCCGGGCCACCAGGGCCCGGATGGCCTTGGCCTCGGCCGGGTGCAGGTTGGGATCGCGGAGGCGCACCGCGGCGGTGGCGGGCAGAGCCTCCCGAGCGTGGGCTCGCGCCTCGCCGGCCAGGAAGCCCCGGACCAGGCGGGAGCGGACGCGGCATTCCACCCGCCCGATGGCGGCCTCCCGCACCCGCGCGGTCAGACCCGACGGCGCGGCGTCCCGCCCCAAGGCGGCCACCACCATCCACGTCTCGGCCAGATCGGCACCGGCCCCGCCCCGCTTGGCGTTGGTCCAGTCGATCACCACCGGGCGATCGGGGGCGAGGATCACGTTGGCGGGGTGGAGGTCGAGGTGCAGGACGGCGTCGCCCGACCACGGGTGGACAGGCACCTTCGGCGGCGCGGTGATGGCGTGGAGCCGATGGTGCAGGTCGGCCAGGGTCCGAGCGTGGCGGTCGACTCGCCACGGGTGGGCGCCCAGGTCCTCCAGCATGGTGGGGCCCTCCACCCGATCGAGGACCATCTCGCCCGGCGCCACCCGCCACACCCGGGGGACGGGGTAGCCCGCGGCCCGCACGTGCTCCATCACCGCGGCCTCGGTTGTGAGGTCACGTGGCGTGCGCAGTCGCCGGGCCACCCGGTCGGAGCCGGCAGCGAACACCTCCGCTTCGCGCCCCCGGGCCAGCAGCGGGCCCAGGTCGGCCGAGGCCAGGCGCTCGGTGGCCACCTCGGGCCCGGAGCCCATCGGATCAGGACCCTCGTGCACGGCACCATTCTGCCCTCCGGCCGACGCGCCTGCCGCCCTGCGACCGTTCTGGGTACAGATCCGGGCGCTGCTCCCGGTCACCGGTACCAAGAACCGGACGCGGCCGATCGCGTCGTCAGGCCAGGGCGACCATGTCGAGCAGGTCGTCGGACCAGTGGTCGACGTTGCCGTCAGGCATGAGCAGCACCCGGTCCGGTCGCAGGGCCCGCACGAAGTCGGGGTCGTGGCTGACCAGCACGATGCTCCCGGGCCAGTGGGCCAACGAGTCGGCCACCGCCTGGCGGGAGCCCGGGTCGAGGTTGTTGGTGGGCTCGTCGAGCAGGAGCAGGTTGTGGCGACCGGCGACCAGCTGGGTGAGGGCCAGCTTGGTCTTCTCCCCGCCGGAGAGGGTGCCGGCGTGCTGGAAGACCTTGTCGCCGGTCAGACCAAACATGCCGAGCAGGGCGCGCAGCTCGGACTCGGACTGCCCCGTGGCCGCCTCGCGCAGCTGGTTGAGCAGGGAGCGGTGGGGATCGAGGCCCTCGTGCTCCTGGGCGTAGTAGCCGGCCACCACGTTGAGACCAAGTGAGATCGTCCCCGCCGTCGGCTGCTGCACCTGGGCGACGGTGCGCAGCAGGCTAGTCTTGCCCGCACCGTTGAAGCCCATGACGAGCATGCGCTCGCCCCGGCCCATCGAGAACTCGACGTCGGCGAACACGTGGTTGTCGCCGTAGGTCACCGACAGGTCCTCGACCTCGAGCACGGTGCGCCCGGCGTGGGGCGGGTCCGGGAACCGCACCCGGGCGATGCGAGCCTGGCGGGGCCCCTCGGTGCCCTGGGCCTCGATGCGGGCGATCCGCTTCTCCATGCTGTGAGCCATGGTCGCCTTGGTCGCCTTGGCTCCGAAGCGGTCGACCACGCTCTGCAGGCGCTCGACCTCCTTGGCCCGCCCCGCGGCCTCCTTGCGCTGGCGCTCCTCGTCGGCGGCGCGCTGCTTCAGGTACTGCGAGTAGGTGCCCTTGTACTCGTGCATGGTGCCGGTGTCGTCGTGGCCGTCGCGGTCGAGGTGGATGACCCGAGTGATGGCCTCGTCGAGCAGGTCGAGGTCGTGGCTGATGACGAGCAGCCCGCCGCGGTAACGGCGCATGTACTCCAGCAGCCACTCCTTGGCGTCGGAGTCGAGGTGGTTGGTCGGCTCATCGAGGAGCAGCAGGTCGCTGCCGGCGAAGAGGATGCGAGCCAGCTCGACCCGGCGCCGCTCGCCGCCGGAGAGGGCGGCCACCGGGAGCTCGAGGCGGTCGTCGGTGAGGCCCAGCCCGGAGGCCAGCCGCCGGACCTCGCTGTCGGCCTGGTAGCCACCGTCGAGACGGAATCGCTCCTCGGCCCGGGAGTAGCGATCGACGGCGCGGGGGGAGGGGTCCTCCTCCAAGGCCACGCGCAGCTTCTCCATGCGGACCACGGCCTCGTCGAGTCCCCGCCCGGACAGCACGTGCTCCAAACCGGTGCGGGCGGCGGCGGTGTCGTCCAGACGGGGATCCTGGGGCAGGTAGCCGACCCCGCCCTCGCGCCGGACCTGACCGTGGGCCGGTGGGGTCTCGTCGCCCAGGACCTTGAGCATGGTGGTCTTGCCCGCGCCGTTGCGCCCGACCAGGCCGACGGTGTCACCGCTGCGGATGGTGAACCCGACGCGGTCGAGGAGCACGACGCCCCCCACCTCGACACGGAGATCACGCACGGTCAGCACCCGTCGATGCTGCCAGGCCGGCCCCTCGGCTCCAACCGCGATGAGTATGATCCTGCAGTGATCGACCTGCACGATGGCTGCTTGTGGGCGCATGACGGGTCACCTCGGGAGGGCGTCGCCGGCCGCGTCGGGCCGCGACCCGTGGGGGTCCGGCGGCGGACCACCGCGACCTCGGCACGATGACATCCCTCACCGGGGCATCGCCCGCGCGCCCAGCGGAGGCCGAACCCCGGGGTGCCGAGGCGCAGGCGGCGCAAGGAGCGGCCGCGAGGCCGGTCCGCCACCACCGGCTCAGGGACCTCGATCGTCGACGGCAGATCGTGGCCGCCCTGGCGGGGTTGCTGCTCCTGGTCCCCGTGGGAGCCAGCGTGGTGCGAGCCCTGTCGGTGGGCTGGGTGCCGACCGGCGACAACGCCCTGATCGTGCTGCGGGCCTTCGACACCTTCAGCGACGACGCACCCCTCACCGGGCAGCCGTCGACCGCCGACCTCTACGTGGACGAGGTGGCGCCGCGACACCCGGGCCCGTTCGAGTTCCAGCTCCTCGCCATCCCGGTGCGCGTGCTCGGACCCGCCCTCGGCACCCTGGTCACCACGGGCGCCATCGCCGGAGCCTCGGTGCTGATCGCGGCCTGGGTCGCGTTCCGGCGAGGTGGTTGGGTCGTCGGCCTCGGGGCCACCGTCATGTTGAGCCTGGTGATGTTCTCGACGGGGACATCGGTCCTGACCGACCCGCTCAGCTCCAACGCGGGGGGCTACCCGCTGATGGCAGGGGCGGCCCTGGCCTGGGCACTGTGGTGCGACGACCGACGCCTCTGGCCCCTCGCCGTCGCGGTCTGGTCCTACACCATGCAACAGCACCTCTCGATCTTCGGGTTGGGTAGTGTCGTCGCCGCGTGGGGAACCGCCGGTGCGGTGGTGACCATGGTGAGCCACCGACGCGAGGTCGGGCGGATCGCCTCCAGCCTGCGATGGGGGGCGGCCGCCGCGGCCACCGGGGTCCTGTGCTGGGCCGCACCGCTCGTCGACCAGTTCGCAGGCTCGGGCAACCTGTCCCAGATGTTCGCCTTCACCGGCACCGACCGACCCGCCCTCGGCCTCGACGTCGGCCTCCGCCCCGCGGCCCGCGCCATCGCCGCTCCGTCCCTGCTCCTCGATCGGACCAACGCCGGGAGCTCGACCCAGCTCATCGCCCCCTTCGAGGGGCTCGACCTCCCTCTGATCGGCCTCGGGGTGATCCTGATGATCGCAACCGCCGGCGCTGCCGTCCTGGCGCGACGCCGCCGACCTGACGCCGGTCCCCGCTTGGCCCTCCTGGCCACCGGCCTGGTGGTCGCCGTGGGCGGGACGATCACGACGGCCAACGTGCCGGACTCGATCGAGGCCTTCCGCATCAGCTTCTACCGGTGGGTGTGGACGGTATCGGTCGCCGCCTGGGGCGCGGTCGTCTGGGCCGGGTTCTCCTGGTGGGGCGAGACGGCTGTGGCCTCACGGGTCCCGCGTTTCCGTGGCGACGCGGGCCCTCCCGCCGCCGCCCGCACCGGCGCCACGGCGAGGGACGGGCAACCCTCCCGGGCTCGCACGACGGGCGTGACGGCGGTGGCCGTCGCCTGCCTGACGGGGGCGACGCTCGTCGTCGGCTTCACCGCGCTCCGCACGGGGGCGGGAGACGAACGCCGGGGCACCGTGTTGTTCGCCTTCGACGCACGCGCCGCCGACGCAGCGTTGGCCACCATCCCGCCGGACCGCCCGGTCCGCCTGCGGTCCGAGGGACAGGCCGCCTTCCTCGAGATCGCCCCCTCCCTCGCGGTGGCCTTCGTGGACGCGGGGTTGGAGGTCCACGTCGAGCCCTTCCAGGGCGACTTCTACGGCGAGCACCGCGCCACGCGCCCCACGCCCGACGAGACCATCGTCACGGTGGTGAGCGCCTCGGAGCCGAGCGAGGCCGACCTGGAGGCGCCCGGTGACGTCGTCGCCCGGCTCCAGCTGCCCCTCGAACCCGGGGGCGAGGGCTCGCTCTGGGGCGATGACGCCTTCCAGGTCCACGTGCTCGTCCCCGGCTGACCTGGTCGATCCCCTCCGAGGTCAACCCCTCCGGTGGCCCCCCGCCGATCGGCGCTCATCGGCGATCGTCGCTCATCGGCGAGGGCGGGCCCGGCCGGCGCCCAGACGGTGGATGGCCGGCGGACCACGACCACGATCGCGGCCGCAGCCACGGCCGGTCGGCGATCGGTACTCTCCGGCGGTGGCCGACCTGCACCTTCTCCCCGATCAGCCCGAGCACACACCGTGGCCGACCTCCGACTGGGAGGAGGCCGCTCCCCCACCGGAGGCGGTCGACGCCCTGCCCGGTGCCCTCGACGCCCTGTTGGGACCCGATGCCGACCCGGCGGTGGGCCACACCAACGCGGTGGCCGTGGTCCACCGGGGCCGCATCGTGGCCGAGCGCTACGGCGAGCGGGAGATGGGCCCGCTGGCCGAGCTGGCCGGCGTGGCGCCGGGGCCCATCGGGCCCGACGACCCCCTCGGGTCGTGGTCGATGGCCAAGAGCGTCGTGCACCGGGCCGTGGGGGTGGCACGGGCCCGTGGTGCCCTCGCGGTGTCCGATCCCGCCCCGGTCCCGGCCTGGCACGGCGCGGATGACCCGCGCGCGGCCATCACCTGGGACGACCTGCTCACCATGCGCCCCGGCCTGGCCTGGACCGAGGTGTACGAGGGGTTCGACGACGACGCCGTCCCCGATGTCGTCACCATGCTCTTCGGGGGCGGGGCCGACGACATGGCCGCCTTCGCGGCCGACAAGGCGCTCATCCACCGCCCCGGCACGGCGGAGGCCTACTGCTACTCGTCGGGGACGTCCAACATCGTGGCGAGCTGTCTCCGGCGAGCGTTGGTGCTGTCCGGTGAGGAGCTGGACGGCTGGGTCCGCGAGGCCCTCTTCGACCCGATCGGCATCGGCTCCGCCCGCTTCGGACACGACGGCACCGGACTCTGGGTCGGCTCGTCCTACCTGGACCTGGTCGCCCGAGACTGGCTGCGGTTGGGCCTGATGGTGCTCCGGGGCGGGGTGTGGGACGGCACCGAGGTGGTCGCTGCGGACTGGGTCGACCACGGCCGTACCCCCCGGTCGCCCGACGAGGGCAAGATGCACGGGGCCCACTGGTGGTCCTGGCCGAACCGCGACGACGGGCTGTTCATGGCCCACGGCTTCGAGGGTCAGCGCCTGATCATGGTGCCCGGTCGCGATCTGGTGGTGTTCCGTCAGGGGAAGACGGCGCTGTCCGACATCGACGCCCTCAACGCCCACATGCGGGCCCTGGTCGATCTGTTCCCCGCCGTCGAGCCCGCCGCAGGTGGGGCAGGGCGCGCTAGTTGACCTGGCGCTCCTGGTCCTCCCAGTAGGGGGAGCGGAGCTTGAACTTCTGGAGCTTGCCGGTGGCGGTGCGGGCCAGCTCGGGTCGGAACTCGACGCGCTTGGGGATCTTGTAGCCGGCCAGGCGATCCCGGCAGTGCTCTCGCAGCTCGTCCTCGCTGGCATCGGCGCCGTCGGCCAGCACGACCAGGGCCATCACCATCTCGCCCCACGTCTCGTCGGGGACGCCGATCACCGCCACCTCCGCCACCGCCGGATGGCCGAAGAGGGCATCCTCGACCTCGATGGACGAGACGTTCTCACCGCCGGAGATGATGACGTCCTTCTTGCGGTCGGAGATCACCGTGTAACCGTCGTCGTCGAGCACTCCCCCGTCGCCGGTGTGGAACCAGCCCTCGACGACTGCCTCGGCGGTGGCGTCGGGTTGGTCCCAGTAGCCGTCCATCACGTGGTTGGTGCGGGTGGTGAGCTCTCCCGAGTCGGTCACACCCATGGTCACACCGAGAGCCGGCGCCCCCTGACGGACGAGGCGAGAGGCGCGCGCCGCAGGGTCGAGCTCGTCCCACTCGGTCCGGGTGCGGTTCATGGTGAGCAGGGGCGCGGTCTCGGTCAGCCCGTAGATCTGGATGAACTCCCACCCCAGCTCGGTCTCGACCCGCTCGATGGTCCGGGTCGGCGGCGGCGCGCCCGCCACCACGATGCGGGTGCGGTCCCGTCCGGGGACCACGTCGAGGTCGCCGGCGGCATCGAGGATGGCGTTGACCACAGCCGGCGCCCCGCACATGAGGGTCACCCCGTGGCGGTCGACGCGGTCGAGGATCTGGGCACCGTCGACCTTGCGCTGCACCACCTGGGTGACCCCCATGCCCGCGGTGGCGAAGGGCATGCCCCAGCCGTTGCAGTGGAACATGGGCAGGGTGTGCAGGTAGACGTCGCGGTCGCTGATCCCGGTCTGCCAGCCGAAGACGGTGGCGTTCAGCCACAGGCTGCGATGGGTCTGCTCCACGCCCTTGGGGCGGGCGGTGGTGCCCGACGTGTAGTTGATGACGGCGGTGACGTCCTCGTCCTTGGGCCACTCCTCCGGCTCCGCGTCCCAGGCGAGGAGCTCGTCGTCGTCGGCGCCCAGCTCGACGCTGACCTTGCACTCCGTGCCCGCGACCGCGTCGGCCAGCTCCGGGTCGTAGAGCAGCGCCGAGGCACCGCAGTGGTCCACGATGTAGGAGATCTCGTCGCGCGAGAGCCGGAAGTTGATGGGGACGTACACGCGACCCCAGCCGGCGACACCCCAGAAGCCGGCCAGCAGCCGCGCCGCGTTGTGCGACACGATCGCCACCCGTTCGCCGGGCCCGATCCCGGCCCGGTCGAGCCCGGCGGCCTGGGCGCGTGCTCGCGCTGCCAGGTCGCGGTAGGTCAGCTCGCCCAGCGACGATGCGGGTTGGTCGGGCTCGTCCACCACCGCGATCCGGTCGGGGTAGACGGTCGCGCCGCGGTCGAGGAAGTCGCAAAGGGTCAGTGGCACCTTCATGCTCCGCACCGTAGCGACGCGCTCCGCCGTTCGTGTGGCACCGGTCACGATGCTGGCCGCCGTCCCAGCCTCCACGAGCTGGCGCCGGGTTCGATGGCCCGAGCGACCAGGACGCGCACCACGTCGATGGCCCCCACGGACTGGCGTGGGGGTTCGGTGGCCCAAGCGACCACGGCGCGCACCACGTCGGGAGGGTCGGGCGTCGGAGTCCGGGGGTCCGCGACGATGGAGGGACGTGACCCCCGCACCGGCAAGAGCAGACGACCAGGGCGACGCCCTGCTCGCGCTGTACGACCGGGCCCTGCCGGAGGTCTACGGCTACCTCCTGGCTCGGTGCGGCACCCCTGCGGTGGCCGAGGACGTCACCTCCGAGGTCTTCGTCGCCGCCGTCGACGCGGTGCGGCGGGGGGCGGTCCCGAACCTCACGGTGGCCTGGCTCATCGGCGTGGCCCGTCACAAGCTGGTCGACCACTGGCGGGCCACCATTCGCGAGGAGCGCCGCCTGCACCGGGTGGCCAGCGAACGTGGGCCGGGCGACGACGACCCCTGGGAGACCCACCTCGACGCGGTCACCGCCCACCAGGTGCTCGCCACCCTCGGGCCCCACCACCGCTCCGCTCTCACCCTGCGCTACCTCGACGGCCTCAGCGTGCCCGAGGTGGCCCGCACCCTCGACCGCACCGTGCACGCCACCGAGGCGCTGCTGGTGCGGGCCCGGTCCGCCTTCCGCCGAGCTCTACCCGACCACGAGGACGGGGGACCTGACCGTGACTGACTCCTTCGACGCTCTCCGACTGCCGACCACACCGGTCGCCCCCGACCCGAGGTTCGCGGCCGCCCTGCGGGCCCGTCTGGTCGAGGCCCTGCGTCCCGAACCCCCTGACCCCGACGACGACCCCCGCGCGATCCCCGACATCAGCCTCCGAGGAGGAGACGACGACATGAGCACCACCGAGACCACCGCCACCACCAACGCCCTCACGCCGTACCTCGCGGTGCCCGACGCCGCCGCCGCCCTCGACTGGTACCGCTTGGTCCTGGGCGCCATCGAGACCACCCGCTTCGTCGGTGACGACGGCCGCGTGGGCCACGCCGAGGTGGTCATCGGCGGAGCGCGGATGATGCTGGCCGACGAGTTCCCCGAGGCGGGTGTCCACGGCCCCGGCCACTTCGGCGGCACTGCGGTCATGCTGCACCTCGAGGTGGTCGACATCGACCACACCTTCCGTCGAGCGGTCGAGGAGGGGGCCGAGGTCCAGAGGGAGCCGGGCGACCAGGGCCACGGCAACCGCAACGCCACCATCCTGGACCCCTTCGGGCACCGGTGGATGCTGTCCCAGCCCATCGATGCCCAGCGCACCGCCACGGCCGAGGTGGAGGGCGGCATCGGCGGCGACGGCTCGGACTGGAAGGTGACCAGCCGACAACCGGTCGAGCCCGGCTACATCACCATGCGCACCACCGACCTGGAGCAGGCCCGGGCCTTCTTCGGCTCCCTCTTCGACTGGGAGGTCGAGGCCGGGTCCCAGGAGGGCGGGGGCCACATCGCCAACACGCGGTTCCCCATGGGCTTCTTCCAGGCCGAGGGGGCGGCCGGGGCCGGTCCGGTCACGCTCTACTTCCGCGTCGACGACATCGAGCCCTACGCCGAGCGGGTGGAGGAGCTGGGGGGCCAGGTGCAGTCCCGGAACACCTACCCCTCGGGGGGCAACGCCGAGTGCGTCGACGATCAGGGCTTCCGGTTCGACCTCTTCCAGCCCGCCCCCGGCTACTGATCCCCGACTGGCGCCCTCAGCGGGCGGTCCAGCCGCCGTCGACGGTGAGGGTCTGACCGGTCACGTAGGTCGAGGCGTCCGAGGCGAGGAACAGCAGGGCCCCGTCGAGCTCGTCGGGCTCGCCCTTGCGCCCCATCGGACAGGTGCTGTCGACGAACTGCTCCGCCGCCTCATCACCCCACATGTCCGCGGTCATCTCGCTGGCGAACCAGCCCGGGGCCAGGGCGTTGACCCGCACCCCCTTGCGGGCCCACTGGCAGCCCAGCTCCCGGGTCAGGTTGACCACCGCGCCCTTGGAGGCGCAGTACGACGCCTGCTTGATCGGGGTGGCGCCCACCTGGCCCAGCATCGAGGCCACGTTGACCACGGTCCCACGGCCGGCCTCGATCATGGGTCCGACCACCAGCTGGGTCAGCCGGAACAGGGCGTGGAGGTTGACGTCGACCACCTCACGGAACTCGTCCATGGGTTCGGTCTCCGCCGGCTGCGGGTACCCGATGCCGGCGGTGTTGACGAGCACGTCGACACACCCGCGCCCGGTGGTGGCGGCCGCCTCGGCCAGACGGACCAGGTCGGCGTCGACGGTCACGTCGCAGCCCACGGCCACGACCCGTTCGCCCAGCTCCGCCGCCAATGCGTCGAGGCGCTCGACCCGTCGGGCGGCGACGACGACGGTGGCGCCGGCACCGTGGAGCACTCGGGCGAAGCGTGCCCCGAGCCCGCTCGACGCCCCCGTCACCACCGCGGTCCGTCCGTCGAGGCGGAACGAGGCCAGAGGGTCCGGGGCGGGGGCGGCGGGCGAGGTCGACGACGTCATGACCGCACCCTAGGCAGGACTTGGCCTGGGCTCGCCGGGCTGCGAGCCCTCAGACGCAGCGCGTCGCGATGAGCCCGCCGGCCCCTCCGTCGGTGGGGACGAGGTCGACCCCGCCCACCTCCGCGGACCAGCCCTCGACGATGTCCGCGATGGCGGAGGCGCCGCCGATGGTGTCGCCCACCACCGTGAAGCGGATGCAGGCCTGCCCGCCCTCCTCCCAGGCGACGTAGCGGCCGCCCCCGAAGCCGGCCAGCGGGTCCACCGCCACGGAGGGCGACACCGGCGCCGACTGGTCGACGAGCGAGGCGACCAGGGTCGGGTCGGTGACCACCTCGAGCACCCTGAGGTCGACCGCGCCGATGGCCCCCTCGTCGACGACCGCCCCGTCGGCGGCGGGGGCGGCGACCTCCACGGGAGCCTCCCCGGCGGCGAAGCGGTCGGGATCCAACACCTGCTCGCTGGTGACGGGAGGAGCACGGAACGCTGCGTCGACGGCGGCGGTGCCGCCGCCGTCCACGAGGGCATCGACCAGCTCGGCCCCGTTGCCGTAGGGCAGCTGGATGGCCACGCCGAAGGGGATGGGCAACGTCGCGCTCTGGGGATCGGTCGCCCCGCCGAGCTGAGAGGTCAGGGCCTCGATCTGAGCCGAGAGCAGCTCATCGGGTCCGAGCTGCTCCTCGTAGGCCACCTGCACCCACCGGGCCGTGCCCTCGGTGAGGGAGAGGAAGCCGAAGCCCGACTCGTCGGGTTGCTCGGCCAGCACATCGGCTCGCCGGAGGTCGAAGTACTGGTCGTCGAGGGCGTGGGTCAGCTCGTGGACGATGATGATCTCGACGTAGGGGGTGACCTCGGCGCCGCGGACGACGAGCTCCTCGGTCTCGGGGTCGTAGAAGCCGAGCACGCCCTGCTCACCCAGGTCATCCTGGATCGCGACCGGGTCGCTGTCGGGCTCGAGGATGCCCAGGGCGCGCAGGGCGACGCCGGCGTCGCGCACCTCGGCCTCCGAACCCTCGGTCGCGGCCCGGAAGCGGGCGAGGAACGCGTCCTCGTCGAGGGGCTCGACCACGGGCTCTGTGCGGAACCGATGGCCACGGGTCTCTTCGACGAAGGAGATGAGGCCCGGCAGCACCTCCTCCAGCGGGCGGGCATCGTCGAGGGGAGCGCCGGGATCGGAGGGGTCGAGGCCGGGGATGGACGGCGGGGTGGGGATCGGGGCCGAGGGGACCGCCGGAGCGGTCGTAGCCGGCGACGTGGACGGGCTGGCGTCGGCGACCTGTTCGTCGTCGCCGCCGGCGGTGATCCACGCCACCGCCCCCACGACCAGGAGCAGCACCACCGCCGCAGCCGCAGCCGCCATGGCGGCCGTCCGCCGCTCACCGGATCCGCCGCCCCCTGGCGAGGGCAGGGGGCCGCCGGCGGAGCCCGGTGGGACCGGCAGGGACGGCACCCACGTCGGCCATCGCTCCGGCGGGCCGGGGGGGTACTGCGCGCCCCCGACGGCGAGGCCGTCGTCGGGCAGGGGCGGCGGGCCGGTGTCGACCACCTCTCAGCCGCCGTTCTCGGCGCCCGCGGGCGGCGGCGCGGCCGGGCCCCCGGGGGGCAGCACTGGCACGGTCGGTCCGTGCCCGCCCCGGAAGGTGGCGATGGGCTCGCCGTCGATCACCAGGTCCTGGAAGTAGGACGAGATGTGCATCGGGATGCGGACGCAGCCGTGCGACGCCGGCTGGTCCGGGACCGACGGCGAGCCGTGCACGGCGATGCCGCCGTTGAAGTAGACGGGGTCGTACAGCACGCCGAGCGGAGCGTGGCGCTCGCCCTCGATGCGACGCTGGTACCGGTAGTCACCCGCGGGCGTGATGGCGTCACCACAGCGGCCGTCCTCGCAGTAGGCCACGCCCGAGCCGCTGGAGATGTGGGTGACCAGCTCCAGCTGCCCCTCACCCCAGACCAGCAGGACCTGACGGTCGAGGTCGACCTCGGTGTGGGTCGGTCCCAGGTCGGGTCGGAGCATCTCCTGGGGTGGGGCGCCCATGAGAGCGAGCTCGACCTCGGGGGTGACGACGCCGTCCGGGGCCAGACCGTGGAGGGCCTGGAAGGCCCACACCGCCATCGTGGTCCTGGTGCCGAAGTGCCCGTCGGCCGGACCGGGGTCGTAGGCGAGGGCGGCCAGCCTCTCCTGCACCGCCCGGGTGCGCTCGCCCGAGACGCCGCCCGCCAGGTCGCCCACCTCGACCGGAGGGAGTGGCGGTGCGGTGGTGGTGGGAGGTGCAGCGGTGGTCGGTGGCGCGGTGGACGTCGGTGGCGCGGTGGTCGTCGGTGGCGCGGTGGACGCCGGAGGTGGTGCCGCCGTGGTGGGGGCCGCGGTCGGGGTGGCCCCGCCCTCGCCGCCCCGGCTCTCGACGACACTTTCGGTGCTGGTGACCCCTCCCGAAGTGGTGGTCTCGTCGTTGGATCCCCCCGCGCAGGCCACCGCCCCCAGGAGCAGCACGGCAGGGCCCGCGATGAACGCTGCTGATCGGGCTCGACGTGGCATGGTGCTAGGAGTCTTGCCGACATCGAGACCGCCGAGCCATCGGCTCGGTGGGGGATCGGTCCCCCACCGAGCGTTCAGCCCCGACCACGCCTCGCCTGTGCCCCCTTCCCCCGCCGCTCCGCCACCTCGTCCCACCGGGGCCGCGACGCGCTCGGCGCCCGAGGGGCCCAGCACCGACCCGACCGCAGACCGCATGCTCGCCGCCGCCCGCGACGGCAGCAACCGGGCGTGGGCCGCCCTGCTGGAGCGGCTCGACCCATCGGGACGCCTGCTGGCCCACCTCGTGCTGGGCGGCCTCGACGTCGACGCCACCCTGCACTCGGCCTACGTGCGCGCCTACCGGGCCCGTCGCAAGGGCCCCGACGATGCCGTAGCGATGGTGCTCAACCACGTGTGGATCGCCTGTGGCCACGAGGTCCGCCGTCGCCAACGGCGCCAGGCCCCGGCGCCGGGGCGGCGCCCACAGCCCGACCCTCGGACGAGCCGCCTGGGGTCGAGCACCGACGCCCGGACCCTGGCCGACCTCCGTCCCGAGGAGCGCGCGGTGTGGGCCCTCATCGACCGAGCGGAGCTGCCGGCCGCGTCGGTGGCCGCGGCCCTCGGGGTCGACGAGCGTGTCATCACGGGGGTCGCCGAGCGCGTGGCCCTCGCCCTCGAGGACGCCCGCGCCGGCTCCCTCGGTGCCGACCCCGACGGCACGGCCGAGAGCGACGAGGCCGCGGCGGATCCCACGACCGGGCGAGGCGAGATCGACGGGCGCCCCGAGACCGACGAGGACAC
>JBBSMQ010000013.1:0-99900 GCA_038233075.1 Acidimicrobiales bacterium
GGGATACCTCGGCCGGCACCGGTCGTATCGTTCCGCTTGCTCGTCGAACAACCGCGAACGCTCCTGGGCCAGAGGTCGAGCTGTCCGACGCTCCCGTCCATCCCCGGCACCCACGAACGCCAGCCTGCCCCAGATCGCCGGTTGGGTTTCAGTGGTGGGGGTGGGGGACGGCGACAAGGGTGAGTCCTTCGATGCCGGCGAAGTCGCTGGGGTTGCAGGTGTGGACCGGCAGTCCATGTGCGATCCCTACCGCGGCGATCATGGCGTCGTAGGCGCGGGCGGCGGGCTTGCGGCCGGCTCGTCGGAGGGAGGCTGCGACCTGGCCGAAGCTGCGTGCGGCGGTGGCGTCGAAGGGGATGGGGTCGAAGTCGGCCTCGGCCTGTTGGAGGTGGGCCTGGCGGGCGGCTCGCTCCTCGTCGGTGGTGGCCACCAGCGGACCGTCCGAGAGCTCTGCGAGAGTGATCGTGGTGATGAGCGGCTCGCTCGGGAGGGCATCGGTGAGGCTGATCTGGCCGAGCAGGATGAGCGTGCTGGTGTCGAGGATCCCCTGGGCCACGTCAGAGGGAGGGCTCGATGAGGGTGTCGACGTCGCGGCGCAGGGTCGATGGGTCGACCTCGGGCAGGCGCGCCCACCGCTGTCGCAGCTCGGCCAGGGCCACGGCCGGGCGGGGCAGGGCCACCAGCTGGGCGACGGGCTTGCCCGACCGAGTGATTGTCAGGCGCTCGCCGCGCTGCGCCCGCTCGACGATGTCGCCGCCGCGGTTGCGGAGATCGCGGATCGAGATGTCAGCCACCCCTCGGAGTGTATCACCCGTGATACATAGTTGCGCGACGTGTGCGGGACCGAGCACGTGAGGCCGTGGACGAACTCGGCGTGCCCACTACGTGCCCTTTTCGATCGGGGATCGTGGTCAGTCAGCGGTCATGGCGGTCACCGGATCTGCCCTCTGACCTGGGCCTTCTCTGCGTCGGTCCTGATGGCAGCGTCGACCGATCGTGCTTTGCAAGCAGGGGGTCGTGGGTTCGAGTCGACATACCCCTTCGACGTCAGGACGGACCCCGGGCAGCCCACGGACGTCCCGGCTCGACCCCGGCCTGCTCGCCACGCCGGCGCGCCGGGCGCTGGCTACGAGGCGGCGGGCGAGCCGTCGACGGGGAGGACGGGGGGTAGGAACTGCTCGACGGTGTTCGGGGAGATGACCTCGGGGCGGGGAAGGTAGACGCGGAAGTTGAGCCGGAAGCCGTGGCCCGGGGCGGTGCCGACCCAGTTCCGGACGTGGGCTGGCGCGTCGGGCCCGACCGAGATGGTGAGCCCACCGTCATCGTCGAACACGAGGCCCGGGTCCGACGACTGCACCGAGTACCGGGCCGCGGCGTGCTCGATGAGGTGGACGATCGGCGTGTCCCGTGCGTACGGCCGGTTGTGGTCGAGGAGGCGGGTCAGCGTCGTGAAGGACGCGAGGTCGTGGGTGGAGCGCGCCATCTCGGGCGCAGAGCCCTTGGGCGCCGGTCGGGCGTCGCCGGCCAGCCAGTGGGCCAGGCTCGTCAGGCGGAAGCCGTGCTGCGCCTGCACGACGGCCTCGGTGTCCTCCGGGCCCTCGATGCGGATCCGCAGAGCGATCGTGGTGGTGTTGGAGTCGCTGCGGTACAGGGTGAGCCCCTCGGGTACCTCGACCTCCCAGCCCGGCGCCACGAGGAGCCAGGCGCCGGCATCGCGGCCGGTCGTCCCGGTGCCGAGGTAGGGCTGGTCGAGTACCAGGCGTCGGCGACCTGGAGGGACCAGTACCGGTCCGGCATGGCCGGCGCGACGAAGACCATGGGGTTGTCCTCCAGCTCCACGACCGACCCGCTGTAGAGGGTGTCCACGTTGGGGGTGAAGGGCAGGTTCGTGCCGGAGTCGGGGATCATGCGCATGTGGCCGATCTGGTTGATCGGGGCGTAGGGCAGCGACTCGAGCGGTCCGTCGAGCTCGCTCATCAACCGGCGGAGCTGCTCGGTGCGCAGGATCGGCAGTCCCGTGACGGTCATCGCTCGCTGTCGAGCTGGCCATCGTCGCGGGTCGGCTGGGGTGGAACAGCCGATCTGCTCGACACCTCGGCTCGCTCAGGCGGCGGCGAGGGCGATGACTAGGTCGTCGACGACCCGACGGGCCGAGGGGGCACCCTCGCCGTAGACGATCACGGAGAACACTGCCTCGCGGCCGCTGGCGGTGGTCACCACACCGGTGAGCGACACGCCGCCGATGATGGTCCCGGTCTTGGCCCTGACCCTGCCCTCCGCCGCGGTGCCGTTGAACCGGCCGGCCAGGGTGCCTGACTGGCCGGCGACGGGCAGCCGGGCCGTCAGCTCAGGCCACCACGACTGGGTGCGGGCGTGCAGCACCAGGCGGCGCATCTCCCGCGCCGAGCGGAGGTCTCGTCGGCTCAGGCCCGATCCGTCAGCCCAACCTCCCGCCGCCAGCGGTGCGCATGCGTCGAGCAATCGGGCTTCCAGGGCGAGGGTGCCGGCCGGTGTCGAGCCCCCTCCGGCCAGGATGACGCCCGCCTCGCGGGTGAGGGACTCGGCCACCTCGTTGTCACTGGCCAAGAGCATGCGGGACAGCAGCTCACCGACCGGTGCCGAGTCGAGTCCGGCGACCGCCACTGCCCCCGCCGGGGCCACACCGGCCGACACGGGTCCGGCCACCGTCACGCCGGCGGCGGTCAGCCGGTCGCGGAACGTCTCGCCGCGGCCGAGCGCAGGGTCGGCGAGGAAGCCGGGGTCGGTCCGGCCCCGGTTGTCGTCGACCACCAGGGCCGACAGCGGACCGACGTAGGTGGGGATGTGCCAGTCCCGCCAGCCCGGCGCGGCTCGGGCCGGGCCGTAGCGGGACGCGTCGACGACCAGCCCGCCCTGCACCTCGCTGATGCCGGCCGCCCGCACCGCCTCGGCCAGAGCGGTGAGGGAGTGGGGCCCGTCCGAGGTCAGCTCGGGATCGCCCCCGCCCACCAGGACGAGGTCACCGCTCACGACCCCCGTCGCCGGGTCGGTGCCGGCCGGGGCCACCACCTGGGTGCGCAAGGCGGTGTCGAGGGGGATGCCGTCGAGCACGCCCATGGCGGTGAGCAGCTTCTGGTTGGAGGCGATCAGCAACCGCGCATCGCCCTCGTGCGCCAGCACCTCGCCCAGCCCGTCGACCCACACCGAGGCGCTGACCTGGTTTCCCGCCAGTCGGGGATCTCTGAGGTGCGCCTCGAGCGCCCGGGACGTCTCGCCGGTGTCCACGCCCAGTTCGCGCGCGCGCTCGATGGAGCAGCCGGCGGTGGCCTGGGCCACCGCCGGCCTGGAGGTCGGGGTACGCGGTCACCTCGGCCCGCACCACCTCCAGGTAGGTGGCCGGGTCGAAGTGGAACTGGCTCCCCGGGGGCGAGGTGGGGTCGCTTACCTCGCGAGCGCCTCGTCTGTCGTCGAGCTCCTCGCGACCGGGCGGCGGTGGGCTACTGGCCGCCCTCGTACTTGAACGAGACCCGCAGCTTGGTGCGGTAGATGAGGGTCTCGCCCTCGCTGAGATCGATGTCTTGCTCCACGACCTCCGCCACCCGTACGTCGCGCACGGTCGCGCGCGCCTTGCCCACCGCCTCGGCCGCGGCGGCCTCCCACGACTCCGTGCTGGACCCGATCAGCTCGATCACCTTGTAGACGCTCATGAACAACCTCCTCAGACGTGCCCCGCGGTCACAGTGTGGCCCGTCGGGGGAGCTTCTGCTCGCGCGGCGCGATCAACTCTGGCACCACGACCGAGACGGCCGCTCCCAGGGGCGCATCCCGCCCACCAGGGTGGCCCGGAGCTCCGGGCTCCTTGGCTCGCACGGGACCGAAGTCGTCCGGGTCGCGCCCGCCCGCCACGAGGACGGCAGGGACGCCGCCGGATCGTCAGAGCTCGGCGCCGGACTGGTGGGCGGCGATGATGCGAGCCGCCTCGTCCCAAGTGGTGGGCCCGTAGGTCGGCGCCGGGGGAAGGGCGGCGCGGATCTGCTCGATCTCGAGGGGACTGACCTCGCAGGTGCTGTCGGGCACTGCGATGTCGTAGAGGGCGGCCGAGCTGAGGCCGAAGACCTTCCGCTTCAGCTCGCCGGTCAGCGTCGGGTAGCCGTGGCGCTCCTGGAGCTCTGCTGCGATCTGGAAGGTGCGGAAGGCCTGGATCTGGTCCTGAGGCGTCCCGAACCAGATCGAGTCGGTGCCCCACACGAGCCGGTCCTCGCCCACGTGGACGAGCAGCTTGCCCAGCACGTGGGCCGCTGCGGTGGGGTCGCGCATCAGGAACCACCAGGTGCCGCCCAGCTCGGCGTAGACGTTCTCGTTGGGTCCCACCCCGGCATCGGCGAGGGAGCGGATGAGGCGGTCGACACCCTGCGGGTCCGGGTCGTCGGGGTCGTAGGGGCCGGTCCCCCCGCCCCCCGGCTCGAAGCCCGAGTGATAGACGACGAAGGAGACGTCCGGGTTGCGGGCCGCCGCCGGCCCGATGTCGGTGGGGGAGGCCAGCTCCGGCGACGAGCCCACGATGGACGAGATGCCCTTGTGGGTGCAGATGATGGGCGGTCCGATCTCGCGCACGTGGTCGATGAACCGCTGGCCGATCTGGGGGCGAGAGGGATCGTGGTCGTCGAAGTAGAAGTGATCGTCGACGGGGGTCATGGTGTAGATCTTCCAGGCCGCCACGTCGTGGCGGTCCCGCAGGTCGGTCATGGCCTGGAGCGCGGGGTCGAGCGGTCCTCGGTGGGGGTAGGCGCCCCCGTGCACCAGCACCCGCCCGTCGCAACCCAGGCGGGTGGCCACGTCGACGGCGTGGGACATGTCGTCGGGATCGAGGGCGCCGCTCACCAGCGCCGGCAGCGCTGACAGGATCGACATGGTGGTGTCGGAGCGGGCGTACACCTCACGGAAGTACGCCTCCACGGTGAAGCAGGCCCGCGGGTCGCCGTGGCGGGCGCCGTCGGGGCAGGCGGACTGCGGGAACACCGAGGTCCACTCACCGCCGGGCTGGCCCAGGTCCTGGTTCACGTAGTGGGTCTGGACGTCGAGAATGAACTCCTCGCCGCCCAGCTCCTCGAGCGCCCGGTCGCGGTCGAGGGTGGACTCGGTGGAGACGTCGAAGGTCCCACCGGGCTCCTCGCCCCGGCTGGCGGCCTCTTCCTTGGCGCAGGCAGCCAGCATCACGAAGGTGGCCGCGGCTCCGGTGGCGCCGGCGAGGAACCGCCGGCGGGAGATGCCCAGGCGGCGGGCGTTCTCGTCGGCCAGACGGTGGGTCCGGTGGATGGCCTCGGCCACGGTGGGGCTGTGGGGGAGCGGGTGAAACTCGCCGTTGGAAACCGGTCCCAGCTTCACCGGCAACGTCTCGTCGCGCGCCATGGATCCTCTCGACGGTCGGCCCATGACCGGCCTCCATCATAGCCGGTCCACCGGACGCCTCCGGGCCGGCGGGGGCGTCGGGGCTCAGCTCCGGCGCGGGACGGTGGCGGAGTACACCGGCAGGTCGAGCATGGTCTTCACGCCGGGATCGGCGGCGACGACATGGGGGATGGCGTTGACGACGTGCATGGCGGTGGCCAGGCACCCGGCGTGGTTGTGGTCGCCCTTGTCCGACGACAGGCCCAGCTCCAGGCGCAGGTGCGGCTCACCCTCGACCAGGATCCGGTAGCCCGCGCCCTGGGGCCAGTCCGGAGCATCCTCATCGCGCAGGCGGGTGACGTGCTCCAGGATGATGCGCTCCTCGCCGCCCACCATGCCCACCACCTCGAAGCGCATGCCGGAGATGGTGCCGGCGGGAACGCGGCCCGAGGCGATCTCGATGTCGTTGGGGGCGGTGATGACCTCGTGGCGCTCGACGATCTCGTCGAACGTGAGGCCGACGGCGGCCGCCACCAGCTCCAGCACCGGCCCCCAGGCCAGGGTGGTCGACCCCGGGGCCAGCAGGAGCGAAGTGCTGGTGTCGGGCTGGCCGAAGCCCATGATCTCGAACATGGTGAACGGGTTGTCCCACGTGGCGTAGTTGACGATCTCCATCATCCGCACCGAGCGCACCTCCTTGCACAGGGCCAGGGCGTGGATGGCGAGGGCGGCGTTGCCGAAGCCGGGGTCGATGCCCGAGGTGTAGAGGGTGCTGCCCCCCTCCTGGCACGCCGCTTCGAGGCGCTCGTAGATCCCATCACCGGCGACCTTCGGATACAGGAGGGCGACGAAAGAGGTGTTCACCACATTCTTGCCCGCGGCCAGCATCCGGCACAGGTCATCGATCACGCCGTCGGGGCGCACGTCGGAGCTGGCCGTGTAGCAGATGACCTGGGCGTCGGAGGCAAGGAGGGCCTCGGCGTCCTGGGTAGCGTTCACGCCCAGGACCGGTCCGCCGCAGAGGTCGCCGGCGTCGCGGCCGGCCTTGGCGTCGGAGTGCACCCACAGCCCAGCCAGCTCGAGGTCGGGGTGGGCGGCGATGGCGGGGGCGGCGTGGATGCCCACGGTGCCCGTCGCCCACTGGATCACTCGGATGGCCATGCTGGTGGGTCCTCTCGTCGTCTCCGCCTCGCCGCTGCGGGATAGAACCCGTTCTAGTTCGTGGCGCCCGACCGTGCTCGACGAGCCTGGACCAGACTGCGGACCATGGCCCACCCGAGACGCTTCCGCTTCGCCACGGAGCTCCACGCCCCGTTCCCCGACATGACCTGGCTCGACACCGCCAAGGAGGTGGAGCAGCTGGGCTACGCGACGGTCTTCCTCCCGGACCACTTCGACGAGGGCCCCGGGCCCATCGCCGCTCTGGCCTCGTTCGCGGCGGTGACGACGACGTTGCACGTCGGCGCTCTGGTCTTCGACTGCGACTTCCGTCATCCCGCGGTGCTGGCCCGGGAGCTGGCCACCGTCGACGTCATCTCCGAGGGTCGCCTCGAGGTCGGCCTGGGCGCAGGCTGGAAGGCCCTGGACTACGAGCGCTCCGGCATCCCCATGGAGCGCGCCGGCGTGCGCGTCAGCCGCCTCATCGAGCACGCCGCGGTGCTGCGGGGCCTGTGGGGCGACGGCCCCTTCTCCTTCTCCGGTGAGCACTACGAGATCTCCGAGCTCGACGGCACCCCCGCCCCCCACCGTCCCGGCGGCCCCCCGGTCCTCGTGGGTGGGGGCGCGCCCCGCCTGCTGCGGTGGGCGGGCTCGACCGCCGACATCGTCGGTGTCAACGCCTCGATCCACTCCGGGGAGATCGACCAGGCCGCGGCCCAGGACGCCATGGCCGACCGCATCGACGAGAAGGTGGGCTGGGTCCGCGAGGGCGCCGGTGATCGCTTCGCCGACCTGGAGCTCAACGCCTGGCTGGCGGCAGCTGAGCTCACCGAGGACCCGTCCCTGCCGGGTGTCATGGCCGAGCTGTTCGGCACCGACGAGGCCTCGTTCCGGGCCAGCCCGCTGGCCCTCGTCGGTGCTCCCGGCGAGGTGGCCGAGGCCCTGCACCAGCGGCGTGAGCGGTGGGGCTACTCCTACACCGTCATCCCCGGTGACAAGGCCCACGACTTCGCCCCCACCGTCGCCGCCCTCACCGGCACCTGAGCCCGACGCCGGTTCCACACCCGAACTGGTCCCGCGTTTGGTCGTGGGGACGACCGATCTCGGGACCGGTTCGTGGTGGACCGGTTCGTGGTGGGCGGGGGGGTCGCTACCGGTTGAGCTCGCCGACGTCGGGGAGGTCGAAGCGCTCCCCCTGCTCCCACTTGTCGCGCTGGTTGCCGTGGGCGGGGATGCCTCCGGCGGCGCGCAGCACGCTCGCCAGGTTGAGCAGGTTCCAAGTCATGAAGGTGGTGTTGCGCCGGGTGAAGTCGTTCTCGGGTCCGCCGGAGCCCTCGTCGAGGTACGACGGCCCCGGCCCCGCCTCGCCGATCCATCCGGCGTCGGCCTGGGGCGGGATGGTGTAGCCGATGTGCTGGAGGGCGTAGAGCACGCTCATGGCCACGTGCTTGATGCCGTCCTCGTTGCCGGTCACCAGGCAGCCTCCGACCCGGCCGTAGTAGGCGGACTGACCCTCGTCGTTGCGGTCGGCGGACGAGGCGTAGAGCCGCTCCACCGCCTGGGTACAGACCGAGGACTTCTCGCCCAACCAGATCGGGCTGCAGAGCACCAGGATGTCGGCCGCCATCACCTGGGCCTGGATGGCGGGCCAGTCGTCGGTCTCCCAGCCGTGCTCGGTCATGTCCGGGTACACACCGGAGGCCACATCGTGGTCGACGACGCGCACCAGCTCCACGTCGACGCCGTTGGTCCTCATGATCTCCATCGACAGGGCGACCAGGCCCTCGGTGTGGGACTCCTCGGGCGAGCGCTTCAGGGTGGCGCTGAGGAACAGGGCCCGCAGCCCGCTGACATCGGGCGCCGTCATGAGTAGAAGGCCTCGATCTCCTCGGCGAAGCGGCTGTGGATGCCGCGCCGCTTGAGCTTGGAGGTGGGTGTCAGCACGTCGGAGTCCGGCAGCCACTCCTCGCCCAGGACCTTGACCTTCTTGACCTTCTCGGCGTTGTTGAAGCCGGCCATGGCCTCGGCCAGGCCCGCCTCGACCTCGGCCACGACGTCGGGGTGCTCGGCCAGCTCGACGAGGGACAGGTCGCCCAGCCCGTTGCGTTCGGCCCACTGCGGCGCCTCGTCGGAATCGAGCACGACCAGGGCGGCGACGAACGGCTTGCGATCGCCCACCGCGCAGGCCTGGCCGACGAGCGGGATCGACTTGAGCTCGGCCTCGAGGTTGGCGGGGCTGATGTTCTTGCCGCCGGCGGTGACGATCAGCTCCTTCTTGCGGTCGACGACCCGGAAGTAGCCGTCGTCGTCGAGCTCGCCGATGTCGCCGGAGTGGAGCCAGCCGTCGTCGTCGAGGGTCTCGGCTGTCTTCTCCGGCTCGTCCAGGTAGCCCTGGAACACGAGCCCGCCCCGGCAGATGATCTCACCGTCGTCGGCCAGGGCCACCTCCAGGCCGGGCACCGCGGGACCGACGGAGCCGGCCTTGACCTTGTAGGGCGCCCAGCACATGGGCCCGGTGTTCTCGCTCATGCCGTAGATCTCCGACATGGGCACCCCGATGGCGCGGTACCAGGTGAGCAGGTCGGGAGGGATCGGCGCGGCACCGGAGATGGCGACCTCGAGCTGGTCGAGGCCGAGCATCTCGCGCACGCCGGAGAACGCGCCGTCCTCGAGGAAGGCGTAGGTCTCCTCCTCCTCGGCAGTGGCCACGCCCCAGGCCCGCTTGAGGGCGATGGGGCCACCGGCCTCGACCGCCTCGGCGAACTGTTGCCCCTTCTCCTCATCCGCGTTGAGGGCGGCCATGACCCGGGAGTGGATCTTCTCCCACACCCGGGGCACCCCGAACATGATCTGGGGCCGCACCGCGCGGGCGTAGTCCCCGATCAGGCCCGGGTCCGGGCAGCAGGTCACCTCGTAGCCGAAGGCGAGCATCGAGTAGTGGCTGGTGGCCCGCTCCGCGATGTGGGCCATGGGCAGGTAGGACACCAGTCGCATGCCGGTGAGGTCGTCCATGGCGAAGGCCTGGCGCAGCGACTCGGCGGTCCACGTCACGTTGTGGTGGGTGAGCATGACGCCCTTGGGCGGCCCGGTGGTGCCCGAGGTGTAGATGATGGTGACCAGGTCCTCGGGCTCGGCGATGGCCGCGGCCTCGGCCAGGTCGACCGGGTCGTGGGCGATGAGCTCGTCCCAGGTGAGGTCGGGGTCGGTGCCGTCGGGGTGGATCACGCCGAGGGTCTTGAGCTCGGGCAGCGCCTCGCGGTCGAAGCGCTCGAAGAAGCCGGCGTCCTCGACGATGCCGAAGCGGGCCCCGCAGTGGCCGACCAGGTACGACACCTGGTCGGTGGACGAGGAGTTGTAGATGGAGATCGCGGTGGCCCCGCAGAGCAGGGCGGCCAGGTCGAGGACGTGGAAGTGAGGGATGTTGCGCACCATCAGCACCACCCGGTCGCCGCGACCCACACCCGCTTCCTGCATGCCGGCCGCGGCGCGGCAGGCGAGGTCGGCCAGCTCGGTGAAGGTCCACTCGCCCCACTCCTCACCGTCCTTCCAGCGCAGCGCAGTGCGATCGCCGATGCGCGCCGCGGTCTCGGCGAAGAGGTTGGGCACGGTCTGGCCCTCGACGATGGCATCGAGGTCGGCACTGCTGGGCATGGGATGCTCCCGTCGGTCGCCCGGATCGGTGACCCATGACATAGCAGACACCGGGGGTGGGGCGGGTCCCGCCTATCCCGCAGGTTGCGTGGGTCGAGGGCGGACGACAGACTCTTGACCGAGCGGTCTAGTGCCGCCCCGGTCCGGGCCCCGAGGCCCGGCCCGCCGCCCCGGTCGAGCGGACCGGACCCCACCCCGAGGTGACCCATGCCCACCGCAGTGATCGTCGATGCCGTCCGAACCCCCGGCGGCAAGCGCAACGGCAAGCTCTCCGGGTGGCATCCGGCCGACCTGCTGGCCGAGGTCCTCAAGGCCACGGCCGAGCGCAACCAGCTCGATCCCGCGGTGGTCGAGGACGTGATCACCGGCTGCGTGATGCAGGTCGGCAACCAGAGCCTCAACGTGGGTCGCAACGCGGTGCTCGCCGCCGGCTGGCCCGAGACCGTGCCCGCCACCACCGTCGACCGCCAGTGCGGCTCGTCCCAGCAGGCCGTGCACTTCGCGGCCCAGGGCGTGATCGCGGGGGCCTACGACGTGGTCATCGCCGCCGGGGTCGAGGTCATGTCGACCACCCCCATGGGCGCGTCGGTGACCCCGGGCAGCTTCCCCTTCGGTCCCGAGGCCTTTGCCCGCTACGCCGACTCGGAGCACTTCGGCTTCAAGGGCCTCATCCCTCAGGGCGTGTCGGCCGAGGTGATCGCCGATCGCTGGGGTCTCAGCCGCGAGGACCTCGACCAGTTCGGCCTCCGCAGCCAGCAGAACGCGGCCCGGGCGCGGGACGAGGGGCGCTTCGACAACGAGATCGTGGCGGTGGCGGCCAAGCCCCGCGACAAGGAGACCGGCGAGCTCATCGAGACCGACGAGGTCGTGTCCGCCGACGAGGGCATCCGCGACTCCTCCATGGAGAGCCTGGCCAAGCTGGCACCGGCGTTCGTCCCCGCCGACCAGGGCGGCAAGGTCACCGCGGCCAACAGCTCGCAGATCACCGACGGCGCCTCCGCCGTGCTCGTGATGAGCGAGGAGAAGGCAGCCGAGCTGGGCCTCACCCCGCGGGCCCGCTTCCACACCTTCGCCCTGGCCGGTGTCGACCCCGTCACCATGCTGACCGGGCCCATCCCGTCGACCCAGAAGGTCCTCGAGCGCTCCGGCCTGTCCCTCGACGACATCGACCTCTTCGAGATCAACGAGGCCTTCGCGTCGGTGGTGCTGGCGTGGCGCAAGGAGCTGGGCGCCGACCTGGACAAGGTCAACGTCAACGGCGGCGCCATCGCCCTGGGTCACCCCCTCGGTGCCTCGGGCGCCAAGCTCATGGCCACCCTGGTCAACGAGCTGGAGCGCTCCGGTGGCCGCTACGGCCTCCAGAGCATGTGCGAGGGCGGCGGCCTGGCCAACGCCACCATCATCGAGAGGGTGTGAGGGCTCCGAACGGGTGAGTCAGTCGATCATGTGGGGTGAGGTTCGATCGGCTGGTGTGGTCCTAGGGTGGGGGGACCGTCGTTGATCGGCTGGTCTGGCTCATGTGGTACCTCCGACTCGCTCTTGCTCTGGTCGCCGCGCTGGTCATCATGCGCGTCGGGGTGGCGATGCTGGCCGGCTTCACCCGCCCCACCCCCGAGCCTCCGCCGGCCGGCGAGCTGCGCAAGGTCAAGCTCGTCTACAAGTGCTCGGTCTGCGGCACCGAGGTCCGCATGACCGCGGCGGTGAACGAGGACCCGGAGCCGCCCCGTCACTGCATGGACGAGATGGACCTCCTGGCCCCCACCGACATCTGACAGCGATCAGTGGTGAGAGAGCCACCGAGGGAGGTGTCCCCACGGTGTGGACAACCCTGGGGAGAGTCACACCCGTGTAACTCCCTCGCGACCTGGAAATGGGATCACCGAGGGTGAGGACGCCCTCGTCGGACGGCCGGGCTCAGCGGTACTGGGTGGCGGCGAGGATGCCGCCCAGGATGCACCCGAGGCCCACGCCGAGGGCCAGGGGACGACCCTCCCAGAGCACGTAGGTCAAGAAGATGGCGATCATGCCCAGCCCCAGCAGGGCGAACATCAGGATCGGCACCCAGGACGGGCTCTCCAGCTGCGACCGGGGGATCGGCGCCGTGTAGCGGGTCGACTCGGCCGCCGCCTCGGCCGCCTTCCGGGGGTTGCCGCTGCGGGCCGCGGTGGTGCGGGCCGCCTTGGTGTCGACGGCCGCGCCGGTCCGCTTGGACGGGCGGGGCACCTTCTTGGTGGCCGTCGCCGCCTCGCGCCGGGCCTTGGTGCCCGTCGGGTCCGAGGCCGAGGCCTTGCCCATGGCCGACGACCCGCCCGTGGCCGTGGCCTTGTCCCGCCGGCGGGCCTTGGCCCCTGTCGGGTCATCCGCGCTGGCCCGGGCGGGGGGGCTCGCATCCATGCGGGCCTTGGTGGCGGCCCGACGTGCATCGACGTCGGCCTTGGGGTCGACGGGTGGCGTCGGGGTCTTCGGAGCGGCGGCCTCGGCCTCCTCGGCATCGACGGTGCTGTCGTCGTCGACGGTCTCGGGATCCGCGCCGGTGTCGTCGTCGGGGGTCGGATCGGCCATGCCAGGAGGATAGGGGATCGACCCCGACCGGCTCCCGTCGGTGGGCCGGAAACGGTTCCGGCCCGGCGGGATCGGCGCCCGACGCCGAGCACCGCCGCGTCGCCCGAGGTGGACCCGTGGGCCGGGTGCGACATCCCGGTCGGGCAGCGATCCGGCGCCGCCCTAGCCTCACCGACGATGGGACCTCGCATCCTGGTCGTCGACAACTACGACTCCTTCGTCTACAACCTCGTCCAGTACCTCGGTGAGCTCGGGGCCGAACCCGAGGTCGTCCGCAACGACGAGCTGACCGTGGCCGCCGCGATGGGTCGGTCCCCCGACGGCGTGCTGATCTCGCCGGGCCCGGGCTCCCCGGTCGACGCCGGCATCTCCAAGGAGCTGGTCGCGGCCTGCGCCGAGCGCCAGGTGCCGCTGCTGGGGGTGTGCCTGGGGCTGCAGTGCATCGGCGAGGTCTTCGGCGGCGAGGTGGTGCGAGCCCCGCAGGTGATGCACGGTAAGACCTCGCTGGTCTCCCACACCGGCGCGGGGGTCTTCGCCGGGCTACCCGACCCGTTGGAGGCGACCCGCTACCACTCGCTGGTGGTCGACCGGGCGACGGTGCCCGCCGTGCTCGAGATCACCGCCGAGAGCGATGACGGTGTGGTGATGGGCCTCCGCCACCGCGACGCGCCGATCGAGGGGGTCCAGTTCCACCCCGAGTCGATCCTCTCGGTCGGTGGCCACGACCTCCTGCGCACCTTCCTCGCGACCACCGTCGCCGCCTGACGCCGTCTCGGCTCACCCGCGGCCGAGGCGGTCAGGCCCCCGGGAGGCGCTGGTGGCGGGCCCACTTCCACCACTGGGAGGTGCTGCGAGCCACGCCCAGCCTGGCACGAAGCCTCGCCGAGCCAGGTCGTCGGCGATGCGCAACGAGGAGTACTGCAGACCGAGGAAGGTGTCCACGCCGGCGAAGTAGGCGCCGAGGGTCATGCTCCCCATGGCGTAGGCGGTGCCGACGCCGCTCTGTGCCGCCGATCGACACGATCGGCACGTCGTAGACCGGGATCCCGGCGTCGGCCACCGTCTGGTCGGTCCAGATGTCGGTGGCGATCAGGCCGTCGGTGAGGTCGCCGGGCTCGGGGGCACCGGTGGGATCCGGCACCGCCCGACGACAGGGTCGAGCTGTTGATGCTGATGGTCGATCCGTGGTCGGTCATCTCCGCTGCCCGTCGTCCGCCCCTCGTCGGACCCGCACCCTCGTTATCACCCGCCGGTGAGATGAGTCGCCCCACGCCTGCGACCGGCGCCGGGTGGCGCCGAGGATAGACGGGGCCCAGGAAGCGAGGGAGAGGGGCGGCACCCCAGGGGACCGGTCATCGGGGCCAGGATGCCGGGGAGGGCTGCCATCCGGAGCGCCAGACCGATGAACACGGCGAACAGGTCCGGGGTGATCCGCCCCGCTCGCTCGTAGACCCTCCCGAGCGGGGCCAGCAGCCGCTTGACCACCGGCATCATCGTTGCGATGTAGAGGGCGGTGATGGCCCACACCCGTTCGATGGCGACGATGCCCTCGTCCTTGGCCACCCCGTCGGCGGTGGAGATGATCAGGAACATCAGCACCGTGACCACGCCGGCGGCGGCGACGCCGATGACACCCATGGGGCTGGTGGTGAGCCCCTTCTCCTGGAGGATGCGCGCCATCACCGGGAAGGCGCTGACGGGTTCGCCGGCGACCGGTTCAGCCGCCGGCTGCGGTGGTGGCGGTCGTCGTCGACGACGGGTCGGTGGTCGTCGTCTCGGGTTCGGTGGTGGTGGGCGGCTCGGTCGTCGTCGTGGGCGGGCTGGTCGTGGTGGGCTCCTCCGTGGTCGGAGGCGGCGACGTGGTGGGCTCCTCCGTGGTCGGAGGCGGCGACGTGGTGGGCTCCTCCGTGGTCGGAGGCGGCGACGTGGTGGCGGGCGGCGACGTCGTCGGTGGTGGGGGCGGCGGACCTAGGGAGACGATCAGCTCGATGGTGGTGCCCACGTCCAGGGGTCCGGCGCTGGCGGGCGGGTTCTGCCGGATGACGACGCCTTCGTCGAACTCATCGTCCTCACGGCGCGAGATATCGACCTGGAAACCGACCCCGATCAGGCGGAGTCGGGCCTCGTCCTCGGAGAGGCCCTCGACAGGGGGCAGGTCCACCTGCTCCGGGGCGGGCTCGCCGGTGGAGATCACCAGCCGGATGGTGCTGCCCTCCTCTGCCCTGTCACCGCCGGCCGGATCCTGGCTGATCACCACATCGATGGGCACGGCGGTGCTCGACTCCCGCGTCGTCTTGTCGACCTCGAACCCGGCCTGGGCCAGCAACAGCTCGGCGGCCTGCACGCTCTCGCCCCTCACGTCGGGCACCTCGACACCGGTCTCGTCGGCCCCGATGCCGAGGACGGAGGCGAACGCGAACAGCAGACCGCCGAGCACGAGGAGGGCGAGGACGAGGAGGACGAGGAACCAGCCCGTCCGGGAACGCCGAGGCGGGGCGGCGGGCGGCTTGAGCTCGGGCTCGGCGCCGGTGGGCGGCGCCGGTGCCGCCGGTGGCGCTCCGCCGGTGCCCGACGCTCCGGGACCGGCGCCGGCTCCCGATCCGACCCCGGCGACGGCGGCGCCGACCACGGTGGCCTCATCGGTCGGCCCGGCTGCACCGGCGCCGGCTCGGACCCGCTGGCCCTCGGCGAAGCGGCGCAGGTCGGTCCGCAGCGCCTCGGCGTCGCGGTAGCGCTCGTCGGGCGACTTCGCCAGCAGTCGCATGGTGATGGCCTCGTAGCCGGCCGGGACATCCGGGTGCTCGGCGCGCAGCGGCGCCGGGGCCTCCTGGACATGCTTGTAGGCCACTGCGATCGGGCTGTCGGCCACGAAGGGTGGCCTCCCGTGGGCCATCTCGTACATGACGATGCCGAGCGAGTACAGGTCGCTGCGGCCGCTCACGTCATGGCCCTGGGCCTGCTCGGGTGAGAAGTACGTGGCGGTCCCCATGACCGATCCGGTCTGGGTGAGGTTCTCCTCGGCCGAGGCGGAGATGGCCCGGGCGATCCCGAAGTCGGCCACCTTCACGTGTCCCGCGTTGGTGATCATGATGTTGCCGGGCTTGATGTCGCGGTGCACGACGCCGTTGCGGTGGGCGAAGCCGAGGGCGGCGGCCACGTCGGCCGCGATGCCGGCCCCGGTCTTGGCCGGCGGTGTGCCTTGGGTGCGGAGGATCTCCGACAGGCTGCGCCCGTCGATGAACTCCATGACGATGTAGTAGGTGCCCGCCTCCTGGCCCCAGTCGTAGACGCCCACGATGTTGGGGTGGTTCAGGTTGGCGGCGGCCTGGGCCTCGCGACGGAAGCGGGCCACGAACGACGGGTCGCTGGCGAACTCGGGGAAGAGGACCTTGACGGCGACGGGCCGGGCCAGCAGCAGGTCCTTGGCCAGGAAGACGTCGGCCATGCCGCCGCGTGCGATGCGGCGCTGGACCTCGTACCGGCCGTTGTAGGTGGGCGTGTCGTCACTCATGGTCGGTCGGCCCTCATCCGCCGGCCCGGTCGGCCAGCACGGCCTCCATCACGGCCCGCGCGATGGGAGCCGCGACCCGGCCACCCGTCTGCTCGCTGGCCCCGGGCTGGGCCTGGATGAGCACGGCCACGGCGACCTCCGGCGCCTGGGCGGGCGGTCCGGCGAAGCCCAGGATCCAGGCGTGGGACTGCGGGGGATCGGTGCCCAGCTGGGCCGTCCCCGTCTTGCCGCCCACCTCCATCCCCGGGATCGCCAGGGCCTCGGCCGTGCCGCCGGCGCTGGCCACCTCGATCATGCCCCTCCGGATCACATCCGCGGTCGGGGGAGAGGTGGCCCGGACCCACTCCGACGGCTGGTAGGTGGTGACCGTCTCGCCCTCCTCGTCGGTCACCCGGCCCATCACGTGGGGCGCCATGACCGCGCCACCGTTGGCGATGCCGGCCGTCACCAGGGCCATCTGCAGGGGTGAGGCGCTGACGTCGCCCTGGCCGATGGAGGCCCGGGCCAGCGGTCCGTTGCCCTGGTCGTCGGGGAATTCGGTGGGGAAGCGCGACACCGCCGGATCGGGGAGGTCGACGGGGGGCTCGGAGTTGAAGCCGTAGCCCTCGGCCCCCCCGATCATGGCGACGGGACCGAGGTCGACCCCCATCTGGGCGAAGGCCGAGTTGCACGACACCCGGAGGATCTCGAACAGGGTGCCGCCGCAGGACGAGCCGCCGAAGTTGCTGAGGTCCTGGTCGGTGAAGTCGATGTCGAACCCGGTGAGGACGGGGTAGGACGGGTTGGTCTCGGTCACCGCGCCCGCCTCGACGGCGGTGGAGGCGGTCACGACCTTGAACGTGGAGCCCGGGAAGAAGATGTCCTGGTAGGCGCGGAAGAGCAGGGGCTTCTCGGCGTCGGCGTCGAGCACCCGCTTGCGGTCGGTGGCGTCGGTGGTGTTGGTCGACAAGGGTCCGGGGTCGTAGCTGGGGAAGCTCCACATGGCGTCGATGGCGCCGCTGCGGGGGTCGAGGGCCACGACCGAGCCCTCCCGCTCGCCGAGCATGTCGCGGGCGATGCGCTGCACGTCGGGCCGCACCGTGAGGTGGACGTTGCCCACGTTCTCCCTGTCGACGAAGAGGTCCGACAGGCTGGCGAACCGCAGCTCGGGGGTGGTGCCGGACAGCTCGTTGCCATAGGACTGCTCGACCCCGGTGCGACCCAGGATGGCGCTGTAGTAGCCGGTGATGGGCCCGAACAGGCTGCCCTCAGGGTAGATGCGCCGGAACTTGAAGCGGCTGCGCTCGGCGACCGAGAAGGCCAGCACCGAGCCGTCGGCGGCGAGGATCTGACCCCGGGGGCGAGAGAACTCCCGGGTCCGGGGGCGGACGTTGCCGGGCTGCTCGGAGAGCCGCTCGGCCCCGAAGAACTGGATGTAGTTCAGCTGGGCGAAGAGCAGGACGAAGCACCCCAGCAGGGCCAGGCCGAGACGTCTGATCTGGCGGTCCATCAGCCCACCCCCGTCGGGGCGCCGGTGCGGCGAGCCTTGCGCTGGCGGCGCTGGTGGGCATCGTCAGAGAGGCGCATGAGCAGGGCCAGCAACACGTAGTTGGCCACCACTGAGGTGCCCCCGTAGGACACGAACGGGAGGGCGACCCCGGTGAGGGGCAGGACTCGTGTGACGCCGGCCAGGATGATGAGGGCCTGCACGCCGATGAGGGTGGTGAGGCCGGTGGCCAACAGCTTCTCGAAGGCCCCCTCCTGGCTGGCGGCCACGCGCAGGCCGCTGCCGATCAGGAGCAGGAAGGCGACCAGGATGGCGGTGGTGCCGAGCAGCCCGAGCTCCTCGCCGATGACAGCGAAGATGAAGTCGTTCTGGGCCTCGGGCAGCAGGCGCGGGTCACCGCTGAGGCCGAGGCCCAGGCCCTGGCCGCCGATGCCGCCGTCGGCCAGGGCGTACCAGCCCTGGATGATCTGGTAGCCGCCCCCCTGCGGGTCGTCCCACGGGTTGATCCAGTTGGTCACCCGGTCCTGGACGTGGCTGAACAGCGTCCAGGAGACGAAGGCGGCCAGGCCGAACAGGGTGGCTCCGACCGCGATGTAGGCGGCCCTCCCCGTGGCCACCCAGAGCAGCACGATGAACAGGGCGAAGAACAGGAGCGCGGTGCCCAGGTCCCGCTCGGCAGTGATGACGACCACGGAGATGGCCCAGGCCCCCAGCACCGGCCCCAGGTGCTTGGGGTCGGGGAGGAGGGGCCATCGCCGGGGCCAGGATGCAAGGGCGAGTAGCTCGCGCTTCTCCACCAGGTAGGCGGCGAAGAACAGGGCGAGGAAGAGCTTGGCGAACTCGCCGGGCTGGAACTGGGCCGGACCGAGGCGGATCCAGATGCGGGCGCCGTTGATGGTCTGGCCCAGCACCGGGACGAGCGGGACCATCACCAGCCCGACACCGACGAACAGGGCGATGTAGCGGTAGCGCTCCAGGTCGCGTGGTCGGCGGACGACGATCAGGGTGACGACGAACGCGGCCAGGCCCACGAAGATCCAGCCGGCCTGCTTGGCGGCCAGGTCGTCGCGGAGGCGGGCGATGAACACGTAGCCGATGCCGTTGAGCAGCACGGCCAGGGGGAGTAGCGTGCCGTCGGCACCCGGCGCCAGCTTGCGGATCACCACGTGGGCGACGACGAAGAGGACCAGGACCAGGGCCAGGAACGGCCCGATGTTGGCCGGGAGCGACGCCGTGCGGCCCAGGGTGGCGAGCGCGTACGCGCCCCCGACCACCGTGCCGGCCAGCAGCAACATGACCAGCTCGCCGTTGCGCCGGAGTCGCTCGATCACGGCTCCGCACCTCCGGGCGCGTCGCGATGGCGCACCGTGGTCCCCAGGGCCGCGACCGGCGGGCCCGAGGTGGCGATCACGGGCCCTCGGTCGTCGGCGCGGCGGGTGCGGTCGTGGTCGAGCCCGGGCGGGTCGTGGTGGTGGGGGGCGCGGTCGTGGTCGTCGACGGCGAGGTCTCCTGGTCCCGCTGGTCGACGTTGGCCTTGAGGGTGTTGACGCGGGTGCGGGCGTCCTCGAGGGAGCCGAACTCCTGCTCGGCGTCGATCTGGTCGCGCTCGGCTGGGGTGAGCTGGTCGAGATCGAGGCCCGCGGACTCCTCGACCGTGGGATCGAAGATCAAGAAGCCGCCGGGCTGGCCCCGGAAGATCTGCACCTCACCGGCCTCGGCGGCGACGTAGTAGGTGCGACCGGCCCACCACGAGCCGGCCAGGTAGGCGCCCCCCACCACCACGCCCAGCACGACCACGGTGAGCAGCGCGGTGAGGGCCCAGTGGCGTCCGCCGGCGTGGTCGAGGTCCTCGAAGAGGTCAGTGGTCTCTCTGCCGAAGGGGAGGTCCTCGCCCTCTGACGAGTCTGGCTCCGCCGTCGATGCGGCGCCGGCCCCGGCTCCACCGTCGGGTTCGGTGGGGGAGGGGGCCCCGACGTCGGTGTCGTCGGTCAGGTGGGTGGCGGTGTCGCTCGGCGGCGCCGCCGGTGGTCCGCCCGGCAGGGTCACGTCGCCGTCGGCCACCGCCGGATCGCCCTGGGTCGCGGGTGTCTCGGCCGTCACCGCCGTGGGCGATGCACCGTCGGGGCGCTCGTCGGTGCCCTCGCCATCGTCCGTCGCGGCTGGGGCCGCGGTCGCCGCCGTCGCCGCGTCGGCGGCGCGCGCCGAGCGCCCACCGTCGTCGATGACGTCGACGATGACGCAGGTGATGTTGTCCCGCCCGCCGCCCTGGTTGGCCAGCCGGACCAGCTCGGACGCGGCCGCGTCGGGGTCCTCGACCGTTCGCAGCACCTCGACGATCGCGGCGCGGTCGACTTCGTTGAACAGGCCGTCGCTGCACAGCAGGAATCGGTCGCCGGTGAAGGGCAGCACAGAGTCGGTGTCGACCTGGACGGCCTCGTCGATGCCGAGAGCCCGGGTGAGGATGTTGCGCTGAGGGTGGACCGCGGCCTCCTCCTCACTGAGCTGGCCGCCGCGCCGGAGGTCCTCGACCAGGCTGTGGTCCTGGCTGAGCTGCATCAGCTCGTCGTCGCGCAGCAGGTACACCCTCGAGTCACCGACGTTGACCCAGGCGATCTCCTGCTCCCCCGCCTCCTCGCCGACGAGGGCGACGGCGACGAGCGTCGTGCCCATGCCCCGCAGCTCGTCGCTGTCCGCGGCGCGGGCGAAGATGCGACGGTTGGCCTCCTTCACCGCCTCGACCATCGAGCTGACGGTCGGCTCGCTGATGACGGCCTCCAGCGTCTCCACCGCGATGGCCGAGGCCACCTCACCGCCCTGGTGGCCGCCCATGCCGTCGGCCACGGCGAACACCGACGGGCCGTCGGCGATCAGCTTCGAGTCCTGGTTGTTCGACCGGATCTGGCCCACGTCGCTGGCTGACCCGGCCCGGATCGAGGTCACAGCGACACCGCGCCGGCGGGCACCGGCGACCACCGGCCGAGCGATGAGGATGCGGGCCGCGACGCGATCGCATCGCGGTCGAGAGCGTCGCTGACCGCCGCCGAAGAGATCGCGTTCATCCGAGCTCCATGACGGTGTGGCCGATCTGGACGAGGTCGCCGCGCCGCACCGCGGCGGCCGTCGTGACCTTGGTCTGGTTGATGAAGGTGCCGTTGGTCGACCCCAGGTCCTCGACCCAGGTCTGGCCGTCGCGGCTGAAGATCCGGGCGTGGATCTGCGATGCGAAGGTGTCCTCCGGGATGGCCACCTGACAGCCCGCCGCCCGGCCCACCGTCATCTCGGCCCCGAGGGGGATCACTCGGCCCCGCTGCTCGGCCGGCTCCACCATCGTCAGCTGGGTGGGCACCTTGCGGCCCTTGCGGCGGGTGCGCCCGGCGGGCGGCGACCCCGCCGCCGGCGCTACGGCGCCACCGCTGCGCTCCAGCGCTGGGGGCGGGTTGACCTCGACCCACACGGCCCGCAGCACGCGGAAGAAGAACAGGTACAGCAGCGCCAGGACGCAGAACTTGAGGATGGTCAGCAGCTGCTCGGACATGCCGCGTGGGAGGTTACCGGTCGCCTCTCGGCGGCACGGTCCACGACCAGGGGGGTGCGCTCCCCGGTCGCGGGGCGGACCGGCAGGTGCCCACCGGTCAGCTGGCCTCGAACCAGATGCGGGTGTTGCCGAAGCTGATCTCGTTGCCGTCCTCGAGGGAGTGGATCGACACCCGGGCGCCGTTGACGCGGGAGCCGTTGGTGGACCCGAGGTCGACCAGCACCCAGCCTGCGCCCGCGGGGCGGATCTCGGCGTGGTTGCGGCTCACGTTGGGATCCGACAGCACGATGGTCGACTCGGCCTGGCGACCGATGGTGATGACGTCCTCGCCGAGGGGGATCCGGTCACCGGTCGGCAGCACGAGGGAGCCGGCGCCGGCGCCACCGTGGCCCTCGCGCAACCGGGCCGCCACCTGGCAGGTGCCGGCGCGGACCGCCCCGGCCTCCAGGGCCACGGCCAGGGGGCCGAGGAACGAGTAGCCCTCGTCTCGGGCGTGGTCGCGGGCGGCATCGGCCAGCTCTCGGGTCAGGCTGTCGGCGATCTCGTCGAACGAGACCCGGTCCTCGTGGCTCAGGACGACGGTGAAGTCGTTGGGGACCACCGTGCGGCCCCGGACGTCGATCGAGCGGCCGATGTCCATCTCCCGGGTCAGCCGTCGCCCGATCTCGACCGGCCGCAACCCGGAGCGGAACACCCGGGAGAAGGTGCCCTCCACGGCCTGCTCCAGGCGACGCTCGAACCCCTTCAGGCTCATGGCTGCGACGCCCCGCCGTCGGAGGGCCCGTGCTGTCTGGTTCGCTCGCTCATCGGTCCCGTGCCGGGACGAGGGGCGGCGATGCAGGTGAGGCCGGCGGCACGGGCCCGACGATACCGGCGCGACCCTGGTGGACGGGCCCAGGGGCGATGATGGCGGCCGTGCACCCCGTCGGGGCCCCGCCCCCGCCCCGTTCGCTGCCCCCCCGGGCCGGAGAGGTGGCCGTCCCCGTGACCGAGGACGAGCGGCGACCCATGGTCGACTCGCTGCGGGCGGTCGCCCTGCTGGGAGTCGTCGTGGTCAACGTGGCCGCTTACCGCCGGGGCGTCGGCCCCAACCTGGCGGCCGCGGGCGGACGCGTCGGGGGCGACGTCGACCCTCTCACCGTCGGGCTCTCCGCCCTGGCCGAGGGCCGCTTCTACCCCTTGTTCTCCTTCGTGTTCGGCTGGGGCTTCGCGGTGCAGGACGCGCGCAGTCGGGTGCGGGACCGGTCGGTGGTGGGCCCGTGGCTGCGGCGGTGCGCAGTGCTCCTGGTGCTGGGCGGCGCCCACGCCCTGCTGCTCTTCGACGGCGACATCCTCACCACCTACGCGCTGCTCGGTGCCTTCCTGCTGCTGATCCGACCGCTGCGCCCCGGCTGGCTGGCCGCCCTGGGGGCGGGCCTGGTCGTGGCCCAGGGCCTGTTCACCACCGGGCTCATCGCCCTGGTCACCGCGGTGGCCGACCCTGACGGCCTCGGCCTCGTCCGCCTGCGAGCCGACGCCCTGGCGGAGCTGGCCGCCGATGCCCGCGTCTACAGCCGCGGCAGCTTCGTCGACGTGGTCGCACTGCGGGCCGACGACCTGGCCCTCACCTACCCCCTCGGCCTCTTGACCGTGGGCGGGACCGTCGCCGGGATGATGTGCCTGGGCATGGCCGCGGCACGAGCCGGCTGGGTCGACCCGAACCGGTGGCCAGGCTGGCTGCGCACCTCGATCGTGCCGGTGTGGGCGGTGGGGCTCGTCATGTCGGTGCCGGCGGCGTGGCTGGTGGGCGACACCGCGCTGGCCACCCTCGACACCGGCGGGGCCGCCCTGGGCTGGGCCCTCTACTCGCTGCTCGGCCCCGCCCTGGCGTTGGCGTGGGCCGGGGTCATCCTCCGGGCCGGGCAGGTGGGCTCATTCCGCTGGGTGCTCGACCGCCTCGCCCCCGCCGGGCGCATGACCCTCACCCTGTACCTCGGTCAGTCCCTCGTCGCCTCGTTCGCCTTCAACGGCTACGGCTTCGACCTCGGCGATCGGCTCGGCATCGGCGCCGCGGTGGCCCTGGCGACGGCGTTCTGGGTGCTGCAGGTGGTGCTGGCCACCCTCTGGCTGCGGGTGTTCACCATGGGCCCGATGGAGGCCCTGACCCGAGCCGTTGCCTACCTGCGCTGGCCCGCCGTGCGCCGTCGGGACCGGACATCTCCGTTGGTGCCTGTGAGCGGCCCTGGCTAGGGTCGGTCGTTCCACTCGGGCGAGTGGCGGAATTGGCAGACGCGCAGGATTCAGGTTCCTGTGGGGTAACACCCGTGGGGGTTCAAGTCCCCCCTCGCCCACCACGAGGTCCCTGAGCGGTTGCGACGGCAGTGTCCCGGGCCAGGGTTCGCCAAGACCCGATTGCTATCCGCCGACCGAGCCGTCGGCGATGGGGCGAGCCATGGGCGATACATGCAATACCGACCAAGCGTCCCCGAATGTAGTTCACGTCCCCCTCGCAAGCCCGGAAGTCGAGAGGGCTCTCCGTCGCCCGACCTCGACCGGCGCCCACCGCCGACCCTCCGCCCGAGGCCGCAGCGACCGAGACTCGGGAGCGCAGCGTCGGTGGACCCCGGGGTTCACGCCAGGTGGAGAGCGTTCCGGAGGATCTCGTCGACGGTGTGGCGTGCCTCGGCGTCGAGGCGGCCGAGACGCCGCTCCAGTCGAGCGGTGGAGATGGCACGCACCTGTTCGACCTGGAAGGCGGTGGCCTGGTGGAGACCGCTGTCGGCGCCGGGCTCGACGGTCACGTGGAGCGGTAGCCGCCGCTGGGTCGTGGTTCCGGGCACGACGATCGCCATGCGGAGGTTCGCGTGGTGGAGGTGATCGTCGGAGACGATGAGCGCCGGCCGTCGGAAGGCCTGCTCGGGATCTTCGGGGTGTACTCCGAAGTCGACGAGCCAGACGTCGCCCCGGCGGTGGGTCGGCTCAGCGGTCACGGAGACCGTCGGCGGCGGTGCCACCGAGCCCAGCGGACTCCGCCTGGTAGGTGGCCACCTGCTCGGGGGTCATGGCGTCGATCGCCTCGTGGACGGTATCCCACCACTGCTCCCTCGTCAGCCGGTGGATGGCGTCGGCGACGACGTCGAGCATCGTGCTGCCTCGCTCGTCCGCCAGCCGGGCGATCTCGTCACGGAGCTGGACCGGGACCCGGAGCGTGGTCGTCTGTATCGGCGCCATCGAAGTAGCCTAACCAGGCGAGTCACCAGGCGATCGATGCTTAGCGCGCGACGGTCTGGTGTCGACGCTCGCGCCGGTGCTGCGCTCGCTCGGGGCCTCCGACCGGCTCGCTAGATCGGCCTGTCGTCCGTCGTCGATGGTGCGCTCCGCCGGGATCCCGGTGGAGGTCCGCCCGACCCGGTACCTTCACGGCGCTGCGACAGGTGAAGGGATGCGCCGGTGGGATCACGAACGGGTTGGGGACGACGAGGCCGAGTGGGGGCTGCCCTCGTGGTGGCGCTCCTCGTCGGAGCCTCGGGCGCGGTGTCGGCCGCGGCGGCGCCGACGGGGCCGGCCAGCCAGGCCGCGACACCGGGCGCGCCGATCGTGGCCATCCCGGCTCCGGGGTCAGCCACGTCGTCACCGGCGACCTCGGTGACCATCAGCGGCGCCGATCCGGCGGTCATCGGTGCCGTCACCGTCACCGGCAGCCGCAGCGGACCCCATGCCGGGCAGCTCACATCGCTCTCCCAGGGCCAGGGGGTCACCTTCACCCCTGAGGTGGCCTTCGCTGCGGGCGAGACGGTGGAGGTCACCTCGGCCGTCGGCGTCACCGGTGCCGACGACGTCTCGTACTCCTTCACGGTCGCGACCCCGGCACCCGACCCTGGCTTCCGCATCGGCGACGAGGCGTCACCCCCGGACGGGCCGGACGGACGGTCCGCGTCACCGCGTGCGGCCGCACCCCGCTTCGCCACCCGACCCGACCTGCGCCCGCCCGGCATCGACATCAACGTGGCCGCGTCGGGGGCCGCGCCGGGGCTGATCTTCTCCACCCCGTTCGCCAGCGAGGGTGCCGGCACCGATCACGGCGTGATGGTCTACGACAACGCTGGCCAGCTGGTGTGGTTCCATCCGGCCTCGGCCCCCGGCACCGTGCTCGGCGACGCCTTCGTGACCACCTACGCTGGAGCCCCGGCGCTGGTCTGGTTCGAGGGCACCGCGCCCTACGGGGCGGGGAGCTACCGCGGCGAGTGGGTGGTCGTGGACAGCTCCTACCGCGAGGTGGCCCGCATCCGGATGGGCAACGGGTACCGAGCGGACCTCCACGACATCCGGTTCACCGACCACGGCTCCGCCTACCTGATGGCCTACAACCCGGTCATCTGCACCGGCGCGGCCCCGCTCGACGCATGCACCCCCGGCGCCACGGTGCTCGAAGGCGTGGTCCAGGAGGTCGACCTGGGCTCGGGCCAGGTGCTGTGGGAGTGGCACAGCCTGGACCACATCCCGCTCCAGGACGGGTACCTCGAGCTGGGTGCCCCCCGCATCGACTACTTCCACATCAACTCCCTCGACCTCGACGGCGACGGCAACGTGTTGATGACGGCCCGCAACACCTCGGCCATGTACAAGGTCGACCGCACCAACGGCGGGCTGATCTGGGCCTTCGGCGGCAAGCGCACCTCGTTCCCCAACCTGGTGGGCAGCCCGAGCCCGGCCTCGGGACCTGACTTCCCGCACCACGTCCAGGCACGCGGCGGCGGGTCCTACAGCTACTTCGACAACGGCGTGCGGCGAGACGGGCCCTCACGCGGCGAGATCGTCACCCTCGACCCCGGGAGCGGCACCGCCACCTACACGACCACGCTGGAGCGCCCGAACCCCGTCTTCTCCCAGGTCCAGGGCAGCATGCAGGGCCTCCCGGGAGGCCGGAACCTCGTCTCCTGGGGCAATACCTCGATCGTCACCGAGTTCGACGCATCGGGGAACGTGGTCTTCGAGGCCGACGTCACCGCCGCCTGCTGCTACCGCCAGCTCCGCCACGAGTGGACCGGCGCCCCCGCCTCGTCGCCGGTCGCTCGGGCCAACGCCGCTCCCGGCGGCACCTCGGTGGCGGTCGGCTGGAACGGCGACACCCGCACCGCCCGGTGGCGGATCCTGGCCGGACAGGGCGCAGGGTCGCTCTCGCCCGTGGCGACGGTCGATCGCACCGGGTTCGAGACCACGGCGACGGTGCCGGGCCGTCCCACCCGGGTCGCCGTCGAGGCCCTCGACGGCTCCGGCCAGGTCATCGGGCGCAGCGAGCCGGTCGCCGGCGGCCAGTGGTTCTCCGAGACGGCCGGTCCGTCGGTGGCGGGTTCCTACCAGCCGCTCGTGGGCGACTTCGGTGGCAGCCGCAACGACGACGTCATCTACTACCGCCCCGGCGCGGGCACCGACTACCTCCACGTGTCCGACGGCGCCGGGGGCTTCGACTCCACCGCCCTGCCGAGGGTCAACGGCGACTACACCCCGCTGGTGGGCGACTTCGTGGGTGACGACCGTGACGAGGTGCTGTGGACGCGGGCGGGGCTCGCGAACGCCGCCCTGTGGCGCTTCGACCTGGCGCCCCGCAGCGGCCCGGTGTCGACCACCAGCGTCGGGACGACGGTGCCAGCCAGGGTCACCAGGGCGGTCGTGCTCGATCACCGTCCGTCCTACGGCGGCGGCTCGGACGAGGTCCTGTTCTACGCCGCCGGCTCCGCGCCCGACCGCGTCGACCACTTCCGCTGGAACGTCGGCTCCAACCTCAGCCGCACCAGCCGGGCGATCTCGGTGAACGGCAGCTACTCGCCCGTCAGCGGCGACTACGACGGCAACGGCCAGGCCGACGTGCTCTGGTACGCACCCGGGGGCGCCCCCGACTTCATCTGGCTGACGGGCGGTGACGCGACCCGTTCCACCGGCCAACGCTCGGTGCCGGTGACCATCAACGGCTCGTACCAGATCCTGGCCGAGAGCTTCACCGGATCCGAGCAGCGCGACGAGCTCGCCTTCCTCGCCTCGGGCCCGGCCCCTGACGTCCTCTGGACCTTCGACGGCTTCGGCGGCCACATCGCGACCCCGGCCACCAACGCGGCCGTCGGCATCGCTCTGCCCCTCGATGGTGGCACCGACGCGGTGATGACCTGGTTCCCGGGTTCGTCGCCGGCCATCCTCCAGTTCGCACCCGACCCTCCGACCAGTCGGCCTTCGGGCAATTCGCCGATCGGCAGCGGCTACATCCCGCTCGTCGGGGACTTCGTCGGCACCGTCGGCGCGTCCTCGGTGCTCTGGTACGCACCCGGTCCCGCCCGCGAGCGTCTCGACATCGGCGGCTGATCCCGGCCACCGGGTCCGAGCCACCGCCGGTCTCCAGGGCCGCTGCCTGCCGTGGGCCTGGTTGCCGCTCCGGTGGCCGGGTAGCCCCGGGGACGCCGCAGACACAGACCAGGAAGCAGGGCGACGACATGGCCGACGACGACAAGCGCACCGTGAAGGATTCGGCCCGAAGCGTGGGGGAGACGATCAAGCTCGTCGTCTCCGCGCTCATCCTCATCGTCCTCGTGCTCTTCGGGGTGGCCAACTCCGACGAGGTGCCGGTCGAGCTGCTGGTCACCGACACCGACCTCCCCCTCATCGTGGTGATCCTGGGTTCGGCCGTGGCCGGAGCCCTCATCGCCGCCCTGGTGCGCCGGCGCCGGTCGTGACCCCGATCGACCTGTCGCCGGTCTGACGACGAGACACGAGCCCAAGGCGGCCTGGGTACCGTCCCCCGAGTGGACACGATGGTCGACCTCCTGCTGCTCGACGTCAACGGCGTGCTGTACGACTACGACCCCGAGGTGCGGGTCGCCGCTCTGGCCCGCGACCTGGAGGTGGACCCCGACACCGTGCGCGACGCACTGTTCACCAGCGGGCTCGAGGATGCCTCCGACGCCGGCGAGGTCGACCCCGACACCTACCTGTCCGAGGCTGGCCGGGCCCTCGGCGCCGCCTTGGACCGAGAGCACTGGGCCGAGGCCCTCGCCGCCGCCGTGATCGCCCGCCACGACGTCCTGGCCGTGGTCGGGGGTCTGGTCGACCGGGTGCGCTGCGCCACCCTCTCCAACAACGGCCTCCTGGTCCGAGAGCTGGTCGAGCGCATCTACCCCGAGGTCGCCGCCCTCGGCATCGAGGTCCACGTCGCCGCCGAGTTCGGGGAGTCCAAGCCCGACCGCGACGTCTACCTCGATGTCTGCGCCCAGCTGGGCGTGGCCCCGGACCGCGCCGCGTTCGTCGACGACAAGGAGGCCAACGCCACCGGCGCGGCCCGCGCCGGTCTGTCGGCCCACCACTTCGTCGGCCTCGATGGCCTGGTGAGGTTCCTGCGCGACCTGGGCCTCGACACCCGGTAGCAGACGCCCGGGTCGGTGCGCCTGGTCGGCCTCGTCGCCGCTTGTCGCGGTACCACCCGGGGAGAGGCGAGCCCGAGGGTCTGCCGTCCGAGCGCCGGGGCTTCGCCCCCTGCGTCACGCACCACCGGGGCCCGGGCCGGCGCGAGGGCCCATGTGCCTGTCGCCTGAGGCCGATCTCGTCGCCGGGACCGCGGTCGTGCGTCGCCGCCCACCTCCGGTGCACCCGGCGCGACGAGGCCGCGGGCGTGGCGCAGGTCAGCGTCTGAGCCACTGGGGGAGGCGCCGTGCAACCGGCGCAGGCGGGCGAGCAGGTCGGGGTCTGACCTCTCCGCGGCGAGACCGCTCCCGTCCCGATGGTGGCGATGGCGGTCGATTCGGCCGATCATCTGCGGGTGGAGTCGTTCGACCTGGGTCTGATCGCCCTCTTCGTCGTGGCCTTCGGCCTCGTCTCGGGGTTGGCCGCCCGGAGCCTCATCTCTGGGGCCATGGCCTTCGTGGCCTTCGGCATGCTCATCGGACCGGCCGGCCTCGACATCCTGGGTCTCGAGCTCGACAACGCCATCCTCGAGGTGCTGGCCGAGGTGACCCTCGCGGTCGTCCTCTTCACTGACGCCACTCGCATCGACCTGCGCGTGGCGCGCACCGGGGCCCAGCTCCCGGGGCGCCTGCTCGGGATCGGGATGCCCCTGACGGTGCTGGCGGGCATCGGGGCCGGCATGGTGCTGCTGACCGATCTGAGCATGTGGGAGATGGCCCTGCTGGCCGCCCTCCTGGCGCCGACCGACGCCGCGCTCGGTCAGGCCGTCGTCACCGATGAGTCCATCCCGGTGCGGATCCGTCAGGCGCTCAACGTCGAGAGCGGCCTGAACGACGGGATCGCCGCCCCCTTGGTCACGGTCTTCCTGGCCGTGGCCGCGGTCGAGATCGACAGCGGTGACACCGGTACCTGGGTCCAGTTCGCCGGCCAGCAGATCGGCTACGGCCTGCTCATCGGCGTGGCCTCGGGACTGGCCGGGGGGTGGCTGATGCGGACCCGCACGGAGCTCGGTTGGGTCACCGGCACCTTCCGGCAGCTGGCGACCCTGGCCGTGGCCCTGACCGCCTTCGGCCTGGCCGGGGCCGCCGGCGGCAACGGCTTCGTCGCCGCCTTCACCGCCGGGGTTGCCTTCGGCTTGGTGGCTCGCGAGGAGTGCCCGCACATCGAGGACTTCACCGAGGACGAGGGCCAGCTCCTCGCCCTGCTCACCTTCCTCTTCTTCGGAGCCACCCTCGCGGGGCCCGCGCTGGGCGACATCACGTGGGAGATCCTCGCCTACTCAGTGCTCAGCCTCACCCTGCTCCGGGCCCTGCCCGTCGCCCTCAGCCTGCTGGGGTCGGGCCTACGGGTCGAGACGATCGGCTTCCTGGCTTGGTTCGGTCCCCGGGGCCTGGCCTCGATCGCCTTCCTGGTCATGGTGCTGGAGGAAGCCGCGCTCCCGGGCGGAGACACCATCCGCCTCACCGTCACCTGCACCGTGGTGCTGAGCGTGTTCGCCCACGGCATCAGCGCTCGGCCCTGGGCCCGGTCCTACGGGCGGCGGATGTCCGCGGCCGCCGAGCACCACGACGACATGCCCGAGACCCAACCCGTCCCCGACATCCGTCCCCGCCTGACCCACCGCCCGACCTCCGACTCGGGGTGAGCGACCGGTCCTGCACCGGGCGCTTCGCGAGCCGACGGTACCGTTGCGACCTCGGCCACCGGGACCCGAGGTGGCGAGGACGACAGCCCCAGCCGGCGGCGCGAGGTGGACGACGGAACATGACCGCGACGACGAGGGAGCTGGTCGAGGCCGTGGTCGGCGGTGAGAGCGGCGCCCCCCAGCGCCTGGCCGAGGCCCTGGCCGCCGCCGCCACCAGCGCCGAGCGGTCGGCCCTGCTCGACCCGCTCGCCGCCGCCGCGGTCGGGTCAGGGCGGGCACTGGAGGTGCTGCTGAGGGTCGTCCACGGCGAGCACCTGGCCATGGCGGCCATCCATCGCCTCGTCGTCGACCGTCACGATGCCGAGGACGTGGAGCAGGACGTGTTGGTCAACGTGGCGCGCTCCATCGGCTCGTTCCGCAGCGATGCTCGCTTCACCACCTGGCTGCACACGGTGGCCCGCAACACCGCGGTGGACTTCCTCCGTCGCCGTCGGGAGACCCTGAGCCTCGACGAGGCCGCGCCCCTCACGGCCGCAGCGCGGATGTCGTCGGTCATCGCCACCCGGGCGGTGGTGCGGGCTGCTGTCGCGGACCTGCCGCCTGAGTATCGCGAGCCCGTCACCCTGCGGGACCTCGAGCACCTGCCGTACCAAGAGATTGCCGACCGCCTCGGTCTGAACCTGAACACCACCAAGTCGCGCATCTTCCGGGGACGGGCGCTCCTGGCCGGTGCCGTGGCCGGCCTCGACACCGTCGATCCGGTCGATCCGGTCGACCCCGGCGACGCGGTCGACCCGGTCGAGTCCCCCGGTGACCACGGTGGCTGAGGCGCCGGGCTCGGACATCGGGCCCTACCGCATCGTTGCCCCCATCGGCAGCGGCGGCTTCGCCACCGTGTACCGCGCCCGCGACGATCGCCTGGACAGCGAGGTGGCGCTCAAGGTCCTGGCCGAGAACCACAGCCTCGATCCCGACATCCGCGAGCGCTTCCTGGGCGAGGCCCAGCTCCTGCGGCGCATCGACAGCCCGTGCGTGGTGCGGGTGCTCGACGTGGGCGAGACCGAGCGGTTCCAGCCCTACCTGGTGCTGGAGTACGCCGAGCGCGGCGACCTCCGCCGCCGGGCCGACGAGGCGCGCGACGCAGGGCGGGTGCCCACGGCCGCGGACGTGGCACGGGTCGTCGACGCCCTGGCCGATGGTCTGGCTGCGGTCCATGCCCAGGGCCTGGTGCACCGCGACGTCAGCCCCGGCAACCTGCTGCTCAAGGTCACCGCGCCGATGTCCGAGGCCGGCGCCTCGGACCTGATCGCGCCCGACGAGCGGCTGCTGCTGGCCGACCTCGGGTACGCCAAGGACCTCGCGGCCCACTCCGGGTTGACCGTGGGTGGGGGCACCCTGGGCTTCCGTGCCCCCGAGCAGCGCAGCGGCGTGGGCGCGGTCGACCACCGGGCCGACGTCTACGCCGCCAGCGCCCTGGTGGCCTGGCTGGGCCTGGGCACCGATCCCGAGCAGATCCCGGCCCGGGACCCGGCCGGCCACCTGCGCCGGTCCGGCATGGAGACCCGGCTGGCCGCCGTCCTGGGCACCGGCCTGGCCCACGAGCCCCGCAAGCGCCAGCCCGACGTGGCGCGGTGGCACACCGAGGTGGCCGCCGCCCTGGAGCCACCCCCGACCCCGGAGGTCCCCGTCGATCCGGCGGGGGGCCATCGGCGGCGGGGCCTCCTGCTCGCGGCACTGGCCCTGGTCGTGGGTCTGGCGGTCGGGGTCGGCGCCGCCGCCGTGCTCGGCCGGGACGGCCCGGGCCAGACCACCACCACGCTGGAGGATGACCGGGTGCGGGTGTCGGCCGAGGAGGGAGATGTCGCCGCCGCCATCTTCGGGCCCGACGAGGTTCGGGCGGGGGAGACGGCCACCTTCGAGGCGGGGGCGACCGGGTCCCGACGGTTCGCATGGGTGACCCCCGACGGCGATCTGGTGGAAGGCGTTGAGTCGATCGACGTCACCCCGACCGGGCCCGGCCCCGTGACCGTGCGCCTGCTCGTCACCGGCGCCGACGGCACCCTCGTGGTGGTGGCCCTGGACCTGGACGTCACCTCGTGAGGGGCGGCGCCCTCGGTCGAGAGATCTTCGCCTGGCGCGCAACTTCGCGGGGTCCGGGCCCGACACAAGGGGTATGCGACCACGAAAGGATCACCTCATGAACCCCACCCGATCACTCCTCGCCGCCGGCGTGGCCCTCAGCCTCCTCGCCGCCGCCTGCGGTGGTGGCGGCGACGACTCCGACGCCGTGACCCGGCCCGGCATCGCCACCGAGGCGGGGGAGACCACCGCTCCGCCGGACGGCGGTGGCGACCTGCAGGCGGGCGGTACGACCACCGCACCCGACCAGGGCGACGATCCCGCGGCCCCCACCCCGGCCGGGGACCCGGTGGCGTCGCTGGAGGTCGACACCGCCACCAACGACGGCGAGGCGCTCGCGGTGCGCATCGAGGTCGACTCCCTCGCCCGGGGCGCCCAGGACACCGTGCGTCTCGACCTCACCATCACCAACCTGAGCGACCAGTTCGACTGGAAGATCTACGGCAACCTGGGCGAGGGGAACTCGGACTACTCCGTCGGCGGGATCAGCCTGGTCGATCTGGCCGGCAACAAGCGCTACCTCGTCCTCGTCGACAGCGAGGGGGATTGCGTCTGCACCCAGCTGCCCTCCAGCATCGAGGGCATCGCCGCCGGCGAGTCGCGCTCGTTCCAGGCAACGTTCCCGGCCCCACCGGCCGAGGTCACCATGGTCGACGTCCAGGTCCCCGGGCTCGGCGTGGTGCCCGAGGTCCCCCTGGCGGACGCATGAGACCCCACGTCAGATCCACGACCCTGCTGGCCGGCGCCCTCATCGCACTGGCGGCGGTGGGCGGGATGCCGTCACCGGCCATCGCCCAGGACGGGACAGCCGACCGCATCGTGGCGATCAGCCGGCGCGACCTCCCCGTCGCCCGCCGGATCGTGCCCTTCGACGGACGGGTCGAGGAGGAGGTCGGCACCGAGGTCACCGTGACCCTCGACGCCGATGTGCTCTTCGCGTTCGACCAGGCCTCGCTGACGCCGCAGGCCCAGGAGACCCTCACCGCGCTGGGCGCCGAGCTCGCCGACCGCCTGGCCGGTGACGCCGTGGGCGTGGTCGGCCACACCGACAGCAAGGGCGAGACGGCCTACAACCAGGACCTGTCCGAGCGGCGCGCCGCCGCCGTCCGGGACTTCCTGGCCCCCCTGGTGTCGGGCTTGGTGCGCTTCGACGTGGCCGGGCGGGGCGAGAGCGAACCCGTCGCCCCCAACGAGGCGGCCGACGGCTCCGACGACCCCGAGGGTCGTCGCCGCAACCGCCGGGTGGAGGTGTCCTTCGAGGCCAAGCCCGAACAGGAGCCCACCGGCTGAACGGACCGCGCTCCCGCTCGACGACACCGAGACGCCCAATGATGACACGGAGACACCGCCGCCCCGACCCGGGGCGGCGGTGCCGCGCCAGGGTCCACGTCGGGTGGCGCCACGCGCCATCGACCGGCCTGCGGGAAGTCCTCCCGACTGGCGAACGGCTCTCTCCGCTGGTCCTGTCCGTCGCGCGCCGGCGTGGTTCAGGTCGCCGCCGTCTCGGGTGTGGACGCGTCGGAGCGGACGATGGCGACCACGCACTGCAGGGAGCGACGCCCGGCGTCGCGGCGTTCGACCCGCACTCGGTCGAACCCGGCGTCGCGGCACGGGGTCGCGAAGGCGGCCACCTGGTCGTCGGTCCACCCGTGGCTGGCGTGTCCCGTCGCGCCCGGTGTCGTCCGCTTCTCCAGGGCGACGAAGCGTCCCGCAGGTGCCAGCACGCGCCGCGCCTCGGCCAGCCCGGCATCGAGGTCGGGCCAGTGGTGCACAGTCGACAGCGATCACACGACCGTGGCCTCGGCATCACCCAGGGCAGCGCCTCCGCGACCCCCTCGGCGAACCGGACCGAGGGCCCGGTCCGGACGAGCCCCCGATCCACGCGCCGCATGACCGCGGCGGGCTCGACGCCGACGACGGTGGCGCCAGCGCGGGCCGCGTGGCGGACGGCGACCCCCGGTCCGCAGCCGATGTCGACGACCCGATCGCCGGGTCGCACCGCCGCGAGCTCGAGGGCGAGGGCGGCATCGGCCCCCTTCCCGACGGTCATGCTGAGCGCGGCCAGCAGGCCGGTGAACCCACAGAAGCCGGGATGCTCGCCGTGGTGGTTGGGGGCGGGGGAGTGAGGGTCCATCGCCTCCTCCCGCCTCGCAACACTGGATGCGGAGATCGCCCGGCTCCAGGACGCGCGCCAGTACCTGAGTGGGCGCTGCTCTGTCGCTACGACCACTCCTTGGACGAGTGTCGGATCATGGGCGCCGAGATCGAACGCCGTCTCGGTGTCGCCGATGACCTCTAGCTCTCGATCGAGGTGAGCTCCAGCTCTCGATCGGCGGTGCGGACCACCACCTCGAACCACCGGAAGAAGCCCTCCTGGCGTCAAGCGGACGAGAGGAGTGGTGGTCTGCGGTCGCTCTCACGCGACCCCTTGCGGTCATCGTAACACTACGTTACCATCAGTAAGCATGCTGACGGGGCAACGAGACGAGATCGCGGGGCGGGCCGGGGTGACCCGGTCGGCGCCGCGATGAGCCGGATCTTCCGCCGGGGAGAGCTGCGAGCGGCGCTGCTCCACGTGCTCGACGAGCTCGACACCGCCAACGGCTACGCGATCATGCACCGTCTCGCCGACCACGTGGGGGCGGGGTGGCGCGCCAGCCCCGGTGCCATCTACCCCGCCCTGCTCGCCCTCGAGGATGCGGGTCAGATCCGCGGCCGGGACGCCGACGGGTCGCGCCTGTACTCCCTCACCAACGCGGGCCGGCGCGCCTGCGGGGACGGGGCCGACCTCCTCGACGACATCGCCCGCCGGGCGTCGAGCCGGGAGCCCCGCACCACCCTCGGCATCGTGCTCGACGCCTTCGCGGCGAGCTCAGCCCATCGTGCCGCCGCCCTGGACCCCGACCAGGAAGCCCAGGTCGCGGCGATCCTCGCCACCGCCGACCGCCAGATCACCTCCACCCTCAGCCAAGGAGCACACCCATGACCGACGACTTCGCCCGAGCCGCCTTCCGCGAGCGCGAGGCCCGCCAGATCCGCCGCCGCCGCGGTTTCCTCGTCCACGCTGCCATCTGGGCCGCGGTCAACGTGATGCTGGTGGTGATCTGGGCCCTCAGCGGCGGTGGCCACCCGTGGTTCCTCTACCCCCTCCTCGGCTGGGGCATCGGCCTGGTGGCCCACGGTGCCGCCGCCTTCCTCGTGGCCGACACCGACGACATCGTCCTGGAGCGTGAGCAGCGCCGCTTCGGCGCCAGCACCGACCCACACTCGACCTGACCCCGTCGCTGAGGCGCGCGCACCGACCGAGCTCGTCGTTGGCCTCACCGGCGATGAACGGCGCAGTCGACATCAGGTGGCGGGCCTGTCGAACGGCCCGTTCCCGCACGGGTGTCGACCGGTCCCGGGGGCCATGGGGCCGAAGGGTGGCCGAAGGGGTGGTCGAAGGGTCGTGGTGGGCACGATGTGGCGGTACCCCCGACGGGATTCGAACCCGCGTTGCCGGCTTGAAAGGCCGGTGTCCTGGGCCGCTGGACGACGGGGGCCGGGCCGCCCGCAGGCGGCGGGGCGACCGTAGCCGCGCCGTCACCGGAGGCCCGGCCGATCAGTCCTCGCCGGACTCCAGGGCCCGCACCGCGTGGTACACGAGGGCGCTGAGCAGGTCATAGAGCTGCCAGGCGGCCAGGCGCCGCGCCGCCTCCCCGACCTTCTCGGGGTCGTCACTGGTGGTGAGGATGGCCTCGGCGGCCACGACGTCGCGGTCCTCGTCGGAGCTGGACTCCACGCCCAGCCGTTCGCTCAGCACCAGGCGCAGCGAGTTCACGCCCTGCATCCACGCCACCAGGCCGTCCTCGTCCATGGGCTCGGCGGCCGGGCGGTCGAGGGCGGCCAGGGCGGCCCGTCGGGAGTCGCGCAGGGCCGCACCCTGCTCGATCTCCCACTCGGCCTCGGCCAGCACGTCGTCGTCGTAGGCGGGTGGGAAGAGACGACGCAGGCCGGCGTCGGCAGCCGGGTCGTCGAGCAGGGGCTCCAGCTGACCGGCCAAGGTGCGCAGCAGGTCGACGGTGTCCTCGTCGAGGCGCAGCACGTAGGAGCCGTCGCGTCGCCGACGGATGATCCGCGCCACCGTCAACGGCCCCGGAGCGACGCGCCGGTCCCGGCCGACATCGAGGGACCGATCGTCACGACTGCTTCTCCATCGTCGCCCACAGCCCGTGCTCGTGGAGCCGGAACACGTCGACCTCGGCCTTGTCCCGGGACCCGGTGGACACGATGGCCCGCCCATCGTTGTGGACCTGCAGCATCAGGTGGTTGGCCTTGGCCTTCGAGAACCCGAACAGCTTGCGGAACACCCACGCCACGTACTGCATCAGGTTGACAGGGTCGTCCCACACGATCACCTGCCAGGGCCGGTCGACCTCGGGGTCGTCGTCGATGTCGGGCTCGAGCACCTCGAGGGGCGCTACCTCCGTCGTCGACATGGCCACCATCCTCCCAGGCGCGGGTCGCAGACGGCTACGTCGCCGGCTGGGGGGTGCCGGTCGGCTCGGCCTCGGCGACGACCCCGAGCACTACGGGCAGGGGCTCGGACAGGGCCAGGCCCACCCGGAGCACGGCCGCCCACATCACCATGGCGCCCAGCACGTGCAGCCCGACCAGCAGCTCGGGCACGCCGGTGAGGTACTGGAGGTAGCCCAGGCCGCCCTGCAGGACGATCACCGCCAACAGGGCGGTGCCGCGCTCCATGGCCGCAGCCCCCACCATCTCCCGCCGCATGCGCAGGACCAGGGCGATCACGACCACCAGGAAGGCCCAGGTGAGGCCGCTGTGGACCATGGCCACGCTGCGCACCGCGACGTCCAGGCGCTCGGCGTCGACGTCCCCCGCGTGGGGCCCGGCGCCGGTGACCAGGGTCCCGGCCAGGATGACCACCGCCCCCATGGCCACTGCCAGGCGGGACAGGCGCAGCCCGACCCGGCCCACCAGGGGCGTGGTCGCCTCGGGCCCGCCGTCGGGGCCATCGGGACGGCAGGCCCGGTGGTGGAGCACCACCGCATCGGCGACCAGGAGGGCGGAGACGAGGAAGTGGCCCTGGACCACGATGGGGTGGACCTCCAGCCTGACCACCAGGGCACCCAGCAGGATCTGGGCCCCTACCCCGGCGACCAGTCCCCACGAGAGGAGCACGAGGTCGCGCCGCCGGCCCACCCGGCGCAGGGAGCCCAGCACGGCCAGGGCCACCGCCACCGAGACGGCGCCGGTGACGAGGCGGTTGCCGAACTCGACCCAGGCGTTGTAGGAGGCCTCGCTCCGGGGCACCAGCTTCCCCGGCTCGCAGCCCGGCCACGACGAGCAGCCCAGGCCCGACCCGGTGAGGCGCACCGCGGCGCCGGTGACCACGATGGCCACCAGGGACCAGAGCGCGACGAGCGTGATGCGCCGGTAGGCGGAGGGCGACAGCACGGGAGCCCGGTCGAGCAGGGTCACATCCCGAGGCTACGACCGGGCGCGACCCTCGGGCCAAGCAGAGTGCGAGCCCGAACCTTGGACGGGGTGATGTCGCATGGGGCGTTCAGGCGTCCAAAGCTGGCGCGGAGGGGAGACCGTTGCGAGCGCTCCCCTTTGGCCTCCTTGCGGATGCGGTCGTAGTCTCCCGGCCGTGACCCTGCCGACCAGCGGTGCCGCCACCGCCGTCACCCCGGCGCCCGGTCGAGGCTCTGGCCTCCGACGGCGGCGCGCCCCCGGTGCGGCCGCGGTCGCCCTCGGCGATCACACCGCCCCGCGGGCGTCGGCAGAGGCCGAGGTCGCAGCGCCGCGCTCGGTGGCCCGCGCCTACCTGGCGCTGACCAAGCCCCGCATCATCGAGCTCCTCCTCGTCACCACCGTCCCCACCCAGGTGGTGGCGGCCCGGGGCCTGCCATCGGGCTGGCTGGTGCTGTGGACGGTGCTGGGCGGCGCCCTGGCGGCCGGCGGGGCCAACACCTTCAACATGGTCGTCGACCGTGACATCGATCGGCTCATGCAGCGGACCCGCAACCGGCCCCTGGTCACCGGTGAGATCAGCCCCCGGGCCGCGCTGGTCTTCGCGGTGGCGCTCGAGGTCGGATCCTTCGCCCTCCTCTGGGGCGCCGTCAACCTGCTCTCGGCGGTGCTGGCGGTGGCGGCCACGCTCTTCTACGTCTTCGTCTACACGCTCTGGCTGAAGCGGACCTCCACCCAGAACATCGTCATCGGTGGCGCCGCCGGCGCGGTGCCGGTGCTCATCGGCTGGTCGTCGGTCACCGGCAGCCTGACCTGGGCCCCGTTCGTCCTCTTCGCCGTCATCTTCCTGTGGACCCCGCCGCACTTCTGGTGTCTGGCGGTGCGCTACCGCGACGACTACGCCGCGGCCGAGGTGCCCATGCTCCCGGTGGTGTCGAGCATGCGGGCGGTCACCGTTCGGATCGTGGCCTACACCGCGGTGCTGTGGGGGGCGACCCTCGTCTTTGCGCCGGTCGCCGACATGGGGCTGGTCTACCTGGTGGCCGCCATCGCCCTCGGCGGCGCCTACCTGGCGCTCACCCTCGACCTGGCCCGCGCCCCGGATGCGGCCAAGGCCATGCGCCTGTTCCACTGGTCGATCACCTACGTGACCCTCCTCTTCGGCGCCATGGCCCTCGACCAGCTGCTGGCGGGCGGGGCGTGAACGGCCCCGCACCCGGGCCCGGCGAGGATCGCCGACGCCGCCCGGCGCCGTCCGTCCCCGATTTCCTGGGCCCGCAGAGGCCCTGTGTAAGGTCCGAGCCGACCGGAACCACCTTCCCACCGGGCGGCGCCCCGCTCCGCCCGCGGGCGGGGCCGCTCTCGAGGTCCATGCGTCGATGACAGCCACCCAAGCTCCCCCGGCGGCCCCCGCGCCCGAGGCGACGGTCACCCCGGCCCCTGCTCCGGTGACCGGCCTGGCTGCGGTGCTCGGCTCGGCTGACCACAAGGTCGTCGGCCGACTCTACATCGGCGCCGCGCTGGCCTTCGGCGCCGGCACCGTGGTCACCGGCGTCCTGTCCGGTCTCACCCGCATCGACGACTCGCTGCTCGACTCCGGCGTCGCCCCCCAGATCCTCGCCTTCCACGCCACCTCGGCGGTCCTGCTGGCGGTGGCGCCGGCCCTGCTCGGTCTGGCCATGGTCGTGGTGCCGCTGCAGGTCGGCGCCCGAGCCATCGCCTTTCCTCGGGCCGCGGCCGCCTCCTTCTGGGCCTTCCTCATGGGCGGTGGTCTCGCCGTCGCCGCCTACGCCATCAACGGCGGCCCCGGGGGCGGGCGCTCCGACGGCGTCGACCTCTGGACCGCGGCCTGGGCCCTGGTCACCGCCGCCCTCGTCCTCGGCGCCATCTGCGTGGCCACCACCGTGCTGGCGGTCCGCACCCGAGGCATGGACCTCGACCGGGTGCCCATGTTCGCCTGGTCGATGCTGTGCACCTCGGTGGTGTGGATCCTGACCCTTCCGGTCCTCGTCGCGGTGCTGATCGTCATGTACCTCGACCACCGCTTTGCCGAGGTCTTGTTCGCCCCCGGCACCGCCGCCACCCTCGCCCGGGTCTCCTGGGTCGGCAACCAGCCCCAGGTGTACGCCTTCGCCGTCCCCGTGCTCGGCATCGCCCTCGACGCAGTGGCCACCGCCACCGGTGCCCGCATGCCCAACCGTGCCGCGGCCCGCGTCGCCATCGGTGCCTTCGCGGTGCTGGGCATCGGCGCCTTCGCCCTCCCCGCCCTCGCCCCCGAGGCCGCCGACCAGCCCGTCACCAAGGTGATGGCTCTACTCGCCCCCCTCCCGGTGCTCGCCGTGCTCGGCGTGGCCGCCACCGCGCTGAAGGCGACTCGGCCCCGGCCCACCAGCGGCCTGGTCGGCGGCGTCCTCGCCCTCCTCGTGCTGTTGGCGGCCACCCTCCTGGGCGCCCTCACCGCCTTCCAGGGAGCGCTGGAGCTGGCCGGCACCCAGTGGGTGTCGGCCCAGTCCCAGCTCACCCTCGTCGCCGCGGTGATCGCCGGCGTCGCCGGCCTCTACCACTGGTCCACCAAGGTCCTGGGTCGGGTCGGGGGCGAGGGACCCGGTCGCACCGCCCCGCTGGTGCTGGCCCTCGGCGGGCTCGTGCTCGCCATCCCGCGCGCCCTCTCCGGCCTCCTGGGCGAGGGTGACGAGGCGATCACCGGCATCGACGGCCTGGACGTCGTGGCCCTCATCGGTGCCGGCCTGGTGGTGCTGGGTGGTCTGATGGCCGTCGCCGGCCTGGCGGGCCACCGGCCAGCCGACGTCCCGGCCGACCCCTGGGGGGGCCCGAGCCTCGAGTGGGCGACGCGATCGCCGCCGCCGTTCGGCAACTTCGAGGGCGATGTGCCTGCGGTGACCTCGCCCGAGCCCCTGCTCGCCGCCCCCGCCGATGACGAGGAGGTCTCCGCCTGATGGCCACCGCCACCGCGCCCGCACCCGCCGCTGTGTCCGAGGAGCCGGGCTACGACCTCGTCCCCGAGACGGCCGAACGCGGCGCCACCCGGCCGCGGGTGCTGCTGGTGGGCACGGCGCTGACCGGCGCCGCCATCATCATGGTCTTTGCTGCCCTCATCGGGATGTACCTGGCCGCTCGCCACGGGGTCATCACCGGCCCCCCCGTCGACGGCCAGGCGCCGGTCTGGTTCGCCGACGCGGCCAACCCCATCCCCCTCACCCCGGCCAACATGGCCTTCGGCACCATGCTGCTGTCGTGCGTGAGCATGGTCTGGGCCATCGACGCGGTGGGGCGCAACGATCGCCGCAACGCCTACTTCGCCCTGGGCATGACCATCCTCTTCGGCGTCGCGGTGATCAACGCCACCACCTTCATCTACACCCAGGTGGGCCTGCCCCTCGCCGGGGGGACGAACGCGGCGGCCCTGCTGTTCTACGTCGTCACCGGCGCCCACCTCGCCCTCATCACCGGGGCCCTGGTGTTCGCTGCCCTGATGACCTTCCGCACCCTTGGCGGTGAGTACGCGGGGCGCGACCGAGACGGGCTCACGGCCGCCAGCCTCATCTGGTACCTGACCACGGCCATCTACGGCGTCATCTGGTACGCCGTGTACGTGACCAAGTAGCGAGGTCGATCTTGTTCACCACCGGTTCCAAGTGGTTCTTCGGCGTGGCCGCGGTGGCGCTGCTCGGCGCCCTGGTCTACGGCGGGGCCACCAACCCGAGCGACGTCGGCATGGACACCCTCACCGGCGTGCTCTCCCTCGGCTACAAGGGCGGTGTCGGCGACCAGCTCGGCTACGCCGTGCTCATGGGCATCGCCGGCGCCAGCCTCATCCTGGGCGCGACCACCTCCGCCTTCCGCGACGCCTCGGTCGAGGCCGAAGCGGCCCTGATCGAGCGCGAGACCGTCCCCGAGGTCCTCGCTCCCTCCCACGGCAGCTACTGGCCCGTCGTCGGGGCCTTCGGCGCCGCCAGCGTGGTGGTCGGCCTCGTCACCACCCCGTTGCTGGTCATCCTCGGTCTCATCGTGGCCGTCGCCGCCACCTTCGAGTGGGGCATCTCGGCCTGGGCCGAGAAGGCCACCGGCGACCCCACCGTCAACCGATCGATCCGGCGTCGGGTGATGATGCCGATCGAGGTGCCGGTGCTCGGCGCTCTCGGCATCGCCGTGTTCGTCCTGGCCGTGTCCCGCATGCTCCTGGCCCTGCCCGAGATCGGCGTGTACCTGCTGTTCGGGCTGGTTCCCCTCACCGTGTTGGTCATCGCCTTCGCCCTGTCGTCCCGGCCCCAGCTCAACCGCTCGCTCGTCGCCGGGCTCTGCATCGTCGGCGCCGTCGGCATCCTAGCCGGCGGTGTGGTCAGTGCCGTCGTCGGACCCCGCGACATCGAGGAGCACGAGGAAGAGCACGAGGGCGCCCCGGCGCCCGCCCCCGACGCGCCCCTCGTCGTCACCGTCACCGGGACCCCCCGATGAGCTCCGCGACCACCACCCCCTCCCCTCTCCGAGGAGCCTGCATGTCCGTCGTCCGCCGGATCCGCGTGCTCGGGCCCGCCATGGGTGCGGCGGTCCTCCTGGCCGCCTGCGCCGCCGACGCCCCCCAGGACACCCTCGAGCCCGAGGGCACCTACGCCCGCGGCATCGACCGCCTCATCGACCCCGTCTTCGCCGTGGCCGGCGTCGTGTTCGTGGTGGTGCTGGGCGGGGCCATCGTCATCGCCCTCAAGTACCGGGCCCGCGACGATGACCACTACGACGACATGCCGGCCCAGATCCACGGCAACAACACCCTGGAGATCGGCTGGACCATCCTGCCCGCCGTCATCCTGCTGGGCATCGGGGTGTTCAGCGTGATCGGCATCTTCGAGCTGTACGAGGAACCGCCCGAGGGGGCCGTCAAGGTCCAGGTCATCGGCCAGCAGTGGTGGTGGGAGTACCGCTACGACCTCAACGACGACGGCGTCTACGACGAGATCGTCACCGCCAACGACCTCGTCATCCCGGCCGGGGAGAAGGTGGGGCTCGAGATCACCGCCCGCGATGTGATCCACTCGTTCTGGGCTCCCCGCCTCAACGGCAAGCGCGACGCGGTGCCGAACCGTCGCCACCCCTGGAACATCCAGGCCGACGAGCCCGGCGAGTACATCGGCCAGTGCACCGAGTTCTGCGGCCTGTCCCACGCCGAGATGCGCATCAAGGTCATCGCCTTGTCCCGCGACCAGTACGACGCCTGGGTCGAGGACCAACAGGTCGCCGCCGAGCCCTTCGCCGCCGACGACATGTCCGAGGAGGCCGCCGGCTACCGGTCCTTCACCGGCCAGCTCTGCGCCAGCTGCCACCTCATCGAGGGCGTGAACGACGACAACTTCTCCGACGACTCCGTCGGGGAGTTCCACCGCGACATCATCGGTGGTCCCGGCACCATCGTCGACCCCACGCTCCAGGCCAGTCGCCACGCCCCCAACCTCACCCACCTCATGAGCCGCACCACCTTCGCCGGCGCCAAGTTCAACCTGCGCCGCGACACCGAGGAGTGCACCGCCCTCGGCGTCGACTGGGCCGACGACCCCGACGACCTCGACCGCTGCCTCGACCGCGGCGCCCTCGAGGCCTGGCTCCGCAACCCGCCCGCCGAGAAGGCGATGGACGCCGACGGCACCCCGAGACGAGGGATGCCCTCGCTGAACCTGACCGAGGATCAGATCGACCAGTTGGTCGCCTACCTGACCACGCTCAAGTAGGTCGGAGACACCCATGACAGCCACCACCGGACCGCTCGCCCTGTCCTCGGGAGAGGACGCGGGCCGCAACCCGCTCGGCGTCTTCGCCCGCCCCTCCGGATCGTCGGGCTGGAGGGGCTGGGTCAGCACCGTCGACCACAAGCGCATCGGCATCATGTACGGCGCCGCGTCGCTGCTGTTCCTCCTGGTCGGCGGGGTCGAAGCCCTGCTGATCCGGATCCAGCTGGCCACACCGAACGGCACCGTCCTGTCGGCCGACGCCTACAACCAGATCTACACGATGCACGGGACGACCATGATCTTCCTGGTCGTCATGCCCCTGGGCGCGGCCTTCATGAACTACCTGATCCCGTTGCAGATCGGGGCTCGCGACGTCGCCTTCCCCCGTCTCAACGCGCTCAGCTTCTGGACGTTCGTCGGCGGCGGCATCCTGCTGAACTCGTCGTGGCTGCTCGGCGGCGGCGCCGATGGCGGCTGGTTCAACTATGCCCCCAACAACGGCGTCATCTACTCGCCGTCCCATGGCATCGACTTCTGGAACATGGGTCTGATCATCACCGGCATCGCGTCCCTCTCCGGTGCCATCAACCTGATCGTCACCTGTCTGAACATGCGGGCGCCGGGCATGACCTTCTTCCGCATGCCGGTGTTCACCTGGATGGCCCTGGTGACCCAGTTCCTCCTGCTCTTCGCCATCCCGGTGCTCACCGCGGCCCAGTTCCTGCTGCTGTTCGACCGGCTCTTCGGCGCTCGCTTCTTCGATGTGGACGCCGGGGCCGACCCTCTGTTGTGGGAACACTTGTTCTGGATCTTCGGTCACCCGGAGGTCTACATCATGATCCTCCCGTCATTTGGGATCATCTCCGAGATCATCCCCGTGTTCAGCCGCAAGCCGCTGTTCGGCTACCCCTTCATGGTGTTCTCGGGCATCGCCATCGGCTTCATGGGCTGGGGGGTGTGGGCCCACCACATGTTCGCCTCCGGGATCGGGCCCCTGTCGGTGGCTGCCTTCTCGATCTCCACCATGTTCATCGCCGTGCCCACCGGGGTGAAGATCTTCAACTGGCTGGCCACCATGTGGGGTGGACGGCTCAAGCTCAGTGCCCCGATGCTGTACTCGATCGGGCTCGTCACCATGTTCACCATCGGCGGCCTGTCCGGGGTCACCCACGCAGTGGCCGCCTCGGACACCCAGCAGACCGACACCTACTACATCGTTGCCCACTTCCACTACGTGCTCTTCGGCGGCGCCCTCTTCGGCTTCGTCGGTGGCTGGTACTTCTGGTGGCCGAAGGCGTTCGGCTACGCCCTGAGCGACCGGGTCGGCAAGATCAACTTCTGGATCCTGCTGGTCGGGTTCAACCTCACGTTCGGGCCCATGCACATCCTCGGCCTCCAGGGCATGCCCCGCCGCACCTACACCTACCGGGACGGCTACGGATTCAACCTCTGGAACTTCGTGAGCACCGTCGGCGCCTTCATCATCGCCGTCTCGTTCCTCATCTTCTTCTGGAACATCCTCAGCTCCTGGCGGGCCCACAAGAAGGCCGGCATCAAGATGGTCGCCGATCCGTGGGACGCCCGCTCCCTGGAGTGGACCATCCAGAGCCCCACGCCGGCGCACAACTTCGACATCTCCCCGACGGTCCACCGCCTCGACGACTTCTGGCACCGGAAGTATCACGAGAACGCAGAGGGCAAGGTGGTGCGCATCGCCACCTCCGTGGAGCTGGTGCAGCCCGGCAACCCCGAGGGTGTGCACCTGCCGTCGCCCTCCTACTGGCCCATTGTGATCTCCGCCGGCTTCCCGTTCCTCGGCTGGGGCCTCATCTTCAACCTCTGGCTCTGCGTGATCGGCGGCCTGCTCATCCTGGCCGGCATCTACGGCTGGATCCTCGAGCCCTCCACCGACCCCGGCGACCACCACGGTCCCGAGCACCACGATCCCGGTGAACCCACCGACGAGGGCGGCACCGCCGCCGAGCCCGAGGAGGCTGCGCTCGTTGACTGAGACCTCCACCACCGAAGGGGAGCTGGCCGACGCCCGCACCCTCGAGCAGGAGGCGGAGGGGCGCGCCGCCGAGGCTGACTACCACCTGGGCGCCTACCACGAGGGCGTCGACCACGACCACACCCTCACCAACACCGGCATGTCCAACGACAAGCTGGCCATGTGGGTGTTCCTCGGCTCCGAGTGCCTCCTGTTCGGCGGGCTCATCTCCACCTTCTTGCTCTACAAGCACAACAACCTGGCCGGCGGGCCCACCCCCCACGACCTCTACGACATCAAGCTCACGTCGATCTCGTCGTTCGTGCTGCTCATGTCGTCGTTGACGATGGTGCTGGGTGTCTCGGCCATCCAGCGCGGCGAGGAGTCGCGGATGCGGCTCTGGCTGATGACCACGGCGGTGCTCGGCGCCACCTTCATCTCCGGCCAGGTCTACGAGTTCCAGGTCTTCGTCAAGGAGGGCATGGGCTTCACCACCAACTCGGCCGCCTCCGCGTTCTACGGGCTCACCGGGTTCCACGGGGTCCACGTCACCCTCGGCATCGTCATGCTGCTCTCCGCGGTGGTGCTCTCGGCCGCAGGCCGGATCCCCCAAGCGCGCGCCGAATCCGTCGAGATCGTGGGCCTGTACTGGCACTTCGTCGACGTGGTGTGGGTGCTGATCTTCACCATCGTCTACCTGATCCCCTGAGAGGCCCGGCATGAGCAACGCCGCCACCCACGAGACCACGACCACGACGGCCGACGAAGGCGCCTCGGCGTCGGGGGCGGGCGATGTCCACCACGAGCACGCCAGCGACCTCCTCTACATCAAGATCGCCGTCCTGCTGGCCGTGCTCACGGCCATGGAGGTCGCCTACCCCTACATCGTGACCGACGGTGTCGCCCTGGCGGCGCCCCTCCTGGTGATGATGGCCATCAAGTTCGTTATCATCGCCGCCTACTTCATGCACCTGAAGTTCGACTCCAAGGTCCTCACCCGGATCTTCTACACCGGGCTCATTCTCGCGGTGGGCGTGTACGTGATCGCCCTCGCCACGTTCCGGATCTTCGGGAACTGAGGACGGCACCGACCCGTGCCCGTTGTACTCGCCGTCGAGGCCGCTCCTGACGTCTGGCGCGTCCAGCTCCACCCCGAGGTGTGGCTGCTGATCGCCAGCCTGGTGGCCCTCTACCTCTACGCCGTGCGGGTAGTGGGGCCCAAGGTCGTCCCCGAGGGCGAACCGGTGCTCTCCCGGCGCCAGAAGGCGGCCGCTGTCACGGCCATCGTGGCGCTGTGGGTGGCCTCGGACTGGCCCATGCACGACATCGCCGAGGAGTACCTCTACGTCGTCCACATGGTGCAACACACCCTGCTCACCCTGGTGGTGCCGCCCCTCGCCCTCCTGGCCACGCCCCGCTGGCTGGCCGACCTCGTGCTCGGCCACGGCCGGGCCCGTCGGTTCATCCGGCTGGCGTCGCTCCCCGTCGTCGCCGGCATCGCCTACAACGCCTCCATCCTGGCCGGCCACTGGCCCGCCCTCGTCAACGCCTCGGTGGCCAACGGGCCCCTCCACTACACGGTGCACGTGATCCTGGTGTTCACCGCGCTGATGATGTGGATGCCGGTGTGCGGTCCCATCGCCGAGTGGCGGATGGGGCCGCCGGCCCAGATGGTCTACCTGTTCCTCATGTCGGTCGTGCCCACCGTGCCCGGCGGGTGGCTCACCTTCGCCGACAACGCCGTGTACACCGCCTACGACACCCCGCTGCGGGCCTTCGGCATCAGCGTCATCGACGATCAGCAGGCCGCCGGCGTGTTCATGAAGGTGGTGGCCGGGGGCGAGCTTTGGGCCATCATCACCGCCATGTTCTTCGTGTGGGCGTTCCGTCACCAGCGCGAGGAGGAGGCCCTGGACCGGGCGGCGCGGCAGCGCTCGGCCATCCCGGTCCCCACCCCGGCCGGCGCTGAGGGTGAGGCGCCCCTCACTTACGAGACGGTCGCCCAGGCCTTCGCCGACACGGACCCGCCGCCCGAGCCTCACCCACCGTCGCGCTGACGCCCGGTGAGCACCCGCCCACCGGCGCCGCCGCAGGCCACCCCGCGGTCCCGGCGCATCTCGGCCCAGCTTCGCATGGAGCTCCTGCTCACCCTCCGGAGGGGCGAGTCGGTGCTGCTCACCTTCCTGATCCCGGTGCTGATCCTCGTGTTCTTCAGCCTGGTCGACGTGCTCCCCACCGGCACCGATGAGCCCGTCGACTTCCTGCTCCCCGGAGTGCTGGCCCTGGCGGTGATCTCCTCGGCCATGACCGGCCCGGCCATCGCCACCGGCTTCGAACGCTCGACCGGCGTCCTCAAGCGCCTCGGCCTCACCCCGCTCAGTCGTCGCGACCTGCTCCTGGCCAAGCTGGCGGCCGTCCTCGTGATCGAGGCGCTCCAGGTCGTCGTCCTCCTCGCGGTGGGCCTGATGCTGGGCTGGAGCCCGACCGGCGGACTGGCCGTCGCCGCACTGGGCATGGTCGCGGCCACCGTCGGCTTCGCGGGGCTGGGGATGGTGATGGCCGGCACCCTCCCCGCCCTGACGACCCTGGCCCTCGCCAACGCCGTCTACCTCGTGCTGCTCTTCCTCGGCGGGGTGGTGGTGCCCCTCGACGACCTGCCGGCGGCGTTGCGGGTGCCGGCTCGGGGTCTGCCCTCGGGCGCGCTGTCCGACATCACCCACGGCGCCCTCACCGGCACCGGGGTCCCCGGTGCGGCCTGGCTGGTGATCCTCGCCTGGGACATCGTCGGCCCCGTGGCGGCGGCCCGCTGGTTCCGCTGGGAGTGACGCCGCCGCCGATCGGACGATCGGCGCGTAGGTCAGCGTCGGTGCCGACGACAGGGACGACCTCAGCGGGCGCGGGTGCGCCCGTCGGCCCGGTCGTCGACGCGCACCACCGGGGTCTCCCCGGTGATGTCGGTCAGGCGGAGGAACACGTCCTCCAGGCTCTGACGTCCGGCCCGGAGGTCGGCCAGGGGGAGGTCGTGGGCCGCCAGCCAGGTCGTGAGGGCGTTGATGTTGGACGGGGTGGCCTCCGCCGCGACCACGTACTCCCCGGGGGCGACCTCGTCCACCGCCACCACCAGCGTCTTGCCGAGGGCCGCGGTGTCGAGGCCCGGTGGGGCCCCGAAGCGGATGTCGTGACTGCCCGCCGCTCGCATGAGCTCGGCCGGCGACCCGCTGGCCACCACCCGGCCCCGGTCGATGATCACCACGCCGTCGGCGACCTTCTCGGCCTCCTCCAGGTCGTGGGTGGTGATGAGCACGGCCAGCCCCGCGGTCCGCAGGTCGGCGATGAGCTGGCGCACGAGGAGGCGTCCCGCCGGGTCGATGCCGGCGGTGGGCTCGTCGAGGAACACCACCTGAGGTCGACCGACGAGGGCCAGGGCCAGCGACAGCCGCTGCTGCTCACCGCCCGACAGGGTGCGCCACGGCGCGGTCGCCCGGTGGGTGAGGCCGACGCGGTCGAGCACGTCGCTCGGTGAGGCGGCCGCGGCGTGGAAGGAGGTGACCAGCGCCAGCATCTCCTGCGGACGGGCCCCGGGGTAGACGCCTCCGTCCTGGGGCATCACGCCCAGGAAGGGCATGAGGGTGGCGTGGTCGGCGGCCGGGTCCAGTCCCAGCACCCGCACCTGACCCTCGGAGGGGCGGAGCAGGCCGCACAGGGTCTCGACCGTGGTGGTCTTGCCGGCGCCGTTGGGCCCGAGGAGGGCGAGCACCTCGCCCCGGTCGAACTGGAACGACACGCCGTCGACCGCGGCCTCGTGCCCCCGGTGGACGACGAGATCGTCCACCTCCACCGCAGCCATGGGCCGACGTTACCGCTGCGCCCCCGTACCTCGCCGTCCCGGGGAGCCGCCGCCCCGGGAGCGGGTCGGCGGTCTGGTGGCGGGGGCAACCATCTTCGGACCCGCTCGGTCAGGTTGGACGGGGTCGGCGTTCCGATCGAGGAACGACGATCATCGCCAGCGCAGCGGGGGCGGAGCGGTTCTCGGGTCGGGAGGCGCAAGGGTGGCCACTAGCGTTCGGCCGTGCTCGACATCCGACGCATCCGCACCGACCGGGACGGGATCACCGCCGCCCTGGCCGACAAGGGCGTCGACCCCGGCGAGGTCGAGGTCGTGGCCGACCTGGACGTCCGCCAGCGCGACTTGGCGAGCCAGCGCGACGAGCTGCGCCGCCAGGTCAAGGCCGTCTCGGCCGAGGTCGGCCGGCTCCACCGGGAGGGCCAGAGCGACGAGGCCGACGCCCTCCGCACCAAGAGCCGGACGCTGGGGGAGCAGGAGGCCGATCTCGCGTCCGAGGCCGAGCGCGTGACCGCCGAGCTCCGCGAGCGCTTGCTCGTGCTCCCCAACGACCCCCACCCCGACACCCCGGTCGGGTCCGACGAGCGCGACAACCCCGTCCTACGGGTGACGGGGCTCGGCCCGGACCGCTTCGAGCCCCACCAACGGGTCCCGCACTGGGAGACCGGCGCAGCCTTGGGCATCCTCGATCTGGAGCGGGCGGTGAAGATCTCCGGAGCCATGTTCACCATGCTCCGGGGCGCCGGGGCCACCCTGTCCCGCGCCCTGTGCCAGCTCGCCCTCGATCGCAACGCCGACGCCTTCGAGGAGATCCGACCGCCTAGCCTGGTCACCACCGCGACCCTCACCGCCTCGGGCCAGCTGCCGAAGTTCGCCGACGACGCCTACGCCATCGAGCGCGACGACCTGTGGTGCATCCCCACCGCCGAGGTCCCACTCACCGCGCTGGCCGCCGACGAGGTGCTGGCCGAGGCCGACCTGCCGGTGCGGATGATGGCGTCCACCCCGTGCTACCGGCGCGAGGCCGGCTCGGCCGGGCGCGACACGCGGGGGCTGCTGCGCACCCACGAGTTCGACAAGGTCGAGATCCTCGCCTACACCACCGCGGCCCAGGCTCCGGATCTGTTGGAGGAGATGGTCGGTCGGGTCGAGGGCCTCATCGAGGCGCTGGGCCTGACCCACCGGGTCATCGAGATCTGCACCGGCGACCAGGGCCAGAGCCACCACCGCAGCTTCGACGTCGAGGTCTACGCGCCGGGCTGCGACCAGTGGCTCGAGGTCTCGTCGATCTCGTGGTTCTCCGACTACCAGGCCCGGCGGGCCCAGATCCGCTATCGCCCCACCGAGGGCAAGGGCAACGAGCTGGTCCACACCCTCAACGGCTCGGCCCTGGCCGTGCCCCGAGTCTGGGCGGCCCTGGTCGAGACCCACCGCCGGCCCGACGGAGGGGTCACCATCCCGGACCCGCTGCGGCCCTACATGCGAGGCCTCGACGTGATCGGCTCGCCCGCCTGATGCCGGGCATCGTCACCTACCTGGACCCGGTCGACTCGCCGTCAGGCGAAGGTCCCACCCATCCCGGCACCGTCGGCGGCGATCACCCCATGCGCCGGGTCACCGAGCAGGTGGCCACCGACCCGGGGTCCTGGCGGGTCGACCAGCGGCGCGAGGTGGCCGACTTCTTCGATGGCCTCGCTCCCGAGTGGCACACGCGCGCCGGCCCCGACCGCGACAAGGCCATGCGCGACGCCTTCGCCCGGGGTGTGCCGCCCGACCTGGCCGGCCCGGCGGCCGAGGTCGGCTCCGGCATCGGCCTCACCTCGCCCGCGGTGGCCGAGCGCTTCGCCCCCGCCCTCGCGGTCGAGATCGCACCGGAGATGCTCCGCCGCTCGCCTGCGGGTCCGGCCCACCGGGTCCGGGCCGACGGGGCGCAGCTCCCCGTCCCCGACGCAAGCCTCGCCGCCGTGGTGCTGATGAACGCCTTCCTCTTCGGCCTCGAGTGCGCCCGGGTGCTGGCCCCGAATGGCGTGGTGGTCTGGATCAACAGCCGCGGACCGTTGACGCCGATCCACCTCCCGGCCGAGTCCGTGCTGGAGGCCCTCCCCGGCGAGTGGGTCGGCACGGCCAGCGAGGCCGGCCCTGCCACCTGGTGCGTCGCTCACCGCGCCGGAATGGTGCGCCGATGAGCGAGCGCAGCGAGCGAATCAGACAGCGCGGGCCCTCCGACGGCGGAGGGAGCGCAGCGAGGGGAGCCGGCGGCGCTCATTGGTGCTCGGCGACGATCGAGGGCTTTGGTGCGGTTGATGACGGGTTGGTGCGCCGATGAGCGACGACCCCGACCTCGAGCCGACCCTCGACCTCACCGCGGTGCGCGAGCAGTACCAGGACGAGGGGATCACCCGGGCGGATGTCTTTCCGGACCCCTTCGACCAGTTTCGGGCGTGGTACGCGGAGTGGGCCGCCACCGAGCCCTTCGACCCGGCGGCGGTCGCCCTGGCGACGGCCACGCCTGACGGGCGCCCCTCGGTGCGCTTCGTGCTCATCCGCCGGGTCGACCACGGGTTCTGCTTCTTCACCGACACCACCAGCCGCAAGGGCGACGAGCTGGCCGCCAACCCCCAGGCCGCCCTGTGCTTCGGCTGGATCCCCCTGAGCCGCCAGGTCCGCGCCGTCGGGGCGGTCGAGCCCCTCACCGACGCCGAGGTCGACGAGTACTGGGACCACCGTCCCCGCGAGAGCCGCATCTCCGCAGTGGCCTCGGCCCAGAGCCAGCCGGTGGCGGACCGGGCCGCCCTGGTGGCCCGCCGCGACGAGGTGGCGGCGTCGGTCGGCGCCGACCGTCCGGTCGAGCGGCCGGCGGGGTGGGGCGGCTACCGGCTGGTGCCCCACGAGGTCGAGGTGTGGCAGGGCCGGGCCGACCGCCTCCACGACCGCTTCCTCTACCTGCGCGCCCACGACGGCTGGGCGCTCCAACGGCTCATGCCCTGACCCCAGCTCGCACCGCGAGCTTTGGACGGACCTGGCGATGTGGCGCCCTTCCGTCCATGGTTCGCGGGTCGCACCGCGAGCTTTGGACGGACCTGGCGATGTGGCGCCCTTCCGTCCATGGTTCGCGGGTCGCACCGCGAGCTTTGGACGGACCTGGCCGGATGTGGCGCCCTTCCGTCCAAGGTCCGTCGGTCAGTGCGGGCTGCGGGGGGACCTGCCCGTGCGGAGGACCACCACCAGGGCGACCACGGCCACGAACAGGGTGAGGGCCAGACCCACCTCCACCCCTCCCGCGGACTGGACGGCCGAGGAGATGTCCGCCGACCAACCGGTGACGCGCTCGACGACCGGGTCCGACGACGCAGTGTCGGCTAGGCGGATCTCGGTGTAGCCGTACCAGACGAGGTAGAGACCGGTGACGACGAGCAGGGCGCCGGCCAGGCGGCTGGCGTAGGCCGACACCCGGCGGGCGTGGACGGCGAGCGAGCCCCGGGCCAGCGCGGCCGACACCGACAGCGCGACCAGGACCAACGTGAACCCGGCGCCGAAGCCGGCCAGCTGGCTCAGGCCCGTGATCCAGCTCTGCCCGAAGGTGGAGCTCACGTAGGCGAGGAAGATCCCGAGGGCGCACGAGACCGACACCACCGCGTAGGAGGCGCCGTAGGCCACCATGGTGGCCAGGCCCCGACCCTTGCCGCCTCGGTCGAGACGGGGGACCGGCAGCCTGAGGGTCCCTCCCGCCACCAGCACCGCGCCCACGCCGATCAGCACCAGGCCGATGACCGGCGTGATCCACGGGGTGACCTCTTCGACCTGGGCCGAGGCCGCGGTGGCGAGGGCGCCGAGGGTGCCGAACACCGCCATGAACCCGATCGAGACGCAGACGGCGACCACCACGGCGCGGGCCACGGCGATGCCGGGGGGGCGGTCATCGCCCTCACCGTCACCGGAGATGAACCAGCCCAGGTACGCCGGCAGCATGGGCAGGGCGCAGGGGTTGACGGTGGCGACCATGCCGGCTGTGAAGGCCAGTCCCAGCCGGGCGTCGGCCATCAGCCGCACTCCCCGACGCGCCCGCCCAGCAGGGACTGGTTGATCTTCTCGCACAGGCGCTCGGAGGAGACCTTGCGCTGGATGGAGTCGACGACGGTGCCGTCGGGGAGGACGAGCACGGTTGTGGGCCAGTTGGTGACGCCCAAGGCCCGGGTCAGCTCCCCGTCGATGTCGCGCACCAGGTCGTAGGTGACGCCAGTGCGGTCGGCCAGGGCCTGCGCGGCCTCGGGTTCGTCGCGGATGTTGACGCCGACGAAGGTGACGTCCTCACCCAGGGAGGCGTGGACGGCCTGGAGGTCCGGCATCTCCTCGACGCACGGCTGGCACCACGAGCCCCAGAAGTTCACCACGAGGGGCTGACCCCGGTAGTCGGCCAGGCTGACCTCGGACCCGTCGAAGCGGGTGAGGGCCACATCGGGGGCCTGCTCGGCCGGGGTGAGCTCACCCAGGGGCAGGGTCTCGGCGTCGCCGTCGTTCGTCAGGCGGCTGACCAGCAGGCCGGCCGCGAGGGCGGCGATGAGGGCCACCAGGGCACAGACGGCCAGCGTCCGCCCGTCGAGGGCGCGGCGCGACGGTGCCGGGCCCGGTGAGCTGTCCTCGGGCGCGTCGTCGGTCTCGGACCCTGCGTCGGGCGGACGGCGAGGAGCCGAGGAAGCCGAGGAAGCCGAGGGAGCCATGGTCCGAGGTTACGGGGCCTCACCCGTCACGGGCCATGCGCGACGGGATGTGGGCGATGGCCCCTTGTGCGTGTCGGGCCGTGTTCGGCAACGGACCGGCAGGCGGCGGGTCGGTTCTCAGCCCGGGCCAGCAGGCGCGGGGCCGGCTCTCAGCTTCGGATCAGCAGGAGGGAGGCGACGTCGGTGGCCCGGCGACGGGCGTGGGCCTCGAGGGCCTCGCCGTCGATGAGGGTGGCCTCCAGCATGAGGGCGAAGAGGGTGCCGGCGATGGTGCGTGCCGCCAGGTCGGGAGCGACGGCGACCTCGGGCACCACCCGGGCCACGGCCTCGGCCAGCGCCGCCTCGATGGTGCGGCGCAGGTCGTCGCCCACCTCTCGGGCGGCGGCGTCACCGTGGAGGGCCTCGCTGAGCAGCAGCCGCCAGATCGGGGCCTCGTCGAGGGCGCCGTCCCACATCGCCAGCACGAGGGCGACGAGGCGCTCGTCGGGTGGGAGACGGAGGTCGGGCAGGGGCATGTGCTCGAGCTGCACGTCGTAGCGGCGCTCATCGATGACAGCCCGCAGGAGGGCGTCCTTGGACGGGAAGTAGTGGTATAGGGCGGCGACGTTGAGGTCGCACGCGGCGGCCAGGGTCCGCATGCTCGTCCCCGAGGCGCCCTTCTCGGCCATGAGCGCCAGGGCGATGTCGAGGATGCGCTCGCGCTGACCGCTCCGGGCCGGGGCGAGGCGCACCTCTGCCGACCGCGGGACGGGCGGGACCGCGGTGGTCACCTCCTGTCCCCGGTCGACGGGCCGCGACCTGCGGTCACGATGCGACCGGGTCGGTGACGGGGGTGAAGATGGCGGGCAGCCGCTCGATGCCGATCACCAGGGTCGAGCGGTTGCGGTGGACCTTGTCCGGGTCCGACGCTCGGATGTCAGCGAGGCGGGCGAGCAGCTGCTCGAACACGATTTTGACCTCGAGACGGGCCAGGTTGGCGCCCAGGCAGTAGTGGGTGCCGGCCCCGAAGGCCAGGTGGTTGTTGGGGGAGCGGTCGGCGATGAAGTCGTCGGGACGGTCGAAGACCCGCTCGTCGCGGTTGGCCGACTGGTAGAGCATCAGGACCCGGTCACCCACCTCGATGGTCTGGCCGTGCATCTCGTGGGCGGTGGTGCAGGTGCGCATGAAGGTCATCACCGGGGTGGTCCAGCGGATGATCTCGTCCACGGCGAGGTCCATGAGCTCCGGATCGTCGAGCAGGCGCTGGCGCTGCTCTGGGAACCGGCTGAGGGCCAGCAGGCCTCCGGAGATGGCGTTGCGCGTCGTCTCGTTGCCGGCCACCAGGAGCAGGGTGAGGAACATGAGCAGCTCATCGTCCTGGAGGGCGCCCTCGCCGTAGAGCCCCAGGTCGGCCGACTTGAGCTCCTTCTCCAGGCCCCCCTCGTCGAAGGCGCGGGTGAGGATGCCGATGATGTCGTCGGTGGCTTGGGCCCGGCGCTCGGGGATCAGCTCCATGCAGACCTCGGCGAACTCGCCGAAGGCGGCGGCGGCGGCGTGGAGCTCGGGGGCGTCGCCCTCGTGGCCGTCGCCGGCCATCATGGCGTCGGACCACCGGTACATGCGGTCCCGGGTCTGGGGGTCGAGGCCCATCATCTCGGAGATGATGATCAGCGGGACGTGGGCGGCCAGCTCCTCCACGAAGTCGATCTCGCCCCTCGCCTGGACCTCGTTGATGAGGCTGTCGGCCAGGTCGCGAATGTGGGGCGCCAGCTCCCGCACCCGACGCGGGGTGAAGCCCCGGTTGATGAGGCGACGCTGGCGGGTGTGCTCGGGGTCGTCGAGGGCGATGAGCGACATGTCGGCCGCGACCTTGGGTCGCACCCCCTGGGCCGCCGACCAGAGGTCGGTGCGGCGCGACACCTCGAAGACGTCGGCGTGGCGGCTGACCACCCAGAGGTCATTGGCCTCGTCGCGGTAGAGCGGCGCCTCGTCGCGCAGCCACCGGTAGGTGTCCCACGGGTCGTCGTAGAGCTTGGGGGCGAGGATGTCGATGTCGCGGGGTGAGGTGGAGACGGCCATGGTGCAGCGTGGCCTCTCAACGAACGTTTGGTCAAGCCCAACGCGCGTTTGGGAGAGGTGTGGGCCGTGTGAGGACCGAGGCGCACCGTCGTGGTGGGCGCGGGAGGGCTGGCTAGCTGCGGACCAGGCGGGCCACCGCGGCGGTGGCCTCGGCCACGATGCGGTCGATCTCGGCGGGGTCGCCGTCCGGGCGGCTCGGCCACGCAGTGGCGGACGTGCTGGTCGAGCAGGCCCAGGGCCACACTGTGGAGGGCCGAGCTCACCGCGCTGGTCTGGGTGAGCACGTCGATGCAGTAGGTGTCCTCGTTGACCATCCGTTGCAGGCCCCGCACCTGGCCCTCGACGCGACGGAGACGGCGGGCGAAGTCGTCCTTCTCCATGGAGTAGCCGGCCATCGCACCTCCTGCCCGTCGAGGGGTCTCAGGGTACCCCCGGGGGGTAGAAATGCGACGCCGCTACCGCCCCTGCACCCGCCCGGTCCAGCTCCGCCCGTCCCACCATCGCTGCCCACCGGTCGCCCACGGATCGGGGTACCAGCCGGGCGGCCGGCTCACCCCCCACGGCAACGGTCTGGTCGGCTGCCTCGTCGGTGGCCAGCAGCGTGCCGAAGGGGACGGCCGGGCGGGTCGGTCGGACACCTGTGACGGTACCCCGGACACGGTCTGCTGTCGGCTCCGAAGGCAGGGGAGGGCCCCCCGGGCGACCCGGCCTGACACCGAGAACGATCGTGCCACCGACCTGGCCGCGGTCACACCTGGGTGTTCAGCCGGCGCCCACACCGCCGAGTCTGCGCCGGTGTCGGATGTGGCGGCCCGGCCCGACGACGCGCCCGCCGATGAGCCGGTCCGCCCGGCCCAACGGGGTGGCTCCCCGGCTCACCCCTCCTCGGAGGGCCGCCCACCACCCGGCGGTGGCCTCCGTGGGCAGGGTGAACCCGAGGGCGAGAGCGGCACCGGCCCGCCGCCACCAGGGTGCCGTCGCGCCAGAGGTAGCCGAGCTGGTGGGCGAAGACCCACACGAGGACGGTGGTGACCAGGCCCCAGGCATCGGTGCCGCTGGTGAAGCGCAGGGCGTCGGCGCCCGCCACGCTGCGACCAGCACCGCCAGCGTGCCCCATGGCGCCCGGCGGTGAGCCCGGACGGTGAGGGGGGCGAGGAGCATGACCGCCCCGTAGGCGCCGAGGAACCAGAGGGGCACGAACACGACCCGGCCCCACACGGAGTCCCCCGCCGGCGCGGTCGACGCGGTGGTCGTGGGCCGGGTGGAAACGGAGCTGGGTGCAGAGGGCATGGACCCCACGGTGCCCGTCGGGGGTGGTCGTGGTCCCTGGGGGAAGCCCCTGGATCGGCCTGGGGACCCCCCAGGCCGCGCCCGTCACACGGTCGACATCACGGTGGTCAGTGCCCCGGTCTCGTCGACCGGTCCCGTCGACCGGTTCGGGATGGCTAGGGGCGGGGGTCGCGAGCCACGCCGCGACGGCGGGGGGCGACCGAACCCAGGTCGGCCACGTGCACCAGGGCGTCGCCCTGGCTGACCTGCGGGTTCTGGGTCAGACCGATGACGACGCCGTCGAAGGGGGCTCGGACCGTGCCCCGGCTCTGGCCGTGGGCGTCGGCCACTGCGCCCAGCTCGTCGCCCCGTCGCACCGAGGCGCCGAGGGCGGTGGTGAGGCGGAACAGGCCGCTGCGCCGCGCCCGCACCCACGAGGTGGTGTCCACCAGGCGGGTGGGACGGACCGGGCCCTCGTCACCCGCCCGCATGTCCAGGTGGCGGAGCACGCGCAGCACGCCCGCCACCCCCTCGTCGATGGCGAACTCGTCGAAGCGGTGGGCCTCGCCCGCCTCGTAGAGCAGGATGGGGATGGCACGCCGCACGCACGCGGCCCGCAGGGACCCGTCCCGGAGGGCGGCGTGCACCGTGACGGGTGCGGCGAAGGCCTCGGCCAGGGCCAGGGTGGCGTCGTCGTCGGTGGCGCAGCGGATCTGGGGCAGGTTGCTGCGGTGGTTGGACCCGGTGTGCAGGTCGATGCCGACGTCGGCCTGGGCCACGACCTCGGTCATGAACAGGTGGGCCAGCCGGGAGGCCAGCGAGCCCCGCCGCGATCCGGGGAAGGAGCGGTTGAGGTCGCGCCGGTCCGGCAGGTAGCGCGACCCGGTGATGAACCCGAACACATTCACCACCGGCGCCGCGATCACGGTGCCGGCCAGGCTGTCGGCCCGGAGCTCGCGCAGGACCAGCCGGATGATCTCCACGCCGTTGAGCTCGTCACCATGGATCGCGCCCGACAGCCAGAGGGTGGGGCCGGGCCGGCTGCCGTGGACCACCGACAGCGGCAGCGAGAACGAGCTGCCGGTGGGCAGGGTGGCGACGGGTAGCTCGAGGCTGGCCTTGCGGCCGGGTGCGACCTCGTGGCCGCCGATGGTGAGCGCGGCCCGGCGCGGGGCAGCCACGGTCGGGGGTCAGGCCTTGGAGGTGCGGCGGGGCCGGCGGAGGGGCTGGTTCTTCTCGACGTGCTCGATGACCTTGCTGGCCACGTCGACCCCGGTGGCGGTCTCGATGCCCTCCAGGCCGGGCGAGGAGTTGACCTCCATCACCACCGGGCCGTGGTTCGAGCGCAGCAGGTCGACGCCGGCCACGCCCAGGCCCATGAGCTTGGCCGCCCGGGTCGCGGTGGAGCGCTCCTCGGGGGTGAGCTTGACCTTCTCGGCGCTGCCGCCCTGGTGGATGTTGGACCGGAACTCACCGGGCGCGCCCTGGCGCTTCATGGCAGCCACCGCCCGCCCGCCGATGACGATGACCCGGATGTCGGCCCCCCGGGCCTCCTTGATGAACTCCTGCACCAGGATGTTGGCGTCGAGCTGGCGGAAGGCGCCGATCACGGACTCGGCCGCCTTCTTGGTCTCGGCCAGCACCACGCCCATGCCCTGGGTGCCCTCCAGCAGCTTGACCACCACCGGGGCGCCGCCCACGGTGTCGAGCAGGCCGTCGATGTCCTTGGTGGAGTGGGCGAAGCCGGTGACGGGGAGGCCGATGCCCTCCTGGGCCAGGATCTGCAGGCACCTCAGCTTGTCGCGACTGCGGTTGATGGCCTGGCTCTCGTTGGCCGCGAACGTCCCCATGACCTCGAACTGGCGCACCACCGCGGAGCCGTAGAACGTGTGGGTCGCTCCGATGCGCGGGATGACGGCATCGACCTCGGCCAGCTCCTCGCCCTGGTAGATGATCGCCGGACGGTGGGCGGTGATGTTCATGTAGCAGCGCAGGTAGTCGATCACCCGAACGCTGTGATCCCGGGCTTCGCCGGCCTCCTTGAGGCGCCGGGTCGAGTACAGGCTGGGGTTGCGGGACAGGATGAGGATCTTCACGAGCGTCGGACCCTATCGGCCGGACCCGATGGTCGATCCGGTCCCCCCGGTGAGGAACGAGCGCCCGGGATCGACCAGGAACCGTCGTCGGAGCGCGGATCGCCCCAGCAGCATCCGGAAACCCATGGCGTCGCGCCGGGTCAGGGTGACATCGACGATGATCTCGTGGTCGCCGAGGGCGAGGGTGGTGGTGATGACCGGTCTCTCCTCCACCTCCCCGTTGGAGGAACGGACCTTCCGCCACCCCGACAGGGGTGCCGTGGCGGCGATGCGAGGGTGGGTGGCGCGCTGGACGGGGTGGATCACGAAGTGGAGCGTCGGGCGACCGTCCTCATCGTGACCGACGTCGGCGATGTCCCACGCGTGCAACGAGGAGGTCGTGGCCCCGGTGTCGACCTTGGCCTTGATGTCCGCGACACCCAGGTCGGGCAGGGCCACCCACTCTCGCCAGCCCACCGTGGGTCGAGGACGACGGCGCGACGGCGATGAGGGTGTCACCGGCGCGACGGTACCGGTCACCGGTGCGGGGTCGACCGGACCCTCTCAGTCGGTGGGCGGGAGAGGTCCGACGGCGCTGCGCCAGGCTTGGCGTCGGCGAGGCCGGACCACCAGCACCTCCACGGCGAAGGCACCCAGGCCCACGACCACACCGGCCAGCACCAATCCGCCGGCGGGCACGGCGCGGTCGGCCACCCGATCTCGACAGGGCTGGTCTCGGGCGGTCTGGGCCGTCTCCGCATCCAGCGTCACGGGCTCTCCGTCGGGTCCCAGGATCCGGTCCTCGGCGTCAGGGATGACATCGAGGCGACCCTCGAGGAGGTAGGCGGCGGGCGTCCCGCATCGTTGGACACCGGGCGTCTCGACGGGGAGGGCGAGGAGGACGAGGGCGAGGGCGAAGCAGATGAGGGCGACGACGGCCATGGCCAACGACACCTTCCCCTCCGGCGGAGCCGGCAGGTCGTCGGGAGAGCTCGGCGGCGACGGTCCCGCGGGAGCGGGATCCGCGGAGCTGTCCGCCGCAGTCGGGGGCGCAGGGTCCACGGCCGCCGAGCCTCCCACACCCCGGTGGCGGGTCCGGGGCCGGGCCCGGCGAGCTGTCCCCGGCCGCCGGCCCCCTGGGTGCCGATGTGGCGCCATGGGCGCCGGTTCGATGCCCCAGCTCCCGCAGGTCGGTCGTAGCCTTTCGGCTGTGGACCTCCTCGCCGCGTTCGGTGCGACGGTGTTGGCCTCGACCTCGGACGGGGGAGGCTTCTTCCTGGGGGAGGATCTGCTCGCCTACCTCCTCCTGGCCTTCGGCGGAGCCATGCTGGTCGGCAACCTGCTGGCGGTGGCCCGCCCCCCGGCCGAGCACCAGGCCGAGGGCACCCGGGCCCCGGTGGCTCGCAGCCTGGTCATGGCCGGCCTCGGGGCCGTGGCCGCGGTCTGGGCGCTGGCCAGCCTGGTGCGCTAGGGCGGCAAGCTCCGCCGTCGGAGGGTCCTGGCGCGGCGGGCGTTGCGGACGATGAGCGACATGATCAGGACCAGGGCCAGGATCAGGACCGCGAGCACGGCCAGCTGCTCCCAGCCGCCGCGGTCGCCGGGCTCGTCGGGGGCCTGGCCCTCACCGGGTCGAGGGATGATCCCGGGGCGCTCGGCCTGCCGCTGCGTCGCCTGGCACCGGGTGTCACCCGGTGGGCACGGTGCGGTGGTCGACGAGGGTCGGGCGTCACCGGCGTCACCGCTGAGCAGGGCCACCAGGGCGATCAGCGCGACGAGCACCCCGAACAAGACCCCACCGGCGACGAGGAAGGTTCGCCGCTCACCGGCCGAGGGAGCCGGGGGGACCGGGCGAGGGGTTGCGCCCGGGTCGGGGGGTGGGGCCACCGGGCCAGTGTGCCAGCCGTCGCGGTCCACCCCCGGGGCCGGACGCCGCTCGGCGGGGTCGGAGCTCGGGTGTCAGAGCACCGCCGTCGTCGATCAGCGGGGGGTGCGGTTCGACGGGGTGGTGGGTTCGGGTGTCGGTCGGTGGCTCGCGCCCACGCCGCGGGCCTCAGGCCCGAGGATCACCCGGGCCCGGCTCCCACCCCGGAGGGGCCAGGATGAAGCCGTCGGCGACGAACGCCGGTGAGACGGTGCAGCTGACGAGGGCGGCGCCGCCCACCGGCCGCGCCGCCTGCCACGCTCCCGCTGGCACCAGGCCCTGGGGGCGCTGGCCGCGGGCCAGGTCCGGGCCCAGGCGGGTCGTCCGCACCGGCCCCTCGGCGGTGTCGGCCACCCGGAGGTCGAGGGGCGCGCCCGACAGGTGGTGCCAGATCTCCACCGCGTCGACCCGGTGCCAGTGGGACACCTCGCCGTCGCGCAGGAGGAAGTAGATGGCGGTCCCGTGACCCCGCGATCCGTCCTCGGGCGCATCGCGCCAGGTCTCGGCGTACCAGCCGCCCTCGGGATGAGGGGCCAGACCCAGGGCGGCGATGGCGGCGTCGGGGTCGAGGTCGGTCGGGGAGGCCATGGTCCAGCCTCGCGTCCCTGAGGACCGGGGTCAGGCCCCACCCAGGGGCAGAGCGCCGCCCGACTCGTGGTCGAGGAGGTGCCGCTTGACCGCGAGCCCGCCCGCGAACCCGGTCAGGGAACCGTCGGCGCCGACCACCCGATGGCAGGGGACGATGATGGAGAGCGGGTTCCGGCCCACGGCGGCCCCGACGGCGCGGGCCCTGCCGCGGTCGCCGACGGCATCCGCGGCCACCTCGCCGTAGGTGCGGGTCCGGCCGTGGGGGATGGCGGTCAGGGTCCGCCACACCTGGCGCTGGAACTCGGTCCCCTCCGGGTCGAGGGGCAGGTCGAAGTCGGTCCGCGAGCCGGCGAACCACTCGTCGAGCTGCGCGGCGGCCGCCGCCAGCACCGGGTGAGCCCGGTCCTCGGGGATGTCGTCGGGCAGCGGCACCCGGTCGGTGCGCTCATCGGGCCAGAGCACGGCGCGCAGGCCCCGGTCCGAGGTCACCAGGGTGAGGGGGCCGATGGGCGAGGTGATGGTCGTGCGGCGCAGGTCGGTGGGGGTCATGGGGTCACACTCCAGAGGTGCAGGGTGGCGTAGGCCCGCCACGGGCGCCAGGCCGCGGCCCGGGCCGTGACGGCGGCGGGCGCGGCGGCAGGGGCGCCGGCCAGGCGGGTGAGGGTCCGGCGGACGCCGAGGTCGGTGGTCGGGAAGGCATCGGTATCGCCGAGGGCGCGCAGGGCGATGCACTCCACCGTCCAGGGACCGACACCCGGGAGGGCCTGCAGGGCGGCCCGGGTGTGGTCGCGGTCGGCGCCGGTGTCGAGGTCGACCTGCCCGGCGGCGACGGCACCGGCGAGACCGACGAGGGCCCGGCCGCGGCTGCGCACCATGGGCATCTGGGCTGGGTCGATGTCGGCCATCGCGGTCGGGGTGGGGAACAGGTGGGTGAGCCCGCCGTCGGCGGTGGTGAGGGGTCGTCCATGGGCCTCGACCAGACGGGCGATCACCGTCGAGGCGCCGGCCACCGAGATCTGCTGGCCGACGATCGAGCGCACCGCCACCTCGAAGCCGGCCACCGCGCCCGGCACCCGCAGCCCGGGTCGGGCGGCGACGAGGGGCCCGAGGAGCCGGTCCGCCCCGAGGTGGGCATCCACCGCCACCGGGTCGGCATCGAGGTCGAGCAGACGGCGCAGCCGAGCCACCGCTGCGGTGAGGTCGCGCAGGTCGCCCAGGCGGAGGGTGGCTCTGATGTGGTCGTCGGCGGGGACGAGCGTGGCCGTCGCCGGGGCATGGGGGAGATCGAGGCTGCGCCGATACCCGACCAGCCCGTCATCGGGGCCCCGGTGGGCCTCGGTCACACCCCTCAGCCCGTGTCCGACGAGGAAGCGGAGGAGGGCATCGGCCTCGAACGGACGGCGATGGGCGAGGCGGAGGCTTACGGTCCCGGGCGCGGCGTCGGGGCGAGGGCCCTGGCGGCCGGCCGCCCGCAGGCCACCGGGGGTCCGGTCGAACACCGTCCGCACGGTGTCGTTGAACTGGCGGATGCTGCCGAAGCCGGCCGCGAAGGCGATGTCGGAGAAGGTCAGATCGGTCGTCTCGACCAGGATCCGTGCGCTCTGAGCCCGCTGGGCCCGGGCCAGGGCCTGGGGTCCGGCGCCGACCTCGGCCACAAGGAGGCGCTGGAGCTGGCGGGCGCTGTAGCCGAGCCGATCGGCCAGGCCCGCCACCCCTTCGCGGTCGACCACCCCGTCGGCGATGAGACGCATGGCCCGGGCGACGACATCGGCACGGCCATCCCACTGGGGTGACCCCGGGCTGGCATCGGGCCGGCACCGCTTGCAGGAACGGAACCCGGCGCCCTGGGCCGCGGCGGGGGTGGGGAAGAACCGGACATTGGCCCGCTTCGGTGTGACCGCCGGGCAGCTGGGTCGGCAGTAGATGCCGGTGGACGTGACGCCGATGGTGAACCAGCCGTCGAAGCGCGGGTCACGGCTGCGGACGGCGGCGTAGCAGCGCTCCGGGTCGTCGATCACAGGGACCAGTGTCGCCGGTCCGCGCCCAGATGTCTGGCGGGGATCGGACATGGGGGTGAGGGCCGGGTGCAGGGCACACTGAGACCCATGAGCCCCAACATCGCCACCAACGACGACGTCGATCGCGACGCCCTGCTCGAGTTCATCCGCCCCCGCCACAACCATCTCTTGTCCACCACTCGCAGGGACGGCTCACCGCAGATGTCCCCGGTGACCGCTGGGGTCGACCCCGACGGTCACATCGTGATCGCCACCTACCCGGAGCGGGCCAAGATCACCAACCTGCGCCGGGAGCCACGGGCCAGCGTGGTCGTGCTCTCCGACGAGTGGAACGGCCCCTGGGTGCAGATCGACGGCCCGGCGGAGGTGATCGACCTGCCCGACGCCCTCGACCCCCTCGTCGAGTACTTCCGCTCGATCTCCGGTGAGCACTCGGACTGGGACGAGTATTGCGAGGCGATGCAGCGCCAGGGCAAGTGCCTGATCCGCATCACCCCCGAGCGCTGGGGTCCGGTGGCCACCGGTGGCTTCCCGCCCCGCCTGGCCGACGACTAGCCGCTGTCGTCGGCGGGTTCGCCCCAATGCCGGTCCTCACCGCCAGCGCACCATGCGGCAGATCTGGTGCGAGGCCGTCCTCATCGGCCGCAGGTCCGTGGCTGGATCAGAAGCGTTCGCGGCGGGCGGTGACCTTGCGGCCCCGCAGGGTCGTGGAGCGCAGACCGTCGATGACCTCGTCGACGCGGTCGCTCGGCACCTCGACGAGCGAGAAGCGGGCCTGGATGTCGATGCCGCCGATGTCGCGACCCTTCAGGCTGGTCTCACCGGCGATGGCGCCGACCAGATCGCCGGGGCGGACCCGCTGCTCGCGGCCGGCGCTGACGAACAGGCGCGTCATCTCCGCCCCGGTGTGGCTGTTGCGGCCGGGCTTGCCCGTCGGCGCCGCGCCGCTCGGGTCGGGTCGGTCCCTGTTCTCGTGACGGGGACGCTCGCGGTCGGGTCGCCCCCGCCCACTGCGCTCGGAACGGAGGTCGACGACGGGGATGTCCTCCTCGTCGTCGCCCCCGGCCGCGACCGTGGCCTCGTGGGCCATGGTCACCGCGGCCAGGGCGATCTCCATCAGATCCCACTCGTCGCTCAGCGACTCCACCACGGCCCGCACCCCGTCGTGATCGCCGGAGACGAGCACCTCCTCCAAGGACTCCCGGGTGAGCTCCAGGCGTCGGTTCCGGAGATCCGACACCGACGGCACCTGCTCGATGGCGATGGACCGGTCCGTGATCTTCTCGATCAGCTTGAGCTGACGATGCTCTCGGGGCCCGGCCAGGGTGATGGCCACGCCCTCGCGACCGGCCCGACCCACACGCCCGGTGCGGTGGACGTAGGCATCGGGCGAAGAGGGCACGTCGTAGTTGACGACATGGGTGAGCTGGTCCACATCCAGGCCGCGCGCGGCGACATCGGTGGCGACCAGGAGGTCGGCCGTCCCCGCCCGCAGCCGGCCCATCACGCGGTCGCGCTGGGCCTGGTCCATGCCGCCGTGGAGGGCCTCGGCTCGGTAGCCGCGCCCGTTGAGCGTCTCGGTGAGCTGGTCGACCTCGGCCCGGGTCCGGCAGAACACGAGGGCGGCGGTGGGTGACTCCACATCGAGGATGCGGCCCAGGGCGGTGGCCTTGTGGGGCCGGTTCACCAGGTAAGCGACCTGGCGCACCTTGGGCGCCTCGCCCTCGGGCGTCGGCTCGTGGCCGACCTGGATGCGGACGGCGTCGGTGAGGTGGGCATCGGCGATGGCGACGATGCGGCGGGGCAGGGTGGCGGAGAAGAGGACGGTCTGACGATCCTCCGGGACCCGGCTCAGGATCTCCTCGATGTCCTCGGCGAAGCCCATGTCGAGCATCTCGTCGGCCTCGTCGAGCACGACGATCTCGATGGCGTCGAGGTCGAGCGAACCCCGGCCCATGTGGTCGATGGCCCGCCCGGGGGTGGCGACCACCACATCGATCCCGGCCTGGAGGGCCCGCAGCTGGCGGAAGATGGGCTGGCCGCCGTAGACCGGCAGCACCCGGGCGTCGAGGGGACGCCCGTAGCGGTGGATGGCCTCGGAGACCTGGATGGCCAGCTCCCGGGTGGGCACCAGCACCAACGCCGTGGGTGAGGGCCCGCGGCGCCCTGTCGGCAGTGCTTCGAGGATCGGCAGGGCGAAGGCGGCGGTCTTGCCGGTGCCGGTGGCCGCCTGGCCCAGCAGGTCGCGCCCGTCGAGCATGGTGGGGATGGCCTCACGCTGGATGGGCGTCGGTTCCTCGTAGCCCAGCCCGGACAGGGCGTTGCACAGCTCGGCCCGCAGGCCCAGGTCGACGAAGCTGTGACCGGCGGTGTCGCCCGCGTTCTCGCTGGTGTCCTCGGCCCCGGTCGACATGGGGACGTCATCGTTGTCGTCGGCGGGGTCCGAGGGGTCGTGCTCGGCCGCGACGACAGCGGTGAGCCGCCGGTAGGCGCCCTCCTCGTCGCGAGCCGGCCCGTCGACCCGACCTGCGTCGGAGTGCTCGGCGTCAGGGGCGGGCACTCCGTCGTCGCGAGCGCTGTCGCCCGCGGGTTCGCCGGTGTGGGGATCGATGGCCGACACCCGGGTGAGGTCGAGCGGAGCCCGACGGCCCGCCTCGTCGCCAAGCTCCGCTTCGTCTCCCTCTTCTTCTTCTTCTTCTTCCTCCTCCTCCTCGTCCGCTTCCCCGACCTCGCCCTCGTCGTCGATGTCGTCGCCGGCGTGGACGTCGGGGTCCGAACCGGCCTCCTCGGCGCGGGCGCCGGCATCGGTGGGCTCACCCGCGGCGGCCGAGCTGTCGGGTGCAGGGGTGTCCGGGGTGGCAGCGCCGTCGGGAGGGTGGGGGTCGTCGGCAGTGATGGTGGTCTCTCCTCGCCGCGGGGGCGGTGGCGCGTGGCGGACGCCGCTCGTGCCCCGGTGGGGGCCGACCAAGCCTACGGCCGCCTCACGGCCACGGCGCGACCCGGAGGGCAGCGGAACATGCGGGGCCGGGTCGGGGTTGACTGAGCCCGATGACTGCTCCGACCGCTCTCCGGGTCGACGTGTGGTCCGATGTGGTGTGCCCCTGGTGCTTCATCGGCCTGGCCAACCTCGACGTCGCGTTGGCCGAGATCGACGGGGGCGACGAGGTCGAGGTGGTGCTGCACTCGTTCCAGCTCGACCCCCGGGCCGCGACCCAGACGCCGGAGGAGCACACCGCCGCCCTGGCTCGCAAGTACGGCACCAGCGTCGGCCAGATCAGGGCCAACGCGGCTCGGATCGTGGGCCTGGGCGCCGAGCGCGGCCTCGACTTCCGCTTCGACCGGGCCATCAGCGGCAACACCTTCGATGCTCACCGTCTGCTCCACCTGGCTCGGGAGCGGGGCCTCCAGCGCCCTCTCAAGGCGCGCCTCGGTCGGGCTTACTTCACCGACGGCGACCCCATCGGCGAGCATGCCACCCTGCGCATGGCGGCGGTCGACGTCGACCTCGACCCCGTCGAGGTCGACGAGGTGCTGGCCGGGGACGTCTACGCCGAGGCGGTGGCGGCCGACATCGCCGCCGCCCGCGACCTCGACATCACTGGCGTCCCGTTCTTCGTGGTCGACGGGCGCCCGGGACTCCCCGGCGCCCAACCGCCGGAGGTGTTGCGGAAGATCCTGCACCGGGCCCAGACCGACCGGAAGGCCCGGGAGCCACGGTTCGCCGGAGGTGCTGAGGCCTGTGAGCTCGACGGCGGCGGGCCCTGACCACCCTTGTGCTGGCTCGACTGAGCCTGGTGGAGATCGGTCTGCTGGCGCTGATCGTGGTGCTGGTGGTGCTCGGCGGGCTGATCACCTTCCGGGGCCGGACCACACGTCGGCCGTGATCGGCGTCGATCCGAGCACGCCCTGGGGCTCCGCCTGACGTCGAGACGCAAGCTCAGTCGGCGGCGCGTTCGTAGATGAGGACGGTGTTGCCGTTCTCGGGGTAGACGTGGGCCAGGCGCCAGCCGTCCTCCCCCCTCTTGTTCAGCGTCGACGCGAGCGACCGCATGTTGATGTCGCCCTTGTTGACCTCGGCCTCGTACTGGTACCTCATGGCGATGTGCCTCTCTGCCTGGACGCGGCCGGCGGCCGACGGTGGCGCGGACGGTATCGCTCCCAGAGCGGCCGCGGCCGACGCCGGGTCGCGGGTGCGCCTGGCCCCTCGGGCTCAGGGCTCCATCACCACCCAGCCCCGGCGTTGGAGCTCGCCGGCCAGCGCCGCGTCGGAGACGTGGCGCAGGGTGAGCGCGGACTCAGCAGCCTGGCGCTCCTCGCGGGAGATGCGGGGCCGATCGGCCGAGGTGTCGGCCGGGCCCGAGGGCTCGGCCGCGTCCTCCAGCAGGCCGATCAGGGCCTCGGCCTCGTCGCGCGTGAACTTCCCCCCGGCCTGGCGCTGGGTGAGCCCGAGTGGCCCCCGGGCGTCGCGCAGGTCGCTGTGGCCGGCCTCGGTGACCAGACAAAGGAGGTCCTTCATCTGGCGGGAGGTGGCAGGGGGTCCGGTCTGTTGTCCGAAGGCCATGACCCCGATCCTCCCAGGGGGGTGTGACAGTGAGAGGGATGGCCGGGGCCCGCCCACCGTGGTAGCCCTCGGTGATGGCTCCGCCCCGTCCCCATGCCGTCGCCTTCGACGTGGTCGAGACCTCGTTCTCGCTCGATGCCGTGGCCGAGGCGCTGGAGCGGGTCGGGGTCGGGCGCGAGACCCTCGCCCCGTTCTTCGCCAGCCTCCTGCGCGACGCCTTCGCCCTCAGTGCCGCCGGTGACCCGCATCCCTTCGTCGAGGTGGCCCGGGCGACGCTGACGACGGTGGCCCCCGCCCTCGCCGATGAGGCACGAGTCGAGGTGATGTCCAGCTTCCGTGCCCTGGACCCCCAGCCCGACCTCGCACCTGCGCTCGACCGCCTGGCGGCGGCCGAGGTCCCGGCGCTGGCCCTGACCAACGGCTCGGCCGAGGTGACCGCGGGGCTGTTCGACCGGGCCGGGCTGGCCGACCGCATCGACCGGATCATCAGCGTCGATGAGGCCCGGGTGTGGAAGCCCCGGGCCGAGCTGTACCTCTACGCGGCCGAGGTCATGAGCGTCGCGCCCGGCGCGCTGGCCCTGGTCGCCGTCCACCCGTGGGATCTGCACGGCGCGTCGCGCGCCGGCCTGCTCACCGGCTGGGTGTCCCGCCACGACGCCGGGTACCCCGACGTGTTCGCCCCGCCCGACGTGTCCGGGGCCGATCTCGTGACCGTCGTCGAAGGCCTCCTCGCCCTCTGATCGATCCTGACGGCCCCGATCACGGTCCCGCCGGATCAGCGAGAACATCCGTCGACGGAACGGCGCTCAGGGCCCGGGGCGCGCCGCGAGACGGGTGGCTCGGACCGCCCGGCCCCGACGCGAACCCCGCGCAGGTTGCCGGTCACGGCACTAGACGGTGCGGGCGGTGCTGCGGCGGGCAACGACGAAGAGCACCACGGCGACGACGACCACGAAGATCAGCAGGGCGGCGTTCTGCACGTCCTCGGCGGTGCTGAGGCCGGGGGCGGGGTTGAGGAGGTGGTAGGCGGCGTGGGGCACCGCGAAGGTGGCGAAGGCCACCAGCGCCAGCTGCACCGAGCGGGCATCGGCCAGCCACGCCGCCGCCATCAGCACCAGGCCCGAGGCGAGCAGCCCCGCGCCGGCGTCGGTGGCGAGGTGGGCGTTGTACGGCGGCTCGGCCGCGACGAGGCGTGGGTCGAACCCCGGGAAGCGGTCGAACCACCGCTCCGGCGCCACCACCGCCCACAGACCGGTCAGCGCGTTGGGGATGCCCAGGGCAACCAGCGCCAGTCGGACCCACAGAGGAACCCTGGTCGCGGGGCGCGCCGATGGAGTGCTCATGGTGCCGTCCAGTCTGGCCGCCGTCCTCGCTCGGTGCTGCCGGCCGCGCTCCCTCGTGGCCTTCCAGTGATGGAGGAGATGTCATCGCCGGCCGCGGACCCGTCCTCTCACGTTCGCCTCGGTCGGTCACGGACCTGACGATCCAAGGGCCGGCGATGTGACCTGAACGGGACGCCGAATGTCGCCGGCAAAGCCGACGAGGCGAGACCAGAACGCGAGGGCCTCAGCACGAGGGCGACGGGTAGTGTCGGGGGAACGATGAACGCGTTCCTGTGGGTGGGTGTGGCGTGCACGGCGCTGCTGGTCCTCGCCATCGTGCTCGATGGCCTCGACGATGTCTTCGACGCGCTCGACCTCGGCCCGTCCTGGTTGTCGCTGCCCGTGCTGGCTGCCTTCGGTGGCGCCTTCGGCTGGGTCGCTGGCGCCCTCATCGGCGCCCTGGGCCCGTCGGCCCTCATCCTCGGCGCCCTCGCCGGGGTGGCCTTCGCCGCGGTCACCGTGCGCTTCAGCGCCGCCTTCACCGACATGCCGACCAACCGCACCGACACCGCAGCCGACCTGCTCGGATCGCTGGGCCGGGTGGTCGAGGCGCCGCAGTCCGGGCGCTACGGCGCGGCCCTGCTGACCCGCCCGTCGGGGCCGGTCAAGGTCTCGTGCATGGCCGACGCCCCGATCGCCGCCGGAACCCCGGTGGTCGTGGTCGACGTGACGTCGTCGACCCTCGTCACCGTCGAGGCCTTCGACGCCGACGCCGCCCTCGGGTCCTGAACCACCGACCCGCCGATCCCCCAACCACAGGAGCCTGATCCCATGTCCCCCGTCCTCATCGCTGCTGCCGGACTCGGTGTGCTGGTGCTGGCACTCATCAGCTTCGTGATCACCCGTGTCAAGGTCGCGGGCCCCAACGAGGCCTTCATCATCACCGGCCGCAAGGGCAAGGCGGGAGACGATCAGACCTCGGGCCAGAAGGTCGTCCTGGGCGCCAGCGTCTTCGTGGTGCCGTTCGTGCAGAAGCTCGGCGTGATGGGCCTCACCAGCCGCCAGATCGGCGTGAGCGTCCCCGCCGCGGTGTCGTCCAACGGCATCCGCTGCACCCTCGAGGGGGTGGCCGTGGTCAAGGTCGGGGGCACCGAGGAGCTCATCCGCGCCGCGGGCCAGCGCTTCCTGGGCCAGCAGGGCGAGATCGACGTGTTCACCCGCGAGGTGCTGGCCGGCTCGCTGCGCGCCATCGTCGGTCGACTGAGCGTGGAGGAGATCATCCGCGACCGCGCCGCCTTCGCCGGGGCCGTGGCCGAGGAGGCCGAGAACAGCCTCACCGGCCAGGGCCTGGTGCTCGACACCTTCCAGCTCCAGGACATCCAGGCCGAGGGGGACTACCTCCTCGATCTGGGTCGCCCGGAGGCAGCGCGGGCCGAGAAGGAAGCCGCCATCGCCGAGGCGGTGGCCCGGCGCGAATCCGAGCAGGCGCGCATCCTGGCCGAGGAGGAGATCGCCGTCGCCAACCGCGGGCTGGCGCTCAAGCAGGCCGAGATCAAGGCCCTCACCGACGCCGCCGCGGCCGACGCCGCCGCGTCCGGCCCGTTGGCCCAGGCGGCCAAGGACCAGGAGGTGATCCAGGCCCAGGAGCTGGTTGCCGCCCGCCGGTCCGAGCTCAAGGAGCGCGAGCTCGACACCGAGGTGCGCAAGCCGGCCGACGCCGCCCGCTACGCGACCGAGCAGCAGGCCGCCGCCGACAAGGCCCGCGAGATCGCCGAGGCCGAGGCGGGAGCAGAGACGGTCCGCCTCTCCGGTGCGGCCGAGCGCGAGCGCCGCACCGCCCTGGCCGACGCCATCCGGGCGGAGGGCCAGGCCGAGGCCGACTCCATCGCCGCCCGAGGCGAGGCCGAGGCCGAGGCCATGGCCAAGAAGGCCGATGCCTTCGAGCACTACGGCGAGGCCGCCATCATCGACATCGTGGCCGACACCCTCCCGAAGGTGGTGGCCGAGGCGGCCTCGCCCATGGGCGCCATCGACCAGATGACGGTGATCTCCACCGACGGTGCCAGCCAGACCGTCAAGACGGTGGCCTCGACCGTGGCCCAGGGCCAGGAGCTGGCCAAGACCATGCTCGGCGTCGACCTCGGGGCCCTGCTCCAGACCTTCGTGGAGGCCAAGCAGGCCGGCGGCGACGGTCGCGCCGCCACCCGCGACGGTGCCGGGGCCGGCGACGGCCACACCGGGACCGGTGACGGTGCGCCCACGGGAGAGCTCACCGACGGAGTCCCCCCCGCCGGGGTGTCCGGGCCCGCCGGTGGGGCGCCGGCGGATGGCGACACCGGGGGCTGACCCGACTGCCCCGGTCGTGTCCTCCGGCGGCTGTGGCAGGGTTGACCGGTGAAGCTCGCGCTGTCAGCCCTCACCGATCGGCTGCGCAGCAGCTTCTTCGTCGTGCCCATGCTGTTCGTGATCGGGGGCGCGCTGCTCGGCCAGGCGAGCCTGCAGGTCGATGCCGCCCTCACCGAGAGCGACGTGGGCCTTCCGTTCGTGCTCCAGTCCACCGTCGACAACGCACGGGCCGTCTTGTCCACCGTCGCTACTGCCACCATCTCCTTCGCCGGCATCGCCTTCTCCGTCTCGTTGCTCGTGATCCAGCTGGCCTCGAGCCAGTTCTCGCCCCGGGTGGTCCACAGCCTCTTCCGCGACCCGTTCAACAAGCGAGTGATGGGCGTGGTGGTGGGGACGTTCACCTACTGCCTGGTCGTGCTCCGCTCGGTGCGCGACGCCCTCGACGAGGGCGGTCAGCCGGTGGTGCCCAACGTGTCGGTGGCACTTGCTCTGGTGCTCGGCATCGGTGCCATCCTCGCCACGGTTGGGTTCATCAACCACAGCGCCCACTCGATGGACGTGAGCGAGCTGCTCCAGGGCGTGACCGACGACTCCCTCGAGAGCGTGGAGCAGAACTGGCCCGGGCCCCACGGTCCCTCGCCCGGGACCTTCGACGAGCCCCCGCCCGTCGAGGGCTTCATCGTGCACTTCACCCGCGACGGCTGGATCCAATACGTCGACGACGACGCCCTCCTCAGCGTCGCCCCGCCGGGTGGGGTGGTGCGCCTCGAAACGGCGAGCGGAAGCTACGCGGTGGCGGGAACGCCGCTCGCCACGCTCTGGCCGGTGCCCGATCCCGACGAGCGGACCGTTGTCGAGAAGGCGCTCCGGAACGCGGTCTACGTGGGCGACAGCCGGACCTTGCAGCAGGATGTCGGCTTCGGGATCCGCCAGCTGGCCGACGTGGGCCTCCGGGCCCTCTCACCCGGGATCAACGATCCCACCACCGCCCAGGACGCCATCTTCCACCTCGCGACCGTCCTCCAGAAGATGCTCGACCGCGACTGCCCGTCGAGCGCCCGGACGGGAGACGAGGGCCAGCGCCTCCTCCGTCCCCACACACCGAGCCACGACGGGATGGTGGACCTCGCCTTCAACGAGCTGCGCCTGGCATCGCAGGCTCTTCCGACGGTCTCCATCTACCTGTTGGAGGCGATGCACCTGCTCTGCGAGTCGCGCCGGACGGCGAAGGCCCCGTCGGGGCTGGACCCGCTGCGCCGCCAGGCCCGGTTGGTGGTCGATGGCTGCGAGGCGGCCGATCTGCTGCCCTCCGATCTGGACCGGGTGCGGGCGGCCTACGAAGCCCGCTTCGGTGACACCTGAGCGGTGGCGTGTGGCGGTCCCCATCGGCGTGCTCCGGTCCCACGTTGGCGGCGAGACTTCCGGGACACGGGGAGGGGTGCCCGGCCAGTGGTCAGGGCGGCCGAGCCGGTTCATGATCGTCCTCCTTGTCCTCGCGATCTGGATCCTCTCCCTCGCCGCCAAGGCTTCGGGCCTGGTCGTCGCCCGGCTTCGCACCCGCCCGCTCGACGCCGCACCTGTGGCCCCCAAGGCTGAGCCCGCTTCCATCGCCTGAGTCGGCACGTCGGCACGTCGGCGCGGTGCCAAGCGGGACCGGCGGGCTGGACGGTCTGCGAGGCTGCGCCGATGCTCAGGCGGGTGAGGGTCGACGCCGACATCGACGAGTGCGAGCGAGTGGCTCGCCTCGTCCACGAGGGCGACATCGGACCGCCACGAGCACACCTGAGGACGCGACCGAGCGCCGGCTGGATGGAGGTTGGCGGACCGAGGTCCATGAGGCTGGTGGCATCGTCCACCGGTCGGACGGTCCGCGGAACCCGGCCGTGATCGCGCTGTTGCGCTACCTCGAGGACGTCGGCTTCGAAGAATCATCGGGTGGTGGGACCGACACGGGCTCAGCCCTGGGCACCGGGGCGGCCGGCGCCGGGTGCGACGGTGCGGGCCAGGATGCCGAGGGTGGCCATGAGGCCGGTCTCCTTGATGACCGGGAACACGGTGGCGGCCGCCTCCCGGTAGTCCTCGTGGATCTCGGACCAGTCGTAGTAGGAGGTCACGAGCGTGCCGCCGTCGATGGGGTCGAGGCGGTAGCCATAGATGTGACCGATCGGTGGCTGCATGACCCCGTCGATGGTCCAGGCCACCTCGCGGTCCTGCTCGAAGGCGGAGATGACGACCTCGACCTCGTACTCCCCCAGGTCGAAGTCCCGCAGGGAGTCCCGGTCCATGTGCATGGTGAAGCGGTCGCCCACGTCCGTCGCCGGATCCCCCTCGGCCCACATGAGCATCCCGGACGCGTCGATGGCGACGTGGCCGTCAGGCGAGCGGAGGAGGTCGAAGATGGCGCTCGGCTCGGCCGCGATGGCCCGCTGCACCTCGATGCGCTGGTCGGTCACTTCTGTCTCCTCGGGATCGTTGGGTGGCATGGCCATGGTGGTCGATGCCGAGGGCGACCGCTCGTGGACCGGGTTCCGTCGTGACGATGTCGACGGGTCAGAGCCCGAACGCGTGTGTCACCCGGCCGGCCAGCTCGTCCTCGGTCGTCGTGTCGTCGACGGTGATGGTCCGCAGGCCGAGACGCGTCGCCTCCCGGTGCAGCCACCACGTGGCCCTCAGTCTGCCGGCGGCGGGGTCTGCGCGAACATGATCGTCATGGCGGATCGAGGAGGTCCGAAGCATGCTTGGTGGCTCGCCGCCGTGCGGTCGGGTAGCCGACGGCGTGGCTCTTGGCCGCGACCAGCCCTGCAACCGAGGCGATGCGGACGTCGAGAGCCTCCGCTCCGCTGGCGGTCAGTCGGGGACCACCGGCTCGTCTCGAAGGCCCAGCGATGTCCGGAGACGAAGAGTCGGGACCCGTCGTCGAGACCGTCCAGGTCGGCCTCGGAGACCGCGTTGGTGGGGATGATATCGACCTTCACTCCGTCGACGAGGAGCGGGTCCTGGGCCGAGTGGTGGGCGTCGGCGATGAGCTCGGCCGCCTCGGGTTCGGGTTCGAGGTAGGTGGTCACGAGGTCGATGTCGACGGTGGCGCGATGTTCGACGCCGGCTGCGCTCACGCAGGTGGTGACGGCGAGCCCGCCGATGAGGACCACCGGCGGGAGCCCCGGCGTGGCCAGGACCGTCCTCGCCGCCTCCAGCAGCGGTCTGCTCGACGCCGGCAGCGTCGTGAGCGGAGGCTCACCAGACACGACGGAAACCGGGTTGGTCGAGATGCCACTGATCGAGGATCTCGCGCCCGCGCGACGGGTCCTGCGCAAGGTTGAGGGCGAGGAACAGTGGGTGGGCGGTGGGCAGGAACGAGAGCGCCCGTTCGTCCGTCGGTGGTGTCGTGCGGCGGAGGCAGACCAGTGCGGTCGGCGGCACGGCGACCACAGCGGCGGACTCATCCCAGGAGGCCGTGCCGAGGGCCCGCTCGGCCCGGCGGCCGTCGCCCTCCGTCGGCACCCAGATCCAGGGTCGAACCCCGGCAGCGAACAGGGGAGCACCCCACGCCGCGGCCGACTCGTCGCCCCCCAGGCACCAGCCAGGGATCATCGACTGGGCGGGGCCGTCGGCGTTGGCGTGCAGCCTGTCGGCAACCTCCATAGTCGGGACCGAGGTGACGGGGGCGGCCCGGGTCGGACCCCAGACCGCGGCGAGGGCCCAGAACAGGTCCGGGATGTCCGGCTGGCCCGAGGGCAGGACGAGACCTGCCTCGCGCAGCCGCTTCGATGCCTCTCCGATGGCGCCGTGGGACATCTGCGTCTCGCGGGCGACGGCGCGGATCGAGGGTGGCTCGTCCGGATCGAGCAGGAGCGCCGAGGTCCAGCCGATCCCGGCCCGACCCCGGATGGGCCCGTCGGAGCCGGGCGCCGCGGTCTTCCATCGCTGGTTCCCCCCCGTGGGGACCACGGTCGAGTCGAAATGGATGACCCCCGAGGCGTGCGGGTGGTTGAGCTGCAGCTCGCCCCGGCGGTCCAGCCAGCTCCAGCCGAAGGAGCGGAGTCGAGCGTTGTGCTCGGTGAGGTAGTCCTTGGCCTCCTCGGAGAGCTGGTTGGCCACGATCACCTTCGAACCACGTGCCTCGGTCTCGACAAGGGCTTGAGCGTCCCGCCGTGACACGGCGTCCCGCACGATGATCTTCGCAGGCCAGGTCTGTCGTCCCACGGCCAGCTCGACCTGGACCGAGCCCGAGCGAACGGCACTGAGGCCCCGGTCGCCTGTGGTCAGGACCTCGAGCTCCTCGATCGCTGCATCGGTCTGGTGCCCCGGCTGGATGCGGAGATTCGGCATCGTCCACCTCCCGTCGCTGTCCAATGTCCGGTGGCTACTGGACATTGGACTTGAGCGCGCCCAGGGAGACCACGTCGACCTGCCGGTCGAGCAGGTCGCTGAGATCGCGCCCTTCAGTCGGACGAGATCGAAGAGGGAGCTGCCCTCCTCGAACTCGACGAGGAAGTCGATGTCACTCGACGGCGTCTCCTCCTGCCTGGCGACGGAGCCGAACACGGCGACCGCTCGGCCCCGATGGCGCGCCGCCGCCTTGATCTCCGCTCGGTGCGCCTCGACCAGCGCCCGCAGCGGAGAAAGGGCGATGTCAGCCACACCGCCACGCTAGGTCCTGGGCGACGGGCGCGGGCTAGGTTGATGGTGCAGGAGAACGGTTAGGGCTGCCCAGACTCCGCACGGCGTCGACCGCCGCCACCTCTTCGAGGAGTTCGCCGACGCCGCGGACCACCTGGTGGGCGCGGACCCTGTCCGGTCGCCGTTTGGCTTGGTCGGGTCGCTCTACTGGTTCATCACGCCCAGGGCCGGTGGCACTGAGCCATCGGCCCCCGTCCTAGCGCTCGAGCTGGTCTCTGGGCTGGCCTGGAGGGACGCGGGCGATGGCCGCCACGACCTGATGGAGCTCTACCGTTTCGCGGACTCGCGTCTCGACCAGACCGTCGACTTCCTACTCGAAGGCCACCTCTGATCCGACCGGGGGTGTGGGCCGCTTCAGCTCCTCTGCATCGCGTGATGGTCGTACGCCGCAGGCGAGGCACAGTGGGAGGGTCGACTATGACCCGGGAGTACAAGCCCAGGCGTCTGCGATGCACGCCGCATCGGTAGACGAACATCTACCTCGCGAGGCGGCGATGGGGGTGGAGGCGGTGACGCTGTCGGTGGGGCTCGTTGACTTCCTGAAGGCAGCTCCACTCGTGGAGGAGGCGAACACACTGGCCGCATGGCTGTGCTTCCGGCGGTCGGCCGAGCAATTGCGGGTTTCGCACTTCCTTGCGTACCCTGGGGCACTACAGCGAGGTCCCGCTGCTCGTGCGTGGCGTCTATGAGTCAGCGGGGCTCGCCCGCAAGCTCGCCCATGAGCCAGACGCGGCCGAGAAGTGGGTCCAGAAGGGGACTTGGCACCCCGACCGAGAGGTCAGGCGGTGGGTCGAACAGCATGGCGGCCCCGCTGATGTGTCGCGCGAGTTCTACGGGCACGCCTCGGACGCGGCCCACACGACCTTCCTTTCGGTCGCGGCGTTCTTCGACGAGATCGAGAACTGCGACCTGCCCATCTGCATCGACCGCTTTGATGAGCGCTTCGCCTGTCAATCAATGCTCGGCGTCGTTGGCGCCGGCCTGTTCATCGCCCACTGTGTTCGTAACGCGCTCGCCGATGAGGCGGTCCTCCCGGTGGACCTCGGGCAGCGAATCGTCGCACTTCACGAGGAGGCACTAGGTGAGGATGTGGAGCACTTGCATCGGGACTGGGACGACGTGGCCCGCCGGCAGGACGAGCTCAGACAGCGTGTGAACTCGGCCGAGGGGCTCGACGATCGACTGGCGGCCGACCCCCACAGCCTGCACAACCTGCTGCGGCCGGGAACCTCAGGGGACGAGCCTGACGGTCTGAGAAAAAGGACCTTCGGCCTGCGAAGGACAGAGGACAAGTGATGGGTTGGGCCAGAAAGCTCCCGGAGATGTGAGTGCCCGGTGTTGGCAGGCTGGGGTTCTGTCGTGACCCGTGGAGTAGCGAAGAACGCCTCATCACCTCGGCCCACCAAAGAGAGGCCGGCATGACTCCAGCTGCCGATCCAGAGGGTCACGCTAGGGTCACGTCGCCCGAATCGGACCGGATTCGCCGAAGGCCCAGACCGCTCGGGAACCGGGGCTGACCTGGGTTTCGTGCGTGGAGCGGGTGACGGGAATCGAACCCGCGTTCTCAGCTTGGGAAGCTGATGTTCTGCCTCTGAACTACACCCGCGAGGTGGGCGTGCGGGGGAGGACCGGCGTCCTCCCAACGGCACCGCCAACGGCGCGAGCGCCGATCATAGCGGCGCCCCAGGGGGCGTTGCCGCCCCAACGGGGGCGGTCGGGGTGGGCCCACCCGGGGACGTCGACCGGGGACCGCCCTACGGTGCGTCCGTGGTCGATGACCGGTGGTTGGAGTGGGACGGGTGCGCGAACGTCCGCGACCTGGGCGGGCTGGTCGCGGATCAAAGACGCCGGATCCGGTGGGGCGCGCTGGTGCGCAGCGACAGCTGCCACCGGCTCACCGACACCGGCTGGGCCGCGGCCTGGGACCACGGCATCCGCACCGTCGTCGACCTGCGCCATGCGGGGGAGGTCGCCAAGGGTGCGCCGGTGGGCACCCGACCCGATGGCATCACCATCGTCCTCTCGCCACTTGAGGACGAGGCCGATGTCGCCTTCGTGGAGCGGTGGGGTGAGCGCCTGGGCACGCCCGACTACTACCCCATGCGCTCGACCGCTTCTCGGACCGGGTGGCCGCTGCGGTCACGGCCATCGCACGGGCTCCGGCCGGAGGCGTCGGCCGGCGTGAGCACCGCCGACGTCGATCGACTGCGAGCCCGGCTCCTCGCCCCTGACCGTCGAGAGACCCGAACTGGTCGTGGGTTCGTTGGTCAGCACCACCAGGGGGCGGACCACGTCGCCGGCACAGGCGACCGCCGGACGCCGGACGACCACCGTCGCAGGACGCGGATCACGTCGCCGGCCCTGAGCGACCGCCATCAGATCGGGGACCGCTTCGCCGGCACCAGGCGACCGCCGGAGGACAGCCGACCATCGCCCCCTGACGACCCCACCAGAGGGCCGACCTGGTCCCGTACGCCAGGTGATGGGTGTCGCCGCGAGAGGTCGGCTGCCATCGGGAGGTTCCCGCCCCCTAGCGTGTGGCCGTGCTCGCAAGGATCCTCGCCCTCGGCCCCTCATTCATGCAGCCCGAGTTCTGGCTGCGCAAGGCGGGAAGCAGCGTCTTCTTCGTCGTCGTGGCCATCATCTTCGCCGAATCCGGCCTCTTCTTCGGCTTCTTCCTCCCCGGCGACTCGCTGCTCTTCCTGGTCGGTTTCCTGACCTCCGACGGTGCCGCCGAGTTCGCCCGGGACACCCCCGGGCTCATCGACGCAGTCGACGCCCTGCCGCCCCTGCCGGTGTTGCTGGTGGCGTTCTTCGTGGCCGCGGTGGCCGGGGACCAGGTGGGCTACGTCTTCGGCCGCAAGGTCGGTCCGGCCCTGTTCTCCCGGCCCGACTCCCGGCTGTTCAAGCAGGCCCACGTGACCAAGGCCCACGCCTTCCTCGAGAAGCACGGCCCCAAGACCATCTTCCTGGCCCGCTTCGTCCCCATCGTGCGCACCTTCGCCCCGATCCTCGCCGGGGTGGGCAAGATGCAGTACCGCACCTTCATCACCTACAACCTCGTCGGCGGCTTTGTGTGGGCCGTGGGTGTCACCTCCCTGGGCCACTTCCTCGGCAACGTCAGCTTCGTCCGCGAGAACATCGAGTACACGATCATCGGGGTGGTCTTCCTGTCGCTGATCCCGGTGTTCGTCGAGGTCTACCGGTCTCGGCGTCACCGCGACGGGCTGGTCGACGACCTGATCGAGGAGCCCACCCCCGCCGAGGTGGCAGCGGCCGATGCGGCCGAGGTCCACGAGCCCTGATCGGAGCGCGTCGGCGGAAGCCGCCGTCGGGGTGGAGGTGCTCGTGGTGCGGGCCGCCCGCGATCGACACCGCCGGGGCCATCGGCCCGAGGCTCAGGCCCCGAAGTTCTCCCAGTAGCGGCTCGGTGTAGGCCCTCGCTGACCCTGGTACTTGGAGCCGACCTGGGCCGAGCCGTAGGGGTTATCGGCCTCAGTGCTCATCTGCAGGAACGAGATCTGGCCGATCTTCATCCCCGGGTAGAGGGTGATGGGCAGGGTGGCGATGTTCGAGAGCTCCAGGGTCAGGTAGCCGTCCCAGCCCGCGTCGACGAACCCGGCGGTGGAGTGGATCAACAGCCCCAGGCGCCCGAGGCTCGACTTGCCCTCCAGCCGGGCGACCATGTCATGCGAGAGCCGCACCCGCTCGGCGGTGGCACCGAGCACGAACTCGTTGGGGTGGAGGATGAACACCCCGTCGGCGGGGATCTCGACCAGCTCGGTGAGGTCGGAGAGGTCCCGCTTCACGTCGATGAGGGGCATGGTGTGGTTGCGGAACACCCGGAAGAACCGGTCGATGGTGAGGTCAACCGACGAGGGCTGGATGAAGCTCTCGTCGAGCGGGTCGATCTCGATGCGGCCGGCGGCCAGCGCCTCGCGGATGGAGCGGTCGGACAGGATCATCGGGCGAGGACGCTAGTGCCGAGCCCCACCCGTCCGTGACGACGCCGACGCCCCGCCCGGGACCCCACGGCCGGCGCCACCCCATCGGCTCAGCTCGGGGTCGGGTCGCCCCAGCTCCTCCCTCGCTGCGCCCGGCGGCGCCACCGAGCGAGCCTTCCCGCCGGCCCCATCCCGGCGCCCGCAACGGCCCCGCGGGAGCGCTCAGCCCGGGTCGGGCGGCTCGACGCTCACCGCAGCGGCATCGTCGCGGTCGGGCTCGGTCAGCCAGGTGATCTGCTCGCCGCGTCGGATCGACGGGCGCCGACCGTCACGCAGGTCGATCACCGTGTCGGTGATGAGGTCCTCGTCGCCCCGGCCGGTCGTCCCTGCGGTGCGGGTCGGCCGGTCACCGGGCCAGGCGTAGGTGCCGACCAACAGGAACAGCAGGCACAGGCTGAGTGCCCCTCGGCCGGCGCCGGTGATGTCGCCCCGCGTCGCGGCGATGGTGATGACGTTGAGCAGACAGTGGGCGATCGTCATCGGGATGAGGGCCCGCGATCGAGCCACCACCAGGGCGCTGATGACGGCGAAGGCGCCGTACGTCGCGAGGATCGCGGCACTGTCCGTCTGGGCCTGGTGGCCCGGCAGCAGCACCCACCAGGTGCCGCCAACCACGTAGCCGATGATGCGAGCCGGGCCTGCGGGCAGACGCAGGACCATGAGGGCGCTGGCCACGACGAGGGGCACGGCGAAGCGGAACACGACCTCCTCGTTGGCCGCCGCGACCAGCAGGGCGGCGATGTCGATGCCGTCGCCGGTGCGGGCGAAGAGGGTGAGGCCAAGCAGGAACCCGGCGACCATGGCGATCCAGAACGGCAGAACCCGGCCTCGATCACCGAGCGGGCCCGACGCCGAGGCGCCGAGCGCGGCGAGGAGGATCAGCGACGGCACCAGCGAGACCGACAGCGAGAAGGACCCGATCTCGATCGTGGCCCCGGCGAGGGCCGCAGCCATCTCCACCGCCATGGTCGCCGCAGCCAGGGCCAGGATCACCGCACGGCCCTTGGAGCTGCGGATGAGCGCGGCCGGATCGAGCGACGTCCCCTGCGCCGCGGTGGCGCCTCGTCGCCGGTGGTCCCGGCCGCGTCGGTCGAGACGGTGAGGGCCGTGGCCCTCGGCTCGGCCGCGGGTGCCCTGCGGCCTCACGCCGGCACCCCGGCGCCGACGCCCTCGACCTCATCGGCCGCGTCGGCGTCATCGGCCTCGCTGCGGGGGCTGTCGATCGCGACCTCGGCGGAGAGGGTGGCGCGCAGAGCCGCCACCGCCACCTCGATCTGGTCGTCGTCGGGCGGCCGGGTGGTGAGGGTCTGGAGCCACCCGCCGGGCGCCATGAGCACACGACCCACCACGGTGTGGCGGTGGGTGTCGGCGAAGCGGATGACCTCGAAGGCCAGGCCGGCGACCAGGGGCAGGCCCAGCACCCGGCTGGCGAGGAGGGCCGGCCAGCTCACGTCGCCGATGGCCAGGTGCACGCCGAGCGACACCAGCACCACGATCAGGAGGAAGGCGGTGCCGCAGCGGGGGTGGCGCCGGTCAAAGCGGCGGATCGCGGCCAGCTCCAGGGCGACGCCGTGCTCGAAGGCGTGGATCGTCATGTGCTCGGCGCCGTGGTAGGAGAACGTGCGCCGCACCTCGGTGTTGAGCGTCAGCAGCGCCATGTAGCCGACCAGCACCCCGAGCTTGAGTGCCGTCTCCACCGCGTTGAACAGCCACCGGCCCTCGATGCCGAGCAGGTGGGGGACGGCGGCGGGGAGCACCAGCAGGAAGGTGACGGCGAGGGTCGCGGCCAACAGCGTGGTGGCGGCCATCCCGGCGCGGGAGTAGCCCTGGCCGTCGGCGGTGCCGCGCTCCTTGGCCCCCCACAGCATGGCCCGGGTGCCGAGGCTGACCGACTCCCACAGGGCCACCGGGCCCCGCGCCAGGGGGATGCGACGGATGCCTTCACCGTCGTGGGGCAGGGTGGCCACGGTGGTGGCGATGCTGCCGTCGGTGCGGCGCACGGCGGCGCCCCAGGCTCCGGCCCGGCGCATCATGACGCCCTCGACCAGGGCCTGACCGCCGATCGGACCTGCGTCCTCGCGCAGGGCCGGGGCGGTCTTCTCAGTGGGTGGCGCCGTCTTGGTCACGCGTGTCCTTCCCCGGTGGCCGCCAAGCCGCCACCCTTCGTGATCGAGATCACCGCACCCTCGGGTCGGCGACCTTCGCGTCTAGGTCGTTCGGACCATCCTTGCACACCGAGCGTGCTCGGCGGAGGTCATCATACCCTATTTCACCACGAAGCGTGACAATCAAGATGTCTCGGTGCGCCTGGCTACCCACACAGGAGCCCACTCCGAGTGGTGTGTGCGGGATCAGGAGCCGGAGACGGGGGCGCCGTCGGGGGCGCCGTGGACGGCGGCGCTGTCCGCCGCCTCGCCCTGCTCCAGGGCCTCGACCAGGTGCATGGCGATGTCAGCCACCTTCACCTCGTCTTCGTCCTTGCCCGCGCCCTTCACCCCGTCGTCGATCATGATGTAGCAGAAGGGGCAGGCGGTGGCGATGCGGTTGGCGCCGGTCTCGATCAGCTCCTCGGAGCGGGCGTCGTTGACCTTGGTGCCGATGGTCTCCTCCATCCACATGCGGGCCCCGCCGGCGCCGCAGCACATGCCCTTGGTGCCGTTGCGAGGCGCCTCGACCACCTCCACCCCGCCCAGCCGGCCGATGATCTCTCGAGGGGCCAGGTAGATGTCGTTGTGGCGCCCGAGGTAGCAGGAGTCGTGGTACACGATGCGGTCCTCGAGGCGGGACCGGCTGAGGTCGAGCGCGCCGGTCTCGACCAGCTGCTCCAGGAGCTTGGAGTGGTGCATCACCTCGTAGTGCCCGCCCAGCTGCGGGTACTCGTTCATCAACGTGTTGAAGCAGTGCGGGCACTGGGTGATGATCTTCTTGACGCCCATGCCGTTCAGGGCCTCGATGTTCTGCATGGCCAGCATCTGGAAGATGTACTCGTTGCCCGAACGGCGGGCGGGGTCGCCGGTGCAGTTCTCCGCCGGGCCGAGGATGGCGAAGTCGATGCCGGCGCGGGTCAGCAGCTTGGCCATGGCCTGGGTGACCTTCTGGTTCTTGTCGTCGAAGGACCCGGCGCAGCCGACCCAGTAGAGGTACTCGTGGGTGAAGGGCTCGCTGCCATCGACGATGGGCACGTCGTCGCCGACCTTCTCGGTCCACTTGGCCCGCTCGGCCTGGCTCATGCCCCAGGGGTTGCCGCTGTTCTCCATCGAGCGGTAGGCGTTGCCCAGCTCGGTGGGGAAGTTCGACTCCATGAGCGACAGGTAGCGCCGCATGTCGAGGATCTTGTCCAGGATCTCGATGTTGACCGGGCAGACCTCGTCGCACGCCTTGCAGGTCGTGCAGGCCCACACCTCCTCGGGCGTGATGCGCTCGAACAGCGAGTCGGCGCCGATGGTGATCTCGCCGTCGAGGCTCAGCGGCGGGGACACCTTGGGGTCGCCGGTGGCGGCCATGACCTCGCCGGTCTTCAGGACGATCTCGCGCGGGTCCAGCGGCTTGCCGGTGGCGTGGGCGGGGCAGACGCTGGTGCAGCGACCGCACATGGTGCAGGCGTCGGTGTCGAGCAGCTGCTTCCAGGTGAAGTCCTCGACGGTGGCGGCCCCGAAGGACTCCATCTCGGTCTCCATCAGGTTCGGCATGGCCTTCATGGCGCCCTTGGGCCGCTGCTTGTCGCGCAGGTACATGTTCAGCGGGGAGGTGAAGATGTGGCGGAGCATGGTGACGGGGAGGATGGCGAGGAACAGCACGAAGCTGGCCACGTGGGCGATCCACCAGATCTGGTGGCCGCCGGCGAGGGTGCCGCTGCTGTCGATGAGCCCCGACAACGGGTAGGAGAGGAACGACCAGACCTCGTAGTCGGGCCGGCCCTCGAGGGCGATGCGCCACACCTCGGCCCCGAAGCCGGTGACGGCCAGGGCCAGGAACGTGCCCAGGATCAGCGCGTGCTCGGGCTTGGACTTGATGCGGATGCGGTAGGGCCGCTGGACGTACCGCCGCACGATGGCCCACAGCACGCCCACCAGCAGGGCCAGCCCGGCGGCATCGCCCACCGCCGAGAAGCCCTGGTAGGTGCCGCCGTAGAGGAACCTGGCCCCCTCGGGCAGCTGGTGGTCGATCTCCAGCGTGGTGGTGACGCCCAGCAGGATGAGGAAGCCGAAGTAGATGAGGGAGTGCATGAGCCCGGCCGCGGGATCGCGCAGCAGGGTCTTCATCGAGGTGCCGGCGCGGAAGTCCTCCATGCGCCGCTTGATGTTCTTCGGCGTGGTAGCCCGGTCGTCGGGGCCGCCGCGCTGCCAGTTCCGGGTGCGCTGCGAGAAGAGGATGGCCCCGGCCAGGATCGATACCGGGATCACGACGTAGAACGCCAGCTTCACCGCGCTGGGGATGTTGCCGAACACCTCGCGGTGCACCGGTTCCTCGGAGTGCCACTCGGTGATCAGCGGCACCACGCCGGAGATGGCGGTGAAGGCCGCGATGGCGGCCCCGAGCCCGATGACCAGGTGGTGGGGGCGGATCCGCTTGGCTCTCGTGACGGGAACGGCCTCGTCAGTGGCAGTCATGGTGGGGTCGAAACTACTCATCACCAGCGGTCCCGCCCACTTCTGTCGGGTCCGCTCACCGTGCTCAAGTGGCGGCTGGTTCCACCTTGCGGTCAGGCGCGTCGACCGAGAGCAGGTAGCCCCGGCTGCGCACGGTGTGGATCGTGAGCGCCAGCGGGGCCAGCCGACGCCGGAGACGCAGCACGTGGACGTCGAGGGCGTTGCGCCCGGGATCGCTGTCGGGCCAGCCCGCGGTGGCCAGCGCGTCGCGGGTGACGACCGCGCCGAGGCGGTTCACGAGGGCCCGGGCCAGGCGGTGCTCGACAGGGGGAAGTGCCACCCAGTCGTCGCCCACCCGGATGAGACCGTCGTCATCGAGCACCGGTCCCCGGTCACCGGCACCAGGACGGTCCTGGGCCACCCGGTGGGCGAGCCAGCGCACCCGTGCCCGGAGGTCGGCCTCGGCCACGGGCATGCGGACCCAGTCCTCGAGGTCGTCGTCAGGGTCGGGGGCCGGGGTGGAGGGGCTCAGGAGGAGCATCCGGGCCCGGCCCTCGGCGCGCAGCGCCGTCCGCACCGTCTCCTGCTCGGGCCAGCGGACGAGGGTGACGTCGGCCCGGCGATCCCACGAGTCGTCGACCATGGCGGCGACCGTACGCACGACAGGTTTCGCGACTGTTTCGCGCCTGTGAACCGTCGTGCCCGCGCCTCGGGAGCGACTCTGACTGGAAGGTCCGACGGTGCCCCGACCCGCCGTCGCGGCGCTCGCCCCGAGTCTCGGCCCCGGGGACGTCGGCGCCCGCGTCGCGACCTCGGTCGGGTCAGCCGAACATCTTGGAGTCCAGGTCGCGCACGCGGCCGGCCAGAGCCTTCATCACCTTGCGGGAGAGCGAGGGGACCTCGTCGAGCACGCCGGCGAACTGGCGGGCGCCGAGGACGAACAGGACCATCTCGCCGTCGGCCACGACGGTGGCGGTGCGGGGGCCGTAGTCGAGCAGGGCCAGCTCTCCCACGCACTCGCCGGGACCGAGGGTGGCCACCTTGCGGTTGCCCCGCTTCACGGTGGCCTTGCCCTCGATGACCACGAAGGCCTCCTTCCCTGCATCGCCCTGGGTGGTGAGCACCTGGCCGTCCTCGGCCTTCAGCTCGTCGCCGGCCTTGGCGATCTTGGTCAGCTCGCGGCGGGAGCACGCCGAGAACAGGGGCACATCGCCCAGGCGGTCGAGGTAGGTGTCACGGCTGGCCATGGCGGGAGCATACGGCGCGTCCGTTCCCCGCGCGTGGCCTCGAGACGGGGGCGGGTGGGGGTCGACAGGAACTCGTCATGCTCACGACAGCGAACCGAAATGATCCGGAAACACTTCCTCCGTACCTTGCCGTCGTCCCACGGGCCCATCCGGGTGCCCGGCAAGAGGAGGGTGACCACACACATGGAGAACGGCGACCTGGCGTGGGTCCTCATCTCGGCGGCCCTGGTGTGCTTCATGACCCCGGGCCTGGCCTTCTTCTACGGAGGCCTGGACCGGTCCCGGAACGTGCTCAACATGCTGATGATGAACTTTTGGTGCCTGCTGGTGGTGCCAGTCCTCTGGGTGGTGGTCGGCTACTCGTTGGCCCAGAGCGGCGACGGCGCCTTCATCGGCAACCTGGACAACCTGTTCCTCGACGGCATCGGCATCATGGAGGACAACGGCGGGGCCATCGCCACCGTCGCCTTCCTCGGGATGTTCGCCGCCATCACCCCGGCGCTTATCTCTGGAGCAGTGGCCGACCGCATGCGCTTCTCGGCCTGGGCCCTCTTCGCGCCCCTCTGGGTGCTGCTGGTGTTCGTCCCCGTCTTCAAGTGGGTCTACGGCGGGTGGCTGTTCGACCGGGGTTCGGTCGACTTCGCCGGGGGCACGGCGATCCACGTCAACGCCGGGATCGCGGCGCTGGCCGCGGTGTCGGTCCTGGGCAAGCGAAAGGGCTGGCCGGGCGAGGGCCACCCGCCCCACTCCATGCCCCTGGCCATGATCGGCACCGGGATCCTGTGGTTCGGGTGGTTCGGGTTCAACGCCGGATCGGCCCTCGCCGCCAACGGCCAGGCCGCCCAGGCGTTCATGAACACCTTCCTGGCCGCGGCCGCCGCCGGTCTGGCCTGGTGCCTGGTCGAGCGGGTGCGCGACGGCAAGTTCACCAACCTGGGGGCGGCCTCGGGCATCGTCGCCGGCCTGGTGGCCATCACCCCCGCCGCCGGCTTCGTCTCCGGGATGGGTCCGCTCGCCATCGGCGCCGCCGCCGGGGTGGCCTGCTCGTTCGCCGTCGGGCTCAAGACCCGCTTCGGCTATGACGACGCCCTCGACGTGGTGGGGGTGCACTTCGTGGGCGGGCTGGTCGGCTCGGTGCTCATCGGGTTCTTCGCCAACGCCGCCTTCTTCGGCGAGGAGGGCTTCGGGGAGAAGTCCCTGGACGGCCTCCTGTACGGAGGCTCGGCCGAGCTGCTGCTGGAACAGGTGGTGGCCAACCTGGCCACCATCGTCTACTCCGGGCTCGTCACCCTCGTCATCATGGTCGTGCTCAAGGCCGTCATGGGCGTGCGAGTGTCAGAGGAGATCGAGAGCACCGGCCTCGACCTGGCCGAGCACGCCGAGACCGCCTACCACGACACCAACGCCTGAGCCCCGCCCTCCAGAGAGGACCAGCCATGAAGCAACCCGAGGACCACGCATGAAGATGGTCACCGCCATCATCAAGCCGTTCAAGCTCGACGATGTGAAGGAAGCCCTGAAGGGGGTCGGTGTGGTCGGGATCACGGTGACCGAGGCCAAGGGCTTCGGTCGTCAGGGCGGTCACACCGAGACCTACCGGGGCACCGAGTACCAGATCGAGTTCGTGCCCAAGGTCAAGCTCGAGGTGGTCGTGGACGAGCCCGACGTCGACCGCGTGGTCGACGCGGTGGTGGCCTCGGCTGCCACCGGGAAGATCGGCGACGGCAAGGTGTGGGTCACCTCGGTCGAGGCCATCGTGCGCATCCGGACGGGAGAGCAGGGGCCCGACGCGGTGTAGGGATTTCGTCGTCACTCGCGCGCTGGCTCCGTCGCCATCGCGTCCAGGGTTCGGTCGGATCGGCGTCAGATGGGCGTCAGGAAAGCGTTCGACGGGAGTAACGCTCCGCCCGTCGGCCCGAAACATGGCCTCCGTACCGTCGTCGCTTGACCCGCACGGCACCGCCGTGCCCGAACCCAAGAGAGTCAACGGAGGACACGTGAGACGGAGACTGATCACCGGAGCAGTGCTGGCGGGTGGGGCCGCACTGCTCGTCGCCTCGCCGGCAGGGGCTCAGGAAGTGGCCAACGAGCCCAGCACCCAGGACATCCTCGACAACCTGTGGGTGATGATCGCCGGCGTCCTGGTGCTGTTCATGCAGGCCGGCTTCGCCCTGGTCGAGGCCGGCCTCACCCGGGGCAAGAACGTGGCCAACATCATGATGAAGAACGTCATGGACCTGTGCGCAGGCGTCCTGGCCTTCTTCGTGATCGGCTACACGATCGCCTACGGCGAGGCCGGCAACAGCTTCTTCGGCTGGGGGAACCCGTTCCTCAGCTTCGACGCGCCGAACTTCCTGGACCCGGAGTCGGCCCCGCACCTCACCATTGGAACGAACTTCTTCTTCCAGGTGGCGTTCGCGGCCACCGCGGCCACGATCGTGTCCGGGGCCATGGCCGAGCGGACCAAGTTCAAGAGCTACTTCTTCTACAGCCTGTTCCTGACGGCCTTCATCTACCCGACGGTCGTGCACTGGACCTGGGGTGGCGGCTGGCTCTCGCAGCGGGAGGTCCCCTTCAGCGACTTCGCCGGCTCTACCATCGTGCACAGCGTCGGCGGCTGGGCCGCCCTCATGGGAGCCCTGATCCTCGGCCCCCGCCTGGGCAAGTTCACCAAGGACGGCAAGCCCCGGGCCATCCTGGGTCACAGCATCCCGCTGGTGGCCCTGGGCACGATCATCCTGTTCGTGGGCTGGTTCGGCTTCAACCCCGGCTCCGAGCTGGCCGCCGACCTGGCCGTCATGGACATCGCCGTCATCACCCTGCTGGCCGCCGCCGCCGGCGGGGTGGCCGGCATGACCACCATCTGGCTCAAGAGCGGCAAGCCCGACGTGGGCATGACCTGCAACGGGATCCTCGCCGGGCTGGTGTCGATCACCGCCGGCTGCGGCGCCTTCTACAACGAGGCCGGCATCCTCGTCGGTGCCATCGGTGGCGTCCTGGTCGTCTTCTCGGTGGACTTCTTCGAGAAGGTGGTCAAGGTGGACGACCCGGTGGGCGCCATCTCGGTCCACGGCGTCTGCGGCGCCTGGGGCACGCTGGCCATCGGTCTGTTCGCGGCCAAGGATGACGCCTTCCTGGGCCGGGAGGACGCGGGCCTGTTCTACGGCGGCGGCTTCGGCCAGCTGATCACCCAGATGGTCTTCGTCGGTGCGGTGTTCCTGTTCGTGACCATCACCATGGGCGCCCTGTTCATGGCCCTCAAGGCCACCATCGGGCTCCGGGTGACACCGGAGGAGGAGATCGAGGGCCTCGATGTCCTCGAGCACGGCTCGCCGGGCTACGCCGGTGACTCTCTGGCCGGGTTCAGCGTCTCAGACCTCGTCCCCGCCGGGGGATCCACCACCAACAAGACGGAGGTCTGAGCATGAGGATGGTCACTGCCATCATCAAGCCGTTCAAGCTCGACGATGTGAAGGAAGCCCTGAAGGGGGCCGGTGTGGTCGGGATCACGGTGACCGAGGCCAAGGGCTTCGGTCGCCAGGGCGGTCACACCGAGACCTACCGGGGCACCGAGTACCAGATCGAGTTCGTGCCCAAGCTCAAGCTCGAGGTCGTCATCGACGACGGCGACATGGACAAGGTCGTCGACGTGCTCGTCAAGGCCGCCGCCACCGGCAAGATCGGTGACGGCAAGGTGTGGGTGACACCGGTCGAGGCCATCGTCCGGATCCGCACCGGCGAGCAGGGGGTGGACGCCATCTAGGCGCCCCGCGTCGATCGCTGGCGTCGCTGCCCCTGGGTCCCCCCACCTAGGGGCAGCGTCGCGCCCGGGGGCCCCGTCGATGGGGCCGGACCGCAAGCCCCGAGCGCCAGGGGTGGTGGTCAGTCGCGGGGGGTCGGGGGGTCCCCGAGCTCGTCGATGACGGTGCTGATGGACTGCGCCGCGCCGGTGTCGTGGGCGGCCCGGCCCAGCAGGTGGCCGGCGACCGGTGCCGTCGCCAGCTGGAAGGCGGCGGCCAGGAGCAGCTTGGTCACCACGTCGACGTCGTCGACACGGAGGGCGGCGCCCACCAAGCAGAGGGTGATTCCGAGGGTGGCAGGCTTGGTCGCGGCGTGCATCCGGGCGTAGACGTCGGGCAGCCGGTACAGCCCGATCACGGCGGTGACGGTGAGGGAGGTCCCGGCCACCAGCAGGGCGGCCGAGAGGACGGCGAGGAGGCTCATCGGCGCCCCGTCCCGCCGGTGGTCGGGTTGCGCGGGCGGCCGGTCGCAAGGGGCCGGCGCGCGCCGTCCTCGCCGTCGACGAGAGAGCTGTGCTGTGTGGTCCGGTCGCGCCGCTCGCCCATCACGGGCCCCTGCGGGTCATGAAGCGGGAGATGGCGACGGTGGCCAGGAAGCCGAGGAGGCCCAGCACCAGGACGAGATCTGCGTAGACACCGTCACCGGTGAGGGCGATCCCCACGCCGATGCCGGACACGATGGTCGCCGTCACCGTGTCGAGGGCCACCGCCCGATCGGCCAGCCCGTCGGCCCGCCACAGGCGAAGGAGGCACAGGCCCGCGCTGACGGTCAGGGCGATGAGGCACGCGACGGCGACGACGATCATTCGTCGTCGCCCCCTGCGTCGGTGATGGGGGTGAAGGCGGCGGTGGCTCGCTCGTGCAGGTCGCGGATCGAGGCCCGGAACTCATCGACGTCGCCCAGTCCGAGAGCATGGACGTGCAGCACGGCCGGGTCCGGCGTGGCCGAGACCGTCAGGGTGCCGGGGGTCAGGGTGATGGCGTTGGCCACCAGGGTGATGGTGAGCGGCGTGGCCCCCGGCAGATCGATGCGCACGATGCCGCACCGGAGGCGTGCCGGCGTGGGGGCCAGCGCCGTCACCGCTACCTCGATGCTCGAGGTGACCAGGCTCCAGGCCACGTGGGCGGCCAGGCGCATCGTGGCCAGGGGGTGGAAGCGGTGCGAGGAGCGGGTGTCGGCGAGGGGGAACGCGACCAGCACCAGGCTGGACAGCGCCAAGCCGCCCAGCACGTTGCCCACGGTGGGCTCACCGTTGAGCAGCACCCAGATGACGGTGAGCACGACGCCCCACGGGCCGAACCGACGGACGACGTTCATCGGTGCACCACGTCATCGTCGATCGCGGGGGCAGCGCTGGGCCTCATGGGCCCTCCTCCACCTGGGCCGCGTAGCGGCCGGGCGTCGTGAGGTCGGTGGCCGTGCGCTGACAGAGCGCGTAGAGCGGCCCGGCGGCGAGGGCCAGCGCCAGGCCGATGGCGACGAGGGCACCCGTGGCCCCCGCCATGGTGCGACGCGGGCCCAGGATCCCGGATCCACCGTCGACGCCGACGGCCGCCGGCTCCCCCCAGAAGACGCTGAGCCAGATCTTGGCCAGCGACACCAGGGCCAGCAGGCTGCCCACCAGGGCCACAGCCACCAGGACGTACTGGCCCTGGTCCACCCCGGCGGTCACCAGGCCCAGCTTGCCGACGAAGCCGGAGAACGGAGGGAGCCCGGCCAGGCTGAGGGCGGGCAGGGCGAACAGCAGCGCCAGTGGCCCCGATCGCCGGGCCAGACCGCTCAGGTGGTTGAGCTCACCGGTGCCCTCGCTGTCCTCGACGACGCCCTCCACCAGGAACAGCGAGGTCTTGATGGGGATCTGGTGCAGCAGGTAGAAGACCGTCGCGGCGACGGCAGCCGGTCCCCCGATGCCCAGGCCCATGACCATGAAGCCGATGCTGCTCACGATCTGGAACGACAGGATCCGCTTGATGTCCTCCTGGGCGAGGGCGCCGAGGGCACCGATGATGATGGTGAGGGCCGCCACCACGAGCAGAAGGGTCCGGTGCTGCTCGGGGAACAGCAGCGTCTGGGTGCGGATGATGGAGTAGATGCCCACCTTGGTCAGAAGCCCGGCGAACACGGCGGTGACCGGGCTGGGGGCGGTGGGGTAGGCATCGGGCAGCCAGAAGAAGAGGGGGAACACGGCCGCCTTGAGGCCGAACGCGATCAGGAGGAGCACCTGGAGCCCGGTCCGCAGGCCGGGATCGAGCTCGGCCAGCGCGCCGGGCAGGTCGGCCATGCTGAGCGTCCCCGTCGCCGCGTAGACCAGACCGACGGCGCTCAAGAGCAGCACCGACTCGATGCTGTTGATGATGACGTAGCTCGTCCCGGAGCGGACCTGCCCCGGCTCCCCGTGCAGGGTGAGCAGCACGTAGCTGGCCATGAGCAGGACCTCGAAGGCCACGAACAGGTGGAACAGGTCGCCGCTGGAGAACGCGGCGGCGATGCCAGCCGCCAGGACGAGGTACGCGGGGTGGTAGTAGGGCGAGCGCTCGTCTCCGCTGTCCTGGCCCACCGCGAAGATGAGCACCAGCAGCATGGTGGCGAAGGCGATGACGAGCAGCAGGCCCGAGAGCCGGTCGGCCACGTAGGTGATGCCGATCCGCGACGACCAGCCGCCGATGTGGGCGACCACGGCGCTGTCGTCCCGCTCGACCTGGGCCAGCAGCGCGATCGACACCGCCAAGCCGGCGGCCAGGGAGGTGAGGTTGATGATGCGCTGCACCCGTTGGTGGCGGACGGCGAGCAGGCACAGCGCCGCGCCCAGCAGCGGGAGGGCGAAGGTGAGGGGGACGAAGCGGCTCATCGCCGGGCCTGCCGTTCGGCCTCGGAGGCGGCCTCTTCCGCGGCGTCTTCCTTGCTGACGGCGTAGCGGTCGGCCAGACGGCGGTCGGAGATGTCGTCCTCGACCTCGTCGTTGCCATCGAGGGTCCAGTTGCGCCACGCCAGGGCCAGGAGGAACGCCTGGAGGGCGAAGCCGATCACGATCCCGGTGAGCACCAGGGCCTGCGGCACCGGGTCGGCGAACATCCCGTCCTCGGCGCCGATGATCGGCGGCGCTCCGGCCCGGCTGCCGGTCGACACGATGAGGAGGTTGACGCCGTTGCCGAGCACGCCGAAGCCGAGGATGATCCGGGTCAGGGTCCGGTGCATCATCAGGTAGGTGCCGGCCGCGAACAGCACGCCGATCAGCGCCGCGAGGGGGAGGCTCATCGTGGGCCGCCTCGGCCGGGCTCGGGCGCGCTGAGGCTCGCGGTCTCGTGGCCAAGGCGGTGTTCGGCGCCGGTGGGCGCGCCGGGGCTCGTGGGCTCGTCGGCCTGCTGGCGGAACCAGCGCGGTGGGCGGGATGCCTCTGCACCCAGGTGGGTGAGCACGCTCAGGACCACCCCCAGCACCAGCGCGTAGACGCCGAGGTCGAACAGTGTGGCGGAGACCAGCTCCACCTCGCCGACGAGGGGCACCTCCAGGTGGGCGATCTCCGCGTCGAGGAACTCCGCGCCGGCCGCCAGGGAGGCCAGCCCGGACCCGACGGCGAGGAGGAGCCCGGCACCGATGAGCCCGGATGTCGGAAGTGGCCGGTCGCGCCGCAGGCGGGGCGAGCCGCCGGAGAGGAACCGCATGACGAAGGCGATGCCGGCGATGAGCCCTCCGGCGAAGCCGCCTCCGGGGGCGTTGTGGCCCCGCAGCGCGATGTAGAGCGACACCAGCAGGATCACCGGGAACGCGGCCCGGGTCACCTGGCCGAAGACCACCGAGCGGGCGCCGATGGTGACCCGGCCGGACGGGGGCCCGGCCCCCGGGGCCCGGTCGGCGGGATCTCCGAGCGGGTCGTCGTCGTCGTCGAGGTCGCGCCGAGCGGCCCGGACCAGGTTGGCGACCCCGGCGGCGGCGATGGCGAGCACCGTGATCTCACCCAGGGTGTCGATGCCGCGGAAGTCCACCAGGATGACGTTGACGACGTTGTGGCCGCCGCCTTCGGGCTCGGTCAGCCTGGTGATCTCATCGGCCACCGGCCGATCCGTCCGGGCCGTGCCCGCCGCCATGGCGAAGCCGGCCACCCCGACCCCCACGGCGACGGCGATGGCCAGGCGCAGGGCACGGGGTGCCCACTCTGGGGGGGCCGAGTAGCCCTCCGGCAGGTGGCGCAGGACCAGGAGGAAGACCACCAGGACCGTGGTCTCCACCAGGACCTGGGTGAGCGCCAGGTCCGGGGCACCCTGGATGAGGAAGATGACCGCCATGGCGTAGCCGATGGAACCGAGCATGAGCACCGCGACGAAGCGTCGTCGGGTGGCGATCATGGCGACGGCCATGGTCGCAGCCAGGAAGGCGACCGCGCCCTGGAGGGGCTGGCCTCCGACCAGGCCGGCCGGGCCCACCTCGGCGCCTCGCAGGGCGGCGGCCGCCACCCCGGCGACCACCACGCTGAAGATCACCGCGACGTAGGCGGGCAGTGATCCGTTCTGGATCACGCCGGTGACACGGCGCGCCCCGACCTGGAGGCCCTCGTAGCTGCGCAGGAAGGCTCCCTCGCCCGAGAGGGGTGACGCCGGGATCACGATGGTCGACCTCTCGAGCGCGAGGTACAGGACGGCGCCGAGGGTCACGATGCCGATCGAGAGGAAGAGGGACAGGTGCACGCCGGCCCAGAGCGCCAGGTGGCTCTCGGCCGCCATGTCGAGGGACTCGCTGGCGACCCCGAGCCGATCGCCGAGGGGGCCGGCGCCGAGCCCGCCGGCGATGGTGAGGACGGTGAGGATCCCCACCGGCGCGGTCATCGTCGGCCCGGTCGGGTGGGAGACCGATGCCGGGTCCGTCGACCGCTCCGGCTGTCCGCCGAACACGCCGAACCACAGCCGGGCGGAGTAGGCGGTGGTCAGGATCGAACCGGCGACGACGACGAGCAGGGCGACCGTCGCCCAGGTCGTGTGCTCCTCGACCAGTGCATCGAGGGCGGCCTCCTTGGTCACGAAGCCCAGCAGCGGCGGCAGGCCGACCATGGATGCGGTCGCCACCGCCGCCACCGCCGCCATCCACGGCATCTGGGTACGGAGGCCCCGGAGCTTTCGGATGTCGCGGGTCCCGGTGGCGTGGTCGACGATGCCCACGACCAGGAAGAGGGTGGCCTTGAACAGGGCATGCGCGACGAGCAGGGCCACGCCGGCGGCGGTGGCCTCGGGGTAGCCGACGCCGAACAGCACCACCAACAACCCGAGCTGGGACACGGTGCCGTGGGCCAGCAGCCGCTTGGCGTCGTGCTGGCGCAGGGCGTTGACGCCGCCGACGACCATGGTGAGACCGCCTACGGTGACGAGCGTCGGGCGCCACCAGCTCACCTCGGCGAACTGGGGGGCCAGTCGCCCGATCAGGATGACCCCGGCCTTGACCATGGTGGCGGAGTGGAGGAAGGCGCTCACCGGGGTGGGCGCGGCCATGGCTCCGGGCAACCAGAACTGGAACGGCACCTGGGCCGACTTGGTCAGGGCGCCCACGAGGACGAGGACCAGGCCCACCTGGACCACGACCCGGGCGTCGTTGGCGGCGCCCAGGTCCAGGAGGGCGGTGGTGCCGGCGGCGTTGGCCAGGATGGCGAGGCCGCCCAGGAGGGCGAGCCCCCCGGCTCCGGTCACGAGGAGAGCCTGGCGGGCGGCGGCTCGGGCCGCGGCCTGATCGTCGTCGAGGCCGATGAGGACGAAGGAGGTGATGGTGGTCGCCTCCCAGAAGATGAACAGGGTCCACACGTCGTCGGCCAGGACGAGACCGAGCATGGACCCGGCGAAGGCCACGAACCCGCCGGCGAAGCGGGCGAGGCGGGCCCGGGGGACCTCGGGACCGAAGTAGCCGGCCGAGTAGGCGAGCACCAGGGTGCCGATGCCGGTCACGACCAGGGCCATGAGCAGGGCGAACCCGTCGAGCCGGAACGAGAACGCGACGTCGAGCCCACCGACCCAGCTGAGGCGGCTGGAGGGCTCGGCTCCGTCGAGGACCGAGGGCACCTGCGTCGCGCACCAGCCCAGCGCAACCACCGGCGCGACTAGGGCCAGCCCGATGACCCCCTGGCGGGGAAGGCGGGCCCCGACGGCGAACAGCACCGCGGCGAGCAGGAAGTGGGAGGCGACGAGGATGAGCATGGCCGTGCGGGGTCGAAAGTTACGGCGCCGACCAGGCTTCCCGGCAATCCCGGGGTGAATGTAACAGTCCGTTCTCAGGGGCCGGCCGCGGCTGGTCGTCGCCGCGGCCCGAAGTGGCCGACGTCGGTGGGCGAGGACCCCGGTCGGGTCGACCGGTTCGACGACGTCCAGGAGGCGTGGCGGCGAGGCCGGCGGCGGGAACCGGGTGGGTCAGGTGCCTCGGGCCTGGGCCGCGACCGCTTCGGCGGCGGCGGCCACCGCGTCGGGGTCACCCAGGCTGCGGGCCAGGGGATCGCCGGGCGGGTCCGGGCGCATGGTGGCCGGGTCCAGCTCGTAGACGAGGGGCACGCCGGTGGGGATGTTGAGCCCGCTGATGTCGTCGTCGGAGATCTCGTCGAGGTGCTTCACCAGCGCCCGCAGGCTGTTGCCGTGGGCGGCGACGAGCACCGTGCGGCCCGCGGCCAGGTCCCCGACGATGCCGTCGAACCAGTAGGGCAGCATCCTCTCGACCACGTCGGCCAGGCACTCCGAGGCGGGCAGGACGTCGGGTGGCAGGTCCGCGTAGCGCCGGTCGTCGTTGGGGTCGTGCGGGTTGTCGGCGGAGATGGGCGGGGGAGGCGTGTCGTAGCTGCGGCGCCAGGTGAACACCTGCTCCTCGCCGTAGATCTCGGCCGTCTGGGCCTTGTCCCTGCCGGTCAGGTCGCCGTAGTGGCGCTCGTTCAGCCGCCAGTGGCGTCGCACCGGCAGCCACGACAGCCCCATCTCCGCCAGGGCCAGCTCCGCGGTGCGGATGGCCCGGGTCTGCACCGAGGTGTGAACGACGTCGAGGGGGACCGCAGCCTCGGCCAGGAGCCGTCCCGCCTCCTTGGCCTCGGCCTCGCCCACCTCCGACAGCGGGCAGTCCCACCAGCCGGTGAACAGGTTCTCGGCGTTCCAGGTGCTCTGGCCGTGGCGGAGCAGGACGAGGGTGGGAGCCATGGCCCGAGCGTAGGGCGGACGTGGAGTCGGCCCGCTCCTGCCGCGACGGCGATCAGTGGGCCGAGCTGAACGGCCCGGTGATGGCGAAGGTGGTCCCCGGTGACTGGACGTTGGCGAACATGGTCCGGCCGTCGGGCGAGAAGCAGACGCCGGTGAGCTCCGAGTCGTTCCCCGCGTTGCGGGCGAAGAGGTGGGTCGAGCCGTCCATGCTCACCGAGAGGAGGTGCTGGGCGCCGTCTCCGTCCTCGGCCAGCACCAACCCGCCGTGGGGCGACACGGTGATGTTGTCGGGGCCGTCGGGGATGTCGGCGCCGTGGCCGCCGGGGTCCTCGTTCACCTCGAGGCGCAGCTCGAGGCGGAGGGTGGAGGTGCGGGGGTCGTAGCTCCACACCTGGCCGTCGTGCTCCGCCTGGGAGCCGTCCGAGGTCCGGGCGAAGGAGCAGACGATGTAGGCCCGGCCGTTGCCCCACCAGGCCCCCTCCAGCTTGCGGCTGCGGGTCACCTCACCGTCGGCGAACTGCCGGCGGGTCGAGGTCGTCGAGGCGAGCGGATCGGCGACGGGCAGCCACTCGACGCGGAGGCGCGTCCCGGGAGATCGGAAGGGCGAGAGGTCGGTGACGATCTGGCCGCCGTCCCGGCACTGCATGGCGTCGAGGCGCCCACCGAAGCGGTAGGAGCCGTATCCCCCGCCGCTCGCGGTCGGGCGGAAGCGGTAGAGCAGGCCGTTGGGCTCGTTGGCGTCCTCGGTTAGGTAGGCGGTGTGGGTCTGGGGGTCGACGGCCACCGCCTCGTGGGCGAAGCGGCCCATGGCGGTCAGGGGCTGGGGGTCGCGGTTGCGGAAGGATCGGGCCGGGTCGACCCCACCACGGTGACCCTCCGGTGACGAGGCGGTGAGGGTTGGACCAAGGTTGTCGGGTCTCCCGGTGGACGGCGCAGGGAACCTGCGCCGTCAGGTTGATAACAGGGCGCTCAACTTTTATCCTGCACTGCAGAACAGAGATCATCCCTGCACCCGGAGGAACCACCATGCCCAAGGCCGTCGGAATCGACCTCGGCACCACCAACTCGGTCGTCAGCGTCCTCGAGGCCGGCGACCCCATCGTGATCCCCAACGCCGAGGGGTCGCGCACCACCCCGTCGGTCGTCGCCTTCTCCAAGGCCGGAGAGGTGCTCGTGGGGGAGGTGGCCAAGCGTCAGGCCATCACCAACCCCGGCCGCACCATCCGGTCGGTGAAGCGCAACATGGGCACCGACTGGAAGATCGAGATCGACGGCAAGGACTACAAGGCCCAGGAGATCTCGGCCCGCACGCTCATGAAGCTGAAGTCTGATGCCGAGTCCTACCTGAACGACACGGTCAGCCAGGCCGTCATCACCGTGCCGGCCTACTTCAACGACGCCGAGCGCACCGCGACCAAGGAGGCGGGCCAGGTCGCCGGCCTCGAGGTGCTGCGGGTCATCAACGAGCCGACCGCCGCGGCGCTGGCCTACGGCCTCGACAAGGGTGACGAGGCGGATCAGACCGTCCTCGTGTTCGACCTCGGCGGCGGCACCTTCGACGTCTCCGTGCTGGAGATCGGCGACTCGGTCTTCGAGGTCAAGTCCACCCACGGCGACGTGAACCTGGGTGGCGACGACTGGGACCAGGCGATCATCGACTGGATGGTCAGCAGCTTCAAGAACGCGCACGGCATCGACCTGGCCAAGGACCCGATGGCCGAGCAGCGGCTCAAGGAGGCGGCCGAGAAGGCCAAGATCGAGCTCTCCTCCACCCAGCAGACCCAGATCAACCTGCCCTACATCACCGCCGGGGCCGACGGCCCGCTGCACCTCGACGAGAGCCTCAGCCGCTCCAAGTTCCAGGAGCTCACCGCCGACCTCCTGGGTCGGTGCAAGGGCCCGTTCGAGCAGGCCATCAGCGATGCCGGCCTGTCCCAGGGCGACATCCAGCACGTGATCCTGGTGGGCGGCTCCACCCGCATGCCGGCGGTCACCGAGCTGGTCAAGGAGATGACCGGCA